>CAYQKL010000007.1:7265-65583 GCA_964418185.1 uncultured bacterium
CCAATTGCCTTGAAGTGCCCCATTATTTTATGTCAAGGTCTCTAAAAATGCCTCAATCCTCGTGCGCAGTTGCGCCGTATCCTCTTCTGAATAGTCGGTGACAATCTTTAGACTCGTTATATTGGCCTGTTTCAGTATACCTTCAACCCTTATTGCCTCAATGTTATATGTATGGCAATACTGAAGTATATACTGGACTACACCCTTTACCTGACCTTCTATTGCAAGGTTCTTTGCCATCTCCAGCCGGTCATTATTCGGCGTGAAGCAGGAACAGTTAATCTTTAAGTAACGGTCAGCGATGGCACTGATTAAACTATCAAGGTCGTTTTTATTTGTATCTACAAGGTCTTTAAAATATTTCACACCTGTGCAGGTCTCATCCACGACCACTGCACCACCTGAAGTCTCGATTAAAGAATGAATCTTCCAGTTTCCCATCACTGAAGGGCAACCAGAAACCATAATCCTTTTGGTCTTATCAGAAAACGGTGATATTCCTTTTTTTATTCTGTCTTCAAGTTCATCGCACAATTCTTCAACCTTTTTTGTGAAACGGACCGGCTCATCATTCAATGCTGCCTGCATTACTATCAATGTATCAAGCCCGCTTATTGGTATTGGTTCTTTTTTTCTCAATTCAGCAAGATTTTGCAATGCCTTTCTCTTTTTATTCATTATTTCAGTCGTCTCTTTTAATTTGATAAAATCAAGTTTCTTTCCAGCGAGGTTCTCAAGTTTTTCTACAAATAAGTGAACCTCATCGTCCCAGAGATGGGTATCAATAACTTCCTTTTTCTGGGGCACTTCCATAATGTGGAAATTCACCTTCTGGGCTAAAATATCCCAGACCTTTTTCTTGGCATCACAGGTCGTCTCACCAACTGCCAGACTCTTTATCGGTGCATAAGGACAGGTCTTGGAGAATGCAAGGCCAAGCGTTGATTTTACTAATGGACAGATATCCCTGGGCAGGGTCTTTTCTGCGTAGGGCACAGAAAAATTTGTGCCCCCACAAAGGGCAATAGGAACCAGATCGAGTGCCATAATAATTTCTTCAGGCACATATATACAGAAAAATCCCACGATCTTTTTATCTTTTGATCTTTCCTCAAGTAATTCAGCAACCCTGCCACCGTGTGATTCATGAAGCACATTATCAAAATACTCCATTGTTTTCGGTCTATTCTTCTGTTTACCCACTGTATTCTGAAAACCCTTGTTGATATATGCAAGAACCTCGTTATGCAATCCCACATCAAGGCCTAATTCCTGCCATATCTTTTCGTACTTATTCATTTTTTATCCTTTTTATAAAACAATTCACAAAAGCAGTGTCCGTCTTTTTTGACTTCCTCATCCAGTGCGGGACAAGGGCAGAGCACATCCTTTTTTGGATTTAGAGGTTCACTCTGTTTGCATGGACAGTAATATTTTTTGTATTCAAGATAATTCATTGTCATAAGACCGATGACCTTCTTCACCCGGCTTATTTTCTTATTGAAGACATAACCCTTTTGTCGGCCGATTTTTATCAAACGCTCATAATTTTTATTATACTCCTTTGTGCCGACTATCTTATCCCAGGGATTGGGCATAAAACCTCCTTATGTTGGTTAAATGGTAATTTTTAAGATGGTCAAATGAAAAATTAAAGTGGTTGAAATTGCTCAAAGATAGAGGTATGGAATTTATATTAAGGGTTTTTTCAGGAGTTAATCTCTCCTGTTTTCCGCAGACCCGACCGGGCCTGAATACCCGGCGATTCATTTCCGTACTCCTTTATGAACCGGTATCCACTCGGGCACAAAAATCATTATGTTAGTATATTAAAATATTATCATAAGTCAAGAATTTAAAACACATATAGTTAAAGACTTAAGTCTCTTTATGATAATTTAAACACAACACATTATTCACCTAGAATATAAAACAAATTCTAATCAATAATCCTTCTCATTGTAATCGCCTGAGAAACTTTCTTAGTTTCCATATCCTGCACAAAGGCAACTATGCCGAGTTTATCAGTATCCCAGTTAGGTTGAATTAAAAAATCTATTTCTTCCACCAATGTATCCGGAAAGACAGGATTGATTTCTATACCCTCTTCATCAGGAATCATCTTCCGCATCACGAAACAAAAGATTGATTCAGGAGCTCCTACCTGTTTGAAATATACACTATCTTCTACTACAATCAGAAATAACCTGTAATTACCCTGTTCAATTGTATCAAGCGGAATCAAAATAGACTTTAAATTGATTGAAGAACCCTGAACAGCAATATCCAGTTGTAATCTTAAAAATGTTGTATCTCCTCTTTCTAATTCTATAAAATTTTTATAGGTCGGATAATCGTCTTCGGGTTTTTCAGTTTGCACGATATGCACGCCATCAAATACAACAATTGGAGAAGTCTGAATAGAATATAATGACTCTCTCACTGCTACATAAGGTGGACTCAATGTATCACCAAGGGCACGCCGATGATAGGCAATTACTGCAAGACTATCACCATATTCTTTAGATAGACTATCCAGTGCCTCTTCAGCATAAGGGCAATATACGCACCGCGCAAAGGTGAAGAATTCAGCAAGAACAATCCTGCCCGCAGGTTCTTTTTTTATCTCTGGAGACTCTGAACAGGATAGAAAGAGTAAAAAGACAAAAAATATTGAATATCTCTTCATTTCAATTTAACCACTGCCTTATTTGCCTTAAATCCTCTGGCTTCCACGCAGATTATATAAATACCCTCAGGAAGAATATTGCCAGAATCGTCATCACCCGACCATAAAATTCGGTTACCATACTGCGTTGTGGATAAATGGTTGAACGCTTTTACCATTCTGCCCGTTGCATCATATATTTTTAAACCAAAGGGTATGCGAAATGAGATGTCAGATATGCGTTCGTTCATCTTTTCGTATCCCATATCCGAAATCTCATATCTGATTTCCAATCTGCTTTTGAATGGATTTGGACAAACTTCAAGATTTACCATTTCAACTTCAAACCTCTTATTCTCTCCAACTCCCTGTTCCATTGCCGCATAGACATTGATGGAATCCCTTAATCCCGGGTTGTGCAAAGACCACACAACGAGATTAATCTTTTCTGTCCCCCAGACATTCTGCGCGGTATAGACCGAGATATCAATCCCGGTATCTACTGCACCAGGCGTGAGATAGTCATAAAGTATGACACCGGGTTCTGCACACTGGCCACCAGCACAATAGATTTCAAACCATCCGGGCATACTATCAACCACCCGACAGTCAAAGGCATAACTATCAGGCAATGTTCCGGTGTTGGTAAGATGGAAATAATAGACAAAATAGTCAGTTCCAGTCTGGAATGTATCACTCACACAGGTAAAATCAAAACTGTATTGCCCAAATAATGGTAATACAAAGACAAAGGTAATGATCGACAATCTCATTTGAGTCATAATCACTCCTTCTTAGCGGGCAGGAGATTAAAAATCTCCTGCCCGCCCATTTTTTAACGAACAAGTATCGCCTTTTCTATCAATGAGCTTTCTTCAGATTCTAATCTCACAAAGTAGATTCCGTTTGGCAGAATCATTCCATTATTATCATCTCCATTCCATATTACATTATCAGTTGGTAATAAGTCCTTGATATCCCATTGTCTGATCAATCTTCCTGAGGCATCATAGATTGAAATTGTATATTCTTTTCCGGCTGTTAGATTTGCGTATCTTATGTGTAATCCCTTACTAAATGGATTGGGATAAACCGTGAATTTTGCTAAACCATTATCATTATTATTTTCCTCAGCACCAACCGGCGTGGGCACATTGATATCATCCACATACCAGCCTTCCTGCACAACCGAGGCATCACTGATGAATCTAAACCTTAGTCTTATGGTCTGTCCGTTATAGTTCGTGAGCGGATATAAAAGTTGGGCCCAGGAACTCTGCGTTCCGGTGAATGTACCAACAGTCCTCCACCAACCTGAACCATTGTCAATCTCTATATAACCATAATCCCAGCCTAACTCAAGACTGTATTGATGCCATATTTTCAGTGAACTATCAGGGGTTGCAACAAAATATGGAGATATGAGCGAAGCATCATTTTCATTCGAATATTGATGGTTAGATTCTACACCACAATACCAGGAATGGGTTGGTGAATGGGATTTATAGGTCGTTATGTGCCAGTTATCATTGATTCCAGAATGGGTCCAGTTTCCCTGACCTGATTCAATATTGTCTGAAAAGCCCGGTGTTCTGGTAATGATGAACGGGAATGTATCATTATGAGCGCCAAAATTTACAACAAAACTGACCTGACGCGGTGTAGGACAGGAAGCACTGATATTGAAATTGCAGATACTGACTGTATCCACATCACCAGGACCAATCGCTACACTCTGTGGTGTTGCACTGGTTATTGTAACATAAGGGTCTGAACAGGTAATACCTGTAGAACCAGAATAAACCCCATCTCCTAAGTTCTTTGCATAGACATACATCCCAATTGCCTCACCTGGTTCAGCCCAGCGATTATTATTCCCACTGATTTCGGAATAATTAATTCCGTAATACTCCATTTCCGGTATCGGCACAATACCTATCTCTGCACCCTGATAGACTTCTCTTGTGCTTGATTGGACAAATACAACAATCTTACAATCCTTTTCCTTCCAGGATGATGTGATTGTGAAACTCCTTGACTTAGTTATACTGTTATTTGCAGGAATAGTGACTGCCTCACCATTCGCATCAGGTAGCATATCCCTCATTAAAAAGTCTAATTCAGTCATACCCTGCCAGTTGTAAGGAATATTATTCTCTACAATGACAAAATGGAGTGTTCCATTTATTGAACTTGATAATGTATTCTGTATCGTTGCATTTACATTACCGGTATTGGCAATCGTATCATAGTTACAGGTGAGATTGATTATCAGTGGACTTGATATTCCGAGGCGATATGTTATAGTATCCCTGAAGCAGGCATACATTGTTCCTGTATGGACACCACCAACAACCCTTCTGACACCATCAAATATAGTTGTCGGATACCCGGAAACACTATAATAGGATAATCTTGACGCTGCTTCTGCAGAATAGAATGGGTCACTCGTAGAAGAATGATAGGCAATTACGACTATTGAGTCATAATCCCTTTCATAGTTTTCATCAAGACCCCTGGCTGCACCCGGGCAATATGTGCACCAGGTGGCGGTGAATTCCTCACACACCACAACCCGCTGGGCAGCAAAAGATAATGCCCCAGCCAGTATGCCTGTTAGGATTAACCATTTTTTCATTTTTACCCCCTTTCTGTTTATTTAATGTCTTTCCTAAATAATATTGGATTTGATTTTTTTTGATGCCATCACCTCCTTTCATTGTTAAAGATTGCAAAATTTTTATGTAATCTTTTTTATGGTTATGGGTTAAATGTTTTGTTCGTGAGATTAGGTTGTAGTATAATTTATGGAGTTGTGCCACGACCCGACCGGGTCTAAATCCCAGACGAGTCATTTGGCTCCTCCTATAAATTTTGTTTTATGCTCTATCTTATCGATTGATTTGTAGTAAAAATGGTGGTTTATCTTACAGACCCGACCGGGTCTATATGCCCGGCGAGTCATTTCCGTGCTCCTTTAAATCTGTCTATCCAGCCTTTTGATATAACCATATTATGATTATATATATTAAATTATCTATGTCAAGATAATAATTTGTTGAACAACCGGCTTTATGCCTTACCCATCATTCCCATATATACGGACATTCATTAAAATTCATATTTGCTGGATTCCTTTTCATTCAATCTTAATGATCTTCTGGATGAATTTTCTATTATCCTGGTTGACCTCAACAAAATAGATGCCATTCGGAACTTTGTTGCCCACCTGATCCTCACCATACCAGATAATTTCAGATTGGTAAATGGCTAAATGTCCCGATTTGGTAAGTCGAGGATTTTCGTCATGGCGAAACTTAATTCTTTTAACCATTCTACCACTCGCATCATAAATTGCAAGGCTACGGTTGAATAAACCTGCCGGGTCAATAAAACCCTGCCCTGCATCCTGCATTGTGTATCTGATTATTATCTTCTCCCTGAATGGATTGGGAGTTATTTCAATTGGAGATAGTGTAGAAAATTTTCCTTCATCATTTATTCCCAGTTGTGCAGAGGATTCATTGCTCAATCTGGATTCGGCGAATGCCTTTATCCGGACAGTGACACAGTAATAATAAGTTATCCCTGGAGAAACTTGATAGTCATTATATGTCGTATCCATCACCAATGTAGTATTAATCTTTGTATATGGTCCGCCTGATGTCCCACTGCGGTAGATATCGTATCCTGCAATATCAGGTTCGGTATTCTTTTGCCAGCAGAGATTGATATGGTCGGTCTGGGCAGTGGCAATTAAGTTCTGTGGTTTTCTGGGATGAAACCAGCCTGTATTCCACTGGTCATGATAATATGTACCCCAATCTGTATAATAACCGTGATAAGGTATGTCCTGTATTGTCCAGAGGTTTACTGTACCATTGCTTACAAGCAGGCTGATTTCAATATCGCCATCAAGGTCAACATCCCCAACTGAAGGGCTATTCACAATCGCAGCCGAAGGTATGGAGATAGGCCAGTCAGGAACATAAGAACCATTACCTTCATATGCATAAAAATTTCCAGGATTTGAATTATCCGCAATGAGGACCTCACGGAATCTATCATTGTCAACATCAAACACAATCGGTGAACATTCCATCATATCGCAATTCACAGGCCAGCCACTCACCTGGTTTCCATTGTGGTGTCTTGCAAGTAAATTTGGTGCACCAATGATATGGCCACCACCGAATATCTCTAAATCACCATCTCCATCAATATCACCGACAACCGGCATTGTATAGGTCTGTGGACCCGGAAATGTCTGCGGCCAGTTAGCAAAATTCGTTCCATCGTGGTGATAAATATTGACATAGTTTTGTCCGCTTGTATAATACGAGTGTAGTATCTCAAGGTCGCCATCATCATCAAGGTCAGCAAGAACAGGTTGTGCATAACTCATTCCACCAGCAACATTAAGTTTGGGCCAGCCCGGTTCAGTATTGCCATTCTGGTCCCAGACATATACAGAACGATAAGATAGACAAACGATTTCAAAGAGACTGTCATTATCTATGTCTGCAACCGCAACCGAGGCAACTGCAAGATAATCAGTATTCTGTGGCCAGCCCTGATAGACCGTGCCGTTATGATGCCAGATATAGACATGACCAGGCTGTCCGGATTGCATCTGCGCCATAATTATTTCTAAATCACCATCGCGGTCAAGGTCAAACAAAACTGGTGCGATAAACCCGAGAACACCATATGCATTCTGGGGCCAGTTTGGGAAATTTGTTCCATCATGGTTATACACATATACATAACCATTCCGTGCAGCAATGACAATCTCCCTATCACCATTATTATCAATATCACCAACTGCAACCTTTGCCTGAACCATCCCACCAACTGTCAATGGCCAGCCCGGCATCAGATTTCCCTGATAATCCCAGATATAGACCTGATTGTTTGTGGAACCAACGATGATTTCTAAATCATCATCATTATCAATATCAGCAAGATTTACACCACTTGGAGCATAATATGGGCTCACTCCGATCGTTTTGGGCCAGTTCGGCATCTGCTGGGGTGGAGTGAATGTCTGAGTCCAGTTTGGAGCAGATTCTCTGATTGTGTATATCCTGGTGTCAATGTCAGGTGTGATTGTTTCAATAGGTGAATTTAATAAAATACAAATGATAAATATGGTCATCATACCTACCCTGATGCCGGAGGGGGGATTTGAACCCCCATGCCCGAAGGCCTACGCCCCTCAAACGTATGTGTCTGCCAATTCCACCACCCCGGCTAAAGAATAGTTATAAATTATTGGGCATAGGTGCCCGTTTACCTAATATATGATAATCAATTTTTTGAAATTGTCAACCGAGCAGATGCAAGCAAGCGTTCAGGCATATAATTCACACTTTCTCACACAACCCATCTCACCATTGGGAAGACCTTAGTGGCTGACCACCACACCACCTGGTTTACTTATTATCAAAACGTCAAGCAAGCTTGACCACTACAAAAAAATTAGAGGCTCGCAGGAATCGCAGGAAACACTGTATCGCTCCGCCAATTCCTTCCCCTGTCATTCTGAGTCCCAACTTTCCATTTTCCCATTCTGGAATAGGGATTTTAGTCCCGTGAAACTTCTTATCATCATTGCGAGGAACGAATTGACGAAGCAATCCCCTGTTTTAACTTTGAGACTAAAGACTCTACTCCAACTTCTAAACACACTTCTTCACCTAATAACCAACTTCCGATCCACGAAACGGGCTGCGACACCGTATAACGGCAAAAGGTCATTTAAAAACTTACACCTTGATTGGGGTGAATTCTCCAAAATTGGATTTGTGGTTGATTTCTCACCGAAATAATAAGAAGTAGATTCAGATTATTACCAACTTGACTTGATTTTAATTTCATATATAATTTGTTATCGGGGCGTGGCGCAGTTGGTTTAGCGCACCAGCTTGGGGTGCTGGGGGTCGTCCGTTCAAATCGGATCGCCCCGATTTTTTTTGTTACTCCTTGATTTTTTATTAGGTTTCTATATGATATAATCAATGTTCTTAACCTATTTTTTACTTTCAAGTTTAATTCCTCGTAATAATAGCATTTTAAAGGTTGATTGTCAGACTCTGTCTTATCAAGAGATGGTATTGAAAGAAGAGGTCATTGACTATGCAATGCAGGATTTCTTATATGTCCTGACCGCACGCAATATCTATGGTATTGATACGGCCAGTTTTCGCATTGTTGACCGAACCCCTCTACCCCAGAAATTTAACAATCTCACAATCGGAAAGGATGAAATATTTCTTATCTCTATGTCAGAAATCATAGTGCTGAATAAGAACAATCTCGCATTCAAGACCGGCATCGGTATTGAACCAGGTGATTACCAGCCAATGGCTCCACCCGCACAATTGCCTGATAAGAATCTTATTTATCTTGTTACCAATAATGAAAAAAGAAGCGCAATTAAGGTCATTGACCGGGTGAAAGCAAAAAGGGTGAAGACCGGTTCGTTTATAGAAATAAAGAAATTTTACTATCTTCCTGAAGAAAAAGCTTTTATCATTCTCACGAGTTCAGGTCTCCATCTTCTCGACCTTAACTTGAAAATAAAAAAGAGTATCAAATTCAACTTCCCGGGCGAAGATTTCTTTTATTACAAAAAGGGTTACATAATCACAAACCAGCAGGCGATCTGCGCGATTGATATGAAAGGCAGAATCATTGATTTTCAGCCTGTACTATTACCCAATGCTACACAAAATTGTGGTTTTATTTTCTGGAATAGTGATTATATGGTACTGATTGACCCATTCACAATGCGTTTAAAGAATGTTCTTATGAATGACCGAAATATCTCAGAAATCTATGTTATGGACTGCGGAGAAAATTTGTGTATAAATAGAGATAACGAGTTATTTCTAATGGATGTGCATACTGGTTCTATAAGACCTTTTTCAAAGCACGAATATGCTGTGAAAAAACCAGTTGAAACGAAATTTGATTCAGAAGATTCACTCTTCTATCTTCAACTTGGTGCCTTTTCTGAATTTGAGTATGCACGGAATCTTTGCGACAGTATCAAGAAAACTGGATTGCCCACAGTGATTGATTCAAGTCTTAATAATCTTTACCGGGTAAAATTAGGCGGTTTTGTAGAAAAAGAATTGGCATTGGAGATTATGGAAAATTTCAGTCATTCCTGCTGGCTTGTTTTCCATAAAAGGATTGATTATCTGCAGGATAAAATTTTTAATTTCCATGAACAGAATTATTATTTAAAGAATGGAATTATAAAAAAGGAGTGAAATATGAAGAAAATCATTAAAACTGATAAGGCGCCAAAGGCTATCGGACCATATTCCCAGGCCGTGGTTGTCGGCGGTTTTGTGTTTACTGCCGGTCAGATTGGAATTCTGCCTGATACTGGAGAAGTGGTAAAGGGTGGAATAAAAGAACAGACAAAGCAGATATTGGAAAATCTCAAGCAAGTGCTCAATGCCGCAGGTGCGAGCCTGGACAGAGTTGTGAAGACAACCTGTTATCTGACAAAATCCGAAGACTTTCCCTTGATGAATGAGATATATGCTGAATATTTTCCTGACAAACCACCGGCAAGGACAACCGTCTTTGTAAATGGGTTACCAAAGGGGGTGCTGGTTGAAATTGAGGCAATTGCAAACATTAAGAAAGATTGAAAATAAATTGGGTGTAAGATTTAAAAACAAAAAATTATTGAAAAAGACCTTGACCCACTCATCTGCGGTAGCATTAGACCGAATCAAGTCAAATGAAATTCTTGAATTCCTTGGTGATGCAGTCCTGGAACTCGCGGTGCGCGATTTTTTGATAAAAAAGTTCCCCCAAAAAACCGAAGGTGAATTAAACGAATTGAAAAAACGTTATACAAGTGAAGAGGTATTGTATAAAATGGGAAAAGAACTGGAAATTGGCGAAATGCTGATTATGGATAAAGGTGAGGAGTTGACTGGAGGCAGAAAAAGACGCGCCAATATCAGTAGTGGATTAGAGGCAATATTCGGAGCAGTTTATCTTGACCGTGGATTTGAATATGCAAAAAAGTATTTTCTGAAGTTATTCCTGAACAAAAAATTCAGACTTTCACGAGATTACAAATCTCTTTTGAATGGTTGGGTAATGAAGAATAAGAAGGATATTGAGTATCGGGTCATAAAAGAACAGGGACCACCCCATAAGAGATTATTTTATGTGGCATTATACATCAATGGCAGGAAAATTTCCGAAGGTGAGGGGATGAGCAAAAAGAATGCCGAGCAGAATGCGGCGGGACAATTCTTGAAGAAAATTAATAAGAAACTATAGGGTGTTGAACTTCGATTAGTTGGAGTCTGGTTGTGCTGGAATAATCTCCACAAACATCTGTGTGGCTTTGCCCCTGATTGTGGGTGGTGCAAGTTGCTGCCCTTTTAACAGCCGGGAAACTGTAGTATCTTCCTCAGGCGTAATGGTATTTCCAGTGGCAACATTCAGAATTTTTCCCGTAGAATCAATTATTGCCCGTACTACAACTTGACTGACCTCTTCCTGCGCACGTGCGGCGTCGGCAACTACTGGAGATTCTTTTTTCTCAGAACTCAATTCAGTTTCTCTATCAGCAACCGAGATCTTCTCGGCGCTACCGGTGGATGGTTGAACCGCACGAGTCTTTGCTACAATTCTTGGTTTTGGAATGACTATATCAAATTTTTCGGTCGGTGCCGGGGCTTCAATTGAAACCGCAGGAATACCAATTTTGTCCTTCATTCCTATAGGTCTTTCTAATTCTTCATATCCCGTGATAAGGAGAACCAAAATTGCCACGGCTGCGACCGGTAAGAGCGCGGGTAGAAATTTTACGATTGTGGATTTCTCCTTTCTTCTTATTTTCTCCATGACATTCTTTTTGAGATTGAAGATAAATTCACGGGATGGTTCTTCAAATTCCATTTCTCTGAGGTGCGCACCAATTATTCCAAACTGTTCAATAATTTTCTGACAAACTGGACATTCTTTAATATGGTTTTCTACGGTCTGTCGTTCAATTTCATTGAGTTCATTATCAATATATGCACTTAATAAAACAATAGAAAAGCCACACTTAGATATGGGATTATTATTATTTAATTTATCTTTCATAGTTTATGCCTCAATATTTCCTTTTTGCTCGAATATTTCTTTCAATCGCTGTCTTGCCCTTGCTAATCTTGACATCACGGTCCCCCTTGGAATGCCCAGTACCTGACTTATCTCCTCATAAGACAACTCCTCTTCAATCCTTAAGACCAAGATTGCTCTGTGGTCCTCAGGCAACTGTTCCATGGCTTGGGCAATCTTCTCTCTTAAAACTTTGTTTTCCATAATCTGCACAGGATCATTCTTGTTATCAGCATAATTTGGTACCCAATCAAGTGGCTGGACATCAACCTTTTTCTCCTTTTTAATAAAATTGAGCGTATGATTAAGCGCAATCCTCGAGAGCCAGGGAAAGAATCTATTACCCGCCTTGAAACCATTAATTCCATTATATGCCTTTATAAATATCTCCTGAACCAGATCTTCGGTATCGTCACGATTATGCACCATACGATAGACAATACGATATATCGAAAGTTTATAACGTTCAATAAGGGGCGCAAATGCCTCACAATCTCCCTTTTTCACCGCTTCAATTAAATTTTCATCGCTCTCATTATTATTATACACAAAATATCCTGTTTTATTCCGGATTAATCTTAATTGCTCTTCAAAGAAGTACCGGGTTTATATCCTTCAGGTAATTCAAACACTCGGTCAGTTATCGGCGCGGTGCTAATTTTTTTAACAGAACTCTTGGAATTTATGACCATTTCAATTCCCTGAATTTTCGTTGATAGATAGAGTTCTATTTCCAGAGGGAACCCATCAATTTCGGTAATTTTTTTCTGGATTTTTTCAAAAAGGTCTTTATCAATACCGATTATGCCCGGGTTGGTAAAATTGCCCATCATCTTCTTGTTAATTGCAACGATCTCATCATAGCCTGAAAAATTCTTGCCCACCCATATTGTCTGGGTCATTTGCAGGTCATCTTCGCCAGAAGGCATACTCAACGATATCACATATTTCTCACAGGTAACCTTGAGAATTTCTTTTGTTTCCCCGGTTTTTTTAATTGTCATATCAGGTAATTCCTCTGAAGATTCCGCAGATGGCGTTCTGGCTGAATCAATATGCACCGGGATCTCAAAAAATTCTTTGTTCTCATTGTCAATCACCCAGATTACACCTTTATCCAGACGCGTAATCGTAAGTTTTTCAGTCTTACCCTTTAGTAAAGCCTCGGCCTTGAGTTCAGAGCGCATGCGATCTCCCTTAATGAAATTCCGAATTCTTACTGTAAGTTCATCTATACCGCCACAATCTTCACCGACTACCATTCCCGTACTTTCTGTTTCCATCTCGTACATTACATCCGCACTGACAAATGTAAGAACAAAAACAAGCAATAATAAGTTTCTCATTGATCAACTCCTGTTTGAAAACTCACCCAAAATTTAACTTCCTAATTTGCCCTGCTTATATAATTCAAGTGCTTCTTTTGCCTCACGATTTGTCGGATCAATCTCCAAGGCTCGCTGGAATGCTGATATTGCCTCATCAAATTTTTCTAACTCAATCAATGCCTTGCCCATATGAACATAGGCGAGGCTATAGTTGACATTGCGCTTGATTGCCTCCTGGAACATACCCACTGCTTCATTCAACTTCTTTGTCCTTATGTATAGCAAGCCCATATTATTATAGATTTCAGCAAGGTTGGGCTCTAATTTCAGCGCCTCTTCAAAGATATTTTTTGCAGCTTTGTCTCTACCCAATTCAGTAAGTACAAGTCCCTTAAGATTTAGATACTCAGCCAACCTGTCAAGTTCCAGTGCCCTATCAATTTCATTCAGCGCAAGTTCATGATTGCTTCTATAATAATAGAGTGTCGCGCGATCAAAGTGGTCAAGTGCATCCTTTTTCTTCTTGGCAATCTGTTCCTCTTTGTATTGTTCTTCCTGTTTGGCAAAATATTCTTTTAGATTCTTTAAAACCTCATTACTGAATTTTGAAACCTCAACCTGTTGTTCCAGTGATTCCTTAAACTGTTTCTGTATTTCATTGGTCATACGGTTGATCTGATTATTAAGTTCACCGAATTTTTCCGATAGCCGGGCAATATCACCAAAGGTCTTTTCATATTGTTCTTCAAGATTACCGATCTCTTTTTTCATTTCTGTAATCAGATCTTTTACTGACTCGTGCATACCTTCACCAACATTCTCCACACCCTTACGCATTCCTTCAGCGAGTCCGGCAATCTTACTCAGAGACTCAAGATAATTACGATTTAGATTATTCATCATCTCACTCATATTGCCAATATTGCTCTGGGTCCTTTCAAAAAGTCCTTCAAAATTTGCCATTGTGGTTTGAATTCTGTTTAAATAATCTATGTAACTCTGATTCGTATTATTCAGAAATTCGCCGATGTTATGCAAACCACTCTTGAGTGTATTATTTAAACTGTCGTATCTGTTCAAGCCTTCCTGAATAACATTCAACTGGTTATTGAGGGCGTTTTTCAATTCGGTGAATGGCTCTTCATATTTTTTTAGTCCATCCTGAACTGCAACTAACTGGTGATTTATAGACTCTTTTAATTCACTCAGTGGTGCTTCATAGACTCTTAGATTTTCCTGGATTGAGTTTAGTTGTGCATTTAGAGATTCCTTTAACTCATTGAGTGGGGTTCCCAGGGCAATTAGGTAATTCTGGATATCGGTGAGATTGCTGGCGAGTTCATTTCTCAGGCTGGACATTTCTGGTTTGATGATGTTCATTGTATCATCAAATTTCTGGACGATACTATTAGTGACTTTTTCAAACTGGCCACTGAGTATCTCGACATTGCCCTGCTGCATTTTTGAAAATTCATTAAAAAGCACTTTTAATTCATCAAGTTTAAAACCAATCGTCCCTTCAAGATCCTTTAGTAGATTTTGTTGATTGGTTTCCTGACCTTGTAAAAATGTGGTAAGGGAGGTTCTGAGTTCATCAAGTCGGTTGCTGAGTATTTCCTGGAACTCCTTAGAGTATTTCTCCTGATTTTCTTGTTGCATCTTTGCTATGTCACTATAGGATAATCTCAATTCGTCTACTTTTGCCATTAGATTATTAAGCGCACTAACGGTTTCAGATTTTATTCCTGCAATTTCATTTCTAATGAGATCAGAAATGTTATTAACACCATTTACAAGGTTCTCTACCACCTCAAATTTTTTCAATATTTCTTGTGCAGTTACATTATTCTTTTCTATTTCAGCACCTATTGTTTCAGTGCCTATCTGGTATGTTGTGGCAACTTTCTCAATTGCACTTCTGATTGTTTCAGTCTTGTGGCTTATATTCTCGTTCAGACCGTCAAAATTACCTTTTATTTCGGATAGCAAATCACTAAGATTCTCTATCAATTTGTTCTGGGTGCTGGAAATATTCAAGCTGGTTTCCTGTAGTAATTTCAAGGTTTCAATCTGTTCACGGTTTGTCTTGTTTAATTCCTCAAATTGATTGATGTGTTTCTCTGAAATGTTCTTAATTGTCTCAATCAAGGTATTCTGAATTTCTGATTGATGGTCAAAACCAAGGGCGATTACTTCATTCTGTTTTTTCATTATATCAAAGCGATTTAGCAGTGAATCCTGGAGTGTTTGAATGGTTGTTGAAATCAGCACACCCAGTGCCTCATTGCGTTGAAACATTTCATCTTTTATGTCTTTGACACCATTCTTGAAATCTTCAATTATAATACCATTTTTTATATTGGAAGAAAGCAGGGAACACAATTTTGCCGCACCATCATAAACCATACATTCGTTCTTAATACATTCTTTGATTTCTATTTCTTCGCCAATTTTCTTGCCGTCGCGGTCAAAAACTTCCTTTCTTTTAATAAGAAATGGACATTTCATTAAATCCTCCCTTCAATAAAATATCTGCCCCTGCCCAACCTTCTTTCCTGAGCAAGTTTTTCATATCGTTCAATTCTTGGATAGAGTGTGCTGTCGCCAACTTCCTTGAGGGCACTTGCTGCCGCGGTATATGAACCGAGTGCCTCATAGATATCTGCATAAAGCAAGCCAGTTTCTCTATCAATAGATAATGTTCTAATTGTCTCCAGGGCATCAATTGGTTGGTTTTTCTTGAGAAATATTCTTGCCTTTAAGATTATACAATCTTTCTTTTGATAGGATTCTGGATTCATGGACTCCAATTCCCTTTCTGCATCTTGTATTTTGTCCATTAATAGATAGATGTTTGCCCTCAATAGCCGATCATCATCGGTTTCACCCGTTGTTATTTTCAATTTTTGATTGAAATAATCATCTCTTATCTTTCTTATCGTTTTGTATACAAGTTTGCGGTCTTTGGTTTCCTGCAAGAGCCTTGTGTAGATTTCAAGGGTTCTGTTGACTTCCCCTTTTTCAAAATATAATTGCCCCTGTCTTAGGAGAATCTCTTCTTTCTTTTCCGGCAGAAGTATTTGTACTTTTTTCAAATACTCAATTGCCTGTTCATATTCGCTCTTGAAACTATGAATTTTACTTAAGAGCATATACGCTGGTATAGATTTTTCATTTTTGAGAATGATCTCTTTGAGTTGGGGCAATAAATTATCAGCGAAATCCGGTGTCCTATCAAAAAGCTTCGTGAACAATTCAGTTGCAGCATTGAGATTACCAATCTCCTTGTATAGAATTCCAGTATAGTGTATAAGTTCAGGTGCTTTCTCGTAATACTCTTTTAGTATTTCAATAACCCCGGGAATTTCAGCCGGTGCAATTTCGTTGAGTTTTTTGTAGATTTCAATAGCCTTATGGTAGTTTTCTTCTTCAAGAAATATCTTCCCCAAAAAATAGTAAGAAGGAATATGTGCAGGATTTTTAGACAAAATTTGTAGGATAAACTGCTTTATCCACGGTGTTTCTTTTCTATCTGTGCGATAGATTTCTTCGCTCAGGTGGATAGCATCTTCAAGATTATTATAATCAAAATAAAGTTGTGCCAATCCTTTTCTTGCTTCTATATCCTGTGGTTCCTCAGCACAGATCTTTTTCATTTCGGAAATCGCTGGTTCACGGAAGGTATGATCCTGGGTCTGGGCGTTAATAAAGAATTTTATGGCTGAAGTCTTCATATTTGCAAGGTAGTAAACCCTTGCCAAACTGAACGAGAGAAGTGCCGAAGGTGCCTGGGATTGTAGTTTTTCAAGTAAGGGTAAGACCCGTTGCACAAGATTATTGTCCAGTTCGCAGGATTGCAATAGATGTTTTATCCCTTCCGGGTATTTTCTTAGATTGACTTCAATTGCACCCATAGCAAAGACAACCCGGGGATTGGCAATCGCCTTTGCAGCAAGGGATTTCAATTCATCAAGAACATATTCTGCCCTTGCCGGTACGATACGGGCTGTGAGCAAATATTCCTCAACTGCTTCATCAATTCTCTTTGTCCTTGATAATGCCCTGCCCCGTGCAAAATGAGCCGGCACATTACTCTTATCCACGGTGAGAATCTTGTCCAGATATCTAATAACTTCACCGGCATAATCAGTTTCGCCATCAAGGGCGAGCATTAGTGGTCTAACTCCATCGCTTAGGTTTCCGCTTTCTACAAGTGCCTGTCCCAATCTCAGATTAAAATATTGGGCTTGAGGTCCAAAGACTTCTATACCCTTTTTAGATTCTTCAATCACCCGATCATAGAGTTTGCGAGTAAAGAATGTGTCAATCAATAAAGTCCAGACTTCACGGTCTTTTGGAAATGCCTTGAGTGTATCATAGAATTCATCAATGATTTCAAAGAATGCCTTTGGGTCTACCATCTGGGCAGTTTTAAAAAATTGAGTGGCGATTTCAATCTCACCATCTTTCATAAAGGTTCTTGCAGCAGTTAGAAGCAAAGGTACAGCCTTAGGCCTTTCTTTTATTACTTCCAATAGTGCCCGCTTTGCAGTCTCCTTTGTATCGGAATTTGCCAAAAGTTCATCGAACTTTTTTATTGCCCGATCAAACTCTCCAGCAAATGCGCAACCACGGGCAATAGCAATATCAAATATTGCAGGCTCAATATCCCGATTTTTTCCATATATATTTATTATATGTCTGCCATATTCAGGATTGTGATTCAAAATTGTATCAAGCGTGGGCACAAAGGCGATCAAGTTTTCTGCATTTTCAATATGTGGTTTTAATAGTGCAAAGGCTTCGCTATCTTTATTGAGATTGATCAGAGTTTTCGCCTTTAGGTTAAGATAGGTTGAGTCCTCAGGTTTTGTCTTCAGGATTTCGGTCAATGCCTTATCAACAAGTTCATATTTCTTGTTCTCCAAAAGAGTTTCAAATATAATTGAGGCATTTTCATCTTCGCCTTTATGGTTGTAGCACATTCCCAGAAGATAGAGTGCATAATAATTTTCAGGTGCCTGTTCCAGTATTAGATTCAGGTTTATGATATATTCATCAATCAGACCACGATCTATTTTGTATGCCTTATCAATTACCGTGACTGCCTCATCGATTTTTTTCTGTTTTAGATAGAAATTTACGAGTCCCTGGACAACAAGGGGATTATTGGGTTCTTTTTCAAATGCCCTTTCATATCTTTGCATAATCTCGGAGTGCTGATCCGGTGCAATTTCAAGAATTTTGTCAAATTCATTGATTGCAAGAGAAATACGGCCGGCATTGAGAAGATTATCAGCCAGACTAAATAGCACCTTTAAATTCTTGGGATTGATCCGTTGTAATTCTCTCAGGGTCTTTATTACATCTTCAATCTTAGAGGGATCTTTTTTTAACAGGGTCTCCAACCTTGATAGGGAGGCATCAAGGTCGCCTTTTTTTACATACAATTCGGTAATAAATTGACTGAAGGTTGCTTCTAAATCGGGCGGCGGATGAATGGTAATGATAGTATCAAGTAAAGGGTCAATAAAATCAGGGAATTTTTCATAGATGCGCTGTGCCTGATTTAATACCTCTGAGGTGCGACCAGCGCTGGCTTCAGCCTTGAGCAGCAAAAGCGCAGTATAGGGATCATTAAACCTTTCGCGTGCCATTGCCTTTGCCCAGTTAAGCAGTTGTTTCTGAAATCCACCGGCATTCAAGAGAAATTCAATATTCTCAAAGGCAGATTTGCCCTCCTGATAAGTAAAGATGATGGTTCCATAAATACAAAGATTTTCAAAATCTCGTTTTGAAATCACCTTTTTCGTAACAATATTCTGTTTCAGTTTTTCATAGCGGTTGATTAACAATTTGGATTCCCGCTCATTGAATGCCCTCAAAACCTTAAACAATTCGTCATATTGTTCCTGGTCCACATATAATTGAAGGAGAAAATCACCAGCATCAATGGAGGTATAGCGGAAGAAATAATCCGAAAGCAAACCAATGATTTCATCTGTCCTTGAAGGAATATTAACCTGTGCGGTCCTGAGTGTTTCTACCGCCTCTGCACGTTGCTCATTTTCAAAGTACAGGCGGGCAAGTTCCAAATACAAAGGAAAAGACTCCTCGCCTTCTGTAAGATTTTCTTCAAGAACCTTGATTGCTGACTGATTTTTTCCTTCTCTTACATATTCCTGGGCACGTTGATACGCTTTTTGTGGATCCTTGCCGGCAAAAATTTCAAACATGTTTTGCCTTCCTTTTTAATTCGTCCCTTTTATATGCCAATCCGTCAACAATTGAATGCAATGGTTCACTGCCACAAGCAATTAGGATACCACTTAAGGTGTAATCTACCCATTGGCTGATATTTGATCCAATCTTAAGCCCTAATTCACTGAGAAACCCAAACTGGAAGCAAAAAGAAATCAAAAGCCCCAGGGCAATGCTTACAATCCAGGACCATAACCTGCGATTATTGCCTGGCAGAAGATACAAAATCTTTTCTGTGAGTCGTTCAACAATCAGCGAAAGCGCCAACAGTAAAACCACAATCTTGCCCAATTCAATCTCCCTTATTTATCCTGTTTTCCCTTATTTACCGTTATTTACCCTTTTTTACTCTTTTTTAAAAAGTCTTTGCAATTGAAAATATGCTCTTCAACTGTTCATCAGTCTTTCTCAAACGGGCAGAAAGTGTTCTGGTGAATACCCAGAGCAGTTTGTAAGCGATCCCCGTATCTTTTGCGAGGAGTCTGCGAAAATCATCTTTGCCAATACAGAGCAAAATTGTATCATCATTGGCAATGGCTGATGCGGAGCGAGGAGCATCATCAATCAATGCCATCTCGCCAAAGTATTCGCCTTCGCGCAAAATTGTTAATGCCTCTTCACCCACGCCAGGAACAATTGTGGAGATACGAACACTGCCCGAGACGATTAAATAAAAGGCATCGCCGATGTCGCCTTCTTTGAATATCACTTCATTTTTCTTCACACGTTTTTCTTTTGAGATGGATATCAAAATATCCATCTCACTTGGTGTCAATTCTCTGAAAAGATAGACCTGACTTAGTGCTTCCTTTTCCCTCATCGCGCCTCCATTACGAGACGACATCTCTCACCTCGTTTTAACACCGGTACTTTCTGCTCCCAGCGGAGCAATCCGATGCAGGCTCTTTCAAATATGCTGATCACCTGAACCTTGGCAATTGTATAGTCCGGCATCTTATTCCCACCAACAACTCGCTCCTGATATACATCAAAAATATCACCCACTGCAACTCCGGAATTTTCGCCCTGGTCAAGATAGACAAATATATGGGGCATAGTAATATTGTCATTAGATTTCACTTCCACAACATATCCTTCCATTTCCTTTGTTGCTGGCACAAGGGTGACATTTTCAGGTGCCAGTTGCGGCTGGTATGGCGTCACCAGGTCGCCGTCTTTGATTATATCATAAGAATCAATCACCTTGCACCGTGAACCCTGTTCCCCAATTTCTTCCACTTCTACTCTACCGAGGACAATGACTTCTCTTCCGAGGAATGCACCAGTTTTGGGATGGTTGATATTCTTACCCGGACGATACACCGTAAGAACATCACCTTTTTTCACATCGTTTACCCGGTCAACATAAACAGTTTTGTAGGCACTGATGAGATTTTCACCAGATGGTTCAGTTCCTGTAATTTTGCCCCAGTAGGGAAGGTCTTCACTTACAATGAATCCTGCTCGGTGGATAATATCCTCACTGAAAATATGTTCTTCTGCCTTTACCACAGATACAATCTCGGCAGTCTTTTTAGCCACTGGTGTTTGCGGAACATAAGTATAACCTTGTTCTGGAATGACCTCCGGAGCTACCTCTGCGGGTACCTCGCTTGGAGGTGGAACCGCACCAAGAGATTCTTCAGGTGATGGGGGAACGACAAATACCTCGTCAGGGTATATCCAGTGAGGATCTTCAATCTTAGTAAGATTTGCCCGCCATATATAGGGCCATAAGAATGGATTCTGATAATAAAACCCGGCAATATCCCATAATGTATCACCAGGTTTTACTGTATGTGTTGCCTCCTGCGCAAACAGGGAGACAACGACCAGCAGCAAAGCAAAGCGCTTCATACTAACCTCCTTTTTCAATTAATATTATTACCTGAATGCAGATGATTCTGCCATCTTCCCAAAAGATTTCTGACACTGACAATTTTATCTTTATTTTTAAATACCCGGGCAACCCTTGGTCCTATACCTGAGGTGATTTCATAAACTATGGTGTTGCATTTTTGTGCCAACTCCTCAACGGTGATTTCTTCGTTACCATCCCTGCCAATCAGGGTAACAACATCACCCAATCCTGCCCGGGGATTGTCAGTCACATCAATCATTATTAAATCCATACAAATTGTGCCGACAATTCTTGCCCTTCTGCCGTGACACAAGACTTCTGCATTGTTGGAGAGCAATCTGGGATAGCCATCTCCATACCCTACACTTATTGTCGCAATTTTGCTTTTCTTCTTTGTCCGATAGGTGTGGCCATAACTTACAGGTGTGTTTGCTGGCACCTCACGCAGATTCACAATCCTTGATTTCAAACTCATCACCGGTTGAAAATGACTATTATAAATGGGTTTTGGAGATGATGTCAATCCATAAAGAGAGATTCCAGGGCGGACTAAGTTAAAATGGGATTGAGGGTATCTAAATATGCCGGAAGAATTTGCCAGATGTACAAATCTTGGTTTTATTTCCATAGCGTTAAGTCGATTTATCAGTTCAGTAAAATGCGCTATCTGCCTCTTAGAAAAAGCACCATCTGAGTCAGCCAGTGGAAAATGGGAAAATATTCCTTCAATTTTTATGTAGGAAGAGCCTTGAATCTTTCTTATTGCATTGATTGCGTGATCGTAAGGAAATCCTGTGCGGGTCATACCTGTATCGACCTCAATGTGAACGTAGATTGGTTTCTTGAATTTCTGTAGTTTCTTGTTCAATTTTTCAAAGAATTTTAATTCAGAAATCGTCGGTATAAGGTTATATTCAACGATTTCATCAATCTGATTTTCGAGGATTGGGCTGAGGATTATTATCTCTGTCTTTATCCCGGAAATCCTCAATTCAATACCCTCTTCAGCACTTGCAACTCCAAACATATCAACACCAATCTTTTGTAGAGTCCGGGCAATTTCTACTGCACCATGACCATAGGCATCGGCTTTTATTGCCGCCATTATTTTTCGATTTTGCGCCACCTTTTTTATCAGAAGAAAATTGCCAATCAAGCGATCAAGATAGATTTCAGCCCAGGTTCTTCCTAACATTCTATCCATTAATTTAATAATATACATAAATTATAAAAAATCAAGAGGGAATTTTGACTATTGACTTTTATAACAAAATATGTAGAATAGCCTATGAGGAGGAATAAATGAAGCGAGTGCTGATTTTGTTACCTTTTTTTGTTTTCTTTTTTACTCATTGCCCGGCAACATGGGAGAATGCTTGTAAGATATATATGCAACAAGGTGAATATGCCCGGGCAAAGGAACAGGCACTGGTAGGAACCCAGACCGCGCCTGATTATTACGGTGCCCATTGTCTTCTGGGCAAGGCTGAGGCCGGATTGGGTAATTATCCAGAGGCAAGCAAGGCCTTTCAAGAGGCATACAAAAGGGATTCTGCAGCAACCATCAAATGGTTGACAGCTGATGAAGGTGGCAAAAATGTTTCGGTATTCTGGCAGGCATTTTACAGTACCGGATTGAAAGACTATCTGGACAAGAACTATCAGAGTGCACTTGTGAATCTACAATTTGCTCAAAAACTTGATCCGACAAATGCCAGTCAATTTATTCTTGAGGGCAATATCTATGCAGATATGGGAAATAGAGAGATGGCATATAAATCTTATAAAAAGGTTCTCGAATTTGATAAAAATAATGCCGAGGCAAATTACTTTATCGGTAAGATGTTTTTTGACAAACAGGCGTATGATTCCTGTCTTTTCTATATCAACAATTCCTTGAAGACATTTGAAAAAGAATATGAAAAGTTAAGGAATATCCTGTTTAAGAATGTTGAATTTAATCAAGGGCTGGCAAAGGAGTTGATAACTTTGTGGAAAGACAGAAAAAGAGATGTGCTTGATCAATTCATTAAGGTAAAACTTGGATATGATGACGGTTTGACTGCTCATGAAAAAAATGTAGAAAGATTTGTAAAAGAGAATGAAGGATACGGTAGAAGCCATTATTTGACAGGTATCGTTTACATCAATCTAAAGAATGATACATTGGCACTAAAACATCTCACAAGGTCGGCAGAACTATTATTCACGGATCCGGACGCACTCTACTTCACAGGTGAATTACTGATAAGAATGAATAGATGGATAGAAGCCAGAAAATATTTTGATGAACTCGTGACAGTTAAGCCTGATGATTTTGCGGGCTGGTTTTACATTGGGGTGTGTTATGCCCAGGAAAAGAATTATAAAAAGGCAATTGAAACATATGAAGAAAGAGCACTGCCTCTGGAACCAGAAAATATAGACCTCTTAACAAATCTTGCCTTTGCCTACCGTGAAATCGGTAATACGAAAAAGGCAATGGAATATTTGCAGAAGGCAGATAAATTATTGAAGGAGAAAAAATGAATGTACGGACCACCGAGGCATTGCTTAATATTCTTATCTTTATAGGATTAGTTATTCTATTATTTGTTGTTGGCTATCCTCAGTACAAAGAGGCACAACCAGTAAAGATACGCATCGGTGTTGATAAATCCTTTGGCGGATTACCCTTTTATGTTGCCGAGACCGATACAACCCGGAGGTATTTTAAGATTGAAAAGGTTGCTCCTGAAATTGTACCGATTAAAGGCGATCCACTTCAGGGTTTGAAAAACGGAGAATACGATATTTGTGCAGTTCCGTGGTATCACCTGCTGATCTCACCAAGTGTAAATGGTGATACAATAAAAGCGGTTGCTTCAATCTCTTTGAAGGGTATTGTTGATGCAGTCATCATTCCAAAAGGGACAAAGATGAAGTTGTTGAAGGATTTGAACGGCAAGAAGATTGGTTATCTGATTGATGATTCCTATCTTTTTGATCTAATCGCCGCAAATTTTGCTGTAGAAAAACTGACAAAATTTACAAAAGTTCCTCTGACTGTTGAAGAATTGGAAACTGCCTTATCAAGCAAGAAGGTGGATGCACTGTTTGTGGTTGAACCCTATCGGAGTTATCTACTTTATGCTGGCGACACGCTTCTTGACGAAGGTTTGATCAATCGTTATGTAATACCTTCAATGCCGTATCTTGCCATTGCAATGCGCAAAAGTTTTGTGCATAACAGCCGACTTGCTTCTTATAGATTAAAAAATGTTCTTGAGGGTGTGCTGGGCTATCTGCGCATCCATCCTGAGATTGGTAAGAATGTGCTGGTAAAAAATAACGGTTGGTCTACTGATCCAACCTTTCTGGCATCAATCAGAATACCGGATTATCAGAGACTCAGCGAAATTGATATAAAGAGCATTGAGGGTTATCAGACATTCCTTGTGAGGGCTGGGATAGGAACCTGCGGGATAAAGCCACAAGAGTTTCTGTTTGAGAAGATCGATTTCAGAAGATAAAACCGGTCGTGCTAAATGGGGAGTTAGCGGTGCCCTGAACCCTGCCGCTCATATGGCAGGTGTGACCCGAAATCCGCTTATGCGGGATTGAATGCCTCACTGAGACAGGATATTTCAGGGGCAACAGCAAGGATTAAAGGACGTTGAGGTTCGGGTCTTATGAAAGCACTGTCTACAAACCCCGCCAGATCCGGAAGGAAGCAACGGTAAGTAGAAATAGACTGGTCATAAGGCAGCCTGGGCTGAGTTCTTTGCCCTGCTGTTCTTGAAATAACTGGCGAATTGAGGTTGCACGACCGGGTATTAGAAAAAAACAAATAGAGCAAAATGAAATAGAGATAACAAAAAATGGAAATAAGATCTATAGGAACTATGTCTAACTATTTAACCAATTACCAAATATTTATACTGTTATGTCACACAGGGTTTTTTCACTAAAATATCGTCCTCAGAATTTTGATGAACTTACCGGTCAGAACCATATCGTAATATCGCTGAAAGGTGCAATTAATAGCGGTGCAATAGGACATGCATTTTTGTTTGCCGGGCCAAGGGGTGTAGGCAAGACCACGACGGCACGGATATTTGCCAAGAGTCTAAACTGTATAAATGGCCCAACCACCTATCCCTGTCAACAATGTCCTTCCTGCAAGGAAATCACCTTAAGCCGGAGTGTTGATGTAATTGAGATTGACGGAGCTTCAAATCGGGGAATTGATGAGATAAGAAACTTGCGCGAGGGAATAAGATATGCACCCCTGCATGGTCGGAACAAGATTTATATCATTGATGAGGTTCATATGCTCACCACTGAGGCATTCAATGCCCTGCTCAAAACCCTTGAAGAACCTCCATCAAGCGTCATCTTCATACTTGCAACGACAAATCCAGCAAAAGTGCCGGCGACAATCATTTCCCGGTGCCAACGTTTTGTATTCAAAAGATTATCCATCAGCGAAATTATTGGACGTCTGAAAGCAATTGCGGAAAAGGAAGGACTTGAAATCACTGACAAGGCACTTTACTATCTGGCATTGCGGGCTGATGGTAGTATCCGCGATGGCGAGAGTATTCTTGAACAGTTATCTTCATTTGTTGAAGGAAAGATAACTGAAGATGATGTATTCAAACTCATTGGTTTTTTGAGTGTGGATTTCTACATTGAATTGATAAACAAGATCTCCCAGAATGATATTGCGGGTATGTTGTTGCTTTTGAACAAAAGCATTGAAGAAGGTGCAGATGTTCTGGAGATCTACAAAGGATTGATCAGTTATTTGAGAAAGATATTACTCGCTCATATCGGTCTCAACTATGAACTCATTGAATCTACATCTGAGGAAGTAAATGTATTAAAGGGCATAAATATAGATAATCAGCGTCTTGTGAATCTGATTGAGACCTGTCTGAAATTTGAGGATATGATAAAACGATCTATAAATCCACGAATTGCTCTTGAATTGCTCTTTGCCCAACTTGTTGCCAATTTCCAGATCAGGGATGCAAAACCAATGAATAATGATAAGAATATGTTTGATGTGCACAAGGCAGTGAGTAATAAAGATCGCTTGATTGTTCAGGTTAGTAAAAAGAGTCCAAAACTTGCCGCAATCATTCACCAGACCGAAATTGAACTCAATGAAAAAATCCTTGATATTATCGTGGATAACGATTTTCAGAAAAATGAATTACTGAAAAATCAAAACATTCTGGATGAAGCATTGAATAATATTTTTGGCAAAGGTTACAGTCTAAATATCAGGTGCGGAAAAACGCAGAAAAATTCAACAAGTTTAGCAGATACTATAAAAACGATGTTTGATGGTGAAGAGGTGAGGTAAGAAGATTTTATGAAATTGAAAATCCCGGAGGTTTTGTCCAAATGAAGGACATTTTCAAAGAGGCAATGAAACTGCAGGAACGGATGCGCGAGGAATTACAGAAAATAAGGGTTGAAGGCAGTGCTGGTGGTGGAATGGTAAAGATTGAAATGGATGGTGAGCAGAATGTCATTTTAATCAGTATCGAACCTCAGATTCTTGAAGAAAAAGATATTAATATGCTTCAGGATTTGATCGTTGCCGCATTCAATGATGCCCAGAATAAAGTGAAGGAAAAGGCACAGCAAAGTCTGGCATCCATAACCGGACTACCGTTTTTCAAATAGAACTACTCGCTATTCTGTAGAGCAAAGACACAGTCTTTAACTTAGTTGTAGCGGTCGGATTAATCCGACAATGAAGATTTAATTTTGTGCGATGAAATGCAATCTAATGGACATAGAGATGGGTATCATGTTATCAGAAGATCAGGAGGAAGAATATCAGAAGAACAGAATATAAGGTCTTATAACTGATATTCTGATACCCCGATATTCACTACCTGATAATCTGATCTTCTGATTTCCCAATGATGTCTTTAATCCAGATTCATTCTCGCTACTTGCTACTCGCTACTTGCTACTAAAATAATATGGGGGAGCAGTTTCCAACCGCGATACCTATACATCAAGTAATGAGTAGTGACTTTAGCCCCCTCACTCCCCCTTTCCTAAAGGAGGATACAGGGAGATTTATTCTTTTTCTAACCGAGCGACCATTGACGTATAACGATACAGGCAGCGACACCGTCCAACGAAGTCGGTTCAAGGATTGGAAGGATAATTGATAGTTTAAAATTACAAGGTTTGCCAGAACCAGAATTTAAGGAAGAGATGGGTGGATTTTCTGTAAGGCTTTATAAGGATATTTATACAGAAGAGAATTTAAGAAAGATGGGATTGAACGAAAGGCAGATAAAAGCAGTGTTCTATGTGAAAGTAAATAAGAAAATTTCAAACAAAGAATATAGAGATTTGTATTCTATAAACCGTCAGACTGCTACTCGGGATCTTATCAAACTTGTGCAGCTAAAAATATTCAAATTAGTAGGTGATGGTAAGAAGGATCTATATTATACACTTTATGAGTCAAACAAGAGTCAAAAATGAGTCAAAAGCATAAAGCAATGACCGCTAAATCCTTTAATGAATCCGACTTTCCGGTAAAAGAAGTCAGTGAGGAATCCATTCGCGAGAAGAATATCCGGCATGGGCATATATCAATTCTGCACAGCTGGTGGGCAAGACGACCCTCTGCGTCATCTCGCACCAGGCCCAACTGGCGTAAAGATTTAAGCATAGCAGAAACGGTGGCAACATTCACTCCAAGAATTTCAGCAAGTTCACTAAAAGTTTTCTTACCCTTTTGAAGAATGTGTAACATCTCATAAGCAGTCAGATTTGCTAACATCCTGCAGACCCTTGATGCCCGGTATCTTATCTCCGGAATTTTCTTTTTCGCCATACTACATTATACTTCATTTTATCATTTTGTCAATTAACTAAATGTCAAAATGAGAATTTGTGGAATAAACATAAGCTTATAGACTTTTGTGTAATATTGAATGAATGGTATTATTGCCCGCCTATCTCCCGCCTGAAAAATGTTGCCTTGACATTTTATGTAAATTATATACTATATATCAATAGAATCGCTTTGTAGGAGATTATGATGGCACAAAATATAATGCTTTTAGGTTGGCAATTACTCAACCAGGTCAAAAAGGGGAAAACAGGTATGTGTTTGTTTGTCCAGGGTCTTAGGCGATGAATTCACCATATATAGATAAAATTAAAATTTATGTTGATGGCTGTTCAAAAGGTAATCCCGGACCATCAGGAGCGGGGATTGTTATTGTTCATAACGATAATATACTATTCAAAGAAGGCTATTTCTTGGGTGACGACCTAACCAACTAGGATGCAGAGTATATGGCTGTTTTAAGGGGATTAGAAAAAGCACCGGAATATTCTATGAAGACTATTGAAATAAAATCAGATAGCCAATTAGTTATCAAACAACTAAATCGTCAGTTTCGGATGCGAAAATCAAAACATAAAGAGATTCATGAACAGATTAGAAGCAAGGCTCTGATACCAGAAAAAGTTATTTATATTCAAGTGTCAGAAAACCACAAATACATCAAGATGGCTGACAAATTGGCCCATCAAGCAGTGGAAACGGTTAAGAAAGGAAAATAATTCATGAAGATAAAACTAATAAATCATAGTTTCCACAACATCGCCGACAAATTCGACGATGTATTGGAGCATTTTATATGAAGGAGTACTTGGTGAATATGACCTTCACATTAACATAATGTCTGAAGATGTTGGAGACCCAGAAATTGGTTACCTTGATGCTATTGAGAAAAAAAAGCAATCCAAGAAGTGGGTTGCTGTTAGGGACATACTAAGAAAAAGTATTGATCGTTATAAGAAAATTATTGATGATCTCGAATGGGAGCGTTTTATAACTGAAAAGATATCCGAAGCCCAAATAGAGAATGATGAAATGAAAATTAAGGCTCGAGCAATTATAGAGCAAATGGGTAGAATTGTCTATGAAGTAAACATACATGTAGAAGAAATCCCAATCCAGAATCCTTTAGAAATATCAGAAATTTTTGATAGAGTCAACAGTGAAGGAGTGAGGGTAACGGATGCGGATGTTGCTTTTGCACTCGTGGCTGCGAACGATTATGAAAGCAAATGGCCAGAGCAATTTGATGATTTCAAAGAATGGCTAGAAAAGAATGATTTCACGCTGAAAACGCCTACAATATTGAAAATCATAACTCTTGCTATGCAAGATCAGATGGGAGTGGATATTTTGACTACGAGGATGGATCGTGTTATTTCGAAAATAAAACAGGCGAAGATTTCGGATTCTTGGCCGTTAATAAAAAATTCAATTGAGAATAGCGTATTATTCTTAAAGTCGCTGGGCGTGCCGGATTCAAGCATGATTATACACGACAACCTATTTGTCATTTTAACGTACTTTTGGCGTCGATTTTTAATCAATAAATCCGTAGATGAAAATATGAAGAAGAAACTGGCCTATTGGTTTCTTAAAGCTATCTACTCTGGAGTCTATGCATCTAGTGATAATAATACGAGTGAAATGATTAATAAACTTAAAGAACAAAATAATCCTAATGATGGTCTTATAGCATTGCTTGATACATTGAATGAAGTAGATTTTAAACTTGATGATGGTTATTTTGCGCAAAAGCATGCTCCGCGGTCTCTTGCTTGGTTGATATTATATCTGTTGATTCAGGATGAAAGAGCCCGTGATTGGTTTAGTGATGAGCCTCTATTCTATGATCCGCAGGTGTCGAGAGCAAGGAAATTAGAAAGACATCACATTTTTCCGAAGGATTGTGTGAAGAATGCACTTAACGAAAATAAACTGAATCTCGATAAGGAAATAGCCGAGGTTTATAAACATTGTCCGGCAAATTTCGCATTAATATACGGTTTGATAAATGTGAAGATTGGATCTGATGAGCCCGTTAAATATATCTCAGAGAAAATAAGTGGAGAGAGATTAGGAGAGGTCGCGAAGCAATTGATCCCACACAATGACGATACTCTCTTGCGAGTGAAAAATTTCGAGAACTTTATAAATTGGAGAGACAAAAAATTGAAAGAATGGTTTGAAGGTTATCTGAACCGTCTATATTCTGCTTTTTAGTATTTGGGGTGTAGAGAACATACTAAACGGCAAAAAAAGGACAGGCACCTTTTTTTATTTTGATTTTCTTATTGCAAACCTAAAGGTCTGTCCTTCCCATAAAAATATTGGTTAAATGGTTCCCTGCAAGGCTAAAGCCTTGCCCTACCTATAAAAATATTGGTTAAATGGTAACTGGTTAAATAGTTCTCTCAATTAAACACTTAAACAATTGTTCAATTGTTTAGATGTTGAAGTGAAAAGTCAACTTAATCTTGAAATGTAAGAAAATATTTTCTCCAATATTTTCTCCACCTACGAAATAGATGTGATGTTTTCAATACAAACAAGTTTCGCTATTCCAGTTTATGGGATTATTATCGCGGTTAGGAAACCGCTCCTAAGCCTATAAGACTGTCCGACAATTTTATGATTTCTTCTGAATCCGGCATTATTTTCAAAACTTTTTCCAAGATCTTCTTGGCATCATATTTATTATTATGCTCAAGGCAAGCCTTAGCAAAGTTTATTGCCTCATTCTCAAGTTCACTCAAAATCCTGAATCTCATATTCACTGACCAATTATCAAAGTTCTTCTTAAACGGCTCACCCCGAATTAACTTGAATGCCTGCAAAAATTCTTTTTTGGCAAACTCCCATTCACCCGCCCTTTGCAATGCCTTTGCCCGGGCAATGGTCTGCTCAAATTCTTGATAGTCAGTGGTGAAATAAATACCATTATTTATTAGATAATTCTCACCATAACTTCTTGAAATTGTCAAAAGATGGCTTGGTATCTTTAATTCCTTTTTTATCCTTACTAAGAGATGAGAAAAATTACGGGGTGCCTTTTCGCTATTGGGCCAGAAATTCCTATATACTTCATCCAAATTTAAAGACTTTTTCGGTTCCATTGCCCTGGTGCATAGATAGATCAAGAATGCCAAATCCTTTGGATTCAAATTTGTTTTTAAATATTGTTGATTTTTATAAACAATCGTCTTACCTAAAAATTTAATATGATATACTGGAACCTGGTTATTCAGAATAGGTAAATGTAACATAGCACGAGGAAGCCCAATTGATTTTCCCTTTGCTAAATTTTCAGTGATAAGTTCAGGAAAAAAGATAGCCCATCTTTGCAAATCCGTAACTATGCCTTTTTGCCTGGCATATTTTAATGCTGAAAAATATTTTTTATTTTTTAAAAATTGGATAAGCCTTAATCGCGGTAAATCACATTTACTAATCAGTTTGTGTTTAATGTTGGCGCCGAGATGGGAAAGTAGATTTTTTAATATTAACTCTTCTTTTTTGTAATTTTTACTTACAAAGCAAATGGTCTTCTTCAGAATGTTGATTGCTTTGGTCTTTTCTCCAAGGCTGTAGTACGCGCTTGCGGCTATGATGTTTGCGCTGTAAATACCCCAGCGAATACCTTCTTTTTTCAATACATTGACTGCTTGCGATGAAAATGACAAAGACCTGTGTGGCATTGCATTAACCAGTGCTCTTGTCGCCTGAATTAAAAGATATTTCGCACTATTATGCCATCCCTGTGTGTTAATGCTTTTCAGAAGGGCTATTGCTTTTTTGTAATCACCTTTTAGATGATAAACCGATGAGAGGAAATTTCTAATCTCTGCAGTATCAAAACCCTTTTTTTCATATTCATTCAAGACCTTTGTATAGCACTGTTCTGCTTTGTTAAAATCATCTACATGGGTATACAAAACACCGAGTGCCTCCATAAAATAAGGAATTAGAAATTTACACGACATAAGTTGTCGGTGGCAAAATTTAATTCTTTTATATGCCTCTTTGGTGTTCAGTAATCTCGCATAAGCAACGCCTTCAGAGATTGACATCAAAAATTTGAACGGAAAAAGCGATGAGGACATACGATTACCATTATTTTGAATGAATTTATTCAACATCAAAGTCAAATTTAACTGCGTCTTAGACTCGCCAAGCCATGAAATCGTAAATGCCTCAAGGATTGTCAGGCGGATTGTTGAGTAATAGAGTCCTTTATTTCTGAGAATTTTTTTCATCTGCCTTAATTTTGCCAGATAAGGCGAGACTGGTGTATTCCCGTAAAGTATAGCAATTTTTTCAATTCTTCTCGGTATGTTCAATTGTGCATCAGGGATCTGTGGAAGCAAGTCATTATTTGGTAAAGCAGGAATGCTATTTAAAATCCTGGCTGCCCGTTTTACATTACCACGGGAAAAAACATCTTTGGCTGCTTCATATTTCACTCTTGCCTCATTACTCCAGGGAATATACTCGGTGAATTTTGTGCTCAATTTTGTTTTATCAAAGCCCGCATAACCATAACGTCTCCAGATACTCCAGATGCATTTGGTCGATATCTTTATACCTTTTTTCTTGAGTATCTCCTGTGCTTTTTTCACGGTCAAACCAGGGTTATTTTCCTTTAATTGTACTATTTTCTCTTCAAGTTTTTTGTCAGTCCGGTTCCAGGGTTTATGATAATTTATCATCAATTTTTCTGCACCATATTTTCTATAAAAAGTAACATATTTGAAGAGTGTGAGATAGTGAATTTTAAATAACAAAGCAGTTTGTTTGAGTGTAGTTTTATTGTTCAGATAGTGGAGCGCCGCCTGCAATTTTGTATAAGAATCAATTATATGCAACTGTTTGGTCTTCTCAGGATTTCTGTTCATTATAATAAATTATAATCAATATTTCAGGAAAGTCAATACATTTTTATATATTTGCGGAAATATTAGAAATTATTTATAACAATATATCAAAGAACGATGAAATACCAATTTTCTCCTGAAAAATCGTGTGATTTTTAACGCAATCTGTGTCCTGAAAATACATAATTTTAGGTATAATTAGATATGATTATTAAGTTGCAATTAACTATAAAGCAAAGAAGGAGGTGCAATATGGATAAACAGATTAGGAACAGGCTTTGTATGTTATTAACAAGCACTTTTCTTCTATTTCCATCTATAATTCTCGCCCAATGGGAATCTAATGTCAGACTTACTTACAATGATTCTACATCACAACTTTGTTTTAGTGGTGCCCGCTCAGCCGCTGCATTTGGTGATTATATCCATATCGTATGGGAAGACTGGCGTAATGGTGGTTCAAGCAATGTTGATCCTTATTATATACGCTCAACGAATCGCGGGGTCACATGGCAGCCAGAAGTCCGCCTTACTACCAATTCTTCAAATCAGGGTTTCCCTTCAATTGCTGTTAGTGGTTCTATGGTTCATGTAACATGGAGTGATTATCGAGATACACCTTATGGTCATGAAATCTACTATAAACGGTCTACAGATAATGGAGTGTCCTGGGGTCCAGATATTAGACTTACCTTTGATGCAGATACCCTTGATAAATACCGTCCAGCAATCACAGTCTCAGGTTCTAATATCCATGTGGCATACGAAACCATGGGATTCGGACCGCGCGAACATATTTTCTATATCCGTTCTACTGACAATGGCACAACCTGGAGCACTCCAGTTCAAGTTAGCAGCGCAGTCGTTTCCAATAAGTATAAGGCATCTATTGCTGTTGATAATTCAGATGTTCATATTGCCTGGAATGACGACCGGTTTGGAACAAACCTTGAAGTCTACTATGTCCATTCATTGGATAATGGTATAACCTGGAGTCCTGAAATGCGACTAACTGAAGCAGATGGTTATTCAGTTGAACCCTGCTTGGCAGTTCAAGGGTCAAAGGTTTATGTTGCCTGGGGAGATCAACGCGAGCCTGGAAATATGGAGGTTTATTACAAGTATTCAACTGATAGAGGAATCACCTGGTCTCAGGATATTAGATTGACCAATAGTAGCCAGACTGACGGCTGTCCATCAATTGCTGTTTCTGGTCCAAATATTCATATTGCCTTTGTAAGCTGGCGCACTGGTTATCAAGAGATTTTCTACAAAAACTCAACTGATAATGGAGCAACCTGGAATTCTGATACCCGGTTTACTTTTGATAACAACACTTCATCGCATCCCTGCGTGACTCTATCTGATTCTTATGTCTATGTTAATTGGTATGATGGTCAGGGTGTAACCTGGCCAAATTTCGAAATCTGGTTTAAACGAAACCCCAATGGTAATCTCGGCATTAATGAAGATACGGATAAAGGAAAACTGATACCAGATGCTCAATTTGGAATTACACCAAATCCTTTTTCTCAATTTGCTGTGGTTGTTGGACGCGAAAATGACAATTTTATAGTATCCAATGTTGGCGGACAAAAAATTGGTGTTTATAAGGGTAATCGAATAGGATTTGATCTTCCTGCTGGGGTTTACTTTGTGATACCCGAGGATAGAAAGGCAACTCCGCTAAGGGTGGTTAAGATAAAATAGGATGGCAAAAAGGGACAGGCACTTTTTTTGATTTTTTGATTGCAAACCTGAAGGTTTGCCCTACATCTCTTTTCCTCTCACGCATTATACCTTATCATAATCCCCCTGTGTCCCCCTTTTGTAAAGGGCGAATGAGGGGGATTTAAAGCCTTTTTAGCCTTTTTTAACATTTAGCCTTCTTTAGCCTTTTTGAGCCCTTTTTAGCCATTTTGAACCCTTATTTGCAAGGCTTAGCTTCGGTTCGTAAAGAACCATCGGCTTTTGAAGAAAAATTTGCCACACGCATAAAAATATTGGTTAAATGGTAATTGGTTAAATAGTTTTTTGCAAGGCTAAAGCCTTGCCCTACCTATAAAAATATTGTCCTCCCTCCCATTTTCATTTTATCATTTCGTCAATTGACGAAATGTCAAAATGGGGAATTAATATCATTTCGTTTCTTAAAAATAACGGGGTGTTGATTTTTTGTAATTTTCATAAGTATTTTTAAATTTTCTTAGCAGAAATTTTTCTTCTTTTAAAATAATCAGGTGCAATGTCAAGATTAAAACAAACAATAAAATTAAAATAATAATATCGCCGTTGATAATAAATATCCCCAACCAAAAGAATTCAAAAAAGAGATAAATCGGATTGCGGGTATGGGCATAGATACCGTTTGTCACTAACCTGTTTATTGACTCATCGTTGATACTAATCCGCCAATTATTACCAATATAATAGTAGCCGGAAATGAGTAGAAAAAATGAAGAAAAAGAAATGATAAAACCGAATAATTGAAGCCATAAAGGTGTTCTATATCCGAAAGAAAGGAATGAACAGATTTGAGGTGTAAATATCTTTCTAAGAACCAAAAGGACAGCCAGGGTTACGATGATAACAGGAACAATCCCAATAATTCTTTCTCCAAAACTCTTTTCTTTTGAAAAAATAATAATTGGTGTGACCTTTTCTTTTAAACTAACAATGTAGCGAACAGCCAAAGAGATAGCGAATATAATTAATAAAAATAATTGCCCATAGCTGATGAGATTCATTGCATAAATATATATAATTTTATTTTCTATTCAACCTATTTTTAACTCCTTGAAAATTGAATTAGCAGTTAAGATTAGAAAAAGGGGACAGGCTACTTTTTCAATTTTTTGTTTTTCTGAATGCAAGGCTGAAGCCTTGCCCTACTTTTTCCTGTATTTTGTATCCTGCATCAAGGAAGTATCTTGTATCCTGAATCAAGTATCAAGGTAATAACTTGAATCCTGCGTCGTGTATCAATTACCAAACCTGCATCTATGACCAATAACCATCAACATAACCCGCGCTTTCGCTCGGATAAAACCAAAATCGTAATCCACCACGCCAATTCTGGATATTGTCATTATTGATTTTTTGGATAGAATAGTATAGATAGAGGAGGCATCTTGGATTATGGGTTAATCAAAAAGGCAATTGTTGATTTTGAAACGGAAAAGGTTAAACAACTGGTCAAAGAACTTTTAGAAAAAGGATTTGAACCAAAAGAGATTCTGGAACAGGGACTTATTGCAGGAATGAAAGAGGTTGGTAGATTATTTGAAATTAAAGAGTATTATGTGCCTGAGGTATTAATTGCATCTGAGGCATTTTATGCAGGGTTTGAAATGGTCAGTCCCTGTATTGCAAAGACCGAAACATCAAAAAAAGGTAAGATAGTGATTGGTGTTGTCCAGGGTGATATCCATGATATTGGCAAGAATATCGTAAAGGTGATGCTTGAGGCATCTGGTTATGAGATCATAGACCTGGGCAAGGATGTACCAAATGAAAAGTTTGTTGAGACCGTGGCACAACAACAACCGCAGATTCTTGCATTGTCTTCTCTGATGACGACAACAATGATCCAGATGGAAACAGTCATCAAATTTTTGAACAAAAAGAAACTCCGCAAGAATGTGAAGGTAATTATTGGTGGCGCACCAATAAATCAGGAATATGCGGATAAGATTGGTGCTGATGGCTATGCTCAAGATGCATCAGGTGCAGTAAGACTTGTAGAACGATTATTGGGAGCAAATAAGTAAGATTTTATGGAATCTATTTGCAGGGGGTTCAAAAAAGAGATAAAATCCTTACGGATTAACTCCGAGAATAAAATTAGAGCAGTGCTTAAACATAGACGCAAGTTTGCAGTATTCCCAATTGTCTGTGCCGACCATTGTGCCCATCTGTTAAATAAAAATTTTAAAGACGTTGCTACTGATGGCAGAAAACTTGCTGAGGTTCTTGAATATGGTTATCGGCTCTACAATTATGATATGGTTTTGATTTTTTCTGATCCTTATGTTGAGGCAGAAACAATGGGTTTTATAAGAGATATAAAATCCCTAAGGCATACCATTAATAATAGAACAAATGAAATAATCAGCGCCGCTAAAATACTGAAAAAAAAACTTGATATTCCAATTTTTGTTTCGATAAAGGGGCCTTTTACCCTTGCCTGTTTCGTCTATGGGATTGAAGATTTCCTCAAAATCATTCTCAGCAATGAGATGCATGCAAAAAATGTAATTAATACCGCAACGAATTTTCAATTGGCATATCTTAAAAAACTTTTAAGAATACCAGTCCATATATTTATCGGTGACCCGATGGCATCATCAAGCGTGATATCACCACAGAGTTTTAAGAAATTCGCCTGTGAGCCACTACAAATATTAATAAAACAAATAAAATCTGCCGGAATGATTGCGGGTATTCATATCTGCGGAGATACAAAGCCGATTATCAATATTCTGGATAACCTGAATGCCGATATCTTGAGTATTGAGGATATAACTCCAAAAACAAAGACCCTGAAGATGGGCGGTGTTTCAACGATCACCCTGCTCAATGGTGATAAGACTAAAATCAAGAAAGAGATTGAGTCTGCATTGAAGGAAGATTTTCTAATTCTATCAACCTCCTGTGATGTGGCCGTGCCTACACCGGTTGAAAATGTAAAGACAATGGTTGAGATTGCAAGGCAATATGAAAACTGATACTTTATTATCACTATTACAGAAAGAAGGAATATTTATTGATGCATCCTGTGGCGGAAAAGGAAGATGTGGAAGGTGTAAAATTTTGATAAAAGGTAAACTTAGACTACCTGATGAGATAGAAAAGTTATTGATCCCTGAAAGTCTATTGAAAAAAGGTTATCGGCTTGCCTGTAGATATAAAACAAAAACAATGCCGGAGATAGTAGTTCCCCGATTTAAGCCCCCAAAAAAATTAAAAAATAGTAATACCGGGCTGGCAATTGATATTGGAACAACAGTAATCAAGGGTGCCCTTGTGGACATTAATAATGGAAAGATTATCAGAATGGCAAAGGTATTAAATCCCCAGCAATCCTGGGGTGGTGATGTTTTGACGAGGGTTGGCTTTGCTATAAGTGGAAAATACCAATTGCTGAGATTATCATTACTCAAGGGTATTAAAGAACTAAATTTGAGGTTAGGTAAACCAACTCCTCAATTTACAACTGTTGTGGGCAATCCTGTAATGTTGTCATTTTATCTCGGTAAACCAGTGAAAAATTTTGCCCATTATCCATTTAGAGGAGAAATAAAGACAGGAATTTTTATTAGAAATCCCAGGGGTTATGTATTTGGTTGTATTGGTGGCTTTGTGGGCGGTGATACAGTTGCCGGCATAATGGCAAGTGATTTATTGGTAAATAGAAAACCGTCTTTATATATTGATCTCGGCACTAACGGTGAGATCGCCTTGATAACAAGCAAAAAGATCTATGCAGTCTCAACCGCGGCCGGTCCGGCCTTTGAAGGGGTAGGTTTGACCTGTGGTAGCCTTGCCCGGCCAGGTGCGATTGAACGAGTTGAATACAATGGCAAATTTGAAATCCAAACCATTGAAAATAAACTACCCATCGGTTTTTGTGCCTCAGGTTTCATTGACCTGCTGGCAATTCTTTTAAGGCACAATCTACTAAGTGATTATGGTCGTCTTAGAAGATCTATTAAGATCGCTGATTTTTTTATTAATCAGATGGACATAAGAAAACTACAACTTGCAATCGGTGCTATCCATACGGGTATAAAATTTCTGTTTGATTATGCAGACATAAAATCCTCACATATCAAAGAAGTGGTAATCACCGGTGAATTTGGGGCACATCTGAATTCTGAATCACTGAAACAAATTGGCTTAGTCCCAATGAATATTGACAACATCCGCTTGGAGAATGACCTGCCATTAAATGGAGCAGTAGAATTCCTGTTGAACAAAATCACTCCGCAGGACACGGAAGGAATAAGAAAAAAATCCATTTATCTTGAACTTGCCAATCAAAAGGATTTTCAAAAGAGATATCTTGAAGGATTGATCCTGAAACCATGGAATTAATCGGTTATACTTGCTCCTATATCCCTGTGGAACTTCTCTCTGCAACTGGTCTAACTCCCTATCGTTTACTCCATGGAGATTTGACCCTTTCCCAGAAAGGTGAGCAGGTTGTAAGGGTTGATGCCTGTCCACTTGTTAAATCAAACCTTGGATTCGTTATTGAAAATCAAAAGAAGTTTGCCTGTATCATTGGGTCTACAGGGTGTGATATGGCACGAAGAATGATTGAGGCAATAAGATTTATGACCGGTATCCCGGTCTACATATTTAATAATCCCCGCACTGATAATTTTGAAATCTTCAGCAATGAAATTGATATGTTTATCAGAGAGTTGGAGCAATTCTTCCATCGCAGATTTGACAGAGGTTTGATTCAACAGGAATGTGAAAGACTGGAAAGGATAAAACAGAAATTGCGTCAGTTTGATGCCCGGCGTCGGTCAAACCCATCGGTTCTATCAACAACTGCATTTCAAAAAATAATTGCCGATTATCTTCAGGGAAATTTTTCAGATATAAAAACAGAAGTCCCGGAAGAAATGTCTTATAAACCACGGGTCTATTTATTGGGTAGCCCTGTCTCCTATGAATCAGGACCAATAATTGAATTGATTGAAAAAAGATTGCGCATCTGTGGTGATTTTAATTGTGGATTATCAAGGCCGATATACATAAAGGTTTTGGAAAAGACGATTGAGGGTCTAAAACAGGCGTATTTCAAGCAGGTGCCCTGTATTCTTAAAAGACCGAATAAAGGATTTTATGAATGGGTGGATAGAGAATTGAAAGAAACAAAGAGCACAGGTATCATTGCCTTTATCCTTGACTACTGTGATAATTTTGATTTTGAAATTGCAAAGATGGAGAAAAGATTTTCACTTCCGATTCTAAAATTGAAGAGTGATTTTTCTTTACAGAATATTAGCCAGTTGAAGGTGCGGATTGATGCATTCATTGAAGTCCTTGCTTCATATCGGGGTGGGATTGTATGAAAAAAACACGAAAAATTATCCCCAAGAAGATTGATTTAAATGCCTGGTCAAGGCAGTTTGAAGATATCCCGATTGAAGTGATAAAAAAATATAAATACTACAACAATGAAGAATGGGGAATCTATCTTTCACCACCAGCAACATTTATGGTCTATGGTGCAAGAGAATTGAAAAGACTGAAATTTGACAACTCATTTGAGGCATTGAGAATGTGGGGATTTGTCTTCAATGAAACCGAAAGGCTTTTCCGGGCACGCCAGATCAATAAGAAGGTTATTGCAACAATGGGCGATTTAGGAACCGTCCCGGTTTTGGTGCTTTCATTCCCTGATTGTGTTCCATTCTATCCTGAATGTCTTTGGTGGACACCATTTTTTAAAGAATCTACTGAATTGCTTGATACTGCAAGCAAACTTGGACTTCCTGAAGCAACCTGTTTTTCCCGCGTCGTTGTCTCGGCATTCTATAAAAGGTCCTATTTCCCAAAATTGGATTTAATAATCGCCTCAACCGGTGCGTCCTGTGATGATTATTCCTGTGTAATGCAAAATGTAGCAGATATGGGTTATGATGTGATGTGGATAGAGATTCCTTACCGAAGATCATTAGAGTTTTTGCTCAATAAACCAAAACCCCAGGATTTAGAAAGAACAAGACAGGGATTTATTTATCTAAAAAACTTAGAAGATTATTTGGTAAAAGAATATCAGAGAGTCTGGCAGGCATTATTCAAATTGACCGGTGTGAATAATCCACATCGTCTTGCTGAGACCATAAGAAAGGTTAACAAATTGCGCAATCTTGTGGCGGAGATAAAGGTGATGAACGCAGATGCTGTAATTGCACCATTACCAGCCCTGGAAATGATGACCATAGAATTTGGTAATTTATATGGCTATGCTGATTTTGATGAGTGGCTGGAGATCGTCGAAATGATTCATAGCCTGGTTAAAAAAAGAGTTGAAAAAGGAACTGGAGTATTGAAGAAAGATGCAGTTCCAATCGCCTGGGTCACACCGAGTGCTGACCCATACCTGTTGAATCTTGTTGAAGACCTCGGCTGCAGGGTCGTTGAAACCGAATATGTAATAAATCAGGGAATGGTTCAAATTGAAGAAAATATTGAACCGATGCGTGCTCTGGCAAGGTCTTTTATCAATGCCTCACTCATTGGTTCTACTGAAGAAAGGGTAAGAATTATAAAAGAAAAAATTGCAAAAAAAATCATAAAAGGCGTTTTGATAACAAATATGCTCGGTGCATCCCACTGCGCAATGGAGACAAGGATGATAGAGAAATTACTCGATGGTGTCCCCACACTTTCTATTGATGTGCCCGCACCATTTGGTATAACCCAGCAGATAAAAACACGAATTGAGGCATTTGTGGAGACGATAAAATGAAGGACATTTTAACCCCACGCGAAAGATTTGGTATGCTCGTTATTGATGAAAAACCTGACCGCTGTCCGGTGATACCTTTGATCACATCACACGCAGCGACTGTAGCAGGAATAAAATTGAAAAGATATTATACCAGTGGTGAAAGAATGGCTAAGGCACAGATCGTTGCATACGAAATATACCAGCATGATGCAATATCAATATTTTCCGAGGTAGGCATAATTGCGGAGGCAATGGGCTCAGAATTTTATTATCCGGACAATGATTTGCCGGTTTTGAAAAACCCGGTCCTGAAAAATAATCTCGATGACAAGCTCATAATCCCGAATCCAAAAAAGGATGGCAGATTACCGATTTATCTTGACGCAATAAAATATGCATATAAAGCAATAGGTGATACTGTTCCTGTTCTTGCCTATGTGCCGGCGCCGTTTACAACCGGAATGCACCTGTTGAACCCAGAAAAATTTTTGATCGATACCTTAAAGAATCCCGAGGAAATAAAAATAATTCTTGATTTAGTTTTTGAAACCACCATAAAATTTTGTTATGAAATAATCAATGCTGGTGCATTGCCAATAATTGTGGATCCGCTTGCATCAGGCAGCGTTATCAGCCCGGCAACCTATAAAGAATTTGCTCTTTTCTATGAGCAAAAACTCATTAATTATCTTCACCGTTATGATTTTGATGTTATACTACATATCTGCGGTGATACTACACCAATGCTGGATTTTTTATCAGAAACAAATGCGGACCTGATAAGTCTTGACCGGGTAAATATGCTGAAGGCAATGGAAAAATTGTCAAACAGAATGAGATTAATCGGTAATTTCAACACCTCGGCAATTATGTTTTCAAATACCGAGGAAATCTATGAAAAAACTGCCGTAATGGTTGAGCAATTTAAATTTGCCCACAAAGGCTATATTGCCTCAACCGGCTGCGAAGTGCCAATTCGGGCACCAAAAGAAAATGTTCAGGCATTCATAAGAGGAGCAAAGGAGAAAGCATGGTACTGGGAATAGATGTCGGTTCAATGTATACAAAAGGCGTGCTCTTTGATGGAAAGGTAAATAATAAAGTAGTGCTCAGAACCGCATACAAGCCGAAACAGGCGATCAATGAAGTGAGAAACCATCTCAATGGTTTTGATAAGATTGTTGCCACTGGTTATGGAAGAGATCTGGTTGATGGTGCATATAAGGTCATAACTGAAGTCAGTGCGTTTGCTCGTGGTTCAACATATTTTAATTTAGAAACCCGAACAATAATAGATATCGGTGGACAGGATAGTAAGATAATCAAAGTCAGGAATGGCAAGGTCGTGAGATTTGTGATGAATGACCGCTGTGCTGCCGGCACCGGAAATTTTGTTGAAAAAATTGCCCAGTCCCTTAATCTTTCCCTTGATGAATTCGGTGCACTCGCATTGAAATCGGAAAGACCGGAGATGATAGATTCACTATGTGTTGTTATGGCAGAAACCGAGATATTGAGTTTGGTCCAGGAAGGTAAGAAACTTGAAGATATCGTCCTTGGTGTTTGTGATTCACTGATTCGTCGAATCATGGGTATAGCCGGACAGATTGGAATTGAGGAACCGATCCTTATTAGCGGTGGTGGTGCATTAAATCCTGGGCTGGTAAAAGCGCTAAAAAAGTACTATCCTGAAGTAATCGTACCCGCAGACCCACAATTTGTTGGTGCTATTGGCGCAGCAATGATGCTGGGAAGCGGGTGAAGAATTCCAGGGTTATCTACCTATGTATATAGAAATCCTTCCCCAATCATTGACAGAGAACAAAATCTAAATATAATTCAGTATGCCAAACAAAGTTGTCGTGCACTATTCGGACCACAGGATTGAACGGGGTTACACCTCAGATTTCAAGCCGGATAAACCAATCTTTCACTTAATTGTTAAAGAAGGTGATAAGGAGAAATCTGTGGCAGTAAAGGTTGCAAATCTGAAGGCAGTATTTTTTGTCAAAGAATTAATGGGAAAATCAAGAACCCGACCAGTGAAGAAAAAGACCTTTGAGGAAATTGAGGACAAAAATCTAATCGGAAGAAAGGTAAAAGTAGAATTTCTTGATGGTGAAGTTCTCTATGGTCTGACAATGGGCTATTCACCCCAGCGTCAGGGATTTTTCTTCACTCCAATTGACCCGGAGAGTAACAATGAACGAATCTTTGCCGTGCTTGCCGCGGTAAAAGATATTACCTTCCACGATTAGGTTTTTTCAAAAGTCTATTGATTTTGTATTGATTTTGATTATAATTTTCAAATGGAGTCATTATGGATATCATAAAGAAATTAAAGAAGGATAAGAAACCGGAATCGGTTTTTGATACTCTGATAAAAAAGAAATCTGCCGAAGAAACACCTATTCAAAAACCAGATGATATGGAAGTCACCGCGATAAATCCCGACAAACCACCCCCTGAACCATCTTTGGTTGTAGAAAAAAAAGAGACACAACCAAAACGGGAATTTCGAACCGAGGGAATGCACGAATTTGATATTGATAGTCTCGGCGTTGATAATGCTGCATCATTAAAGATTGAGTACAAGGCAAAGATTATGACTTTGATTGATGAGAACAGGTTTGATGAAGCAATTGAATTGCTAAAGGAACTTGAAGAGAAAACCCGGGGCACATCGTGAATGTAATCATCCCGGTGGCGGGTGAAGGAGTCAGACTCAAACCCCATACACATTTTTTCCCCAAGTGCCTTCTGTATGTCGCAGGTAAACCAATTCTGGCACACATTTTTGATAGTATCAAACCTCTAAAACCTGCAACTATCATCATTGTTCTTGGCGCAAATTCAGATAAGATAATCCAGTTTTGCAAGACTCAACCCTTTAATTTCAAGTTTGTCATTCAGAAAGAACGTTTAGGGCTTGGTCACGCTGTTTATCTTGGATCAAGAGGATTGACGGGCAAAGCTCTTGTACTATTAGGAGATACAATAACTGATTTTGAGTTTCACGGTCTTACTGGTGGAACAAACAAACTTGCTGTCAAAGCAGTTGATAACCCGCAAAGGTTCGGTATCGTTGAAACAGAAGGTAAAAGAGTAATAAGTGTAGTGGAGAAACCAGAGAACCCAAAATCAAATCTTGCCATAGTGGGTGTTTACTACTTCAATGATGTTAAAAAAATCCATCGGGCAATGGCTGCAGTCATAAGAAAAAATATAAGAACAAAAAATGAATTTCAACTGACTGATGGACTGGGTTTACTCATAAAAAAAGGTGAACTGTTTGATATTGTGAAGATAAAAAATTGGTTTGACTGCGGCACATCCGATGCCCTGATTGAGACCAATCACCATTTGCTAAAAAACAAGCATTATTTCCGCCCTCGGCATAATTGCCGCATAGTTCCACCAGTCTTTATCCCCGATACTGCCGAGATAACTGAATCAATCATCGGACCTGATGTCTCTATCGGTGAAAATGTAAAAATTAATAATTCTATAATCCAGAATTCAATTGTAAACAATAATGCAGTCATTGAAGATGCAACTTTCCGTAACTCAATCATCGGGCAGAATGCAGTAGTTCGGGGAAGCTTCAAAAGACTCAATGTCGGTGATTTTTCAACAATTGAATTTCCATGATATTATCTGTTTGCTATTTACTGCAGGCAACTCTTGAACTAAATCCCCCTGAAATCCAGAATTTAATCAAGACCGGATTGGAATTTTCCTATATTGAACAATTTGATAGTGCAGATGCCTGTTTTGAAAGAATTATTGAATTCTGTCCTGATAATCCTGCAGGATATTTTTTCAAAGCGGCGCTTCTACAACTAAAAATGATGGATGCCTGCCATTTCAAGGAAGAAAAAAATTATTATATGTTGATGAAGGAAGTACGAAGAATTTGTGAAAAAATTCTTCAGCAGAAAGAGAATATATGGGCAGAATTCTATTTGGGTTCAAGTTATGCATACCAGGCAGTATATGAAGGATTAAAAGCGAACTATCTTGAAACCTTTAACTACGGAGTAAAGGGTGGCAGAATACTACAGTCAATATTAAAAAGAGATTCTCTATTTTATGATGCATATCTTGGCTGTGGTACCTATGAATATTTCTGGGCAAGGGCAAGCAGATATCTACCTTTTTTAAAGCTTGGCAACGGTAATGTGGATGAGGCAATTAGAAAATTGCATATTGCCGCCGAAAAGAGTCTTTATGCTGGTCCTACAGCAAGAAATTCTCTGGTTTTCATTTATAGTGAAGAAAAAAATTTTGATATTGCAACCCGGATCATTGACAGTTTGCTCAATGAATACCCTGAATCAAAAACCTTTCATTGGAACAAGGCTGAATTGGAATTCCAGAAGAAAAACTATACAGTTGCGATTGAAACCTATCAGTGGTTATTCAGCCACTATATTACTGAAGAAAATTACTCAAACTTAGCCCAGTGTAAACTCTATATCGGAAAATGCCATTACGAAATGGGCAATCGTTCAGATGCAAAGATTGCCCTCAAAGAAGTGATAGGTTACAAAAAGTATCAAGATGAATACCCCAAGATAAAAGAATACTGTCGTGAGGCATACAGTCTCTTGAGTCGAATATTGTGAATTACATATTGTAGCACATAAGGTCACAAGCGTGAATTCTGTATTAAGAAAAAAACTGTTAATCATCTCTTATTACTGGCCACCCTGTGGTGGACCAGGTTCTATCAGACCGTTAAAATTTGCTCAATTTTTACCTGATTATGGAATTAAACCAATAATCCTGACCAGAAAGAACATTGTCTATCACTCAATTGATATAGAACTGGGAAGGAATTTGAACAACATAGAGATACACAGGACTGAATCTTTGGACCCGGCACGCATATTATACATCCTTGGTTTGAGGGGATACCAACCAAAGAAATGGCAGGTGCCAATAAAGAAAAGTTTAAACTTTCCCGATAACAAAGTCGGCTGGATTCCTTTTGCCTATAACGATGCCTTAAAAATTGATTTTGATTATGTCTTCGTCACGGCACCACCATTTAGTAGCTTTATCACTGGATATCTGCTTGCAAAAAAGACCCGAAAACCATTGATCCTTGATTTTCGTGATGCCTGGTTAGAATTTCCCTTTATGCGATATGAAAATAGGCTTCAAAAAAATTTTGTTACCTTCTGGGAGAAGAAAGTGACCGACAATGCCTCATTGATCATCACTGTCAGCGAGGGTATAAAAAAATCTCTAATCAGCCGTTATCCGTCCATAGAGAATAAGATCTATATAATACCGAATGGCTACGACCCGAATGACTTTCCAAATATTGCAATGCCTGAGAAATTCACCATTTCATACCTTGGCACAATTAGAAAAGAAAGAAATCCTGAGACATTTCTGAATGCAGTTCAGGACTTTTTGCAGGAAAATAGACTCTCTACCAATGATATTGAAGTAAAATTTATCGGACACATCACCGATGAATATTTCAAGATGATAAAACAATATTCTTTCGCAAAAATTTTGGGGCACCTTACTTATTACAAGGCAATCAAAGAATTCTGCGCTGCACATCTGGCATTTATCATCACGACCGGTGATGAATTCTTCTTTGCCAGCAGGCAGAACGAATATCTTGCCAGTGGCTTACCAATTATCTCCTGTGGAAAATCCGAAGGCTTTTTTATTCTAAATCAAGCCTGTGCGCGAGGCTACCCGGTAAAATTGTTTGATTACAATGATACGGACAAAATAAAAACGGAAATATCTGAAATCTATCTCAAATATCGACATAATGAAATAAGAAAACTACCCCACCCCTTTCCTGAATACACACGGCAGAATCTCACCCGCCAACTCGCTGAATTGATAAATGAAGAACTATAGAAAGAATTTCAAATTGAGCAAAATTTGCAACCCTCCGTCATTCCGAGAATTCTCGGAATGACGGAGTGATCTGTTCACAGTATTATTTGTAGTAGCTTGTTGAGGATTTAAAAAATAAAATATAATAAATGCTTATCAACCGTTCTTCTATGAATAAGGTTCGTGATGTAATAAAATTAAGGTCACAACACCCTTTTCATAAATTTTTTGATAATTTTTTCACTAAGAGTTTTCTCTTCTAATATGGTATATCGCCAGGGACGAATTCTTTTAGCATATAATATTATCTGTACAAATTCTGCAGGATTAATTTCTACATACGATAATCTGCAGGGAAATTTGATATTTTTATACAATCTCTTTACTGCCTTCAAATAAGGATTTCTCTGTAATGCCATTGTAAAGAGTGTAGTAATTCCCACCTGCTCTCCATGGAGTGCATCACGACCAGGAAATAGATAATCCATCGAATGGCTTATCTTGTGCTCACTGCCACTTGCCGGTCTTGAAGACCCTGTAAGGCACATTGCCAGGCCACTTTTAAGCAGGCCATCACAGAGAGATTCAAGAAACTTAAGACCTTTTATATTACCCGTCTCCATTTTCAAAAGTCTCTTTGCACCGATCTCTGCCAGTTTCAGAATTTGTGAATCAATTTTTTCTTTTTTTCTCTTCTGTGCAAGGCGACAATCAAATACTGCCGAAAGATTTGATATCAGATCACCCACACCTGCCCGAAGATGTCTCAAAGGTGCCTTTTTGATTATATCAAAGTCTATGATAACGCCAAAAGGTGGAACGGTCAAATGGCTAACTGGAATGCCATTTTTGTCAGTTACCACTGAGACCGGCGAAGATATGCCATCATTGGAAAGAATTGTTGGGATACTGATAAACCTCAGTCGGTTATTACCCGCAGATAGTTTTGCCACATCCAAAATCTTTCCACCACCAAAACCAATGATTAAATCAGGTTTTTGTTTTCTAATTACTTTCTCAACGATTCTCACGGTTATCATATCACTCTTTCTGATGCACTTCTTGATAACCAATATATTTTTAGCCTTGAGTAATTCTATTATCTTATTACCACCAATGGTAAGGGTTTTCTTATCAGCGAGGAAGAGCACTTTTTTAAAATAAACCTTCTGTTCACAGAAAATTGAGTAAATGTGATTTATAATCCCCTGTCCTTGAATAATACAAACAGGTGTCCTGAATATCCCTTTTCTACTTTCACCTCTTTCTGCTATATTTTTTCTTCGTATCATTGATTAAGAGTACTGATTTTTTGTCTTAAGTCAATATGAATTTGTTAACTATTACCCATTGACATTTTTTTACAGAGTATAATAGTCTCAGGTAATGTCTTCTTTAAAATCTATGGCGTGGATGGTCGGCTTTGTTCATTAAGTAAATCTTTTAACAGAAAGTTTTGTTACTGGTTGACAATCTTGAAAATTTGTCTATTATTAATGAACTGGAGGAAAAATGCCAAGTTTTCTACTGATGGTCTTCCTTTTTAGTGGTATCACCGGTAAGATTCAGGGAATAGTTAAAGACGAAGATAGCAGAGAACCCATTGCCTTTGCTGATTTGGTGATTTTGAATACTGAGATGGGTTCAGCAACTGATGATAATGGCAATTTTTATATATTGAATGTGCCTTCAGGAAGATATACAATTGAAGCTTCCTGTCTTGGTTATCAGACCAAAAGAATAGAAAATGTTGTGGTTGAGGTTGACCAGACAACGAGGTTAAATATAACACTAAAACAGACTGCGATAGAAATTGCACCGGTCACGGTCTATGGTGAAACACCGGCAATAAAAAAGGATTATGTTGCGGCCACCCAGATTGTGCGTAAAGCAGAGATCGCAACCCTCCCTGTAGATTATACGCCAACGATAATCACCTTTCAAGCCGCTGTAGCACACGCTGACACTGCACTGCATGTGCGCGGTGGCAGGGCAACTGAAGTTCAATATATGATAGACAATGTTTCTATCATTGACCCCCAGACCGGAGACCTGGCAATAAACATTTCAAAAGGCATTGTTGATGAAGTAATATTCCTGCCCGGTGGTTTTGATGTAGAATATGGCAGGGCAATGTCCGGTGTAGTAAATATGATTTCAGAAAGACCCGAGAAGAGATTACAGGGAAAGATTTATGCCAAGACCGAAAAAATTATGCCCTTTTATTTTGACTTTGGCTATGAAAATTATCAATCCACTATTCACCTGCCTGCAACAAAGAATCTTCAGGGGCTTGTATCAATGGATATAATGCAGACAAATGACTGGGATCCGCGGCTTTATATCTTGCCCCATAAACAACGGGATGATTATGCGTTATACAGTAAATGGCTATTTGTACCTTCGGGAAAGATGAAATGCAGTTTTAGCGGTGCAAAGTCCCGTAGCCAGTTTGACCGCTATTCAGGACCTGATCCATTCTTTAAATTCCACCTTGATCATTATCGCTCAGATATGCGTAAAGGAGACCTTGAGGCAGTAAATATTAATTATCTTCCTGATGAACGGAAATTATTAAATCTTACAATAAGCAGGTTATATACAATCCGGACCTATGGTGTTCGGGAAATAGGAAATTATGGATTTTTTGATGATTTCGTTTTTCGTAATTACCGAACATTAAAGTGGCCCTATGCATCCAATCGTAACCCATTTGGTGTTATATATCCTAAAGTAATCAGTGAAGGCGACTATCCTCAGTATCAGGAAAAATCTTCAGAGATCTACAATCTCAGCTTAAAAACCAATCTTCAACTCCATCGATACAATGAATTAAGGGTTGGAACTGAATATATATACCAGACCCTTGATAACTTTACCTATTTTGTATGCGGTGATACATTAAATCCAATTACTGATGATTATCAACATCAGCCCAAAGAATATTCAGTCTATGTGCAGGACAACATTGACTATAAAGGTTTTTATGCAAAATTGGGTGCACGGTATGATTATTGGGCAGTGGATATTGAAGGTGTAAAACCCAAAATAAACATCTCACCAAGGATAGGCTGTTCTTTTTTAGTGACAGAGAACTTTTTGTTCCGTGCAAATATCGGTCGTTATATCCAGCCCCCACTTTATGACTATGCTTACTCGTATTATGGAATTCTTCCACTTACACCCCAATATTTAAAATATATTTCTGTTGTTGGTAATCCTGAATTAACCCAGGAGAAGACGATGAGTTATGAGATTGGATTCCAGGGTCTTGTAAAAGAAAACTTAATTGCAACCACAAATCTATTTTATAAAGATATCTCTGATTTGACCGGTACAAGATATGTTGTCCAGTTACCCTTGGGATATTTTCAGTATTACAATGTTGAATATGCAAATGTCAAAGGGCTTGAAACAATCTGGGAATACAACAATAACTTTTTTTCGGGAAAAATTTCCTATACACTATCCTGGGCAAAGGGCACGAGTTCTTATGCCGGCGAATATGCGGATACATCAACAAATAGACCAGCGCAGGATTATTATCTAAACTTTGACCAGCGTCATAGGCTTTTTATTCAGGGTGGACTAAAGGGTCCTGTTGGCACAAATATCTTTCTCCTTGCGTACTTCGGGAATGGCTTTCCTTATACGCCCCCAGGTTATCTGGGAAAATATGAAGAGCGCAACATCTTCCATTTACCCTTCCAGCGCCAGATTGATTGTGTAATTGCAAAGCAGTTTAATTTTAATCGATTTTCCTTCAATATCCAGATGGAGGTTATAAACCTGCTTGATCAGCGGTATGAGGTTGCACCCCACTATCCGCTGATGCCGTTAGAAAAAATTACTGCCGAAGATTTTGTGGATGATCTTCCCTTGACGAATCCCTATTATAGCCCGGCTGCGGATTTTAACCACGATGGGATAATGACTTCCTATGAAACATTCCATTCCTTCAGAAATCTAATCATTGCAACGGATGACTGGGTTGCTGCATATACTGCACCGAGAAGAGCAAGGATTGGAATAACGATAAATTTATGAAACACCGGTTTTCCATTATTCTGGTTATCTTTGGGATCCTCAAGGCACAGGTCTCAACCTCTGAGGAAATTAATAACTTGCTCAATCAGGCGGTATTACACTACCAACAAGGAGAATGGGCTAAGACAATAATGATACTTGAAGATGCCCTGCCCCGGTTTGATAATGAAGACCGCATTGATGCTCATAAGTATCTAGGAATGAGTTATGCCCGGTTAAATGACAATATCTCATCAAAAGAACATTTTAAGACTCTGCTCAAATTGAATCCTAAATTTACTTTAAAATCAGAAGATGCAGACCTGTCAATAATAGGAATAATTAATGAAGCAAAAAAGGAGATTGCCTATGAATCCGCATTCTGTTCCTGTTTTATTCCAGGAATAGGACAGATGATAAAGGGCGAAGACAAAAAGGGAAAACTAATAATGCTTGGTTCTGGCCTGAGCCTTGCCTCATCGGTTTTATTATGGCTGGAAACTGAAGATAGACACAATGATTATCTCTCTCTGGGACCTGATAGTATCCAATATATGGATGAATACTACAATAATTATAACAAATACTACAGAATCTCTCTCTGCAGTTCTGGAGTATTTCTGGGAATCTATCTCTTTGGTATCCTGGATGCAATGCTGGGCAATACCCGCATCGTAATCAGCGACAGGCACTCACTCTATATTAATCCTGACCTGATGTCTTTGAAATTTGGCTACCAGATCAAATTCTGAGATGCGTGGATTTCTCATTTTTTCAGTCACTTTAAATTTCCTGGTTATCTCAAACTGTATCAATGTACCCAGGGACAACATCTATGACTCCAAAAATCCGGATAAGGCATCATTGAAAGGAATTCTATATGAACCAGACAGTATACCAGTCAATGATGTAATCGTGTATTTACTTCACAACGAGAAAAGGACATACACTGATACCACCAATACGCAAGGTGGATATTATTTTGAAAGGATTGACCCAGGTATATACACAATGCTTGCCCAAACCAAATATTATGCGGAGATTGGTGCTACTGAGAGCTTATGGGCTGGAATTCATATTCCCAATTACAATCTCTTTTTTACAACCTTGCATTTTGATGATGAGACCCAAGGCCAGATACCGTATGGCTTTAATGTGATCAGCGGTGAATGGAACATAATTAAGGATTCAAGCCCGGGTCATTCGTTGCCTAATGTGTATAATGGCATAAATCATTTTGATAACCAATTTTCTCTCAGTCTATTTAGAAGCCCCGGTACCTGCTATGACTTTGGAATGCGCTTCAAGATTTTGGATTCTGCGACTCTCCAATGGGAAACCGGAATGGTTTTGTGGTATCAAAATAACAAAAATTTCTATTTTGTAAGAGTAAATGGCGCAAGGATAATCTTTGGGTCGATGGAGGACAGTGCAGAAACACAGATTCATCACCGCAATATAAGTCTACCATCAAATACCTGGTGCACTTTGCAGGTAATGCGGTATGATACACAAATCCGATTTCTATTGAATGGTGAAAGTGCGTTTTTGTTCTCAGTTTCTGATATCCAGTTTTCTGATGGATTCTGGGGAATTTATGTTGTGAATAATGATTCCACCGGAGTTGTTTCAGTCGTCTTTGATGACATATATGTCAAACCCAGTCCTTAATAACAAGGAATCAGGAGGCGTAATGAATTTCTCTAAGAAGGCAGAAACTTTCTTTTTCTGCATTTTGTTTATTATTGGCGGCTCACTATTTATTAGCCCTAATGGTGGTTGTAAGAAGCCAGATGAACATAGACCACCCTTTGATTCTCTTTATCCACCACCACCTGCCCCTCAGTTGATATATCCGCCGCAGGACACAATAATGTTGTTGGAAACACCCCTGCCTGTAGATCTGGTATTTACCTGGTCTGCGGTCACAGAAGCAGAATATTTTGAACTGCAAATTTCCCGCGATTCAACCATTCTTGATCAAACCAATCCCATAAAATCCGAAACCAATAGTTGCATATACAACATAAGATATAATGGCTCTTACTACTGGCGTGTACGGGCATACAACCATGAGTGGACCTGGTATACAGAATGGTCTACAATCCAACATTTCGGTACATATTATACACCCTGAGGAGGTTGAATGGAAAATCTTCAATTTAATATGACCGAACCGTTATTTTTAAGGAATCTTATGCTCTATCCGATTAAGAACGGTTCAGATAATGAAATAGTCAGTCCTGCAACAATTGATGAAATCATTGAAAATAACAAAGGCGAATTTCGTGAGATTGATGTCCCTGATGTAAACAGGATTCTCTTCGACAACCACGGCGATTCACCTGTTTTGATGATTGATGGCGAAGAGATAACCGGCTCTCTACAAAATCGCATTATTGCCCAATCAACCATTGTTGAAGCACATTCTAAGAACAAAATCCCAGTCATCTGTGCTGAAGAAAGAAGATGGAAAGAAATCGGTGGTTTCAAAACTGGTTATTGTTCCTACCCCAGGATTCGCTCTATACTCGCATCATTCGTACACAAAAGGAATGACCTTCAAAAAGAGGTCTGGAAAGAAATTGACCGAAAGATCACCATTACAAAGACCCGGACAAAAACATCTTCAATGCACGAAATTTTTGAAAATCTTAATGATGAAGTGGAACGTTATCTTGAAGGATTTGAAACCCTGAATCATAATACTATCGGCTTCATTGGTATCGCGGGAAATAAAATTCTTGGATGCGATATATTTTGCTCACCAGGTGTATATCAGAAATTTGAAGAAAAATTGCTACGCAGTTATATCCTTGATGCAATTGAATACCAACGCAGTCAAAACAAAACGCCGAATGTAAAAGACTTCTGGAATGCCGCTATCCATAGTTTTAGTGAAACTGAAACAAAAACGAAAATTGCTCATAAAAGTTTAAGGTATGGTAAAGTCACAGGACAGATACTTTTTTACAATAGGGTACCGGTGCATCTTTCCGCATTCCCCGCCTGAACTTGCTGTATATCAATTGCGGATGATGACTATGACTTTTGACAAGAAAGATGCAGTAGCAAGCTACTGCACTTCTTTTCTAAATTCTATTCTTAGCCTACTTCAATGTAATCCTATCTCTCGGAGTGTGTCAGCTTGCTGATGCAAAATGGCTTACCGTATGGACGAACCGGTCTTAAAAAAATATAGCCATAACCCTCGGCATATCTATTTGGACAACTCTTATTATTTCATAACATCAAGCACCTTGTATAAACAAAATTTTTTCTCATCAGGTGAATCAAAACAGATGCTGAAAAATACCATAGATGAAATAATGAAATTCTACAACTATTCATTGATTGGATGGCTAAGGGGTACGCTTTCTTTAGTTACCGAACATATCCATTAGAAAAAGGTGAAGAGTGGGTAGTGGATATTTTTCTAAGATTTCCAATTATTGGTTTTACTAAGAATGATGACTTATGCTTCTAAAAAAACTCGGTAAATACGAAATCGTTGAATGGCTTGGTGGTGGTAGATTTGGCGATGTGTTCCTGGCTTATGATACCATCCTTGAAACACATTTTGCCTTGAAAATCTCCCGGATGAGAAAAGAAGAGATTACAATGCTAAAAGATGAAGCACGACTGCTTGCTTCGCTAAATCACAATAACATTGTTCGGTTTTACAATATTGACATCATTGAAAACAAATTTGTTCTGGTAATGGAATATGTGAAAGGTAGGACATTAAGGGACATCATTAAAGAAGGGGGTATTGAAATAATTGAAGCAGTGCAAGTTATTACTCAAATGCTTGAAGCAATGAGTTATGCCCATCAAGTTGGAGTCCTGCACCGGGATCTAAAGCCCGAGAATGTCTTGATTGATGAGAATGGCAATATCAAAATCACTGACTTTGGCCTGGCAAGGTTCATCAAATCAAGTTCCCTTGCAGCATCCACTGCAGGAACACCTGTCTATATGGCACCTGAAGTATGGTCTGGTAATTACAGTGAGAAATCTGACATCTGGAGTATTGGGGTTATACTCTACGAACTGTTGATCGGAAATCCTCCATTTCTGGATGACAGTCTTGATGGATTGCGCAAAAAGATTGAAAAGAACAAATTACTTATACCGAGCCTTGTAAGGCATAATATTCCAGGATATCTTGAAGATATTGTAGTAAAGTGTTTGAATACTATACCTGAAGCAAGATCCAATGCTGAAGAATTGTTGATCAATTTAAAAAAGAAGTCAAAGGGGATAAAGATTGAAGAACCCCTTAAATCAATTGAAACGGGTAAACCCCAATTTAAACTCACACCCGACCAAGAGGCAATCATCAATAGCCTTGACGGCCGATTGCTTGTACTTGGCCAGGCTGGCTGTGGCAAGACAACAAGTATTGTCTATGGAGTCCTGAAACTCATTGAAAGGGGAATTCCGCTTTCAAAAATTCTGGTCTGCACCTTTACAAATAAGGCAGCAAATGACATTAAAAGCCGACTCAGTCAATTTATCACAACACCCCAGTACGAACTGTGGATCGGAACATTCCACACAATTGCCTTGAGAATTTTGCGCCGTGATTGCGAAAGGATTGATATTGGTGAAGATTTTGCCATTGAAGAACCAAGAAAAATATTCCCCAATCTAAAAATAGAAACCGGAAAATACAGGATGAATGCAATTATCCGGGTTATTGGAATGCTTAAGGCAAAAGGCATTACCCCGGAAAAGGTCACACCAACAAATGAATGGCAAAAAATCTGTTTAGAGGTATATAATGTCTATCAGCACCACCTCAAAGAAAGTAATATTCTTGATTATGACGATTTGATTATTTATGCTACAAAATTGCTTGAAGAATATCAGGATTTAAGAGATTTCTATCAAACTCTTTTTGAATATATCTTTGTGGATGAACTGCAGGACATTAACCTTGCCCAGTATAGATTCATCTCTCTTCTGGTCAAAGATAAATTCTTTTTTACCGGTGATGAGGACCAGGCAATCTATGGCTGGCGTGGTGCAAGCAAAGAATTGATCTACCGGGTTGCAAAGGAATTTGAAGAAGTGAAGATTTTTCAGCTGAATCACAGTTTCCGCCTGCCTCAGTCAATCCTTGAAGTTGCCAACAACTTAATGCTCAGGCAAACAACCGCAATTCCAAATCTTGATACCGGTGAAGTGATCTTCTATGCAGCAGATTCTCCACAGGATGAGATTTACTACATAATTAAAGAAGTAAAAGATCTTACAGATGGCGATCTTTCTTATCGGGATATTGCAATTCTCTATCGGTTGAATTACCTTGCAAAGGCGTATGAAGAAGGTTTAACAAAGGCAGGTATTCCGTCTTCCACTATCCGTGGTATGACTCTCTGTGAAAATGAAGAATACCGATCAATTATTGAGTACCTGGAATTCCTGACTGACTGTGATCCAAATGGACCGATAGAAAATAATCTTTCCAATGCCATTGACGTTCTGCGATTAAGTAAGAGACTCCGGAAAAAAGCCGAAAAGGTGGTTGAATATCATATCCTGCATTCAAGTGTATTGTCAGTTTATAAGATACTCAATGAAATTTTGCAATTTTTTGAAATGAAACCCGAAAATTTAGAAGAATTTCTGTCATTTGCAAGAAATTATTCCGATTCAAATATCAAAAAATTTTTGAGTGATTTAAAATTATACCAGGAGATGGACTTGACAAACTGGACAAAAGATACAGTTAAATTGATGACCGTACACAGTGCCAAAGGCATGGAGTTTCCTGCGGTCTTTATCGTTGATTTTGTAGAAGAAATCTTTCCAATGACAAAAAGTCTTTCCAAATCAAATGAACTTGAAGAGGAAAGAAGATTATGTTATGTAGCACTAACCAGGGCGCAGAAAAAATTATATCTTCTTTATCCCAAATCTCGCAATCGCCGTCAACAACTACCTTCAAGATTTTTGATTGATATGTTGAGAAAAAAGAAGGATGGGTAAGAATTCTATGAACGAAGAATATCACACACCAGGACTTGATGTTGAACAAATTGTTCATAACGCTAATGAGGCGGCAGAATCGTTTAGAGCGTTGAATCAGGAAACGACAGATGCGATTACAGAAGCAGTATTTAGAGCAGGCTATGATAATCGCCATCACCTTGCGAAATTGGCGTACAATGAGACAAAACTGGGAAGATGGGAAGATAAGGTTATTAAAAATACAATTGCAACAAAGTTCGTCTATGAGGACATTAAACATCATAAAACAGTCGGGATTATCAATGAAGATAAAGAACAGGGAATTATTGAAATTGCTGAACCGGTAGGACCGATATTTGCAATTACACCGATCACTAACCCGACTTCAACAGTTCTCTTTAAGATCTTGATTTCAATGAAAACCAGGAATCCAATAATCGTTAGACCCCATGGTTCAGCAAAGAAATGTTCAGTAGAAGCCTGTCGGATTCTCTCTGAGGCCGCCGTTAAGGCAGGTGCACCAAAATATTGCATCCAATGGATTAAGATGTCTACAAAAGAAGAGGTGTTAACACTTATGGCACACAAAAAAATCGCACTGAACTTGATTACCGGTTCAGTGGAACTTGTCCGGGCAGCATACCGCTCAGGTAATCCAACAATCGGAGTTGGCCCGGGCAACGTTCCGGTCTATATAAGTAAAACAGCGGACATTAATTTTGCTGTGGACCAAATATTAGTTTCAAAAACCTTTGACAACGGAACCGTCTGCGCGAGTGAACAATCGGTAGTGGTAGAAAGGTCAGTTGTCGATAAGGTAATTCAGGAGTTTAAGAATCATCGGGCATATATTCTCGATTTTGAGCAAATCAAAAAACTTGAGCCCATTGCATTTGACATCCACAACGGAGTAATGCGAATTGAAGTAATTGGTCAACCAGCCTCAGTTATTGCCGAAA
>CAYQKL010000007.1:65683-68156 GCA_964418185.1 uncultured bacterium
AACGGAGTAATGCGAATTGAAGTAATTGGTCAACCAGCCTCAGTTATTGCCGAAAAGGCTGGGATAAAAGTTCCCGATGATACTACCGTCTTGATTGCACCGCTTAAAGAGATAGGAATTCAATCACCTCTTTCGTTAGAAATCCTTGCTCCAATCTTGGCATTCTATGTGGCAAGTGATTTTGAACACGGTATAAATATATGTCAGCAAATAAATAGAAATGGTGGATTAGGGCATACTGCAAGTATTTTTACACAGTGCGAAGAGGAGATTATGTGTTTTGCTACAGCCATTAAGGCCGGAAGAATTTTAGTAAATACACCGGCATCACAGGGTGCCCTTGGTGGCACTTATAATAAGCTGAAGCCCTCTTTAATGCTTGCCTGCGGCACGAGCGGAAAAAACCTTACTGCAGACAACATTTCGGTGCGGCATCTATTAAATATTCATCGTATTGCGCTACGTAGAGAATATCCAAAGTTTGAATAAGTAGCATTATGAAATATTCGAAATTTTAGGTCTTAATTCAGTCATGTTGCCAGCGGGCTATTTGGTTTATATAAATTACCTTGGTTTTCAATCACTGATTTCAGTGCCCTTATTATACTATCCTGTCTTTCCTTCATACTCAGACTGAGTTCTTCTCCAATCTCCCCTTTTTTGTCCACCACGATACCGAAGATCCTTATCTTTTCTGGTAGTTTTAGATTTAATTGCCTGCCAAGTTCAACCGCAGTAGCGAGATTCATACTGTGTAAATAAGAAAAACTTCTTGGTCCGGCAAAATTTTCTAATTTTATTTCAATCAAACTTCCGGCTGGTGCATCAGATTTCAAAAGAGTGTCAAGGACAATTACCTCATCATATCCTTCAATCGCATCGAGGAAATCAATGCCACTGAATGCACCGGTCTTTAAATCGTATTCAGGAAAAAATTCTTTTAATTTCCGAACAATGATTATCCCTAATGCATCATTACCACAATATTCATTACCAATACCTAAGAGCAATTTTTTCATATATAAAGAAATTACTATTCTATCTTGACCCCTTAAATATGCAAACACCGTCTTCATTCAATTATTTAAAACCGCGTAAGTTGAAACTCAACCTACGCGGTAATTAGATACAAACAGCCGAAAGTTTGCCTAATTCTTTATCGTCCGGATAATCTCGCCTTCTCTATTGTGTATATTTATCTCAATCGGCACCTGACCAGGAAGGTTATGTGTCGCACATGCAAAGCAGGGGTCATACGCCCTGAACGCCATCTCAATCATATTTAATAAGCCATCATTCACAACACCATTTTTAATCAGGTTTCTTGCCGCCTTTTCAATGGACATATTTATCGCGGCAGAATTATTCACGGTCGCCACAATCAAATTTGCCTTTGTGAGCTTTCCTTTTTCATCGGTCTCATAGTGATGATAGAGTGTTCCCCTTGGAGCCTCAACCACACCAATACCAATCTTGGGTGTTTTGAAATCCATATTTCTAATCTTTGTATCAGTGATTTCCGGGTCATTTATCAGTTCCACCATTTTTTCCGCAGCCTGCATCGCCTCAATCACCCTTGCCCAGTGTGTTGCAAGCGTATTATGAACAGGTTTTCCACCGAGTGTTTCATAGAACTTTTCATAGTATTCCTGGGCGAGTGGCGTTGCCATACCATCTGAGGCATTGAGCCTGCCTAATGGTGCAACCCGATAAACACCACTATCCTTTCCATCAACAAAACCCTTCCAGCCCACATTCTTCAGATACGGAAATTTTATATAGGTCCAGGTCTCAACCCCTTCTGCAATGTGATTGAGATAATCCCTTGCCTTAAATTTAGCGAATTCCTTGCCATCCGGGTCAACCACTCTAATCCAGCCATCATAGAAATTTACTTTGTTATTGTCATCAACCAGACCCATATAATAGGTTTTGTGTTTGTAGATATCACCTACGATCAAATCAACATAGGCTTTGTTTTTCAGAACAATATCGTCAAATGCCTTTAAGGTAAACTTTGCGAATTCGACTGCATCTGCAGCAACCTTCTTCCATTCCTCCTGTTCTTCTTTCTTGATCCCCCTTGATACACCGCCAGGCAATCCATTTACCGGATGGACAACCCTGCCACCAAGTGTTTGGATGATATTCCTGGTCCGCTTTCTGATGTCAATAACTTTTTTACCTATCTCCAGACCCACCTTGGCAATGACACCGAGTACATTGCGCTGTGCTGCAGGTGCATCAGGTCCAACAATAAAATCGGGTCCACCAAGAAAATAGAAATGGAGATTATGGTCTTCAAACATAAATGTATTATACTGGAGTTCTCTTATCTTCTTTGCTACAGGAGGTGGCTCAACACCATACAAATCATCAAGTGCCTTGGTTGAACACATATGATGGGTAGTAGGACACACACCGCATATTGTCTCAGTGATTCTTGGCATCTCCTCAGCAAGCCTGCCAATAG
>CAYQKL010000007.1:68256-69901 GCA_964418185.1 uncultured bacterium
ACACCGCATATTGTCTCAGTGATTCTTGGCATCTCCTCAGCAAGCCTGCCAATAGCAAACCTTTCATAGCCACGAAGTTCCGGGATCTGTAAACAGGCATGGGCAACATTACCCGCATCATCAAGAAAGATATCTATCTTTCCATGCCCTTCTAATCTTGTAATCGGATCGATTGTTATTTCTTTGAACATTCTACACCCCCTGCTTCCTGCGCAAAATTGATGTAGGCAGAGAATACATATAGAATAGACCTATCGGGTCAATAATCTGGTCTGTAACCTTTTTAATCTCTTCCTCAGTATTAGCATCAATGATCGAGGCAAGGGCGGATAAGAATTTTGCGCCCTGGTCAATCACCTCTTTTGTCGGTCCAAAACAACCCCGGCAGGGCATATTCGCGTTGATACACCTCTCACCGCAACCACCCCGGGTTGCTGGTCCTAAACAGACGATGCCCTCAGCAAGAAAACACTTTTCCGGATCAGCAATCACCTCAGAAATTCTCTTTATCTCCTTTATCACCATCTTATCAGGCTTTGTCTTATTTCTTGGACAGGTTTCACAGAGTGATTTTTCTGAGGCAATGACCGTTCCTTTAGGTGGCAAGTTGCCAGAGAGCAAGGTCTGAATCCCTTTCATTATCAGGTCAGGCGGAGGTGCACAACCAGGCAGGTAATAGTCAACATCAATGGTCTGGTCAAGGGATTTAACTGTATCATAGAATTCAGGCAGGGTCAATTTCCCCTGGGGAATTTCAGTTATGGTCTGAGGATAGATTCCTTTTTGGTTTGCAGTGGTCGGAGTCAGTTTGTACGCAGTTTCAAATATCTCTTTTCTATTAGCGATATTTGCCAGACCAGGAATTCCTCCAAGATGGGCACAGGCACCGAATGCAACGACCAGCTGGGATTTCTGTCTTAAAAGTTTGACAATATGTTCCTGTTCAGAATTCCTGATTGCACCATTGATAAAACTTACTAAGATTGATTTATCTGGCATTGCCTCAATATCTTTGTATTTAAAATCCAATGCCACAGGCCAGAGGATTATATCAACCGCATCAACAACCTTGAGAATGTCCTCAGCCAGGTCAACCACTGCCTCTTCACATCCACCACAGGATGCACACCAGTATAGGGCAACCTTGGGTTTTGCCATCACACGCCTCCTTTTTTAAGAGGATTAGGACCTAATTTTTTTATCTCATCAACAAATTCCTCCATTATCTGGGCATATTTCACCCCTTCAGCCGCTGATATCCATTCCAGTCTCACCCTGCGCTTATCAATACCCATTTCATCAAGTAGGGTTTTTAGAAGGGCAATCCGCTTATTGGTTTGATAATTCCCGGTCTGGTAATGACAGTCACCAAAATGGCAACCACCAATGAATACACCATCGGCTCCTTCTATCAATGCCTTTAATATGTAGGAAGGTTCAAGCCCACCTGAGCACATAAGTCTAATCGGCACAATATTCGGAGGATACTGGAGTCTACTTACTCCTGCCAGATCCGCCGCCGCATAGGTACACCATTTACACATAAATCCAATAATTTTTGGCTCAAAATTCTCTTTCATAGACATTCTCCTGGTAAACATTGTATTTAGATCCAGAAAAAAGTCAATAGCAAGTTATCTTCTTG
>CAYQKL010000008.1:0-1830 GCA_964418185.1 uncultured bacterium
ATTCCGAGAATTCTCGTAATGACGGACTGACTAAAACATCCGTGGTCTGCGCCAGAGTATACTTTAGTCCCATAAGAATGTTATTGCAAGTTTAACCTCTGGTTCGGAAAGAACCATCGGTTCTTGAAGTAAGCCTTGTCCTGTGGAATCTGTAAGGGTCGGATTTATCCGACAATGAAAATCTAATTTTGTGCGATAAACCGGTACTGAATGAAGTGAAGTATCGCACTGCTACATTTTTCGAGAAATGAGATTAAAGTCTCTACTCCGTAATTTTTGCAGTAGTCTTGAATTTGTGATTTTGTCCGTTCCTCAGTATGGCGGATTTGGTACTTGTTTCGCATAACTGGAAGCAGATCCAGGTCAGATACTCCGGAAATTGGAGAAAAATGCCGACCAATCTGCTTGAAAAATTTATCTTTTTCTCTTCCTCTGACCAACCTTTATTCTTATTAAAGCGCGCTGGAACGCAGCCATTGCCTCGGCATTAGCAATCTTATCTTCCCTCTTTTCCTCCATCAACTTCTGTGCCCTTTCTCTCGCTTTCATTGCCCTTTCTAAGTCTATCTCCTCAGCCCGCTCTGCGGTATCAGCAAGAATTATTACCTTGTGGGGCAGAACTTCAACAAAACCGCCAGTGATTGCAATATATTCTGTCTCATTGTCATTTTTTATCTTTATTTCACCAGGGCTAATTATTGTAACCAAAGGCACATGTTTTGCGAGGATGCTTATCTCACCCTGAGTTGTAGGTACACTCAATACATCAACATCCTGAGAATATACCAGCCGCTCAGGTGTGACAATCTCTAATCTAAACTTCATTTATGTATTTTATATATTTAACCCACCGCACATGTAAAGGTTCTGCTCAGGCAAATCATCACAAGCACCGTCAAGGATCGCCTTGAATGCCGCTATCGTTTCTTTTAATGGTACATATTGCCCAGGTCTACCAGTAAAGGTTTCAGCAACAAAGAATGGCTGGGACAGGAATTTTTGAATCTTTCTTGCCCTGGTCACCGTCAATTTATCTTCTTCAGACAGTTCTTCAAAACCAAGGATTGCAATGACATCCTGCAGATCTTTGTATCTTTGTAAAACTCTTTGCACGCCGCGTGCTACACTGTAATGTTCTTCACCGACAAATCTTGGGTCAAGAATTGTAGAAGTTGAATCAAGCGGGTCAACGGCCGGATATATTCCTAATTCAGCAATGGGTCTTGATAAAACAATCGTCGAATCAAGATGGCCAAATGTCGTAGCTGGTGCCGGGTCAGTCAGGTCATCAGCCGGAACATAAACAGCCTGGACCGAGGTGATTGATCCGTGTTTTGTAGATGTAATCCTTTCCTGTAATTCACCCATCTCTGTAGCAAGTGTTGGTTGATAACCAACTGCAGATGGAATCCTGCCCAGCAATGCTGAAACCTCAGAACCTGCCATTGTAAAACGGTAGATGTTATCAATGAATAACAATACATCCTTGTGTTCTACATCCCTGAAATATTCTGCCATAGATAATGCGGTCAAACCCACTCTTGCTCGGACTCCAGGTGGTTCATTCATCTGACCGAATACCAGGACGGTTTTGTTTATCACGCCTGATCGGTTCATTTCACCGTAAAGGTCATTTCCTTCACGCGTTCTTTCTCCGATACCGGCAAAGACTGAGACACCGCCGTGTTCAAGGGCAATGTTTCTAATCAACTCCATTACAACCACGGTTTTACCAACGCCTGCACCACCAAAGAGTCCGACCTTTCCACCTTTCATAATTGGCGCAATTAAATCAATGACTTTAATACCGGTTTCAAGGATTTCAACTTT
>CAYQKL010000008.1:1930-3477 GCA_964418185.1 uncultured bacterium
CTTGCCTTGTTATAAGAAAGGACTAAGTTTTGAATGAGATTCTCCGCATTTTCAGTTGCATTTTTCATCGCCATCATTCGTGCAGAAAATTCCGATGCCTGGGATTCAAGCATTGCGGCATAGATTTTGTATTCAATGATTCTTACAAGCAAGGTGGAAACAACCTCGGCAGGTGAAGGTTCATAAATAAATTGGGCAAGAAATGGTTCTTCAGGCTGTTCCTGCTGGAATGGCAGTAGCTTGATAACTGTAGGACGCTGGATGACATTTGAGACATAATCACTATATACGAGTTTCACTTCATCAACATTGCCTTTTGTGAATTCGTCAATGATAATTTGAGAAATAGGTGTGATACTAATAAAAGGTGCTGGTGCACCAAGACCAGTGAATTCGGCAATGACTCTATACCCGCGACGGATAAAAAAATCCCGACCCTTTCGCCCAACTGGAAGGATAAAGCAGGTTTCCTTATTAACAATATGTTTCAATGCTTCGGCAATTACATTCATATTGAGAGCGCCACACAGACCACGGTCTGATGTAATAATAACTATCAATGATTTTTCTATTGACCTTGCCTTTAAAAGTGGATGAAGCTCACGCTCGGTTTTTGGGGCAAGATTCAATAACAGATTCCAGGCAAGCTGGGCATAAGGCCTTGAAGCAAGAAGCGTAGAAAGAGTCTTTTGCATCTTGGCTCCCGCAACCATCTGCATTGTTTTGGTGATTTTCTTGATATTGCCAACAGATTTGATATGCCTTTTTATATCACGGACCGAAGCCATAAAATAATTTAAGGGTTATAAAGGGTGAATAAGGGGAATTAAGGGTGATAAAGGGTAAAAAACCTGGTAATAATCCATGACAACCCCTCATATCTTCTATTTCAGAAATAGCCCTTTGAATTCTGTGATTGCTTGAGTAAGTTTCTTTTCGGTTTCGCCATCAAGGTCTTTTGTCTCTTTGATTGTTTTACCGATCTCGGGATGAGATGTATCCATATACCGCAAAAATTCATCTTCAAATTTCTTGATTTTATCAATCGGGATATCATCAAGCATACCTGAAATTCCTGCGCAGATGATCATCACCTGTTTCTCCACAGGCATTGGCACATACTGCCCCTGTTTTAGAATTTCAGTCATTACCTTTCCGCGGGTCAATTGCCGTCTCGTTGCTTCATCAAGGTCACTGGCGAATTCGGCGAATGCTGCCATTTCCCGATATTGGGCAAGGTCAAGCCTTAATTTACCAGCAACCTTTCTCATTGCCTTTAACTGGGCACTTGAGCCGACCCTTGATACAGAAAGGCCTACATTTATTGCAGGCCTTATGCCTTGATAAAATAATTCAGGTTCGAGATATATCTGACCATCAGTAATTGAAATGACATTGGTGGGAATATAAGAGGTTATATCACCGGCCTGGGTTTCAATTATGGGCAGGGCAGTGAGAGAACCACCACCATGTTCTTTGTTCAATTTTGCTGCCCGTTCCAGAAGCCTTGAATGGAGATAAAAGATGTCTCCCGGATATGCCTCTCT
>CAYQKL010000008.1:3577-68151 GCA_964418185.1 uncultured bacterium
TGACCCCTGCCAATAGGTATCATACTGTCAATTGCCTTTATTCCGGTCTGCAATGGTGTATTTACCTGCTCACGCAATATCACCCTTGGGGCAATCTTTTCTACAGGATAGTATGTTGCGGTCTTTATCGGACCCTTGCCATCAAGAGGCTCCCCAATAGGATTTATCACCCTGCCGATAAGGCCTTCACCAACTCCGACCTCAAGAATTCTGCCGGTTCCTTTGACAATATCCCCTTCTTTAATATTTTCGTAATCACCAAGCACAATCGCACCGATTCGGTCCTCAAGGAGGTTCAATGCTACACCCTGAATACCATTAGGAAATTCAAGCATCTCCGAAGCAAAACAATCCTGAAGTCCAGATATATGGGCAACACCATCACCAATCTCAATGACCGTGCCCACCCTTTCAATCTTAGTCTTCTTTTCAAATTCAAACAGGTCTTTTTTTAATTCTTTTAGTAGTTTTTCTTTGATATCCTGGTTCATAAATTCTTCACCCCTGTTTCAAATTTTTCAGTAACAATTGAATCTTTGATTTCAAACTTACATCAATCATTATATCGCCGCTTTTGATAACCATCCCACCAATTATTTCAGGAGCAATTATGTTTCTTATACTTATAGGTTTCTGCAATCTACGCGCAAAAGACTGACGCAAGTTTTCTTTTTCTTCGTTAGTAAGAGGAACCGCAGTCTTCACTTCAATTTCCATAATTCCGGTTTCAGCCGTTGTCCTTTGATAATTTCTCAGAATTTCGCCTAAATTTGATAAGGCATTGCTTCGCACCAAAAGAAAGATGAAGTCATAAGTTCTCTCACTAATGTAATCCTTAAACAACTCCTTTAAGGTCTTTTGTTTCTCAGTGAAAGAGATTCTTGGATTCTCAAGGTAGCCACGTAGTTTCAATGAAGAACGAAAAGATGAATTCACTAATTCCAATTCATTGATGACCATTTCAAGATCAGTCTTTTGCGACTGGAATTCTGTTTTTTCTTCAGGTAGAATGTCCGCCCCTTGTTTTGGCCGATTATCGGTTAACCGATGTTTTTTCAAGTTCTTTCTCCACCTCTTTTATTGCTTCTTCAATTAAAGCCCGCTGAGATTTCTCGTCCAATTTCTTCTTTATCATTGAGGTACTCAGCTCAACAACCATTTCACCAACTTCCTTTTTTATGTCTGCCATTATGTTCTGTTTTTCAGTGGCAATCTCCTGCATTGTTCTATCAACAATTCTGCGTGCCTCTTCATTGGCAATTTCAATTATCTTTTTCTTCTCTTCATCACCCAATTTCGTCGCCTGTTCAATGATCCTATGGGCCTCTTTCTTCGCCTCTTCAAGATACTCTTTGTGCTTTTGTTCCGCCTCAGCCGCCTGCTTCTTTAAATTCTCTGCAGTCTTTATGCCATCTTCTATCTTAGAAGAACGTTCTTTAAATAGTCTAAGAATTGGTTTATAAAGAAAACGGTTCAAGATCCACAAAAGAATAAGAAAATTGATAATCTGGGCGATGAGAAGTAGAGGATTTATTCCGAGTTTGGTTAGGGCTTCCATAATTATAAGAATTTAAGAATTAATGCCACAACCAATGCATAAATAGCGATCGCCTCGCAGAAAGCCAGTGCCAATATAAATATCGTCTGAATTTTTCCCATTGCTTCTGGATTACGTCCTACCGCTTCAGTTGCCTTGGCACCAATAAATCCAATTCCAAGTCCCGGGCCTATTGCACCAAGACCAATTGCCAGGGCTACACCGAGCATCTTCATTGTTGTTGGTTCCATTTTACCTCCTTGAAAAATAGTTAAAGGTTAGCGGACATTGAAGCCAGTATCGTTTGAAGTAAATCGTTGATGATCTTTTAAATCCGGAAACCCATTACTATGCCATATAACGATACGGACATCTATGCCGTATAACCAAGTACCAATTGCCTTTATTAGAAAAATCAATGCTCTTCCTCACTCGTTGCAATCTTTATAAAGAAAAGGGTTAAAAATGAGAAGATTAGTGCCTGAACAATACCCACAAATATCTCAAGGGCAAGGAACGGCAGAGGAATTATAAACGGTATTAAAAAGAGCATCACCGTTAATAGGACCTCACCGGCAAAGATATTACCAAAGAGACGGAAAGAGAATGAGATAATTTTGGCAATTTCAGTGATCAGTTCCAGTATACCAACAAAGAACATTATCGGATTTTTAAGTTTTATGAATCTTTTAAGAAAACCTTTAAATCCTAATATTTGAATGCTGTAGATTTGAATAAAGATCACTGATATCAATGCGAGGGCAAGGGTTGTATTCAGATCTGCTGAGGCACCGCGGAATAATGGTACGAATTCCTTATGTTCTTCGGTTTCAGGCGTCTGTGATTCTCCAGTCACTGTTTCCATTTGTTCTATATGCGCAACCTTTTCCCGGTAAAAACCAATAGAACCGACTCCGGGCAAAAGACCAAACCAGTTGATTATCAAAACAAACAAAAATATAGTCATTACCAGCGGGAAGAATCGCCTGCCCTTTTCCTCACTCTCAAACACCTCGCATATGAGGTTATAGAAGTATTCCATTATATATTCCACGACATTCTGCAGACCTACAGGTACAATGTTTTTCTTCAATCTAACCAGGATTACAACTACGATAAACAATATAATCGTGAGCAAGGTCACAAGTAAAGAATTGGTTACGGGCAGGGAGCCAATTTTGAAGAGTTCTTCAGCCGCAATGGATATATGCATAGAAAAGATTATATCCAAAATCAAAAAAAAATCAAGAGAAAAAAGCGTTGTTGACTTTTTTGATTATTTAGGTATAATAAACAATGCACAGGAGAAAAATATGATGCAAAATTTTCGCCGTAATACGCGGATTATATTATTCATTGTGGTTGCTGCATTTGCCTTATTGATATTCTTCCAATGGGGACTTGATATTACAGGTATAAGCGGAAAAGAAGAGGTGAATATTGCCCAGATTGATGGAGTGCCGGTATCGTATAGTGACTATCTGAGATTTATCCAGAACAAGGAAAAGGAAAGGAAGGGTATAACCCGTGAAGAAATATGGAATTTAATGCTTGATGAAGTTATGTGGAATAATCTTATAAGAAAAGAGAATATCAAGATTGTGGATGATGAAATCTGGGCAATCATAAAAAGCAATCCTCCCCGCGAAATTTATGAATCAGAATATATGAAGGATAGCGCGGGTAAATTTGACTATAATAAATATCTTGATTTATTAAAGGCTCCTCAGAGCAGACAATGGCTTCTTGAATATGAATTTAATCTGCGCAAGGAATTGCCTAAAGAAAAACTGCGTTCTCTGATTTTTACAATGGCGTGGTCTTCACCGTTTGAAGATAGTGTAACAATGTCAAAACAAACAGTATTATATGATTTCACTTTTTTGAGTCTTCCTCTTTTTAGACTACGGGGCAAAAGCGCAATTTCAGATGAAGATTTGAAAACCTATTATGAAAAGCATAAGAAAGATTTCAGTTATCCTGAAAGCAAAATTTTAAAGTATGTATTCATTGAAAAAACTCCTTCAAGCGATGACACAACTGAAGCAAGGGAACGACTTGAAGATGTCCTGCTCAGAGTTAAAGAAGGTGAAGATTTCCTGACTGTTGCCCGTGAGGTCTCGGATGATACATTGATTCAAAGAAAATTCAGCAATGAGAATGAATTGCTTCCTTATGAGCTGGATATTTATAAGAAGTTAAAAGACGGTGAAATTTCTAATATTGTGCTTACCTCAAAGGGTTTTACACTCATTAAACGTGTGAGCAAAGGTCTATTCTATACAGTGCGTGCCAATATCAATGTTTCTTCAACTACCCTTGCGGAAATTAATGACCGTCTTGAATCATTTAAGACTTCCGTGAAGGAACTGGGTTTTGAAGAGGCTGCAAAAGATTTCAATCTTATGGTTCACAAGACACCACCCTTGAGTCCGGAAAGAATAAACTTCCCGGTACGAAACCAGACAGAATTCGCCAAAGTTTTGAAAAAGGGACTCAAGAAAAATGAAGTAATTGGTCCTTTCAGCAGTTTTGGCGGTTATTATCTTTTTGCAATTGATTCAATTATCCCCAGTAAAATCCTGGATCTCAATAGCGATAATGATAAGAATATTATTCGGGCAAGATATGAACGTGAGAATTTGAAGAATTATCTTACTGAATACCTGAACAATTTGTTCAATCAAATACAATCCGGTTCCACCCTGGAACAAATTGCCCAAAAGGATACATTGCTTTTTATCCAAAGCGATCTCAAGAACATGCTACTTGCAGATATTGAAGCCCGATATGGGCAGGAATTTGCCGGAACCATTGCCGGGCTTGAGGCTAATAATATTTCAAAACCATTGATAACTGACTGGGCAGGATATATAATCCGGTGTGATAAGAAGACTGCTATGCCTTTTGATTCAACAATGGTGTCATCCTTACAATATGTGCGTCAGATGCGACTGCAAAATCTCAGTCAAGCAATTTTCACACCAAGAAAGATTGTTGATAACCGGGATAAATTTTTTGAATAATTCCTAACTTAAATTCAGTTTTATTTTTTCAATCAATCCATCTGCATCAAGACCGTATTTTTTGTATAATACATCAGGTTCGTCTGAACAACCGTATTGTTCAATACCAATTTTGATCAGTTTTGTGGATATGTTTGCCTCGGCAATTATCTGGGCTATAATACTACCAAGGCCGGTATAGACTATGTGGTCTTCACAGGTTATGATAAAACCGGTCTTTGCTGATACTTTAACTACCTCTGGGTCAATCAGGAATGGTGATGAAATATTGTATATCCTGATTTTTATGCCCTGGTGACTTAATTTTTCATATGCCTTTATTGCCTGATCGACCATTGGTCCCATAGTGAAGATAACGCCGGAATCACCATCTCTGAGAAGGTCAGGTTTGCCATATTCAAAATTGTAATCTTCATCATAGAAGACTTCACCATTTATCTTTTTTACTACAGGTAATTTTGTTCTACCCACGCCGATTACCCAGTTACCGGGTTGTTTCAAGACATAACGAACAATATGATCAGTCTGATTTGGGTCGGCAGGGATAACAATCTTAAATCCAAAGAGATTTCTCAAGAGACCCAGATAATCAATGCAATGGTGGGTCTTGCCATCCTGTCCAACATTGTAACCAAGGTGGGTAGCAAATATCTTCAGGTTGGCATTATTTATGTCATTCAATCTTAACTGATTATACACCTCATCTATAGCGAAGACACCGAAATCTGCCCAGATACTGACGATTCCATTTGTTGATACAGCACCGGCAATTGTTGCAGTTGTATGTTCACTAACACCGGACTCAAAGAAATTATGGGGTAGAATCCGGGCAAACTTATTGGTTTTTACTGAATCTGCAAGGTCACAGTCAAACACCGCAACCTTTTCAGGAGCATTCAGGTTACCTATCTCTTCAAGCACATTACCAAAAACCACTCTTGGATCAGTAGTATCCCTGTATACTTTTGGTCTACCCGTTTCAATTGCAGGATAAGGTATTTCACTCTTTTTGTATACTTTTACCGGCTTATTTTTATCCTTCAACAATCTTTCAGTGTCATCTTCAATTTCCAGTTCTTTAAGGGCTTGATGACATTCTTCCCGAGTCAGTGCCTGGCCATGATATTTCGCATTGTTTTCCATAAAAGATACGCCTTTACCAATTGTTGTTTCACAAATAATTACATAGGGTTTTGTTCTATCTGATATTGCCTTTCTTATTGCCTGATAGATTTCTCTATGATTGTGGCCTGAGATTTCAAGCACCTGCCAGGCATCAGCAAGGTAATTCTCTCTAATATTTACGGGCATAACATCCTCAACCCTGCCCGATATCTGGAAATGATTGTAATCAATCAGGACGGTAAGATTGGAGAGTTTGAATTTATGCGCGAACCTTCTTGCCTCAGATACCTGTCCTTTTGCCTGCTCTGCATCACTCATTACCACAAAAGTATGATAGTTTAGGTTCTTTAACTTTGCACTTAAGGCAAACCCACAACCAGCAGATAAGCCCTGTCCCAGATTGCCTGTCGACCATTCCACTCCAGGGATGTGACGTTCAATATGTCCCTCAAAAATGCTGTGTACCTTTCTAAATCCGGTCAACAAATCATTCAAGTCAATAAAACCAAGTCGTGCAAGTGCCGCATATAGACCGGGTGAAGTATGACCGTGGCTTACAATAATTCTATCTCTATCAGGTGAATCATAATTCTCGGGCGTGATACTTGCAAAATAAAGTAGTGTTAGAAAAATGTCAATTGAAGACATTGAGCCACCAGGATGCCCAGAACCGGCAATCGTCGTCATTTTAATTATGTCACCACGACACAACCTTGCAGTTTCCTCAAGGTCAAGCCAGACCCCGGGATCTATTTCCTCATAGAAATTTGGTTTGTTCATATCACCGCCACCTTGAAGTCATCCTCTGCCATTGTATAATCCGCTTTTATTTTCAAAATAAGGTTGCAATCACGAGAGAATTTTGCCAGAATATCAGAACCCCGGGTCGTAAGAAAATCAGCGATACGTGGTGAAACCTGCAGTTCCACAATTTTATTCTTTATAGAGCGGGTATTATTAAAGAACCATCTTTCGATATCACTAATAACACTGAGTTTTGAGATTATTCTACCGCGTCCCTTGCATACCGGGCATACTTCACTCAATGAATATGTGAGGCTTGTGCGCGAACGTTCCCTGGTGAACTGGAATAGACCAAATTCACTGATTTCACCAATCCGATAGCGGGCGCGATCACTACGGATCAATGATTTGAACTCTCGTGTAATCTTTTCTAAGTTTTCTCTTTTTTCAAGATCGATCAAGTCCACAACCACAAGTCCACCAATATCGCGCAAACGGAGCTGCCGTGCAATTTCCTTTATTGCTTCAAGATTTGTGGAAAGGGCAAGTCTTTCTGCCTGTTTTTCCTTTGAAGACTTTCCGGTATTAACATCAATTGCAAGAAATGCCTCGGTTTGATCCATAACAATATAGCCACCGCTTGGTAACCAGATTTTTCTTTCAAAGATTGTTTTTAACTGTTCTTCTATGCCATATTTAAAAAACAATGGTTCAGAATCTCTATAAAATTTTACCCGGGATCGCATACGCGGTGAAACATTGCTGAGATATTGAATTATCTCACGATACTTTGGTTCATTATCAACGTAGAGATTTCTCACCTCTTGATTGAAAAGATCGCGCACAATCTTGATGAGGGTACTTGGTTCGGCATGGACCAGCCGCGGTGCAGGTTCAATAGTAGATTTGATACTCTTCTCCCACATTGATTTCAAATACTGTACTTCTTGTTGTATCTCCTCAGGTCGGGCAGTTGCCGCAGCAGTTCTTATTATCAAGCCCATACCCGATGGTTTAATTTCCTTTCCGAGACGGGCAAGTTGTTCTCTTTCATGCCGGTGATGTATTTTTCTTGAGACACCTACATTTTTTGCATTCAGAAGTAGGACGACATATCTTCCGGGGATGGAGATATAGGATGTTACGCGCGGTCCTTTTACTCCATATGAATCCTTTGTGATCTGCACAATAATTTCTTGATTTTCTTTCAGCTTTATGCCTTCAGTTTTGAATTCTTCATCAATTTCAATATCTTCATTCTCAAACAACTCGGAAAATTCTTTGAAGGGAATTTCATCAAGGGGAAGAAAGCCATTCTTCTCAAGTCCGATATCAACAAATGCTGCCTTTAAACCGGACATAAGATTAAGCACACGTGCCTTATAGATATTCCCCACGAGACTGATCTGGTCTGGTCGGTCCACATGAAATTCAATTAAGACATCATTTTCTAAAACCGCAATTCTGGTTTCTGTGGTTGCAACACTCACAAAGATATCCTTCCTGATCATTTTACCTCCATCGGTGAGTATAATAAACCACCCTGTTTAATAAACATTAAGTTTCTGGTAACCTTAAATTTTTTTGCTTGCTCCAGCGGGATTTCAGAGAGATAAGAACATAATTCATAAATATTTATGTACTTTTCTCCATAATATAAACCACAATTCAAAATGCCTTCCTTGAAGGAAACTGATTCAATGGTTTCTGAGAGATTCTTTACCCGTGATTTGGAATTTACATAAATGGGTTGATCCTTAAAGATATCAATCGGCTTACGAATTTCATCAGCAGGAATGGAAACTTCATAATAAATCAGATTTATGGAATTTGACAATGATGGAGTGTTATGGGAAATTGCCCGGACATCAAGAATGCGAATACCGGGTGGAAAACGGGCATTTAGATCCCTTGAAATATTACCCAAATATTCACCATCAAGGTAAAAATCAAAATAATCTGCCTTTGAAATCTGTCCTACACTCTTTGGTGGACCAAAGGAGACTTTCGGTATGGGCGAAAATCCTGAGGTAAAACTTAGGGGTAAATCAGTTCTTCTCAATGCACGATAGATTGTTCTTGTAATATCCAGATGAGAGGCATAACGGAAATCCTCGCCGACTGAATACTTGACTCGATAGATAAATGATTGAGGATTTTTTTTGGGATAGCGTCCGTAACCAAGATATTTTTCTTCAGTCTGATGAAACTTTACTACATCGCCATCACAAACGCCGCAATCAGAGCACTCAGCATAATAGCAGTTTTGTGTAATAATGCCTTTCTCTGCACGGTCATACTCCGTCTTTAAAAATTCTTTCTTTACGCCAATATCAATAAAATCCCAGGGACGATGAGTTTGTTCATTCAAATATTGTTGAGGGTTAACGCCAGTTTTCTCAAATGCCTTTTCCCATCTTTTGAAATCAAAGAATTCACGCCATTCTTCAAATATGCCGCCAGTTTTATAGACTTCCTCAATTACCGGGAAGATCTTCTCATCCCCACGCGAGAGGAATGCTTCAATAAAGGATACATCTGGTGATTGATAGTTCAGGTCAATCCTGGTTTTTTTCAAACTCTTAATCATTTCAATACGCGAGTGTAATTCCTCAATGGACAAAAACCTTACAGATTCAAACGGGGTGTGGGGTTTGGGAATGAACGATGAAACCGACAATTTTATTCCGCCCTTAGGATACAGTTTCAGAATCTCAGTGACCAGCCGCTTTATCTCCTGAACATCTTTTTCCTGTTCAAATGGAAGGCCGACCATAAAATACAATTTTACCTGACGCCAGCCCTGCTCATAGGCAATTTTCATAGAATTCAGCAGGGTCTGTTCTGAAAATGGTTTATTAATCTTGCGTCTCAATTCTTCAGATGCGGATTCGGGCGCGAATGTTATCCCGGTTTTTTTGATCTCCTTAAGCAGAGATGCAATACCTTCATTGAATAACTCACCGCGCATTGCTGGAAGAGAGATACCGATATTCTTCTTTTTCAAAAGTTCATTGAGTTTTCTTATGAGATTAAAAAGATTGGGATAATCAAGGATAGAAAAAGACAGAAGAGAAACCTCTTCCCAGCCGGTCTCCCTGATTCCCCTTTCTACAGCCTTAAGGATATTTGATTCTGACCTTATACGTAATGGACGGTTTGTAAAACCCGCCTGACAGAAACGGCAGCCATAAGTGCAACCTCTCATCACTTCTATCCCCAGTCGATCATGGGTGATATCGCAAATCGGAAGGATTGATGGAAAAGGAATTGTATCATCGGTAAGCTGCTTCAAAATTCTTTTTCTTATAATTTTTTCCTTTTTATGAATCTGAGGAACCCAGACACCTTCCAATTTTGACATTGTTTCAATTCGTTCTAACTTTTTTTCTCGGGGAATGTTTATAAGAATTTGACTGATCTCTCTAATGGGTTCTTCGCCATCACCAATGACGAATGCGTCAAATACAGGACTGAGGGGATTGGGATTCAGAGTACAGGGTCCACCCGCAATCAAAATGGGATCTTGATTATTTCTGTCTGCACTTCTATACGGGATGCCGGCAGTCTCAAGGATATATAGTAAATTGGTGTAGTTCAGTTCGCTCTGGAGTGAAAAACCCAAAAGGTCAAATTCTCGCAAGGGTCTTTTTGTTTCAAGTCCGTACAAGGGTACATCTGATTGTCTCAGGTAATTACCAAAATCAGGCCAGGGTGCAAAGATTCTTTCACATTGAATTGATGGTTGTTGATTAAACAGATGGTAAATAATCTTGATGCCCAGATTGGACATTCCAATTTCATAGATTTCGGGGAAAACAATACCCACAAGAATTTGGGGGTTGTTTTTTACTGTTATATTAAGTTCTCCACCAGTATAACGGATTGGTCTTTTTACGAGAGGAAGAATATCATCAAGCATACTACCTGCTAAATTGTTATATGGCAAAATGGTCGTCCGTAACAACACCTAACGGATTTAACCTTTCACCACTTAACTAATTTATTAAAGCAATTCGAAACCCCTTTCTAATGCCCGGTCATTTAGGGCAAGTTGTTCTTCTCCAGCCCGGGCAAATCGCTTGCGCTGAGCCTTTTTCATACTTTCTATGCCAATGATGCCCGCCTTTTTAATCATTGCCCCAAGCATCACCATATTTGCGACTCTGCCCTGGCCAAGTTCTTCAGCAATTTTGTTCGCCTCTACGGATACAATTGTAATGTCATTTCTCTTTGGTCGGGATTTAATCAGAGTGTGATTAAAGAACAATATACCTTCGGATTTAACCATCGGCTCAAACTTCAGTAGAGATGGTTCATTCATAATGATTACAATATCAGGATTGGTGACTACCGGAGAAGCAATTTTCTGGTCTGATATCACAACTGAGCAATTTGCAGTGCCGCCACGCATTTCAGCACCATAAGAAGGAAAGAATGTAACATTTAAATTGTCAAATAAACCCGCATAGGCGAGGATAATACCCGAAGAAACCACACCCTGGCCTCCAAAACCTGCAATGATAATTTCACTGGTCACTTTACCTCCTTTGCGCGATTGCGAAATTCGCCCATGGGATAATATTTTACCATCACCTCAGCAATCCATTTCTTTGCCTGGACCGGTGTAACACCCCAGCCCGTGGGGCACATTGAGAGGACTTCAATCAAAGAAAATCCTTTTTTATCAATCTGATACTGGAACGCAGTTTTAATTGCCTTTTTTGTCTTTATAATATTCTTTGGTGTATCAACCGCAACCCGTTCAAGATAGTATGGACCATCAAGACCATTGAGAAGTTCACAGACTTTTATCGGGTAACCCTGTTTTACAACATCCCTTCCTTTTACCGAAGTAGTTGACCTCATACCCGGTAAGGTGGTGGGGGCAAGTTGGCCACCAGTCATCCCATAGATTGCGTTATTTATAAAAATTATTGTAATATTTTCATTCCGTGCAGCGCTGTGAATGGTCTCTGCCGTACCTATGGCTGCGAGATCGCCGTCTCCTTGATATGAAAAAACAAAACATTCAGGTCTTGCCCTCTTTATGCCAGTTGCGACTGCAGGCGCCCTACCATGGGGTACCTGAATCATATCACAATTGAAATATTCATCGGCAAAGACCGAACAACCCACGGGTGCTACACCCACTGTCTTTTCCCGAATATTCATTTCAACAAGGAGTTCACCAATAATACGATGGACAATACCGTGACCACAACCAGGGCAATAACGTTGTTTTATATCGGTTAATCCTGCAGGTCTTCCAAAGATGAGTTTCATTTTTTACTCCTTATTTCAAGAATTTTATCATAGACCTCCCGGGCATTGGGTAAACCTCCACCTGGATGGCCGATGAAATGGACCTTTGAACGACCTTCAACCGCAAGTTTTACATCATCAATCATCTGACCAAGGCTCATCTCAACCACCAGAAAATTTTCTATTCTCCGGGATAACTCACTGATCATATCAACCGGAAATGGCCAGAGGGTTATAGGCCTTAATAGTCCAACCTTAATGCCATTTTCGCGTGCAATTCTAAGACCTGCTTCAGATACACGTGCTGAAGTTCCATAGGCAACAATCATTATTTCTGCATCATCACACCTTATTGCTTCATATCTTTGTTCGGTTTTGATTATTTTCTGATATTTTTGCCATCTGCGCCAGTTCCACTCTTCCAGTTTACCTGGTCTTAAATCATAGGAACGGATCACCCTTCTATCCCGATTCTTACAACCAGTAAGCCACCAGTCTTGTTCAGGTATACTCTCTGGATCGACTGGTTCACCTTTTAATTCAACTGGTTCCATCATCTGACCGAGCAACCCATCGGCAAGGATCAATGCTGGGTTCCGATATTTTTCTGCAAGTTCAAATGCAATCTTAGGGAATTCAAATAATTCTTGGGCTGAATTAGGCGCAAGAACGATAGTATGATAGTCACCATGGCCACCGCTCTTTACTGATTGATAATAATCAGATTGTGCTGGTGCAATATTTCCCAAGCCAGGTCCACCCCTTACCACATTTGCGACCAGTACAGGTACATCAGCACCAGCAATGTAGGATAATCCTTCCTGCATTAAACTTATTCCTGGAGATGAAGAAGAAGTCATTGCCCGGGCACCGGTTGATGCTGCACCAAAAAGCATATTTATTGCCGCAAGTTCACTCTCAGTCTGCAAGAATACACCACCCACTTCATTCATTCTTATTGACATATATTCCGGAACTTCATTCTGGGGGGTTATTGGATAGCCAGCAAAAAATCTACACCCTGCATATATCACACCTTCCACGAGGGCATGATTGCCATACATCAATTGTTTTTCAGCCATAATATCTCCTTATTTATAAACTTCAATCGCGGGTTCGGGACAGGACATATAACAATATCCACAGCCGATACATTTGGACATATCAGTTACTTCTGCAGGATGGTAGCCACTTGAATTGATGCGGTCCGGAGAGAGCCTCAAAATTTTGACTGGACAGATGTCATCGCAACACAGACCGCACCCCTTGCAAACTTCTTCCAGGATTTTAATTTCAGGCATTAAACCTCCTTAAGATATTTTTTGAAAAAGAATTTCGCCAATCCTTTGCATTTCCAGTGACTATTATGAGAAATGCCTGAAGCGAAATTAGATATGGGTAAATCAATAAAAAATTCTCCCCGCGCGCATATTATTGAATCATCATCAATTCGTGCCAATTCTTCTCTTATGCCCTTATTATATGAAAAAAAATTTGAAAGTCAAGTCTATTGAAAATATCTGGCTTTTATGTATTTCAACCAATCTTCTTCGGATTTTTGATTTCTCTCGCGGGCTATTCGGCCGGCATTTGATATGGAACCAATATAGAAGCGGTTAAAGCCAAAAGTGAATATAATCCCGGCATCAACAAATTTCTTATTTTTTATAGAATTGTATAACAAAAAGCCACTCAGGGAACTGAGTATGAAGTCCTGCAGACCCCTCTTAATATTGCCTGCGTAAACCTCACCGGTTCCCGGCAGGAATACAGAGAATAACATTGCGCGGGTTATTGATTTTTCAGACTTTTTCATATAGCTTTCTATTTCCCGGGCAATGTTTGAGTCCACTTCTTCAAATTTATACCGGGCATTAACATATTGATGGTTGAACAAATAGGAAAAGCCCAACAGCCTTTTACCGTTATCATCCTTGACGGGTTTTAGGATTTCAACGGCAAGACCATATTTCTTTGTTTCTAAGAGTTCTTTACCCAGGGATATTCTCGCCTTTTCTTCCAAATCAGGAAAATCCTTAAACAATCTTTCAATCTCATCATAACCTCCAAGATAGTCTGTATTTATAATCGCGATTGCATAATGCAGGCGCAACTGGAGATTTTTCTGGGCGCTTGAGTCAAAAAAGAATATCCGCTTATATTCAATGGCTGCCAGATCATAACAATTGTTTGAAAATAAAGATTCTGCAAGGGCAAACTGAGCAAAAATAAAAAAAATCATTAATTTCGGTTAAAGATTAAAGCCTGGTAGGCTGAATTCTTGTAGTAATTGTAGTTTCTAACTGCATTTATTCCACCATATATGTTGCCCGCATAAAAAATAATACTGATACCAAAACTGAAATAGAATTTTGTCTTTTCATTCTTATGATAATAATAGTAAGAAATGAGCGAGCCGGTCGTGATTACAAGCGTTGAATAGATACCATCGCCAATTCTGCCACAATAATAATGACCACCACCCGGAAATAATGAAAGCAATCCACCCAACAGGGGATTCTTGTTCCGGGGTAGGGGTTCGGGCAAGTCCATAAATTCCTTTGCCTTCAGGAAATTAAATTCTGCTACATAACTCAGACCGATTAAATGCTTTGTCTCTGGTTCACCAATTCTGGACTTCAATAATTCACGAACCATTGGATAATTACCTTTGAACAGATATATTTTTGATTTTGTGTATACTGCCTTTGCAGTATCGCTATAGTTTTTCGTTGAGGCAATTGCTTCATCATATCTCTTCAATCTTACCAGACAATCAACGATTTTTTCGTAGACTTCTTGTTTGTTGCCATTGTCATCGCCTAAGAATATATACCTTCGGTACTCATTTAATGCCCCATTAAAATCTGCCTGAAGATATAGATAATCAGCAAATTGAAGAATCTGATTCTTCTCAAAAAATCCTGTTTGAAAAAATAGAAATAATATTATCATTGTATCTGCTCAATGATGGTATCAAAAGGTTTTCTTATCGGTGAAAGAAGGTAATTGTTTTCAACTGGGTCATAGACCTTATTGTCTTTTATGCCTGAATAGAATGTATCATAATAATTGATTGCATTTGGATTACAACGCATTAAACGGTCTGATGCCATCAATATTCCCCAGAAGATACCATATTTCTTGATTGACTCCGCAGCAAAATGCGAACAGGATGGAGAAAAATTACAGACATCACCCTGGGCAGGTGAAATAGTTTTTTGATATAACTTGATGGCGGTGCCAAAAACAATTCTTACGGGATTTGTTTCCCTGGGGTACTGATTAAGAACCAGTAGGATCATCAATAAGTTCATTGGTTAATTATACAAAATTTATTAAGAATTGCAAGTCTTGACTTGTAAACCAATATTACTATAATCCTCATTATGAAGAGATGGATTTTGTTTTTTGGCTTACTGTTGCAAACCTGCCTGAATACAGAAAAAGTTACTGAAGTGATTGATGGTGATACCTTCAAAACTGATAAGGGAAAGACAATCAGACTTCTGGGTATCAATGCCCCAGAAATAAAGGATCCGGGCGGTGACCTGGCAAAGGAATTTCTTAAGAATATGATTCTTGATAAAAAAGTTATCTTAAAAAGAGATGTTACTGAAAAGGACGATTACGGCCGGTACCTCTGTTATGTCTACATTAATGGTAGGTCTGTTAATGAAGAGATGGTGCGCTGCGGTCTTGCGGAAACTCGATTCTACCCCCCCCGATACTTTGGGTAAAAATGAGTTGCAGGAAACAGAAAAGATCGCCATTAGAAACAGGAAAGGATTGTGGGTATTTCCTGTGTTCCAATTACCGGATACCACTGATGTTCATAGCAGAGAACCGCAGACTGCAAAGACAAGCGACGAGATTATTTCCTATCAGGATGCAAGCAAATTCTACGGAAAAATTAAGACCGTTGAAGGAGTAATCGTTGTGACAAACAACACGGGCAAGGTCTGTTTTTTGAATTTTCATAAAGATTGGAAAAGATACTTCACCGCTGTGATTTTTGCCAGTGATTTTGATAAATTCCCCAAAAATCCTGAGGATTATTATCTAAACAGGAAAGTTAGGGTCACAGGGTTGATAAAAGAGTATAATGGTAAGCCAGAAATTGTAGTAAAAAATCCTGCACAGATTCAGATAGTAAAATAGTTATTTCAGCAATATCTGCGGGACATTTTTTTCGGGATGCAGAACAATTCTGATTTCGGTCTTATAGACTTCAGCAATTATCTTTTCGTTTATTATCTCCTGAGGAGTACCTGTAGAATAAACCATTCCATTTTGTAGAAGAATGAGTTTCTTACAATACAGGGATGCAAGATTTAGGTCATGATTTACAATGACTATGGTCATTTCTTGCTGGTTTAAGATTTTCAACAATTCCATTATTTCTGATTGGTGATGAATATCAAGGTGGCTTGTTGGTTCATCAAGGAGTAAGATTTTTGGCTTTTGGGCAAGTGCACGGCAGATAACAACCATTTGTCTTTCACCGGAAGAAAGTGAGTTGATAGATCTCTTCTTTAATTCCTTTATGCCCGCTTTTTCAATTGCCCATTCTATTGCAGTAGTATCTTCTTCTGACATATGTTGAAATGGTTCAAGATATGGATATCTTCCCATTGCCACAACATCCTCTACTACATAATTGTGCTGAAAATATGTTTCCTGCGGAATGAACCCAATTATCCGAGCAAGTTCTTTGCGTTTTGTTTCTCTAATATTTCTTTCCATAATTGATATGTTGCCAGTGTAATTCTTCAAGATATTTGCCATAATCCGCAAAAGGGTTGATTTACCTGCACCATTTGGTCCAATGATTCCAGAAAATTCCCCCATTTCAATACTAAAGGTAATATCTTTTATTATTGCCTTTTGATTATAGGAAAAAAAGATTTTCTTCAATGCAATCGCCTTCATACCACTCAATTTTTGCGATATAGATAGATAAAAAATGGAACGCCAATAAGTGAAGTGATAATACCGGTTGGCAATTCATAAACCAGGAGATTGCGCGCCAGTCCATCAGCAAGCAGCAAAAATGTCGCACCCAAGAATAACGAACCAGTAAGATTTCTGATGTGTTTTGGCCCAAACAGCATTCCTGAGATATGGGGAATAACAAGGCCAACAAACCCAATAGCACCAACAACTGAAACCACAAAACTGACCAGGAGGGTGACCAAAACAAAGACTTCAATGGAAAAACGCTGGATATCAATGCCCAATCCGGCTGCAGTTTCGGTACCGGTAGAGATGATATCAAATTCACGATAAAACCGATAAAGATAGAGAATTAAGATTATTGAAAAAACCAGTAGAATTATTATCATTGCGCGGTTTTCAGGAGTGATGATTATTCCTAAATAGCCCATCAAAAGATACAGAATTTCATATAATTCTTTTCTACCCGCAATCATTATGATCATCACAAGGGAACTACATAAAAAACTCATCACCACACCAGCAAGGATTAATCTGTCGCGCAAGAGACCACCTTCTATGCGGGCAATTACAAAGACAATGATTCCGACAATTAACGCACCGGCAAACGCAAAGATTGGGCTTGTATAACCAAATACTGTTATTCCCACAGCCGCTCCAAATGCTGCGCCTGATGCGGAACCCAGGGTATATGGTTCAACCAGTGGATTGCCAAAAAGTCCCTGCAGAATATTGCCACTGAAGGCAAGCACGCTTCCAGCAAATATACCCAGGATAATACGGTAAAGGCGCAGTTGTATTATCTCTTTTGTTAACGCACCGGGTCCGACAAACAATTCAATCACAATAGCAATCACAAAGACAACGACAATAAGTAGAGCGGTTTTATTCAAATATCTTCTCCAGTTGTTTGTAACCCAAAACAAGTCTTGGCCCGGGCCGCATAAGCCAATCCTGATTTAGGTCGTTATAAACCTTTTTATTCTTGATTGCACTTATGTTATTCCAGCCAATACGTTTGGTGATCTGTTCGGGATGGAGAGCAATAATGATATCAGGATTTCTTGTTATGACCTGTTCTTGGTTGATGACCGGGTAATCCTTTTCAATATCCGAAAAGATATTTGTTCCACCAGCAATTTCAATCAACTCATTGAGATAAGACTTCCTGCCAATAGTAATCAGTGGTCTTGCACAAATTTCAACATAGACTTTTTTCTTGATATGATTAACAGGTAATAAGTTTAACTTCATATAGTTAACAAGAGAATCTGCTTGCCTCTCCTTTTTCAGGATCTTGCCCAATTTTAGGATCTCTTGATAGATTTCATCAAGTGACCCGGATGAGGTGCTGAAGGTCTTGACCCGGAATTTTTCAAGCTGATTCTTAATACGGGTTTGTTCAGGGACATTGATAATAACAATATCTGGTTTTAGATGGAGAATTCTTTCCAGGGACGGATTGGAAAAATCGCCGATTTTATTAATCCTTTTTGCTGAATCTGGATAGTCACAATAGGTGGTAACACCCACAAGATATTTTTCCGCACCTATGGCAAAGATTATTTCGGTCATTGCTGGCGACAGGGAAACAATCCGTAAATTTGAATCAGTAGTTGATTTCTGACAGGAAAATATGGTAAAACAGAGTAACAAAAGTCCACCTCTCGGTTCCATATGTGAATTATATTTATTCAAACCAAAAAATCAACAACCATCAAATGATTTGGTCACAATATCTTTATCCTAAATGCCTCTTTTGTCTGATGGATTCAGACCGCCTTGAATGTCTCGTTTTCTCAGATTCCTTTGCCTATTGACACTTTTCAAAATATGGATAAAATTATCAGGTTATGAAGGATTTTAATAAGGTTGTTCTTTTCAAGTACCTTTCACCCCAGGAGATAAACTGGATGATGGTGAAATGGGAACCAAGAGATGTTGTTCAAGACACTGTGATAGTGAAAGAAGGGACAACTGGTGATGAAATGTATTTGATTGAATCGGGAAAAGTAGAGGTTTTCTTAACGCGTGGAGACCTTGTGCTTGTGCTGTCAGAATTGGGCGAATCATCATTCTTTGGTGAGATGGCAATACTTACTGATAAACCACGTTCTGCCACAGTAAAGGCAAAGACTGATTGCCGGCTATACGTTCTGAAAAAGAATCAGTTTATGGAAATAGTTAATGAAAATCCAAAGGTGGCGGCAAAATTCTTGCTGGCAATGGGTGAAGACCTTTCTCACAGAATAATGACCACGAATGCCAATTTAGAGAACTATTTTCTGATAAACCGGGCAATAGTAGATAACGAATCTTTTAGAAACCTTTACATTCTTACCCATAAGGCCCCATCGTCTAGTGGTTAGGACATCACTCTTTCAAGGTGAAGATACGGGTTCGACTCCCGTTGGGGCCAGTATTATATGGGTATTGGTAGCTATTTGATTGATCGGCGACCCTTTTCATTGTCTTACTTGTGTCTAATAGTTCAAAAAAATTTTCTATGAAAATAAAGGATCTGAATAAGAAATAAAGATTATAAGGAGGTTATAATGAAAAGATTTTTTCTCTTTCTGGTTCTGTTTCCTATTTTATTCACTGCCCAGGAGATATCAGTATATGGAAACCGTGGTATGTTCAAACTTCAATATGCTGAACCCCATAATATGGGTGTCCTTTCCTTTCACTTATCGCCTTCTGAACGGTATGAGGAACTAACCTCAGTACAACAAGGCATTAATACAACTGACCGTAAACATTTTTTCACACTTTCCGAGGGTATTTCCTATGCAGTGATTGATTACCTTGAACTTCGCTTCCGGATGACTGAGTTTTTGAAATGGTTTGAGATGAATAATTATCCAATAAAACGCGGAGACCCAGATCCACCCTGGGGCTTTGAAACAATAGAAATAGGGGGTAAGGCGGGTTATTGTATTACTGCAGATAAAAATACGCCGCTGAAATATGCATTTGGTGTTGAAGGTCACATTAACTGGGGTCCTGCATTACCGGAAGATAAACAGGCATTTGACAAGGCATTTTATTCAGATTCTTTTACTGATGCTGGTGCCACACCGGTCACACCACATTTTTCACCCTATATCCCCCACGAACCTGATTATGCAGGCGTTGGTCTCATAGATTTCAGGGTAGGACCGTTTGCTTCACACTTAAACTGTGGCTATTTGGCGACCGGGGTTGACCATCAGCCAAATTATGTTGCAGATGTGGATTTTCATCCCAGACCAGATTATGTTATTCACGGTGGTGGTGTGGAATTGATACCATCTGAGGATGTTCGTATTCTCTGCGAGTTGTATGGTTATTATGATATGGATGCCCAAGAAGAATCGCTCTGGATTACTCCGGGATTGCGGTTTGGAGCAAGGAGCGTGAGTTTTGACCTTGGTTGTGAGATTGGACTTGTTGGTGGACCACTGAGCAGTAACTGGTGGAAGGCATTTTTTAATTTATCAGGCGGCGCAGATTTGATTAAAAAGATTGAGGTCCATATTCCAGTTGCCAAAGTTTCAGGCCGGATATATGATGCCAAGAGCGGCGAACCGGTTCTTGCCACCATCACTTTCCCTGGTTCAGAAAAACAAGCAGTTCAGACCTCTGCGAATGGAACCTATGAGTTGTCGTTCACACCTGGTAGTTATCGGGTTCATGCTGAGGCTGAAGGTTATCGCTGGAAAGAACAGGGTGTAGTATTGAAAGATGGCGATCAGATCATTCTTGATTTTGCATTGAACAAAAAAGAGATTGCCAAAGTGATTGGGAAGATATATGATGCAGAAACCAAATTACCCATTGTAGCAAATATCACCTTCCCCCAGACGCAGTTTCCGTCAATAACATCGGATACAACCGGAATGTATTCAGTTGTTCTTGTCCCGGGAACATTCAGGATACATATTGAGGCAACTGGCTATCAATTTGATGAGAAGGTTGTGACCTTACAGGAAGGTGATACAAAGGTTATTGATGTGGGCTTGAACAAGATCAGTCTGGCTCAGGGTACACTTGTGGGCAAGGTTGTTGAAAGAGATAATGAAACCCCTCTGCTTGCCCAGATCTCCTTTGTGGATGCCAATATCCCGGCGATCTCTACTGACCCGGCAACTGGTATTTATAAGATCACCCTTGCACCCGGAACTTATGTCTTGAAGGTAGACGCCCAGGATTATATAAGTGAAACAAGTCCGGTCGTGATTGCAAAAGATGAAACAAAAGTTCAGAACTTTTCTTTGCGCAAGGTTCCAAAGGTTGGCGAAAAAATAATCTTGAGAGGCATATACTTTGACTTTAATTCCGCAGTGATTAAGCCGGAATCGTATCCAGTCCTTGATGACGCAGCAAAGGTTTTGATTGCTAAACCTAAGATGAGGGTTGAAATTGGTGGCCATACTGATAGCATTGGTTCTGATTCCTATAATATGAAACTTTCTTATGAACGGGCAAACTCAGTAAAAGAGTACCTTGTGCGCTACCATAATATAGACCCGATGCGGATTGAGGTCAGGGGTTATGGTGAATCCCAACCCATTGCTGATAATCGCACAAAATCAGGACGCGACCAGAACCGACGTATTGAGTTCAAGATACTCAGTGTAGAATAATTAAATCAAGGGGTTGGAATGATTAAATCATTCCAACCCCTTTGACTACCTCCATTCTTAGAATTCTATTACAATATAATATTGGTATATCTTAAAAACGAAATTATTTCTTAATTGGAAATATCAACCGAGGCGATTTCGTGCTCAATTCGGTCCAGGTAAAGTAGATTTCCCAATTTCATAAAAATTTCATTTGCCTTCAAGAAAAATTGCATTGCCTCCTGATATTTACCCTGCCTTTTGTAGTTCATCCCCTGAAGAAAATATATCTGTGCAGTTAATAAATTGTCTGGTAGATTGGCAATCATATTTAATGCCTGGTTATAAAAATCCTGTGCCTTTCTGTAATTCTTTGAGGCTGAGTAAACCTCGCCTTGAGAAATACAGGAATATACCCGCCGGTTGACATCCGGTTCACTCTTTAGTTTTAACAAAAGATGGTTTGATATCTGCCTTGCCTTTTTCAAATCTTTGCTCATTAAGAGATACTCAATTTGCTCAAATTGACAATCATAAATGTACTGTTCTATCTTCAATTTTTTCGCATAAGCAATTGCCTTTTTCAAATGGCTCAAACCCTGTTTTCTTTTTCCTGTCTCCCGATAAAACTCGCTCAAATGAAGGTTAACAAAGATATAGCCTTCAATAAAATTTGTTTCTCGGGCATATTGAAATGCTGATTTGAAATTTTTTATCGCATCGTCAATCATCAATCGCCTGAGATTTATGCTGCCAAGATTATCATAAAGAAAGACGATATCCCGCTTGGCATTTATGAGTTTTGCAATACCTAATGCCTTGATACAATACTCCTCAGATTTTAAGAGGTTGTAATTGAAATATAGACTACCAAGATCCAGTAATGTCGTTACAATACCACTTTGATAACCGATCTCTTCGTAAATCTTTAATGCATTCCTGTAGTATTCCTCGCTCAAAGAAAAGTTCAGTTGTTGTTGATACACCACTGCCATATCCAGATAGCAAGCCGCCATTCCCTTCTTATCGTTCAGTTTCTGTCTTATCTCAAGGGCTTTTTTGAAACACAATATTGAATCTTCAAGGTCTCCAAGGTATAGCAAGCATACTCCCTGGGTAATCAGGATAATAGCAAGTTCTTGCCCTGGTATTTGTTTTGCCTTTTTCAGTAGTTGCACGCATTCTTTTTTTGCCTTAAGATATTTACCGAGTCTGGTATGTGCCCAAACAATACCAGCCTTAAATTGATAAGAAGTAACCGCATCTCGCGTTATTTTCAACCCTTCCTCATAGAACTTCAGGGCATTTTTATAATTTCCAGTGTTTTCATAGATCTGAGCAAGTTTGTAATAGATCTTGTGATCATTTGGATTTATTTTCAAACAGTCATTAAGATTTTCAATTGCCTTTTCATTTTCGCCCATAAGATAATAGATTTCTGAAAGGTGAAGCTTAATCTTAAATATTTCCTCAAGTTTATCCTCAAATTTTAAGGCAGTTGTAAAGAACCTTACAGCCTGGTTATGGGCATAGTTCTCCTTGCATTTTATACCTGCCTCTTTGGAATAAATCAGTGCCTTTGCGGAATTGTTGGCGAGGGCAAAGTGGGAGGCAAGTTGTTCATAGTAATTGGCAAGACTGCTATGAAAATATTTTTCCATTGCCTCGCCTATCTGACGATGGTACTTTATCAAATCTGCTCGACTGATATTTTTATGAACAATTTGTCGGACAATATCTTCACTAAAAAAGAATATATCAGTGCTCCTCTCTTTTATGAACCCCAATCTCACCAGATGGTCAATCGCATCCATGGCTTCGCCAACATTCTTCTGGGCACAGAGGGCAATTATCTCATCGTTAAATTCCTGACCATAAACTGCACAGATTTCAAGAAACTGTTTAGTTTCTTCATCCAAGAATTGAATCTTTCTGAGAATGGTTGCTTCAATACTTGAAGGAATCTTCAATTCCCTCTCCAGCAGGATAATCCATTCTTTACCATTATAAAAGATCTTGTTCTCTCGCTCCAATTCCCTTAATATTTCTTCAATATAAAAGGGATTCCCACCACTAAGTTCATAGATAAATTTTGCTAAGGACTTTGACAAGTTGGTCATAATCATCTCAAGTAGTTTAAATGTATGTAATTCATTCAGGGGCGATAATTCAAGTTTACAATAAAGGTTTTCTCTTGCCCATATTCCAAAGAAATCAAAAACCGGCGCATTTTTTATCTCTTCGGTGCGAAATGTTCCCAATACCTTAAGATTCTTATGGCTGCTTCTTATCAAGAAATCTAATAGCTCACAACTTGAGCGGTCAGTCCAATGCAGGTCATCAATTAGCAAGATGACATCACGCGGGGACAATAATTCAGTTAATGTATCAAAGAAAAGATTAATACTGTCAAAAAGACGATATTTGTCAAGTTCTTCTTTCTTTATTGATACGGTTTTTTCTTCAGGCAATAATTTCATTATTTCCTGGCGAAAGACTTCAGGAATCTGCCTTAGTACGCGCTGGATAAGGGCAAAATCCCGATTGACAAAATCTTTGAACATATTTTTTAGTGGATGGTATGGGACCGAAGCCAGCGCGGCATAGGAATTTGCTCTAAAAAATGTGCAATCTGAAAAAAGATTATTAATCTCCAGTGCAAGTCTGGTTTTGCCTACACCTGCTTCACCACTGATGAATAAGGTGTTATACATCTTTAATTGACGACTACACCAGTTTAGCTCTTCTTCGCGGCCGACAATCTTCTTGACTGGAAACTCTAATTTCTTGGTAATTTCTGCTCTTAACCCAATGCGATTTTTGCCTTCCTTTTTTGCCTGGTACATTAGATCATCTGCATACTTGATTAAGATTTCAATATTTGTTCCGTCATCAGGATAGATTGCACAACCAATACTGCACAAAATCTTATGACCACCAATAACAGTTTGGTTTAAACTGGTAAGAATTCTCTGAGCAAGTTCCATCGTTCCCCGTGTATCAGAATTTGGCACGAGCACAATGAATTCATCGCCTCCATATCTAACAAGATTATCCACTTCTCTTACCGTTTTTTTGAGAAAATTACCAAATTCAATCAATACTTTATCGCCTTCAAGGTGTCCATAGTTATTGTTTATGTCCCGGAAATTATCAAGATCGATGATAATTATGCCAAACTTTGTTGCAAAGCGATTTGCCCTTTTTATCTCGTTATCAACCCAGTAATATAGAAATCGCCGGTTATAAATGCCGGTCAGTTCATCATAATAAATCTCTTTCATCAATAAATTATAACCAGAAAATCTATTGCGTCAATCTACTAAAATCGCAACATATTCCAGGCAGGTGGAAGGTATTGCAGAAAAGGTTATTTTTGATCTAAAACGGAATATTGATAGGTAATCAGTCTAAGATATAATATAATAGTTAATTTTATAAAGGATATGGTGTATGAAAATATATATTCTTCCACTGGTCTTTACCTTAGGATTCAGTCAGATAAACTGGCAGATTGAGATTAATGATTCTGTGCATACTGATAGTGGGGAATTGTTTGGGTATTCCTGAAGTTAGACAGTTTCAGCCAACCCAGTCAACACCTTTCAGCCTGTCTGAGAAGTGTTAACTTTTTATTTATTTATTTCTAACATGGAATATAGTCAATATCATTTGAATTGGTTTGAATCCTATTCTTATAATTTGGCAATCTTATTGGCAAACTCAATTGTCTTATCTCCCTTGCTTTCATATATTAGCATTACTAATTATATGGGTTATGTGTTAAAAATCAAAAGCTTATTCATATCTCAATGCCTCAATGGGATTTAGTGAGGCGGCTTTGCGAGCCGGGTATATTCCAAAGAATATTCCCACGGCTGATGAAAAACCAAATCCTAAAATAATCATCCAGAAACTTACTGCGGCTTTGAGCGGTGAAGCAACCGAAATCAACCAGGCAAGAAGGATTCCGAGTATTATACCAATGATTCCACCAACGAGTGAGAGAACGATTGATTCGGTGAGAAATTGGAAAAGGATATTCTGATTTGATGCACCGACTGCCTTACGAATACCAATCTCTCTGGTCCGCTCGGCAACTGATACAAGCATTATATTCATTATACCAATTCCACCCACGATTAAGGAGATTACTGCAATTGCAACTATCGCCACAAAGCCAACACGGGTTATATTCTGGTATATCTCAAATAACATCTGCTGTGTCCCCAATTCAAAATCATCGGGCTGGTCAAGGCGCAGACCATGCCTTCTCCTCATCAGCTCTCTTATTTCATCCATTGCCCTTTCTACTTTGCCTGGTTTTGGCATAATACTTATTGTATAACCACCAAAAGCCTTTTCAAAGACTGTAGTTCTCTTACGGAGGAACGCCTTTTCATAAAAGGTATAAGGAATGGTAATAAGATTGTCCATACTTTGACCAAGGAACGCCCCTTTTTCTTTGTATACACCAATAATCTTTATTCGTTTATCACCAATATTCAAATCTTTGCCAATAGGTGTTTCTTCGGGAAAGAGATTCTTTGCAACATAGGCACCGATCACACCAACATTGCGCCGGTGTAGAATGTCATCTCCATTTAAATCCCGGCCGCTTTCTACTATGTAGTTATGTGCCTTTGAAAAATCTTCAGTTGAACCTTCTATTGAGGTCATTGCAATCTCTTTGTCTTTATATTTTATTTTGGAAAAATTCTGTTCAATCGTCGGTATTGCGGTTTCCACTGAAGAAAGTTGTTTTATTGCTATGGCATCTTCAGGTGTCAAATCAGGCCTTTTGGCAATCTCTTCAAAATTTGGTGGTCCCATACGCAAAAAAGCATATTTTGTGACGAATATCAAATCAGAACCTATGGAGCGAATCTGGTTTGCGACAGATTGATTCAAACCTTCAATCAAAGATAGGATTGCAATAACTGTTGTCACACCGATGATGATACCGAGTGTTGTTAAAAAAGAACGCAGTCGGTGTGAACGGAATGTCTGAAATGCAAGATTCAAGATCTCAGTCATAAGGATCGTTATAGGTTATACGGTTTCGCAGCCCGTATCGTAAAACGATTTCGTTTTAAATTATCCACTCACGATCCTTCCATCCATCAGTTTGATTATCCTTTTCGCATACGCCGCAATATTCGGGTCATGGGTCACAAGCACGATTGTATTACCCTCTCTGTGTAACTCATCAAACAATTCCATTATCTCCTTACCGGTCTTTGTATCAAGATTTCCAGTTGGTTCATCCGCAAAGATTATCTTTGGATTATTTATCAATGCCCTGGCAACTGCCACACGCTGGCACTCGCCACCGGACAATTCATTTGGTCTGTGGTTAATCCTCTCTTTTAAACCAACCCTTGTCAGGATTTCCTTTGCCCGCTCAGTGCGCTCTTTTTTGTTTACCCCAGCATAGATAAGTGGTAATGCTACATTATCCAGTGCAGAAAGTCTGGTTAATAGATTAAAGCTCTGGAAGACAAAGCCAATAAACTGGTTTCTAATCCTTGCCAGTTCCATATCTGAATAGTCTGATACCCTCTTATCTTCAAGATAATACTCACCATTTGTCGGTGTATCAAGGCAGCCAAGGATATGCATAAGTGTGGATTTACCTGAACCTGAAGGACCCATAATTGATATATATTCACCCTTCTCAATCTCCAGACTCACACCCCTCAATGCTTCAACCTCAACCTTGCCAAGACTGTATTTTTTATAGATATCTATTGCCTTGCAGAGCATTTTAATGAAGATTATCCAAAAAATTAGGATATCAGGATACCTGATACCCTGATATTCTGATAACCTTTTTCCTGCTTACCTTGCACCCTTCTCCTCACTCGTTGTCTTAAACTCCACCCTTGCTCCATCTTTTAACTTTGATAGAACCCGGTATGGTCCGATGATAACAGTGTCACCCTCATTTATACCTGAAATTATCTCCATTTCTGTATCACTTGATATACCGGTCTGAATCTCTTTTAAGATGGCTTTTCTCTTTTGCACAACAAATACTGATTCGGTTGTTTTGTCTTTTACTTTCCGCTTTCCCACTGCCTGAATTGGTACAACCAGAACATCACTTTTTTTACTGGTGATTATCTCTGCCTTTACATTCATCCCGGGTCTTAAACTTTCGGAAAAATCTTTTAATTCTATCTCCACCTCAAAGTCTGTTATCTTCTCAGTTGTTGCAGTCGCAATTGATGTTATTGGCATCAAACCGACCTTTGTCACCACACCCTTGAATACTGAATCAGGCAGGGCGTCCGCAGTCACCTCTGCCTCCTGTCCAGATTTCACCTGGGGCACCTCGGTCTCGTCTATCTTTACAACTGCAATCATCGCCGACATATCTGCAATCGTTGCCAGGACTGTTCCTGCATAGTTTAATGTGCCCATCACCGCAGTCTCACCCTCTTCAATATTGACCTTCATCAATTTACCGGATATGGGCGTATAGATTTTGGTCTTTTTATAGGCATCCAGTGCCTGCTCATAACTCGCCTTTGCCGATTCATAGTTTAACTGGGCGTTCTCAAAATTCTCTTTGCTGATAAGTCCCTTTTCATAAAGGCTCTTTGTTCTATTAAATACCTGCTCAGCCTGTTTCAGACGCACCTCAGCAAGTTGATGATTTGCCTTAGCCTGGGTATCATCAAGTTCAATCAAAAGTGCACCCTTTTTTACATAATTACCTTCTTTATAATAGATTGCCTTTATCCTGCCAATTGTTTCGGCGGAAATATCGACCTGTGATTTTGCCTTTAGTTCACCATCTGCACCAACCCGTGATACCACTTCACCCCTTTTTGCAATCTCAATCTCCACATTCTCTCCACCACCCTTTTGTTTGAGATTGAGCACAATGATTAGTACTACAACTATGATACCACCAATGATTATAAGAATTCTTTTCATCTCTGCTCCTCAATGGTTATCTTACCCAATAAATAAGAAAGGTTTGATTGTCCGAGATAATAATCGTTCAGTGCCCGAATCAGACTTAATCGGGCATTGTAATAATCCTCCTCAGCGCGGAGTAAATCTAAAAGTGAAATCATTCCTAGCGTATACTGCTCACGGGCAAGCACAATCGCCTCCTCAGCAAGTTCCAAACTCTTCTTTGCAAACCTCAGTTTATCAATCGATTCTGTAAGGCCGTAATAACTTAAATATAACGCCTTTTCTGATTCAAGCAGTGCCCTCTCCAAACTGTATCTCTTTATCTTCATATCCTTTTTCGCTGTGAGATAGTTGAAAATCAAGGTCTTTATTTCAAAGATGGGAAAATTGATATTTATCCCATAGTTCTTTGTTGCATTGTCTTTAAGATAATCAAAATCCAAGGAGAATGAATCAAGGTTTGTATTAAACCCGTAAAAGATTGAAACCTTGGGCAGAAATGCAAATGTAGAAAGCCATAGATTCGTCTTTGCCAATCTATCCATCTCTCGGGCAAGTCTGATACTCAAATTTGCGGTTATTAAAATCTGTTTTAATGAATCTAAAGAGGGAAGCACAAATGTATCAGGGATTGTAAAAGAATCTTCTGGATATATCTGATTAGAAATATTGAGCAGTGCCTTTAATTCCTGCTGTGCCTGGGTTTCAAGGGTTTTTGCCTGGGAATTGTTCTGCATAATCTGGAGATAAAAAACTTCAGCCTGGAGCAGTTCCAGCCTTGATGCGGAACCGAGTTCATACTTGGTCTCAACGAGTTTTTTGTTTTCCATTGCCCGCTCAAGCGCCTTCTCGGACGCATTTAATAGTTCGTTCGCAGTGATGAGACTATAATATGACTTTTTTATATTCAGAATCAAATTTAAAATCTCCTGATTATGTTGTATTGAACTTCCCTTTTCCTGTCCCTTAGCAACAATGATTGAACTTATGACATCTAAATCAAAGACCGGCATAGAAAGATTGATTGAACCCGTATAACGCTCGCTTTCAATATTATGATATTCACTCTTTGTCCAGGAACCGGTTGTTGAGGTTGTGGGCAGGAGATAAGAAAGCGCCTTATAGAATTGTATCCTTGATTTTGCAAGCGTCTCTTTTGATTCTAAATAACCAGGACTTTGCCTCAAACCAATATCAATCGCCTGCTCAAGGCTCAGTGTATCAATCTGTGTTATTAGTATTAATAACCACATAGATGCCTACATTGAGTAAGTATTTATAACCTTTAGATTTCGGATTTTGAATTTGTTTAGGATTTAGTATCTGGGATTTAGAATCTTCAGGTTGAAATATAAATAGAACCATTAACCTACCCTGGCTCTGAATAAACTACCCAGTCCTATGCCCAAAAGGATTGACACAATCCAGACTGCAAAGACCAGGATATAGGCGTTCTGTTTTTTAAGATTATTGGTTATACTTATACCTGTTGCAACAAGTATCATCTCCCAGATGATGAAGAAATCAATTCCGCTTAACAATTTGTAGGCAAATGATTTTGTCTCAAGATTGGGTAAAAATAAGGCAAGAGATGTGCTGACCTGTAAGGAGTGCTTTAACATAATCAATATCCATCTGAATAATTGTCCAGGAATCTTAACCAGGGCAGAATAAGAAACAACCGAGAAGACAAAGCGAAAACCGCCTTCACCTCCAAACATCGGAATTAATAGGTTCAATATTCCTGCAAATATCAAAAGTATCACCAGTGTTCCGATTATCGTGCCGATTGCACCAAAAACAACAATTATTGGACCGGACGAAAATTTCATTGCCTGTTCAATCTGTTCATCGGTCATATTCTGCTGTTTCATAGCCTCAATCTGCTGGGCACTGATTAAATCCCTGGTGGTGGAAATCGTCAATATGGATAGTATCACGAGTACTACGATTACTACGATTAATGGTGTCAACCATTCAAGTTTTTCTTTTATTTTACTAAAAACCATTTTGGGGTTGATAAAAACATTAATTATTTCTTTCATAACATATTATACATAAACCATTATCTATGTCAACACAATAATTTATCTAATATTGCCGCGAGCACTCTGTAAAGACTACTACTTACAAGGATTATATTTTAATTCATTATGCTTCTTGACTTTATCTTAGTAAGATATATAATACATTCAGGAGTTCAATTGGAAATTATTGTTATTAATGAGCGGAAAAACAAGTCGTTTAATCTTGTACTTAACTGGAGTATCTTTGGTTTGATCATTATCGTTATTTTGGCGATTCTTGTGCTTTTTGTTTACGGTGTGATCAATTTTGCCCGGGGTCGGGGTGATTATAAAAGGGTTCAACAGCTGGTCAGGGAGAACAGTATTGTGGAAAAACAGATTGACTATATGGAGGCTGAATTGAGATTATTAAATATCACTATTGATAGTCTTACGAAGAGTGATACGGTATTACAGAGATTTTCTTCATTACAGACCCTGAAGATGGTTATTGCCCGTGACATTGCGGAAAAGGTAGAAGGTAATTCTATAGATGATAAAGATTTTGGTCAGTTGTCAACATATCTTGATGAACTTATTTTGAGAGTAGAAAACCAATATTCAACCAATAGTACCATCCTTTCTTATCTTAAACAAAAGGAATTTTTGAAGAATTCTATACCATCAATTGCACCAGTAAATGGTTGGTATGTGCGTGGCTTTGGTTATTGCCTGGATCCGTTCACTGGGTCGGTAAAGATGCATGAAGGTATAGATATTGCCGCACCAATCGGCACCCCTATCATTGCACCAGCCGATGGTATTGTAAGAAAAGTACAGAATACCAAAGATTTTGGTATAGTTATAGAAATCAGTCATAATCAGGACCTGAGCACGGTCTATGGCCATTGTATGAACCCAACAGTCAACATCGGACAATCAATAAAAAGGGGCGATATTATTGGGTATGTTGGACTCAGCGGAAAGACGAGCGGACCCCATCTTCACTATGAAATAAGAATATCTCAAGTTCCAGTAGACCCTTTAAATTATATAATTATTGACAAAACTGCAGACAATTAACACAAGATATGCCGGAGTTGATAGAAAAAATTAGTGAGCTAAAAAGAGAACGCAATGCAATCATTCTGGTCCACAATTATCAATTACCGGAAGTACAGGATATTGGAGATTTTGTCGGTGATTCTCTGGAACTGGCACGCATTTCACGAGATGTGCCAGCAAATGTGATCGTCTTCTGCGGGGTTCATTTTATGGCTGAGACGGCAAAGATTTTTAATCCTGAAAAAATTGTATTGATGCCTGATTTACATGCGGGTTGCCCAATGGCAAATATGATCGATCCACTAAAACTGAACCAGGAAAAAGAAAAATATCCACAGGCTGGAGTTGTAACATATATAAATTCAACTGCTGATGTAAAGGCATTGTCTGATTTCTGCTGTACCTCAGCCAATGGTGTGAGAGTGGCACGGGCAATAGATAAAAAAGAAATCATTTTTGTGCCTGATAAATACCTTGGTGCTTATGTCGCTCGTAATACTCCAGAAAAAAGATTCCATCTGTATAATGGATACTGTCCAACCCATATGCTTTTCACCAAAGAAGGTATTCTAAAACTGAAAGAAGAATACCCCGAGGCTCAGGTTCTGGTCCATCCTGAATGTCGTGTTGAGGTCCAGGAGATTGCAGATGAAATCTGCTCAACTTCTCAGATGATCACCTTTGCCAGAAATAGCCCGGTCAGAGAGTTCATTATCTGCACTGAAATCGGTTTGCTACATCGTCTGAAAAAGGAAAATCCTGGTAAAAAATTTATCCCCGGTAATCCCAATGCCCTTTGTCCAAATATGAAACTGACAACCCTGGAAAAGATTTTCTGGTCACTTGAAGATATGAAACACGAGATTACAATTAATGAAGAAATAAGAAAAAAGGCACTTGTTTCAATTGAACGGATGATAAAGATTTAGTTTGAGTTATTTATGCAACTGTTGTTTTTCAGACCATCAGCAAAGACAAGAAGTTTTGATAACCCTGGATCAATGTCCTTTTATGTCATAGAGAACCAGACCTGAAATCAGTTTGGGATAAAAATCAGTTGATTTTTGTGGCATCCGCTCTTTATTCGTTGCTACATCCCTGACTTGTTCGGGCCTTGTCGGATTCATTAAAAAGGCAAATTGGAATTCGTTGCTATCCACTCTTTTTAGAGTTTCCTCAATGCCCCGCTGATATCTGATATGGTCTTCGACTTTCTCTAACTTTATGCCCAGGATATGTTCAATCAAGAGATTATGTAGTATTGCGACATCAAGATTTTGATATTCTTTGCTCCTATCAGGAAGTATCTTTTTCATAAGTTTTAGATCCTTCAACTTAAGAATCAAACTCTGCTTGCAGGAATAAAATCCAAAGGTATGTACCTTTTCCTTTTCCAAAACAGACTTCAAATCTTGTTTTGCAACCTTTTTTATCTCAAAAAATTCATTTACCCTTTTTGTGAAGACATCGAGATCAAACCCTTTAAGATTCATAATCAAACGATGTGTGGGTAGAATAACAAGCCCGGGATCCCGGATATTTACAAGTGTTACCATTTTGAAGTTTGCGGGATGGTTTTCATCTATATCACCAAGTTCATTGCGATAATTGAATGCGGTTTCATACCGATGATGGCCATCGGCAATAACAAGTATTGCATCTTTCAATGCTGAGGTTATCTTTTTAATGATGTTTTCATTCGTGATCTGCCACAATTTATGACCAATTTCCCGGTCATCCTTCACATCAATGATTGGAGGATTTTTGCATTCTTTTTCAATGATTTCCATTACGGTATTGTTCGGGTCTGTATATAGCAAGAATACCGGCTCAAAATCTTTCTCTGTTATCCTGGTAAGATTCAACCGGTCTTCCTTAGGTTTTGATAGGGTTTTTTCATGCGGCAGAATATTGCCCTTTCCCAATTCTTCAAGTCTTAATCTGCATATAAATCCCCGTCTAACATAATCTTTACCTTCAAGGGAGAATTCTTGAAAATAAGGATAGATTGAATCTTGTTCATCTTGAACAAATATCTGTTCTTTTAACCATTCCTGGATACATCTCTTTGCATTATTGTATTCCTGTGTGCGATTATGCCCATCAGCATAATGGGTTAAGACCAGATTTACAAAACTATATGGACTGCGTTCTTTGTACTCTTTTTCCATCTCATCCGTGATCTGGTCATAAGGTTGAGTTATTACCTTAGCGATATCTTTTATTCTTTTTAGATTATATCTAATTCCTTTAAAGGGCTTAATCTCAGGCATTAATCCTCCTTTGCCATGATGCCAGTACTAATCTATTCAGACAGAAGTGTAAATCTATCTTAAGGGTTCAGGTATCTATTTTAAAGCATCCCTTACCAGTTCGGCAATCTGAACACCTGCTCTCTGTTGCCCTTCTTCAGTCTGGGCACCAATATGAGGTGTGAGAATAACCTGGTCAAGGCTGAATAGTTTATGTTCTTTTGCTGGTTCAACCTCATAGACATCAAGGCAGGCAACCTTTACCTTTCCAGTGACAATTGCGTCATATAATGCATCTTCATCGATCACACCGCCCCTTGCACAATTGACAATTACAACCCCGGTCTTCATCCTGTCAAAAGCGGATTTGTTCAACAGATGGGCGGTCTCTTTTGTTTTCGGAATATGCAGTGAAATGTAATCAGAATCCTTCAACAAAGTATCAAAATCCACGACCTTTGCAAATTCAGAAGATTTGACATAGGGATCATAGGCAATGACATCCATACCCAATGCCTTTGCCCTCTTTGCGAGTTCTGAACCAATCCGACCAATACCGATTATCCCCAGGGTCTTACCGAAGAGTTCAAAACCATGGAATTTTTTCTTTTCCCATTTACCCGCCTTTGTTGATGCAGTTGCCTGAGGAAGCATTCTTGCTGCAGAAAGCATCATTCCGAGGGCAAGTTCGGCAACTGAGATAGAGGTCGCAGCAGGTGTGTTCACAACCTTTATTCCTTTTACCTTTGCTGCTTCCGCATCAACATTATCCAGTCCCACACCAGCCCGACCAATTACCTTTAATTTCTTGCCTGCCTCAATCACATCTTTTGTAACCTTCGTTGCACTGCGCACGATTATTGCATCAAAATCAGGAATGGTTTTGACCAATTCTTCGGGCGACAGGCCGGTTTTTTCCGTAACTTCAAACCCACTCTTTTTCAAAATTTCAATTCCTTCTTTTGCAATTGGGTCAGAAATCAAGACTTTCATTCTTACCTCCTTTGCAGAAATCATTATATTCAGATTTTTTTCAAAATCAATATTTAATTGACAAATAGGTATCTTTGATTATAATAAATTATGCAGGCGACCACAATATTGGGATTAAAGTGTAATGATAAAGTTGCCATCGGATGTGATGGTCAGATAACAACCGGTGAGACAATTATGAAACAGCGGGCAAGGAAGATTCGCAAAATGTATAATGATAAAATTCTTGTCGGATTCGCTGGTGCAACTGCTGATGCCCTGACATTGTTTGAACGGTTTGAAACAAAATTGGAAGAATTCCGCGGAAATGTACCGAGAAGTGTAATTGAACTTGCCAAGGACTGGAGACAGGATAAAATCTTGCGTCGCCTTGAGGCATTCCTGGCGATTCTTGATAAAGAACACTCATATATTGTGTCTGGTGTCGGTGATGTGATTGAACCGGATGATGGTATTGTGGCAATCGGTTCAGGTGCGCCCTATGCCCTTGCTGCTGCCCGTGCTTTAGTAAAATATACAAAATTAAGTGCACGGGAGATCGTCGAGGAATCAATCAGGATTGCTGCCCAGATATGCATTTATACAAATACTGAAATATTCATTGAAGAACTGTAGTATCTATAAAAATTCGTTACTTTATGCGGGGAAGAATTAGTTTCAATTTTTTCAGTGCATTATCTCTTATCTGACGTACCCGTTCCTTTGTAATATTCATTAATCGGCTGATATCTTCAAGACTCTGCGTTTCATAATCGCCGAGTCCGAAATTTCTCTCTATTATTTCCTTTTCCCTTGGTGCAAGTTTTTTTAACGCGTTCTGGATTCTCTCGGTTTGTTGTTTTTGTCTTAATATTTCTTCAGGTGATGGCAGGACAAGTTTCTCCACAGCCATTTGATCAAGAGAAATGGTCTCTATGAACGGATTGGCATTTTCATCAGAGAATGTTTCATCAAGCGAAAGAATTGGTAATAATTCAGTAAGGGCATTTGCAACCTGCTGAACAGAAACCTTTAAGTGCTGGGCAATTTCCTGGATTGTTGGTTCCCGGCCTTCTTCCTGAACAAAATTCGGAATAAACGATTTTATCCGCTTTGACAGATGACTTTTGGGAACAATCTCCTGGTCAATGAATATTGCTTTGTATATGGCTCTCTTTATCCACCAGGTAGAATATGTACTAAATCTGTAGCCTTTGCGTTCATCAAATTTCTCTACAGCATGCATCAAACCCTGGGTCCCTGCATTGATTAACTCGGTTAGACTCAGTCCATAGTCAAGAAAATTTTTGCACAAATGTAATACATTTCGTAAATTTGAAAGGATTAGTTTCTCTTTCGCTTCTTCATCTTGTTTTTCTCTTATGCGGCGGGCAAGCTTGAATTCTTCTTCTCGGGTGAGAACTGGGTATTTCGCAATCTCCTCAAGGAATTGTTTTAACCCCCTTTCAGTTACCCGCTTCGGTATATGCATCAATTATGGAGTCAAGGCTACATATTTCTTTCTTTCTGCCCGCTGAATCTGGAAGATCACTGGTTTACCTTTTTTTAAATTCTTAACTGCCTTTCTGAAATCAGCGATGTTCTCAATGCCTGCGTTGCCAATGCCAATAATCACATCGCCGACTTGAATACCCGCATTCTCGGCTGGTGAACTGGATTCTACACCGACGACCAGAACACCTTTATCCATAGATACATTATATGCCTTTGCTTCAGGGCTGTCAATATCCACAACCTGTAACCCGAGCTGTGATTCCTGTTTTTCGAATGCCTGGGCTGTAACTTTCTCTTCCATTTCTCCAATCTTTACATTTAGGTCGATTTTTTTACCATTTCTTACCAATCTCAATCTTACTGTCTGCCCTGGAGGGGTTGAGGCGACAAGGAGTCGGAATGATTCTACATCAGTGACCTTTTTGCCATCAAATTCAATAATCACATCACCTTCTTTTATTCCTGCTTTTGCGGCTGGAGAGTTAGTAATGACCTCATTTATTAGAACGCCCTCAAGTGAAGCGAGATCAAGTGCTTCTTTCATATCCTCGGTGAGGTCCTCAAGATATACGCCGAGATAACCCCGGGTGATTTTTCCTTTTGTCTTCAATTCTTCAATTATATTTTTGGCAAGATTGATTGGAATGGCAAAGCCTATTCCGATATTGCCGCCAGTGGTTGAAGTAATCGCAGTATTTATGCCGATGACCTCGCCCTGTAGGTTTATCAGTGGTCCACCAGAATTTCCAGGGTTTATTGCCGCATCAGTCTGCAAGAAATTCTGTAGATCGGGTCCTTCGCTTAAAGGAATGTGGCTTCTGCCTTTTGCTGAAATTACACCCACAGTAACCGTTCCCTCAAGATTAAAAGGATTTCCAACTGCCATCACCCAATCACCTACTCTTATTTTGTCTGAGTCGCCAAGTTTCAGATAGGGTAGTTTTTCCTTTGTCTCGATCTTAAGCAAGGCGATATCGGTTCGGGAATCAGTGCCAATGATCTTGATATCATCATTTTTGTATTCCCTCTTGTTGGTCAGTCTGATGATGATGTTGGAGGCATTTTTTACCACATGATTATTGGTGATGACATAACCATCTTCAGAGATTATGAATCCTGAACCAAGTGAACGTGATTTGCTTTCACCCGGTGGGAAGTTCTTGAAGAAATCGCGAAAAAAATCCTCAAAAGGTCCGCGAAAATTCCAATCAAAATTTTCAAAATCATTCTTTACTGTGCGTTCTGCTGAAATATTAACCACGGCTGGCGAAACCATTTCTGCAACTCTTGTAAATGGACTTTCACCCTGTTCATTAACAATTGGATTGACACTAATGGTTCCCTGGCTTGCCTCAGTGCGATTTGACAGATTTGGAATACCAATACTGATAATCAATCCAAAAAGAAAGGCGAATATAGCGGCAATGCCCGCAATGATACCTGCTGATTTCAAAGAAATTTTTCCTTCCATTTTATCTACTCCTACAAATTCAGGGTTACTTTATTTCAACTTCAATCTCTTTTGGCTTCAGGGTCTCTGGTTTCGGTAGAGTGATAATGAGAACGCCATCTTTATAAACAGCCTTAATCTTGTTTACATCAACTTCACTGGGTAAAGAAATTGTTCTTGAAAATTTACCATAAGATCTTTCAACCCGGTGATAGGTTTTATTTTTAGTTTCTTCTTCCTGTTTTCTTTCCCCGGAGATTGTCAAAAGATTTCCACGTACAGATATTTTTACATCTTCTCTTTTCAAGCCGGGTAATTCTGCCTTGACAACGAAGTTCTCGTTGTCTTCTTCAATATCAATCACCGGCATCCATATCCCTTCAATCTCTTCTGTCATATGCTTCCCAAAGAATGTATTAAAAAGTCTATCCATATCCTCACGTAGAGAGATTATTTCTCTAAGAGGATCCCATCTTTTCATCTGCTTGTCGGCCATAGTTTAATCTCCTTTTGCTGATTTATTTTTCTGCCCGATCGTTCTATATTCTATTTCTTTTTTCTTTATTTCATTTTTGAGTTTTTTTATCTTTTGTGAAATCGTTTTTATCCTCGGATTATTCTTAAAGTCCTCGTTCCCCTTTAAGGGGAAAAACTCATAAAACATTTTACCGAGTTCCCTGAATAATTCCTGTAGTTGTCTTTTCAACTCAAATATTTCGATCTTCAGTTTGCCCTTCAATGTAAGGTCACCGGCTTCCCTGCTCAGAACTTTTGAAGCGTCCTCAAGCCAGCGCGAAAAATCGTCAAAAAATTTCGCCATTATTCCTCCTGTTCAATTTTTAGACAATATTCAAGTGGAATGGTTTAGTTTCTTAAATAACTGCGTGTTAGGGCAAATCCTCCATATACTTCGGTTTTTTTTGATGCAAAAATTTTTCAGTGGATTACAGATAAATTCAGATGTAGTGGTCCGGGATTAATACGAATGGATTATACCTCTCTTATTTCTTTCTCTTTTTTCTTTAATATATCATCAACCTTTTTTATATACTCGTCGGTCATCTTCTGGATTGATTCCTGGGCTTTGAATGAATCATCTTCAGAAATCTTTTTTTCTTTTTCAATCTTCTTAAGTTCATTATTGGCATCTCTGCGGATATTTCTAATTGCAACCCGGCATTCCTCAGATAGTTTCTGGGAGAGTTTTACGAGTTCTTCTCTACGTTCAGCCGTCAATGGTGGTAGAGAAAGCCTTATGACATTGCCATCACTATTAGGGGTAACACCAATATCGGCTTTGTAGATTGCTTTTTCTATGACGGAAAGCGCCTGTTTGTCCCAGGGCTGGATGACAATCAGACGGGGTTCAGGAATGCTGATACTCGCAACCTGATTCAGGGGCAGGAGACTGTCATAATATTCAACCTTCACCCCATCTAAGAGCGCGGGTGTTGCCCGACCGGTTCTTATCTTTGCAAATTCCTGATTCAAAAGATTGATTGATTTTTCCATCTTTTGCTTTGTATCATCCTTTATTTTCTGTACCATATTATACCTCCATATAAGATTTAATGAACAATGGTACCAATTCTCTTGCCGGATACAATTTTGATTAGAGGATACTTCATAAGGTTGTACACGCAAATTGGGATCTTTGCATCCTTGCAGATTTTGAAAGCCGTTATATCCATAACATTTAGATTTTCTTTGATGACTTGATCATAACCAAGTTCTTCGAAAAGGGTTGCCTTCTTGTTCTTTTTAGGATCCTGGGAGTAAACACCTTCAACATTTGTGCCCTTAATCAGAACATCAACGGAAAGTTCAACTGCCCGAATTGCAGCAGCAGTGTCGGTTGATACAGTGGGATTACCGGTTCCACCAACCAGAATTAGTACGCCACCATTGTCATACAGTATTTTATCCTCAAATTTGTTAAACTGGGGCACGATTCCGGCAATTTCAAAACTGCTCCTTAAAAAAATTTTTTCAATTCTATTTTTCAAGTAGGAATACATTGTCATTCCATTGATCACGGTTGATACCATCCCACAGTAATCTGCATCAATCCGATCAAATCGTCTCTCATCTCTGCCTCGGATGATATTACCACCACCAACTACCACACCGATTTTTATTCCCAGACGGTAAACCGAGACAATCTGTTCAGTGATATAATTTAGAGATTTGGCGGTTAGAATTTCTGATTTCTGTCCGAGGGTCTCACCAGAAATTTTCAGAAGAATTCTGCGGTATTTTATCTTGGTATTATTCACCGAGGCGAAAACGAATGAATCTTCTAATGACGATATTTTCGCCAAATTTGGCAATCTGTTCTTTTAGATAATCACTTACTGTCTTTTCTGGTATTTTTACAAAAGGCTGCTCTAAAAGGCATGCGGTATTATAAAATTTCTCCATCTTGCCTTCGACGATTTTTTCTATTATTTCAGGTGGTTTTTTAAGGTCCTGAATTTGACTGCGATATATTTCTTTTTCTCGCTCAATGACATCGGCGGGTAATTCCTCGCGGCTTACAACCAGGGGTTCACTTGCGGCGATCTGAAGGGCAATATCGCGTACAAATCTTCGGAAATCCTGATTGCGTGCAACAAAATCAGTTTCACAATTGACTTCAACGAGTACACCAAGACGATCACCGGGGTGGATATATGCATCAATGATTCCTTCTTTGGTTATTCTACCAACTTTTTTTGCAGCAAGGGCAAGTCCTTTTTTTCGCAGTATATCAACAGCTTGTTCAATATCACCATTTGCCTGGGCAAGGGCCTCCTTGCAATCGACAATACCGGCACCAGTCCTTTCTCTCAATTCTCTGATTTTCTCCATATTCATTGTGCCTCCTTTTCCTCGGTTTCAAATCCCTTTCTTCCTTCAAGGACTGCGTTTGAAATAATCTTTGTAACAAGGGAAATCGCCCTTATTGAATCATCGTTCCCCGGTATTGGATAGTCAATGCCGGTTGGGTCAACATTTGTGTCCACAATCGCAATGATCGGAATATCCATTTTCCGTGCTTCGTTCACAGCTGTTGCATCTTTCACAATGTCAACAACATAGATCATTCCCGGCAATCTATCCATATCCTTTATGCCCTCAAAATACTTTGATAATTTTATATACTCCCTTTCATACTTTGATAATTCTTTTTTGGGTAACATTGACCAGCGGCCATCTTCTTTCATCTGTTCAAGTTCTCGCAGCCGTTGAACCCTGGTGTACAGGGTGTTAAAATTCGTTAATAGACCACCCAGCCAACGGTCGGTAATAAAGAATGCGCCGGCGCGTAATGCTTCTTCTCTTATCACATCCCGGGCCTGCTTCTTAGTGCCAACATACAATACTCCTTTGCCCTGTTCAGCAATTCGCACAGTTGCGTCGTAAGCCTTTCTCAACGCCTCCTGGGTCTGGCGCAAATCTATGATATGTACCCCATTTTTCTTACCAAAGATATATTTTCTCATCTTTGGGTTCCAGCGCTTGGTTCTGTGACCAAAATGAATGCCGGTATTGATCAAATCCTGTAGTGAAACTATCTCCAATTTACCTCCTTGTGTCTTTATCGCTTGGAGAACTGGAATCTCTTACGTCTTTTTGCCAGTCCATATTTCATTCGTTCTTTTTCTCTTGGATCTCTCTTTAGCAGTCCTGCACTCTTTAGGGTTGGTCTTAATTCAGGGTTAAAATTGACAAGTGCCCGGGCAATTCCGAGACTCACTGCACCGGCCTGTCCAGCAATTCCACCACCAAAAACTTTTGCATTGATGTCAAAAGTTCCCTTTACCCCGGCAGTAATCAAGGGAAGATTAATCAAATCAACGAGGTCCTGACGGCAGAAGTATTGAATTGGTTCTTTACCATTTATCTTTATACTGCCATTGCCCGGTTGCAATCTGATTTTTGCGACCGCCCTTTTGCGCGAACCATTGACAATTGTTCCCATTAAATAACCTCCTCTATATCTGTATTTCCTTGGGTGATTGTGCCTTATGGGGATGCTCAGACCCCAGATATATTTTTAGCCTTTTGAGCCTTCGGCTGCGAAACTTATTCTTTGGTAGCATACCACTGACTGCGTGGTATATTACTCGCTTTGGACTTTTTTCCAGCATAAGTTTCAAATTGATCGCCTTTAAACCACCAGGATAAAAAGAATGCCGATAATATATCTTATCTTCCATTTTTTTGCCAGTGACTTTAAACTTATCAGCATTCAACACCACGACAAAATCTCCACAGTCAACCTGGGGTGAATATTGTGGTTTACCTTTTCCAGTCAAAAGCCGTGCAATTCTTGTTGCCATTCTGCCCAGAGTTCTGCCCTGGGCATCAATCAAAAACCAGTTACGGCTTATTTCAGATTTCTTCAAAACCTTTGTCTTCATAGCCTATATTATACCAATATTCTGAAAAAAGTCAATACAGGATTTAACTTTTAAGGATTTTGACGATTTCTGGTAAAATCTTTCCCGCTGGTGATAAAATACTGATATCAACCACCAATGAAATAGGAGTTTGTTCCAGATTTATTTCTATTGTTTTCGCACCATTATTTTTGGCGATTTCAGGTATTGCTGCCGCAGGCCAGACAACTCCGGATGTTCCGCAGATTATCGCTACATCTACGGAATTCAGAAATCTCATTGAATCTTCCCATACATTCAGAGGAATTGTCTCACCGAACCAAACTACATCCGGTCTTAAAAGACCACCACACGGACAATGCGGAAGTGTTTTTGGTTCTGCGTCTTTAATCTTGCCGATTCTACCACACTCCAGACAACGGGTTCTAAATATGTTGCCATGTAGTTCTAAAATATTTTTTAGACCGGCCTGCTGATGGAGGTTATCTACATTCTGGGTCAGAAGTAGAAATTCATCAAATAGATTTTCTAAATCGACAAGTGCATAATGTGCTGGATTTGGCTTTGCCTTAGAGATAATATCCTGGCGCCAGCGATACCATTCCCAGACCAATTCTGGATTTCGGTTGAATGCCTCAGGAGTGGCAAGATCAGTTGCAGAATAATTTTTCCACAAGCCATCCTTACCCCTAAATGTCGGGATGCCACTCTCTGCTGAGATGCCCGCACCGGTAAGGACGAATAATTTTTTTGCATTCTTTAGAATCCTTGCTACCTCCTCAATCATCACTTAATTATAATCAAAGAGATTATCATTATCAAGACATTAATGAATAGGTTGACAATGCCATCTAGCCAGTTATAATTTAGCAATGAAAAAGAACCGCGAGATTGCTGATATATTTAATCAAATTGCCGATGCCCTTGAATACAAAGGGGAGAATGTATTTCGAGTTGTCGCATACCGCAAGGCCGCGAGAATCCTTGAGGAATTGACTGAAGATGTTGAAGAACTCGTCAATGCTGATAAATTGAAAGACTTGCCGGGTATTGGCGAGGGAATGGCAAAAAAGATTGAGGAATATTTGAGGACTGGAAAGATGCAAAAGTATATTGAAGCAACGAAAGGTATCCCGCCATCACTCCTTGAACTACTTAATATCCAGAATCTTGGTCCAAAAACTCTATCCCTGGCAAACAAACATCTTGGTGTGAGAAATTTACAGGATTTGAAAAAAACCATTGAAGATGGCACTCTTGCGAAACTTCCGCAAATGGGAGAAAAGAAAGTAGAAAACATCAAAAAGGGTATTGAGTTATATGAGCGGAGTCATGAGCGGCTCTCAATTGCCGTTGCCGAGACAATCGCTTCAAGCGTGATTGAATATTTGAAAAACAATGTATCTCTCTTCCAGATTTCTGCGGCTGGTTCTTTGCGAAGATGGAGAGAAACCATTGGTGATATTGATATTCTTGTCACGGGCAAAGACCATAAGAAGATTGTGGATGTTTTTACCCATTATCCTGATGTTGAAGAAATAATTTCTGCAGGTGAAACAAAGAGTTCAATTCTGGTGAAGGGTGGGATTCAAGTAGATATTAGAATTGTTAAGAAAAAATCATTCGGCGCCGCACTCCAGTATTTTACTGGCTCAAAGGCACACAATGTAAAACTGCGTAGCATTGCAGTGGATAGAAAATGGAAATTGAATGAATATGGTCTATTCAAGGGTGAAGAGGTAATCGCTGGAGAAAAGGAAGAGGATATTTATGAAGCCCTTGGTCTTCAATGGATTCCCCCAGAATTAAGAGAAGACCGGGGCGAAGTTGAACTTGCCCTTGAGAAAAAAATCCCGAGACTTGTGGAGTTATCTGATATCAAAGGCGACCTGCAGATGCACTCAAATTACTCTGATTCATCAGCCACCATTGAAGAACTGGCCTTGACTGCTCAGCAAATAGGATACGAATATATTCTTATCACTGACCATTCGCGTTCTGCCCGATATGCACACGGTTTAGAAATTGAAAGGTTATACAGACAATGGGAAGAGATTGACCGTTTGAACAAGAAAATCAAAGATTTCAGAATTTTGAAAGGTATTGAAGTTGATATCCTGACAAATGGTGAGCTTGACTATCCGGATAAAATCCTCAAGGAGTTTGAAATGATTGTTGCCTCTATTCATCAGGGGTTTACAAAAAATGTTACTGAACGGATATGTTCAGCAATGGAAAATCCATATGTGGACATAATTGGTCATCCTACCGGTAGACTCATTTCCAAGCGCGAGGGATATGCCATTGATATTGAAAAAGTTATGAAAAAAGCCGCAGAGACAAGAACCTGTTTAGAATGTAATGCCTATCCAGATCGGCTTGACTTGAATGATATAAATCTAAAACGATGTAAGGAACTTGGGGTAAGAATAAGTATTGGTACCGATGCACATAGTGTGGATGAACTTAGATGGATAAAATTCGGAGTTGCAACCTGTAGAAGGGGTTGGCTTGAAAAAGATAATATTTTAAACACTTATTCGTTGAAAAAACTATTGAGTGTAAGAAAGATTAATCAGAGATAGATTCCCAAAATTTTCAAAAATTCCAGAATCTGTCTCTGTAGTATCACAACAATTGCGCCACCCATACTTAAAAATGGCCCAAACGGAATAGGGTTGTCACGACTTTTTTTAGTTGTACTTAAATAAATTATCCCGCAGATTGAACCTATTACTGCGGCAATAAATATTGTGGGAATGATTACTGGAAAACCCACAAAGGCACCAATCAGGGCAACAAGATAGACATCTCCCATTCCCATCACTTCTTTTTTGTATGCCCAGCCACCGAGAACCCTTATAATAAGAATTAGTCCTCCACCAAAAAGCATGCCAACCAATCCAATCAGAAAAGTATGATTCAAAAAGTGGTAGAACAACCCAATAATAATTCCCGGAATTGAGATAATATCAGGAATCAACTGATGGGTAAAATCTATGCCTGAGATTGCGATTAACATAATAAAAAATAATGCATAAAAGAAAAAATCTGTCCGAAGAGAAAATCTATTGAATGTCCATAACAGAAAAAGTCCAGTCAACAATTCAACAAGTGGATACTGGAAAGAGATTGGATTCTTACATTTACTGCATCTGCCTTTCAATAAGATATAACTAACGATGGGAATATTTTCATACCACGGTATAGGTTTAGTGCAGTGCGGGCAGAAAGAACGCGGAGTTACAATAGAAATGCTACGGGGAAGGCGATAGATAAGAACATTTAGAAAACTGCCTATTGCAGTACCGAAAACGAAAACTACAATAGAGTAGAAAATTTTCAATCTAATTGTCCTTTTCCTTAAGGTTATAATAGACAGCGAATGAATCAAGACATTTGCAGATTGACTCCATACTTTCTTTGATAATTGCAAAAACCTCCTGCGTATTGCTTTGCATAACCTTCGGGATAACTAAAACTGCCTTTTTTACCCCAGGAACAAGATTTAAGGCTATAACGTCATGTTCTGCAAGGCTGATAAATACATCTGCCTTATTCAGGGGTGTCCGGTAGTCGTTCTCTACAAGGATTTGATTGCCAATGTCAACAAGGGTTTTGGTTAATCCATAGAAGAGGTATTTCACCTTTTCACCTAACTTTAACTGGTCTTCAGGACTATATTTATCAATTCTACTTAAGGCTGTTTTAATCTCTTCAATATTCTTGAGCATAGTGTTATATATATCTTTAAAACCTGAAGCATCCATAGGTTATTATATGTATATTGTTTTTTTTGTCAACAGAAAATTATTCTTGTTTTGCTTCAATGAGTCTTTTGCACGACATACACCTGCCGCACATTTTTTTGCCACCCAGATAGCAGGAATAGATATGTTGAAGGGGTGCATTTATCTCTAATCCAATTTGGTAAATTTCTCTTTTTGTATAGTTTGCTACGAAACTTTTTACTCTAATTGTTTTCAAGGTACTAAGTACGAGGGTTTTATTTATTACTTCAACAAATTCTTTTGTATTGTCGGGAAATTCCTGTGCCTCTTCACGGTTAAATCCGGTAATTATCCAATCTACGTTGTAGTATTCAGCAAAACAGGCGGCGAGATTGATAAACAAACTATTGCGATTGGGAACCCAGATATTTTTGATATTATCCTCCCAATCCTTACCTTTTTTTAGGAGGGGAGATGGAATGGATATAAGTGCACACTTTTTGAATTCTTTAAAAAATGGCAGTTTGATTATCCTGTGTTTGATTTTCAATGCCCTGCAAATCCTCTTTGATGCAAGAATCTCCATTTTCGCTGCACGTTGTCCATAATCGATGGTCAGGGCAAAAAGTGGTCGGGTCTTTCTTACTGCAATCGTTGCACTGACTGTTGAATCCAGCCCACCGGAGAGAAGAATTATGCTCTTGGGTTTCACTATTGTATTATATGCGCTACTAACGGATTGTCAACCATTCATTTAGGCTGGGAAATGTACTCGAAGCAGTATTGGTTCTCTTTTTCTGCCGAACCGTGTGGCAGAGATGGGGTCATTGCGATGATGTTTAGAATACAAAGTTTTACTCTAATCTCTTTCACTTGGGAAACTTGACAATTTGAATACCACTGATATAATAGCCCCGTGGAAAATATAGGAAAAGAGTATATAGACGATTTAACCGGTCTATACAATCGTCGTTATTTGCAAGAAGAAGTATCAAGACAGTTAGAATTATTCCAGAATTATAATCTTTATCTTTCGGTTCTGATAATTGATATAGACCATTTTAAGAATATAAATGATACTTATGGTCATACCAGGGGGGATACAGTCCTAAAGGAATTTGGAGAATTTCTTAGAAATTCATCAAAGAAGAGTGATATATTATTTCGTTATGGTGGGGATGAATTTATCTGTCTTTCAACCAATACGAATTATGAGCAGGCAAAGCGATTTGCCCAACGTTTTCTTGAAAATGTCCGGCATCGTGATTTTGCCCGAATCCGTTTGACGCTCAGCATCGGTATTGCAACCTTTCCTGATTTTGGCAAAGACTGAAAGACTCTATTTGATGTTGCGGACCGAAGTTTGTATAATGCGAAACGGCGGGGCCGTAACCAGATTGGCACCATTGAATATATTAAAAGAAAATTAGTTATCCCAACCGCAAGGATAGTCGGCAGAGATAATGAAATTTCTCTGATGTAAAATTTCATCAATTCTTTGTGTGCTAACAATGGTGTAGTATTGTTTATTGGAGGTGAATCAGGAATTGGTAAGACAAGACTTGTTGAGGAGATCCTTAATGAGCCCAATTATCAGAATTTCTGTAAGTTTGCGAGTAACTTATCAACTGCGACAAGTTCTATTCCTTATTATCCTTTCAGAGAGATTATTGCTTCAATGATTGAGAAAGAGGACAAATCTTTTATTAATGACATTCCACCTGCTTATCAAAAAGAGATTGCAAAAATAGTGCCTGAAGCATTTGAGGGGTTAGAATCAGAAAAGGATATTTATAATCCGGATAAATTTCGTTTATTTGAGGGGTTGCGGAGGTTTTTTGCATTATACAGCCTGAATAATCCTTCATTTCTATTTATTGATAATATCCACTGGGCAGATGACAGTTCGTTGGAACTTCTGCAGTATTTATGCAGGACCTTGAAGGATAGACCTATCTTTTTCTTTTTATTTTACCGGAGCGATGAAGCAAAGAAAAATTCTGCATTTCAGGGTTTGCTGCAATTAATGGCTCGTGAGGGTCTTTACAAGATCATAATGCTCAAATCATTGGATTTTGGGATGGTTGATCAACTAATTAGTTTTATCCTGGATGCAAAACCACCACCTGGTCTTACTGATTTCGTTTATAAGGCAACCGGTGGTAATCCTTTTTTTGTTGAGGAACTGGTTAAATCCCTGGCGAATAATAATCTTCTTTATGTGGACCGGGAACAATGGATATTTGATAATACTAAAAGAATCCCTATTCCTTATTCGGTCTCGGCAGTGCTTGAGAGAAAATTGGGAATGCTGAAGGAAGATTCAATAAAGGTTCTGGAAAAGGCAGCAGTCATTGGCAGGAATTTTGATTTTAATTTTCTAAAGTGTGTATCAGAAATGAATGAAGGTCAACTATATGATTCCCTTGATGAGATAATAGATTCTGGATTTTTGATAAAGCGCGGCGAGATTTATTACTTTTCTGAAGATATAATAAGAGATTTAATTTATAATAAGATTGGAGAGATAAAATTAAAACACTGTCATCAAATTATCGGAGATTATTTTCTAAAATCATATGGAGATAAAATTGAGGAAGTGGCTTAAGAATTGGCATACCATTTCTATTTGAGTGGGGATAGGGATAAGACAGTAGAATATGGTATGCTGGCTGGAGATAAATCAAGGGATGCTTATGCAAACCAAAACGCAATTAGATTTTATAACTGGGTACTTGAATATTTAAAAGAAGAAAATAGAGAAAAACAGAAAAAGAGAATTGAGTGCTTAAGAAAAAAAGCAGAGGTATTCAGTCTGGTTGGTGAAAACGAATCAGCCCTCGAGGATTTAAAAGAGGCAATAGAGATATCAGAGAAAATAGCGGACAGAAAATCAGAGGCTGATTGTCTTGTTGCTCTTTCTATTGTTTATAAAGGCATTGCTCGATATGAAGATGCAATGGACAGGATTCTTAAGGCGCTAAAAATTTCCGAAGATTTAGATGATAAAAATGGTAAGATGATTGGTTACACAGAGCTGGGAAGTATCCACTGGCTTTGGGGAAATATTCAGAAACATTTCAATATTGTCAGAATGCACTTGAGATTGCAAAGGAAATTGGTGATCGAAAAACAGAAAGCAGAATTCTTATTACCATCGGCAACACTTTTGCTACATACGGTGATCTCATTAAGGCTATAAGATATTACGATGAAGTATTGAAGATTGCAAAAGAGGTTTCTGACCTTATGTTTGCCCTTGTTTTTATGGCTTCGCTTTCACTGCAAAAGAACAGATTGAGTGATTCGGAAGATTATTTAAATCAGGCATTAACCCGGGCAAATGAATTGAATTCAGATGATGCTGTGGCTGAGATTATGTACCTCTTTGGTATTTTCTGGATAAAGAAGAAGGATTGGGATAAGGCAAAGGAATCTTTTGAGAAGGCGGTATCAACTTTTGAGGAGATTAAAGACTTGTATGCTTCTGGTAAAGCTTATTACTATTTCGGTTTGATGTTCACAGAGATGGATGATGAGGTCAATTCAAGGGTGCATTTAAAAAAGGCGAGGGATAATTTTGAAAAGATCGGCGCCAGGTGGTGGTTTGAAAAGGCTGTAAGATTAGCAAATTTGCCTGAAGCCGATCATAATTAGGATTAGCAGAACTCGGTCTGCAACAATTCAGGGTAAGACAGGTCTTGCCATTCTTCTATTTTTGCAGGATACACGATTCAAGATATAAAATAAAGCATTTAAAATTGAACATTCCAAAAAAACTTATGTCTTAACTCTAATATTTCTATTAAATCCTTGGTGGTGATAAAATAAAATTGAGATGTCATTTTGGGTATTGACAATTTTTTTATTTTGGATATAATGGACAATCTTTATGAATATTGAGACGATTACCATACTCACGGTCTTTGTCCCAATACTGGGTTCTCTTACCATCCCGATTGCTGGTCTTATCTCAAAGCGTTTCAGGTCCATATGGTCTATTCTATTAGCCCTTGCAACTGCAATCCTTCCTTTATTATTATTACCATTTGCATTCAATGGGGGACAGCATATCTTTGGCAGACCCCTTGTTATGGGTCTTGATTTTTATCTTGTGGTTGATGGTCTTTCGGTTTTTATGTCCATTGTCTCTTCTTTTATTGGAATGCTTATCGTTGTCTATTCAATCGGATATGTGGCACATGATGAGAATCAGAATGAATACTATCTGATGGTTTTATTATTCATTGGTTCAATGATGGGTCTGGTCTATTCAGCAAATCTGATATTTATGTATCTATTCTGGGAGATAACTGCTATATGTTCCTGGAGATTGGTCGGTTTTTACCGGGATAAGATTCATATCTTAAGGGCAGACAAGACATTTCTGGTGACATTTGGTGGTGCAGTCATTATGCTCTTTGGTTTTATTCAAATATTTAACCAGATCCAGAGTTTTAATATAATGGACATCCGCGGAGCCCTGATTCCAGGTTCAGCGGTATTGTTGATATTGATTGGTATGTTTGCCAAGTCTGCAACCGTGCCTATCCAGACCTGGCTTCCTGATGCCGGTGTTGCGCCGAGCACGGTCACTGCATTATTACACGCTGCGGTATTAGTTAAGATTGGTGTCTATGCATACGCCCGAATCTTTGGCTACACCTTTGCGATCCCTGAGGGCTGGAAGATTGCAATCCCGATACTGGCAGTGATTTCCAGCCTTGTCGCAGCCGGTGCGGCAACGGTTGAGAATGACTTAAAGAGAATACTTGCCTATTCTACAGTGAGCCAGATTGGTTATATCTTCCTTGGTTTGAGTGTGCTTGAGCCCACGGCAATGAGTGGAGCAATTTTGTATCTTTTGATGCATGGTCTTGCCAAGGCTGGACTGTTTTTGTGCGCAGGTATAATTGAGCATAATACCCATATTAAGGATATTACAAAACTTGGTGGTCTGATAAAGACGATGCCTTTGACCGCAATCGCCTTTCTGATTTCCGCATTCTCTGTAATTGGAATTCCTCCATTGGGTGGTTTCTTCTCAAAGTTTTTGGTGATTGTAGGGACAGTAAAATCCGGCAATCTCTGGCTTGCGGCAGTTGCATTGTTTACCGCAGTGATGACTGCATTCTATCTATTCAGGGTATTCAATATGGTGTTTCTTGGTGAGACAAAGATTTCAGCAAAAGAAGGGACGAATTCAATGGTCTTTGTGGTTGTGGTCTTAGCGATTCTCTCTATTGTCGCAGGTATTTTCATTGCCTATCCAATGAAACTTGCGGATATCGCCACAACCCAGATATTGAGGTTAGGATTATGAATCCTGAGATTCTTTTAATCTCCATAATTTTGCCGTTGGTTGTTGCTGTAATTGCCATATTGATTCCGCGTTCAATCAGGGGCTTGCGCGAGTTTATTAGTGTGCTTGGTGGTGTAGTCCTCGTCTATATTGCCTGGCTCTTATTTGATTACAAGAATTTGACCTTAAATCTGCGCTGGTTTGATTGGCTCGGATTTGATTTGAGATTGTATCATTTCAATGCCTTTACCCTTTTATGGATAAACATCTTTGGACTTTTAATCAGTTTATATTCCATTATCAAGATGGCAGGCCATCTTAGGGTTAAAGAATACTATTTCTATCTCTTTTTGACCATCGCCTTTGCCAATGGTTCAATCCTTGCGGATAATTTTGTTGTTCTTCTGATGTTCTGGGAAGGGCTTTTACTCACACTCTATGGCTTTATCACCCTGGGGAATACAGAGAATACACAGCGCACTGCAACAAAGGCATTTATCATCAATGGCTTTTGTGATTTCTGTATGATATTCGGTATTGCCCTATTATGGTATCTCACAGGCAAGGCAAGCCTTTCTGAGATTAGCCACGAGCCAGTAAGGGCAACAGGTTTATATTTACTGAGTTTTATAATGATAATGATTGGTGCACTGGGTAAGGGTGGTGCAATGCCATTCCATACCTGGATTCCAGATGCGGCAATTGATGCACCAGTGAGTTTTATGGCGTTTTTACCCGGTGCCCTGGAAAAACTCCTCGGGATATTCCTGCTGACCCGCATTTCAGTTGAACTCTTTGTAATAAAAGATACACCTGCCTCTATGATCCTTATGATTATCGGTTCAATCACAATCGTTCTTGCAGTCCTTATGGCACTCATTCAAAAGGACTATAAGAAACTATTATCATTCCATGCGATCAGCCAGTATGGTTATATGGTCCTGGGCATCGGCACTGCATTGCCCATTGGTATCATCGGTGGCATATTCCATATGCTCAATAATGCAATATATAAATCAGGTCTGTTTATGATCGCAGGTGCAGTTGAACATCGCACGGGCACAACCGAGATGAAGAAACTCGGTGGACTAAAAGACGAGATGCCCATCACTGCAATCTGCTATCTCATCCTTGCTGCTGCAATCAGTGGAATCTGGCCCTTAAATGGTTTTGTCTCAAAAGAACTTGTAGTCCATAGTGCATATGAAACCGGATTTGTGATATTTGCGATCGCGGGTTGGGTCGGTGCAATCTTCACTTTTCTATCCTTCTTAAAAGCCGGGCACTCAATCTTTTTAGGTCCGCGCAGCAAAGAACTACCAAAGATAAAAGAGGCAGAATCACCATTCTTGATTCCAATGATTGTTCTCGCTGTGCTCTGCGTGGTATTTGGTATCTATAATTATATACCATTCAAATATTTCTTTGAACCGATACTTGAGATGCATCCTGAGGCAATGGGCCACCATTATGAATTTTCTGCACATGCCCTTGATTTAATCAATCCAGTTGCTGCAGTATCAATATTTATGCTCCTTATCGGTCTTGTGATCCACCTTTATGGCTGGAACAAGGCTGAAAAGAGGGCATATATGGCATCTGAAGTTATACACAGATTACCAGTCTTGAGCACATTATATGATTGGTCTGAGGCAAGGTTCTTTGATATGTATGAACAGGGAATAAAGTTTTTAAGGGGTCTTGCCCATATACTTTATGTCGCAATTGATAGACCTATTGACTACTTCTATGAAAAGACGGTTACGCTCACGGGACAGGCATTTACAAAGATTCTCCAGTATGCACACAATGGCCACTATGCGAACTATCTTGCCTGGTGTATTGCCGGACTTATTATAATTGTCTATGTTATTTTATCAATTATAAGATGAGGTGATTAAATGGTCTCATTATTTATCTTAATACCCTTTGTCCTTGCCGCATTTCTGCCATTGATTGAGAAGTTCTCAAAGAGGTTCCTGCCTGATTTATTGACCAATCTCGGCATTCTATTTTTGTTGATTTATACAATGACTTATGGACAGCATATTGTAGCATCAAAAGAAGGTATAAGACAACTCCAGTGGTTCAATGAGCAGTTGAATATTACATTTGCATTAGATGGATTCAGTCTGTTTATGCTCTTTGCAATATACCTTGTGAGTTTTGGCGTGACCCTCTTTTCCATTGATTATATGGAACATTATGGGAATAAGGGTATATTCTATGCCCTGTTTATGATTATGGTCGGTGGAATGTCCGGTCTGGTCCTTGCTACAGATTTATTTACAATCTATGTCTTCCTTGAGGTTGCAGCAATATCATCTTATGGTCTTGTTGCCTATGGGCTGAAACACGATGAACTTGAGGCATCATTCAAGTATCTGATGCTTTCAGCAGTGGCAACTGCATTCTTGCTTTTAGGGATTATGTTTATATTTGGATTGAGTGGAAGCCTGAAATTAGGTGATATTGCAGATAGATTTGCCTCTGGTGAATATAGATTTGTCCTTGGTATCTGCACAGGATTCTTTATCTTTGGTTTTGGCTTAAAGGCGGCACTTGTGCCATTCCATTCCTGGCTTCCTGACGCCCATCCCAGTGCACCTGCGCCAATATCAGCAATGCTTTCTGGATTATTGATAAAGGTCTCGGGTGTTTATGCCCTGACAAGAATCTTCCTAAATGTCTTTGGTTTGAATCCGGCAATATCAAATGTGCTTATGTATCTTGGACTCATCTCAATCCTAATTGGTGCAATACTTGCCTTGGGCCAGAATGATATTAAACGTATGCTTGCGTATTCATCAATAAGCCAGGTCGGTTATATAATCCTTGGTTTTGGTGCAGGCACAAATCTTGCAATAATGGGAGCGCTTTTTCATATTTTAAACCATGCCCTTGCCAAGGGACTGTTGTTCTTGAATTCAGGTTCTGTGGAGCATTCTACAGGCACAAGGGATCTGGATAAGATGGGTGGCCTTGGAAAGAGGATGCCGATAACTGCCGCGACGACTGTGGTCGGTTCTTTATCAGTTGCCGGTGTTCCACCTTTAAATGGTTTCTGGAGCAAGTTATTTATTATTATCGGTTTATTACAGGCAAAGGCATATGTTTTTGCATTTGCCGCGGTCCTTGCAAGTATTATTACATTGTGGTATTATATCATTATCCAGCGACAAGCATTCTTCGGTAAACTAAAAGAGACATTACAGGATGTGAAGGAGGTTCCATTCTGGATGGCGGTATCTACGATATTCATTGCCCTGGTCTGTATAATAATTGGTATTGGATTTCCTCTGGTCATCTCTAACTGGATTGAACCAGCGACAAAGGTTCTAAATGAAGGTATAAGTTTTGCAATGAAGTGGTTGAGGTTATAGGAATATTATGCAGACATTATATTTGATATCTATACTTGGATTGGTTGTCTTCTCAATCCTTGCAATTTTGATCAAGGATTTGCTCAAGGCGGCACTGAGCCTTATGGGTGCAAGTGTATTCCTGGCAATTATCTTCTTCTTTATGAAGGCTTATTATGCAGGTGTCTTTGAGATCTCTGTGGTTGCAGGTTTGATCACGGTCTTATTTGTATCAACCATAGGACTGATACGGAGCGATGATTTTAAAGAAAGCAAACTGCCGACAATTATCTTTCCATTGTTCTTTATCTGGTTTATTATTATTGATATTCTCATATTTGGTGCATTCATAAATAGATTTCCAGTGATGGGATATAAGGTTCCAGAGACCGGGGCTTTTGGTGAAATCTTCTGGCACAAGAGGACATTTGACCTTGTAGGACAGATTGGAATAATCTTTGCTGGAGTCTTCTCAGTCCTGGCATTATTCAGAAAGAGGGATAAAAATGGTTGATCTGGTAAGAGATTGGTATTTTAATCTTCTTATTTCTGGGATATTGATTATGCTCGGACTATACTGTCTGCTCTCAATGCGGAATCTGATTAAACTATTGATCGGGATTGAGATAATTGCCAAGGGTGTGCTGCTTGCTCTTGTTTCTGCAAGTTATGCCCGTGGTAATATCTTAACCGGTCAGAGCCTCGCAATTACCTTTATTGTGGTTGAGGTAAGTGTGATTGCAGTTGCCCTGGCACTGGTCATCAATCTCTTTCGCCATACCGGTAGTCTGGATGTGAAAAAATTGACAAAGTTGAAAGGATGATTATGAAAGAATGCAGGAAACGCAGTATCGTCACTAAGGACTTGCAGAAAATGTGTGATGCAAACAGAGTGATACTGCAAATCCTGATATTCTGTATCGGGATGAGCCTGCGAGCGAAGCGATATTGCAAAAAGGTGGTTTTAGTATGATTGATATTATTCTTTCTCCGCCAATTGCATTTCTAATCTTTCTTGGAATATTCTATTTTATCTATTGGCTTGGCAGTCTTATGGCACCAAAATTAAAGAAGATTCCAGGCAAGGTAGCAACCTATGCCTGCGGTGAAGACATTCCAGGCACAAAGGTCCAGTTTGGCTATCGTCTATTCTTCTATGTTGCCCTTTTCTTTACGATGATGCATGTGGCAACCTTAGTTGTGGCAACGATACCTGGTGGTACAGTAGTCCTTTTCGGTATATTCTATCTTGCAATGATATTCTTGTCGGTCATAGCATTAATAACAAGAGGATGAAGATGGAGCATTTTAAGAGAAACCAATCCTTCATATCTTCCTCTCCCTTGATGGGAGAGGGTAGGGGTGAGGGTGAGATATTTATAAGGGGTGAGAGATGTTAAGCTGGCTTGTGCGCTGGTCAAGGATAAAATCGCCCTGGGTATTGCACCTTAATACCGGTGCCTGTAATGCCTGCGATATTGAGATTCTAGCTGCACTTATGCCAAGATTTGACCTTGAGCGGTTTGGTGTTCTGTTAAAGGCAACACCAAGGCATGCGGATGTGATAGTGTGCACAGGACCCCTGACCAGGCAGTCAAAAGACCGGATGATTAGAATTTATGAGCAGGTTCCTGAACCGAAATTTGTTGTGGCAGTTGGTGCCTGTGCAATGAGTGGTTGTGTATATCGTGGTTGCTATAATATCATCGGTGGTGTTGACCAGGTTCTACCGGTTCATGCATATATACCCGGTTGTCCAGTGCGGCCGGACGCAGTCATTGACGGTGTTGTAAAGTTGCTGGGAACACTATGATTAAAGGCAATTGGGGGCAGTTGATGGCAAAAATCCCTATTAATCCCCCTTTTTTAAAGGGGGAAACAGGGGGATTTATAAAAGGAATAATGGAAGGCAACCCGGGGCAATTGAGGGATGTGGCGGTGCGATTCATCGCACAAATTTCTGGAATAGAGACTTTAGTCTCATAATATAGGAAAAGATATGAAAGAGATAGAGGTTGTTGAGAAAATAAAAGAAAATTTAAAACAAAAGGTTATTGAGATAACAAATCCTGCACCGAGAAGGATTTTCTTAAAAGTCGACAAGAATGACCTTGTTGAGGCGGTGCGGTTTTTAAAAGAAAGATTCAATTTTTATCATATTTCAACCATCAGTGGTGTAGATCTGGGTGAGAATTTTGAAATTCTCTATCACCTTGCAAATGAGAACTGTGTCTTGACTGTGCGGACACTCACCCCACGTAATGAACCAAAGGTGCCGACTATTACCGGTGTTATCCCTGGTGCTACACTCTATGAAAGGGAGATCCAGGATATGTTTGGAATAATTGTTGAAGGACATCCCAATCCTGTTAGATTGGTTCTTTCTGATGACTGGCCTGAAGGTGAATATCCTTTACGCAAAGACTGGAAATATGAAAGACCCGAAGAAAAAATCCCTGGAGGTAAATGATGGAGGCACAGGAATTTAAGGTTCCAATTGGTCCACAGCATCCAGCATTAAAAGAGCCGATAAGTCTGCGCATGACCCTTGAGGGTGAGATAATAAAGGACGCAGACATAAGACTCGGTTATAATCACCGGGGTATTGAGAAAATTGCTGAGACAAGAACCTATATCCAGAATATCTATCTGACCGAGCGGATCTGTGGTATCTGTTCCCATTCCCATACAACCTGTTTTGTCCAGGGTGTTGAAAAGTTGATGGAGATTGAGCCAGCAAAACGGGGTATATATATTAGAACGCTTGTCTGTGAACTTGAACGAATCCACAGCCATTTACTCTGGCTTGGTGTGGCGGGTCATGAGGCAGGTTTTGATACATTCTTTATGTATACCTGGCGTGACCGTGAGTTGGTGATGGATATTTTAGAAATAATTTCTGGCAACCGTGTCCATTATGCGATAAATACCTTTGGTGGTGTGCGCCGTGATCTTGATGAGTTGCAGATAAAGAGGTGTCTTGATTATCTTGAGATCTTGAAGAAGCGGACCGAGTATTATGCAAATATTGGTACGAATGAGCCAACCTTCGTGGCGAGGCTTGCGGGTGTTGGTAAATTGCCAAAAGAAAAGGCAATGGAACTCTGTGCAGTTGGACCAACATTGCGGGCATCTGATATTCCAAGGGATGTAAGAAAAGATGACCCACATGCTGCCTATGCTGAGATACCATTTGAGGTCTGCACTGCAGATACCTGTGATGTGCTGGGCAGGGTGATCGTGCGTGTCAAAGAATTGTTTGAGTCTTATAAGATGTGTGAGTATATCTTGAAGAATTTACCACCCGGTGATATTAAAGTTAAGGTGCCGAGAAAGGTCAAGCCCGGTGAAGTTGTGAGTAAATACGAGGCGCCCAGGGGTGAGAATATTCATTACATAAAATCCAATGGCACGGACAAACCGGAGCGGTTAAAGGTGCGTGCACCCACCCTGGGCAACTATGCTGCAACGATATATATGTTAAAGAATGGTTTTATTGCTGATATTCCATTGATATTTGCGGCGATTGACCCCTGTATCTGTTGTGCAGAGAGGGTTATACAACTTGTGGATGCAAAGACCAAAAAAGAGCGGATAATGACGATGGCAGAATTGCGCCAAATTTCTATTGAATACTACAAGAAGATTGATTTGAGGAAAAGGGAAGTAGTATGGCCATTCTAAAGTATGGTCTTATGTTATTAGGCATGGATGCCGGTATGTCCTCTGGGTTTGGTTTTATGGTAAAGGATACAATTAACTTGATACCAGTTACCAAACCAGCGGCTATGCCCTATAACCAGAAACAATGCTTATCGGGGTGATTTTATGGAAATCTTAAAGACCTTATTATACTTGTTTATTTATCCTGGTTTTCTCTTTCTCTTTTTATATTCTACATTCTGTGAATGGGTGGATAGAAAGTTCTATGCAAGGGTTCAGAACCGGATTGGTCCATTATATACAGGTCCGCGTGGAATGCTTCAGCCGGTTGCGGATTTTATTAAACTGATGGCAAAAGAGGATATAATTCCAGAAAAGGCAGACAAAGGGATGTTTTCAGCATTGCCTGTATTCTCCCTTGCGATTGTAGCAACCGCAGCGATGTATCTGCCGGTCTGGCATTATGAAGCCTGGCCAACATTTAATTCGTTCCCGGGTGATTTGATCGTTGTCTTATTCTTATTGAGTTTACCCACCCTTGCCTTCTTCCTTGCGGGCTGGCATTCTACAAATCTCTTTTCAATCGTTGGTGGGGTGCGTGTCTTGACGATGTTATTTGGTTATGAGGTTCCGTTATTCCTTGCGGTCTTGAGTCCGGCAATACTTGCTGGCTCCTGGCGTCTTCTGGAAATTGTCCATTATTATCAACAGAATCCATTGTTGCTATTAGTAAATATCATTGGATTCTTTGTTGCCCTTATCGCTCTTCAGGCAAAGCTTGAGCGTGTGCCATTTGATGTTCCCCATGCCGAGACTGAAATTGTTGGTGGCACATTTACAGAATATTCAGGTAAGAAACTTGCCTTCTTCAGGTTATTATCTGATATTGAGATGGTGGTTGGTGCTGGATTGATTGCCGCAGTATTTTTGGGTGGTTTCCCTGGTGGTTTGATTATGGGATTTATTCTCTTTATAATCAAGACCCTGATTGTGATACTACTCTTATCACTCATCCGTGCGCTCTGTGCGAGGATTCGTATTGACCAGGTCGTCTCATTCTCCTGGCGTTATCTTGCTCCACTTGCAGTTTTGCAGTTATTGATTGTGATTATCGTCAAATATATAATTTTATAAGAGGAGAATTATGAAACTTGCTGCATTCTTACCTGAGCTTTTAAGGCATATTTTTAAAAAACCCGCTACTGTAAAATATCCATTTGAGAAACTTGAGGTGCCGAAAGGTTTTCGTGGAACTCCGATTTTAACACCAGAGAAGTGTATTGTCTGCTATGCGTGCCAGCGTGATTGTCCAGCAGAGGCGATCGAGATTACAACGGTGAATGAGGCAGAGAAGAAATATAAGATGGTCATTCATAATGACCGTTGTGTCCATTGTGAACAGTGTGCAGAATCCTGTCCAGTGGATGCGATTAAACTTAATATCGATTTTGAACTTGCTGCCTTTAGCCGCTGGAATTTAAAGGCAGAATACATCTACACCAAGGCATCCCCAGCAAAGAAATAAGCAAAACATACATATTTAACCAATATTTAAGGAATAGGGCAAGGTTTTCTTCTATAACTAAAGGTTAACCTTGCAACTTTTTTGAGTGTAGACTTTTGTTTCGTGATAACCCCTCATAACCTTTATAATCCTGTTTTATTATCGTAAGAGCGGTTTCTAACCGCGATTTTTAAATCGCACCTCTACATATTGATGAATATCGGTTATAGTTATACGGTTTCGCTGCCCATTTTGTTGATCGTCCATCCTCTATGGTATTCACACCGTATAACCGAGCCCAGAGACGATACGGGCTGTGACCTCGTATAACCATAGACAACTTCTTGAAAAGCTCACGCCTTGACTCTCATCTATTTTTGGCTATAATCATATATGGAAGAGCGTATAACTGCAGTCTATATTGAAGAAGAGATAAAATCAAGTTATCTTGATTATGCAATGAGTGTTATCGTTGGCAGGGCATTGCCCGATGTACGCGATGGCTTAAAACCGGTTCAGCGGCGTATTCTCTATGCCATGCATGAGGCCGGGCTTGCCTCAAACCGTGCCCATAAGAAGAGTGCGACAGTTATCGGTGATGTACTCGGTAAATACCATCCCCATGGTGATATGGCGATCTATGATGCCTTGGTCAGGATGGCGCAGGATTTTTCAATGCGCTATCCTCTGGTTGATGGTCAGGGAAATTTTGGCTCAATTGATGGTGATGCGGCTGCGGCATACCGTTATACTGAAGTTCGGTTTGCACCCCTGGCTGAAGAACTCCTAAAAGATTTAGAAAAAAACACTGTAGATTTCATTCCTAATTTTGATGGTAGACTAAAAGAGCCAACGGTTTTGCCTGCAGGTTTCCCCAATCTTTTGTGCAATGGTGCATCGGGCATTGCTGTTGGAATGGCGACCAATATTCCACCTCATAATATTCGTGAAATAATAGGTGCATTGAATGCATTGATTGATGATCCAGAAATAGAAGATAAGAGACTTTTGAAAATCATTCCTGGACCGGATTTTCCCACTGGTGGGATAATCGCAGGCAGAAAGGGAATTGAAGAAGCATATCTAACAGGCAAGGGCAGGATTGTTATCCGTGGAAAGATAAAAGTGGAGGACATCAAAGGCGGGAAACAGGCAGTTGTCATTATGGAAATTCCTTATCAGGTGAACAAGTCCGCATTGTTGGAAAAGATGGCGCAGTTGATCAAAGAAAAGAAGATTGAAGATATCTCTGATTTAAGGGATGAATCAGACAAAGATGGAATAAGGGTTGTCATAGAGTTGAAAAGGGATGCCAATCCTGAAATCGTATTGAATAATCTCTATAAATATACAAATTTGCAAACGACCTTCAGTATACAAATTCTTACCCTGGTTGATGGTGTGCCCAAAACCATTACACTTAAACAGGCACTAAGACATTTCCTTGATTTTCGTTTTGAAGTTATCACCCGCAGGACGAAATTTGAACTGGCTGAGGCAGAAAAGAAGGCACATATCCTTGAAGGATTGAAGATTGCGATTGAGAATATTGATGAGGTGGTTAATATCATTAAGAAGTCAGCAGATGTAAAAGTTGCAAGAGAACGTTTGATGAAAAGATTCTCCCTTACCGAAGTCCAGGCTCAGGCAATACTTGATATGCGTCTTGCCCGTTTGACCAATCTGGAAAAAGAGGCACTGGAAAAAGAATATCTCGGTCTGATAAAAGAAATTGCCCGGTTAAAATCAATTCTCGCTTCACCCAAAGGCGTTTATGGTGTGATAAAGAAAGAACTGAATGAACTTGCTGAACATTATCAGGATAGTAGAAGGACTACAATCTCAGAAAGTGAACCAGAAGAACTCACAATTGAAGACCTGATTGCGGAAGAGGATATGGTAATCACGTTGACCCAACGGGGTTATATCAAACGTCAGCCCATTACTACATACCGGAATCAGACCCGCGGTGGCCAGGGCAGGAAACTTGTAGAAACCGGCGAAGAGGATTTTGCCAATCAACTTCTGATTTCAAAAACCACAGATACACTACTTTTTTTCTCAGACCGTGGTAAGGTTTATGCTACAAAGGTTTATGAAATTCCTGAAGCAGGTCCATTTTCGCGTGGTCGTTCTATTGCCAACCTCATTGAAATGAGTGAAGGCGAAAAGGTTACTGCCTGCCTCGGTATAAAAGAATTTTCCAATAAGTTCTTTATCTTTATGAGCACAAAATATGGAAAAGTTAAAAAAACAGCACTTGATGAGTATGAGAATGTGCGAAAGAAAGGAATTATTGCGATCAAATTAGAAGAGAGCGACCGGTTGATTGCCGCAGAGTTGACTACAGGAAAGGATTCTGTTTTGTTAACAACCCATAATGGTCAGACCCTGAGATTTTCTGAAAAGAAGACAAGACCTATGGGCAGGAATGCCGGTGGTGTAAGGGGTATGCGCCTTGAAAAAGGGGATGAGGTTGTCAGTTTCAATATTGCCCGTGAAGAAGAGGATATGCTTATCATCGGTGAGAATGGTCTGGGTAAGAGAGTAAAATTTGCGGATGTTAATGAAAAGGGTAGGGGTGGTAAAGGTGTCAGGGCAATGACCATTGACGAAAAGACCGGTAAGGTGGCAGGAGCAGTGAATGTGAATGACGAAGATGATTTGATTGCAATGACCCGCAGTGGCAAAGGTATAAGAACTCCTGTTAAGAATATCAGGGTAATGGGCAGACAGGCAAAGGGTGTGAAGATTATTACCTTAGAAAAAGGTGATAAGGTTGTTTCAATTGCACGGATAAAGGCTGAGGTATGATTAATAAGGGTGAAAAGGGGTAAAGAGGGGTGAACAAGGGTAAAAAGTGGGCGAATAGAAGGCAGTCCTGGGATGGATATTTTATGGCGATTGCTGAGTTGGTTGCAAGACGTTCTACCTGCATTCGGCGTCGGGTGGGTGCAGTTATAGTAAAGGACAAAAGAATTCTTGCAACCGGTTATAATGGTGCACCGAGTGGTATCAAACATTGTGAAGAGGTCGGGTGTATCAGGGGCAAGTTAGGTATTGCCTCAGGTGAGAGGCATGAACTATGTCGGGGTGTCCATGCTGAGCAGAATGCCATTATTCAAGCCGCAAACTTCGGGGTCAATATTGAAGGTGCAGTAATTTATACTACACACCAACCCTGTTTTATCTGCACCAAGATGTTAATAAATGCAAAGATAAAGAAAATAATCTTCAAAGATCCCTATCCTGATAAACTGGCGACCCAGATGCTTAAAGAGTCAGGAATTAAATTTAGTATATTGAAAAAGCGCTAACGATTACTCTATAATCTAATCAGTAATAGAGATTTAATCCGAATTTTATAATCCAACCCGGTGTCTGCAATTTTATTTTGTCTTCACCAAAGAGTGCACTCCAGTCAATACCCAGGAAGATTCTCTGGAGATCAAACTTGACCGATAAACTTTTTATTGGATAGTATTCGGTTGTGAACTTTACCCCAAAGTCAGTGACGACGCAAAGATCAGTGGTATCTAAACCAGCGCCATTGAAGGTCCACCAGGCAAAGACATCTCTAGCTATGAATCCCAGCAAGAAATGGGCTTTTTCTTGAACCTTGAAAATGGAGAATGAACCTTCTGGAGAAAATGTGATCATATTTAGATTAAGTTCATTACTGCTATTTTTTGCGCTTCCATTCCAGTAGCCAAAAAATAATCCCATTCTATTATCACCTGGCATAGGTATACCTATTCCAATCCCCAGATAATCATTCATTCCAATCTTTTCATTACCTAACATTCCCCTGAAAGTGTTATTGAGGTCTTTCAGTGATGGTCCATACCAGCCATATTCAAAACAAAACCATCTTGCCGTCTTTTTTGTTGGTTGTGCTCCAGGTCCTTCTCCAGTTCCAGCACCTGGTGGTGGTCCTGCAAAGACCTGAGATACCATTATAGAAAAGACAATCAATGTTATGGATATTTTATTCATTTGCCAACCTCCATCTGCCAGATATTCATTATACCTTCCTTCTCTTCACCCCTGCAGCCAAGAAAATAGATATATTTGCCATCTGGTGACCAGACCGGGCAGATATCATCTCCAGGATGGAAGGTCATCTGCATAAGGTTTGTGCCATCAGTATTTACAATCCATAGATTACTATTTATACGGGTATTACTGCCCTGATAGGTCCCTTTATTTGAAGAAAAGACAATCTTGTTACCATCTGGAGCGATGTCAAATGTTCCGATACCCCAATCCTCGCCACCGATTATGTGTGTCTCTGAACCGGTTGAGAGATTGAGCATCCATAGACCATACCATCCCTTTTGTGAAAGACGTTTAAAAACAATGTTCTTGCCATCAGGTGTAAATTTGGGCATCAACCCCTGGACATACTGGGTCATACTCCCTGTGTTCAGGTCATAGGTCCATATGAACCGGGAATTCTCTTCGACTTCCCATTTGTTTGTTTTGGCGTTCAATGTAACATTATACGAATTGAATGTGATTAAATTTCCATCTGGAGAAAAACTTGGATATTGTGCATTCTGAGGGGTTGAGGTTGTTATTATTCTTACTGCTGAACCACCTTCTGCCTGGATCAAACAGATTTTTCTGGAACCTTCTTTATAAATATCAAAGACTATTTGCTTTCCGTCTGGAGAAAAGGCGGGTGATGATTCTGTCTCTGAACCGAATGTCCTCTGGATCAAAGCCCTGCTACCAGTGCCGAGGGGTCTCACATAAATATCTCCGTTACCACTCTTCCAGGAGATAAAGGCGATCTTTGAGCCATCCTTGCTCAATGCAATATGTGACTCTGTATCAACCAGGTCTTCTTTGCTCGTAATCTTTGTTAATCTCAGATACCCTTCTTCACCTGATACCTGCATGCGCCAGTATTCAAAGGGCGAAGGACAGCCAGAGAAGAAAAGGCTTAAACCAAAGGCTATAACCAGCGATAACTTCTTCATATTACCCCCTTTTTATCGCTTCAAAAAGATTTAATGGTTTTGTGTTCCTGATGCCGCAGACAAGATTTTTATGCAGTTTTTCTAAATGACTGGTCATTGATTATCTCTATCATTTAGATTATATCCACGATTTCACCGATGTCAATGGCAATTTGCTTATATAAATATAGTCATTGACTTTTTGTGAATTTT
>CAYQKL010000009.1:0-65453 GCA_964418185.1 uncultured bacterium
ATTCATCTAAATTATAACTAATTTTCCTTTGTTGTCAACCATGATTGACTTACCCAATAAACTATATATAATAGTACAAAGGAGATAAAATGAAAAGAGTTTTTTTTATACCGGTCTTCTTTGTTCTGTTTTTTGTTTTCTGCGGTGCACCCCAAGGACCCGGTCAAGGTGGTGCACAGGCTGGAGTAAATGTGGCCTATAGTTCCCTGACCGAATCTGAAATACAACGTTTTATCAAAGTTCTGCCAACATTTATTGATATTGTGGAGAAAGAAGGAAAAGACATCCAGCTTGATGCAGAACCTGGAGATATTATGTCTGCATTTCAAGGAATGAGTCTTTTGGAAAAACAGATCTCTGCCCTTGATTCTAAACTACGGGCCGCGGGTATGGGCTGGAATGAATTCTGGCCTGCATATGCAAAGACTATGCTGGCTTATTCAGCAATTTTGATGGATTCTCTTAAGGTTGAAGCCCGGCAAGAAATGACCGAAAATGAGACTGAGATAAAAAAGATGGAAGCAAGATTGAACGACCCCAAGGTATCTGAGGCAGAAAAGCAGATGCTTAAGACATCGATTGATGCAATGAAATCTATGACCCAGGTATTTGCCCAGTTTGATACAATTTATGCCAAAGTTCCTCAGGTGAACAAAGATCTTGTCAAGAAATATCTCACTACAATCAACAACATTATAGATCGGGATTAGAAAATTACTGATTTGTCAGGTCTTTCAGCATTTTTCGGGCTTCCGAATCATCAGGATTGAATCTTAACCAATCCTGCAGAATCTTGACAGCAGCGGTGGTATCTCCCATCTCAAGGTAAGTACTGATAAGACCTATATAGCCGGAGGCATTGCGTGGGTCTAAACGTAATGCCTCCTGAAAGTATGTAATAGCCTTCTGGTAATCACCACCGTATCTGAAGGATTCTCCAATCTGCGCAAAGATTTGGGGTTGTTTTGTTTCAATCTGCTTGAAATATTTTTCAGCCGAATCAACCATTTTCAGTCTATTGAATAGCATGCCAAGATTGTAATATAGTTTCCAGGATTCATAACTCAAAGATTCAAACATTGCACTCAAGCGCCAGGCATTCTGGGTCCCCTCATAATCATTGCCGTCACTCAGTAAGAAGCCAAGATAGATCAGGGCAAGGGCATAATTAAAATAAAGACCCACCGTATTCTGGTCTTTCATCGCTTCATAACCAGGAAATTCTCCTTCATTTCTTCTTTTCTCAAAATCCTTGAGAATCTTTGAGAGTTGTCCATATTTTTCTATCGAGAAAAATCCTGTATAACGATATTTTTCATAGAATAATTCCTGAGTCTTTTCTACATCCATGTTCTTTGGGAACGAGATACTTTCACCAACAACCTGGTATACAATGCCTTCAATTCTCAGATATGGATCAAAACCCTTATAATTTTCCATATCAACCGTTGAAGAAAAATATATAGGCTTTTTGCCTCTGTAATCTTTAAGATATTTTTGAGCAAAATCTTCGGGTTTAATAAAGTAATCCTGATTTGTTAGATTTCGTTCAGTATTGGCACCAAGGATATCACGAATCATAATATCCTTGACAAACATCACCCGCCTATCTGGCGTAACAAAATAACCCTGATTACATAACCTGTCTATTGTGGTGCTATCAAAACTTATGGGCACACCCCAGTATTTTAAATGTCTGATATACCAGTCGGTATTGATAAGCGACAAATTTGCCACAATGACATCCCTTCTTATACCCAAAACCTCCTGAACAAACCACAGGGGGAATGTATCGTTATCCCCATTGGTGAACAGAATTCCACCGGGTGCGCAGGAGATCAAAAGATTATAACCATAGTCCCTCGGAATAAAATTTTTGTAGCGATTGATCAACGAGTAGTTGAAATAGACCGGAAGGATTGAATAAACAGTAGCAGCACCAATGAGGACGGTGAGGAAATTTTTCCTTTTTATATCTTCAAAAAATCCCAATAACCCAAATGCAATCACGAGACCGATATATAGAAAACTCGTATGAAAGAAATAATCACGTTCCCTGACTTCTCTCGGTTGATGTGCAGAGTTTGAATCAGAAGGTGAAAATTTGAGATTCAGATAACCGACAACGCCTATGGAAACAAAAAAGATTATCAGGATCAAAAAGACAGATAGCATAGGTTCTCGCCTGTAGAGTTCAATAAATCCTCTGATGATTAACGCGTAAAAGACCAAAAGAAGAAATAATCTCAGGAAACCATTCAGATGCTCTGGTGCAACCTGCTGTGAAAGATAGCGAACATACAAAGCAATCTGATAGAAAATTCCCTGAATCAGATTTGTCCCCTGTGTCTGGGTCTGTCTGGGGATGATCTTCTGCACACCGTACTGTGAACGATGGAGTACCCCAAAGAATGCAGACAAAGATCCACCTGGCTCGTTCATATTGATCCTGGGCGCAATATTTTCTCCCTTAAGATACCTTTCTGTCACCTTTTTATCTTTATACAACTCAGTAAGATTTTTTGACCTTATAGGAAGATATAATTCAGAACTCAAACCAACAAACAAAAAGAAGAATCCCATCCAGAAGAATATCCGATTATTGAGTGTTGTTGACCTGCTGAAGGAAAAATACATTGCTGAAATTACTATAAAAGCCATGATGATCAGGGCAATTGTAAGAAGGTTTTCAGGCAACAAAAACATATATGCAAAGATAACCAATTGGAAGATACCGATTAACAAAAATAGTTTATCTCTTATAAAATCTGGTTTGACTATGTACACAAAAATGTATATTGGAATCAAACACAAAAAGGGGACAAGATGAATACCTGTAGATAGAAAAATAAGATAGAAACTTAACAATAAATAACGATGGTCTGGTTGATTCTTTTTTATCGCCTCATACCACAATAATAAGAGGTAATTTATCAGAACAAAAACAAAACTGGCTGGTGCATAGACCTCAGTTTCAACTGCATTCCACCAGACCGTAAAATAGAATGGAATACCCAGAACAGCAATGAATGTTACCCATATACCTTTATTATTCAAACCACTCTTCCCCAGCATCAAAATCTTTATGACCATTTGGTAGATCAAAAATACAGAACCCAGGGAAAAGAATATAGCAAGAATATTCATATGCCAGGCGACTTCCTTTGAAATTGGTAAGATACTGGCGAAAAAACCAATAACCATTAACCAAACCCGGCCAAAAACAACATAGAATGGAGTACCTGGTGGATGGGGAATTGCCAGGGTATAGGCTGAAGTGATGAATTCTCCACAATCCCAGAAAGAAAGGGTTGGTGCAACTGTAATAAAATAGATAATACCAGCAATGAGTAAAACAATCAAAATCAAAATATTTTTTAGATCTCTTTCAAAAAGTTTCATTCACACTTTTTAGGAAAGAAAAACTCGTCTGTAGTCATTTAACCATTTAACAAATTCTTACAGACTATCCAATCTCTCAAGCCCCAGTCTGATCTGCTTATAGGTTCGCTCCAGTGCTTCAGAAAGGACCTTTGTATTACCCAGAACAGGCATAAAGTTTGTATCACCATGCCATCGTGGAACAAGGTGATAATGCAAATGGTCAACGAGTCCGGCGCCGGCAACTCTACCCTGATTTATTCCAATATTAAAACCATCCGGACGCATTGTTTGATTGATCGCAAGAATTGCCCGGGTCAGAAGTCTGTGTATGGTTATGACCTCATCATCACTTAATGCCTCAATCAAACCAATGTGTCTGACTGGAGCAATCAACAAATGGCCATTATTATAAGGATACCGATTCATAATGATGAATCCCGACTCTTCCTTTTCAAGAATCAGAACTTCAGCAAGGTTTTGTTTCCTCAACGCAGCACAGAGAAAACATTCACGATTTGGATTTCGTATATACTCCATTCTCCAGGGTGCCCAGAGTTTTTCCATATTAACCAATGCGATATCTATTTAGTTCTTCGCTTTTTATTGGTTCTATCCGGATTTTCCCGATTTTTTTCTTTATTCTGTATGAAACTTCTACCTGTGGCTCTTCTTTTTTATCACTGTAGCGGGCAATGATCTGGGCTGAGATTTTCAAGAATTTTTTGTCGCCGATTAGCAAACCATTTGGGCTTCCGGTATCAGCAACATAGAGAAAATATGCACCGGCTGGCATTAATTCTTCAATAATTGCATTCTCTTCTTCTTCTCTTCCAATGATCAATTTTGTTTCGCTATTCAATCTAAAGTGGCGACCAACTTTTAGCAATGCAATATCGTTTGCAGTCATCTTCTCTTCATATCTCATCAAATCAGCAAGTCGGCGGGAAAAACCTGGATCAGTCAACAAACACCCGCCACTGGGTGTAAAGAATTCAGTAACATTTTTCTCCTGGGCTAATGCCAGTGTTTGGCGTCTTGATCTTCCCTGCAATTTCAGTAACTTCTCCCTTTTTATCCAACCATTTTTTTCTGGAATGGTTTCTGGTAAAAATCCGCCACTTAATGGCCTCAACACAAGCCCTTCAAGCCCAGCCCTCTTTTCTATGGAAATAAGCATTTCCATACGCTGGGAAAATGGTCGCTGGTCCAGCACCTCGCCTGTGACAATGAAATCGGCTTTTACTTCTTCCATATATTCCTTTGCCTTTTTGAGCATCAATATTCGACAATCAACGCAGGGATTCAGATGTTCACCAAATCCATAGCGTGGTGAGCGAATTATTTCAATCAACTCCTTTGTAACTTCAATGGTCTTTAACTTTGGAATTTTGGGCAGGGATTTTGAAGGCAAAAATAGATGGCTGATATGCAGGGGGAAAACCTTTATTCCCCATTCTTTTATGAGCTCAAGTGCCAGGGTTGAATCAAGCCCCCCAGAATACAAAACCACTGCCTTTGCCATTCTTATCCTCCCAGTTCCTTCAACATCTGGATGGCACTTGTATCCGAAGGATTGATTGTCAGCCATTGACGGATCACCCTTTTTGCCGAAGCAGTATCATTCATATCAAGATATGTTGCAAGAAGTGCCATATAACCCTGGGCATTGCGCGGCTGGGCAGTAACCACCTTCTGAAAATATTCAATCGCCTTTTCATACCTTTCCATAGAACGATAGACCATACCAATTCTTATTAACGATTGTGGGTCATTGGTCTTAATTTGAGAAAACAGAGCATCTGTGGAATCAAACATCCCTATCTGGGCATAAAGGAGTGCCATATTGAAAATAAACGGAAATCTCTGACCCGGTTCAAACATCATTGCAAAACGCCAGGCATCTAATGTTCCTTCAATATCGCCCTTTGCCTGGAGTACTAATCCCAATTGGAACAGGCCCGCTGCATAATTACTATATAGCCGCTCGGTATTTTCATCCTTCACAACCCTGAAATCAAAAAATTCTCCATCTTTTTTGCGTTTTTCAAAATCCACAAGTATTTTTTTAAGAAATTGTTGCTTTTCTGGTTCAAACACGCCCGTATAACGGAAATACTTATAAAAGAAATCCTTTGTCTTCACGATATCAATATTATAGGGTGTCTCCACACTGTCACCTGTAACCCGATGGACAAGTGCCTCAAGTTTTAAGTAAGGTTCAAGCCCTGCATAATTATCCGGCGAAACAGTCGAGGCAAAATAAATAGGCCTTTTTCCTTTGTAACCTTTAACATATCTCTGAGCAAACTCTTTAAGGGGTATGAAATAGTCTTTTTCTTTCAATTCAATTCCGGCGTTGGTAGCAATAATATGCCTTATCATAATGTCTTTCACATAAATAATCCTTCTATCAGGCGTCATCTGAGGTGTCAATCTCTTTATCACCCATTCACTGAAGCTTATTGGTGCTCCCCAGTATTTTAAATGTCTGATATACCAGTCAGTATTTATGAGTGAGAGATTTGCTACGATAACATCCCTTCTAACACCCAAAACTTCCTGGGCAAACCATAATGGGAATGTATCATTGTCGCCATTGGTAAAGATAATGCCATCTTTATCACAGGAGATGAGCATATTTATGCCATAGTCTTTGGGCATATAATTGCCATAACGATTATTTAGGTGGAGGTTGGTGAAAAAAGGAACGATCCCAAAGGCAATGATACCAGCATAAGATCCGATCCCGGCAAAACGATTATTTTTGCTCTCCTTTTTCGTCCATAAGGCAAAGGCATAAAAACCCATCCCAACGAGCAAGCCAAAATAGACATAGGTTGTATGGAAGAAATAATCACGTTCCCTTACTTCTCTTTCCTGATGTTTGGGGTTTGAATCGCTCGGTGAAAACCTCAAGTTCAGATACCCAACCATTGCAAATGAAAGCATAAACAGAATGAACATCATAAAGACAAAGAGTTTCTTTTCTCTACGAAACAATTCCACTGCTCCCCATATACCTGCGCCATAGAATAGAGTTAGTAATAGTCCGCGTAAAAATCTATTCACATCCTCAGGTGCAATCTGCCAGGAATTATATCTTATAAACAATGCCATCTGCCAGAAATAACCTTCAAGCAAACTATAACTGGTCTTTTCCTGGGTTTTACGCGGTAATAGGTATTGTGGTCCATACTGGCGCCTGTGCAAGGCATCATCAAATGCCTTAAAACTCTCACCTGGTTCACATTCATTTATCCTGGGTGCAATATTTTCACCCTTAAAATACCTTTCCTGCGCAGTCTTATTTCTATACAATTCAGTTATGCTCTTTGATCTGATCGGCAAATATAACTCGGTAGAAATTCCAATAATCACCAATGCCACACCTGACCAGAAGAAAAGATAAGTATTATATTTCTTAGGATTATTCAGAGGTAAGACAATGCTAACCAGGAGAATCAATCCAAGAATGATGACCAATAAGGTGTAGAGATTCTCCGGAACAATGAAGATCAATAGAAAAAAAACTATCTGGAAAAGACCAAGCAGAATCAATAACCAGTCCCCAAGGTATTTCCGATCTACAATAAAAATAAATACATATATGGGAATGAATATCAGAAATGGAGTGAGATGGATGCCCGAAGACAAAAATATCAAATAAAAAGAAAATAGTAAATAACTATTCTTTGGTTGGCCATTCTTCACACTTTCATACCAGAGCAAAATTAGATAATTAATGAGCAAAAAGACAAAGGTCGCGGCAGTATAGACCTCAGTTTCAATCGCATTATCCCAGATTGTATAAAAGAAACTGATCATCAGAGTTGTGCCAAAGGCGACAAGAATCTGGGTCAAACGGTTCTCATCCCTTGACCAGAGTTTGAAGATCTTAAGAATAAAGCGATAGATAAGTGCTGAAGACAGCAGTGTAAAGGTGATTGCGATCAGATTCATATGCCAGGCAATCTCCTTTGAAATTGGCAAGATGCTGGCAAATAAGCCAATGAACATTAACCAGGCCCGACCTAATATCACATAAAACGGTGTGCCTGGCGGATGCGGAATCGCCAGGGTGTATGCCGAGGCAATAAATTCACCACAATCCCAGAAAGATAATGTCGGTGCAACCGTAAATAGATAGATAACGCCCGCAAATATCAAAATAACAAAAAACAGAATTCTTTCCAATTTCTGATAATCCATTAAAACCTCCAGAATATTAATGATAATCAAAAAAATGGACCTGTCAAGCATAATGCATAATGACCTTATAATAACCCTTGACATTCTCAAATTCTTTCTTATAATATACTTACTGGAGGTCTATATGAAAAAATTGTTGGTGTTTTTATCATTCTTAATTGCCTCTGGTTTTGGCCAGTTCTATAAGAGTCTTGTTGCAAACACAAATTCATTTGATGCTACAGCCTATAATAACGGTCATAAGATTGCAGTGAAGAATCTTACCAAACTAAATGACTCTATATTTGTAATCTATAACTCTTCAGATAGTCTTTTCTATATCTACAGCACGGATGAGGGACACAATTGGCAGACTCCGATTTATTTGTACCCGGGCAAACATCCGGCACTTGACCTTGACCAGACCGGTCGTCGGCACATTATCTATGAAAGTCCCGACAATGGTATTTATTACGACTGTTTGAATGACAGTGTTTCACCAGTTAAAGTTAATGTGTCCAGCCGGACCTGTTCCTTTCCTGACCTGGTAATTGATTCAAATTTTGTCTGCCATATAGTCTGGCAAGAAAATGTTAATGGAAAAAGCCATATATACTACCGCAGTTATTCTAATAACTCCTTCAGTGATACAATGAGGCTGAGCAATTATGGTTCAGCAAACGAAGACAATAAAAGTCCGAGTACCAGCATTTTTACACCAAATGGGAGAATCTATGTAGTATGGGTATCTGTGGATTCAAGTTCATACACTCCATTTCACATTACTTGCCGTTATAACGAAAATGGCAACTGGTCGCAGGTTAGCACTATCTTCGACCACTACCGAACCCTGCGGAATACCGCGCTTGATTATAGTCACGGAGATGATGTCTTTTCTGCATGCTGGGAAGATAGTTCTTCAGGTAATCTTGAGGCAAAATTCTATGGTGGAAATTCAGGGGGTGGATATCCGACATCGGGGTTATCCAGTTATCCAGTTGTCTCCACAGTCGGAACAACCTGGAGTTATCTCTTCTGGAATGAAGACTCTTCAGGCCATAAAGATATCTACTACCACCTTTACTATACAATGATAGGTTGGTATGGGCATAATTCAATAAGGAATGTTTTTTCAATCAATGAATCAGTCCGCTTTCCCAATGCCTGCGGTGCGTATGCTATCTGGACCCAGGGTGATACACCACCGTATCAGATTTACTTCGCAAATTTTGGCTATCCAATAGCCATCACCGAAAATTCGGAGAATCTCACTGATTCAAAAATTCACATAACGGCTCATCCCAATCCATTCCGTGAGAAAATAGAAATTAGATACACGATAGGAGAAAATGGGGTAGTCGGCATTCAGTATCCAGTAGCCGGTATAAAGATTTATGATGTAAGTGGCAGGTTGGTTAAATGCTTGATGCTCGACGCTCAACGCTTAACGCCCGTTGTCTGGGATGGCACTGATGACTCTGGTCGTATGCTTTCCGCCGGTGTATATTTACTAAAAACAGCAGGAATGGATAGTGCCCGTGACTTACGTATTATAAAGATAGAATAGGGATATATCGGTAATCTGTTGGAAATAATCAGGAAGTAATATTATACATCAAATATAATCGTTGCCCGGTACCAATCTTTTAGTTTTTTGAGGCTCAAATTGTGATATGTAGCATTTTTGACTTCTAATTTTATCTGATGTCTTTTTTTATCAAAGATATCTCCTTTCAAATTAGCGCTTAATTCAAATTTCTCAGTAATGTCAATCTTGTATTCTTTTGGGATAAATCCTTTCGTAGCAAAATTGTATAATAATTCTCGGCACCATTCAATGAGCAGTTCCTCTAATGAGCTACTCTTTAGCTCAAAAGATAATTTTTCCTTATTATTGATCTTGCCCTTAATCTGAGTATCAAATATCGCCTTTGCTGTATTGATAAAGAGTGCTTTCAAGGTTTTCGCCCTGATTTCAATACCCAGATCTGCAGTGTGATTGATGTAGCTGTATAGTTTCAATTTACAGTTGGGTAGTAGTTATTAATGATTGATAATAGCACAATCGTTCCTTTTTTCATTCTACCTCCTTTTGAGCAATCATTACAAATTTGCCTTGTCCGTCAAGAAACTCAGGAATCTTTGATATTGATAACCGCTCATTGCAGATAACTCCAATATTCTTTCAATTTTCAGCACATAATCATCAATTTCCAGCAGTGTGAAGTCCTGCTTTTCCTCAATATTATGGAGCAATCTATCAATTATAATCCAGCACAATAATAATTCAAGCCTTTCTTTGTTAAACCATTCAATATTCTCATAGTTATGTACCATTATAAAGTCTTTGACTTCAGGTAGATTAAAGAAATCAACCGCCTTTGTGCCATTTTTAGCAATCTGACTGGCTTTCTTAACCATACTGACAATAGGTGTGTAAAGGAATAAATCTTGAAAATTTTGAGGATTCTTAATTATCTCATCAACTTTTGTAGACAGATGTTCATTGATTTCAATCAGTCCTTCCTTTTGATAAAAATGTCTGAACTTTTCTATGCGCAGCGTAAATTTCATTCCCGAAATAACCCAGTCAATATTCAAGAATCCTTTCCCTTTCAAGAAATGATATGTTTTTCCATAATCCTGCTCTTGATTGTCCAATATCTCCCTAAATTCCATAAAAATATGGTACTTATAGGCACCCAGTTCCAGATACCATCCCTGGGCTGAAACCACAAAAGGGTCAATTAAGTAAAATAGCTTCGTTTTACTATCCCAACACAGATAATAGATGCCTTTTTTACAATTAAGGGCTAATCCCTGCCCGAGGGTACCAGTGTGGAATCTTTCCGAACTTCTAACCCAGCCTTTCGCTTCCTGATACCGATTGTTGTATACAACCAAAATGCGCTCTGTTGCGCTACCATTGGAGTACGCAAAGACATTGTCGTTGATAAGACCATCTTTATCATAGAAATCATAAATAAAGAAATTTTCAACACCGCTGAAAAGATGGCGTTTTTGCAATAATGGAAAAATTTCCCTTTTATGTCTTTTTACAAGATATTCATCAATTTTTTCATCCCAGTATGACCTGCTATATTCCATTCCGTATTTTTCCTGTAATCCTTCAACCTGGCCGTGACCAAACATACACAACCCGGGCATTGTTGCCATCATTATACAAACACCAAAATACTTATCATCCCTGCCAAATTGCTGAATTGCTGTGAGTTCATCTGGATTGCTCATGAAATTTACAAACCTTTTCAGTATTTCCGGATTGTAATCAAGTACATTCTTCAGCACTTGATGATATTCTTTGTTCTGCTCCATCTTAAGCATATTCATAAATGCACTGTTATATACCCGATGCATACCAAGATTTCTCACAAAATACCCTTCCATCAACCAGAAAGCCTCAGCAAGTAGCAAGGTATCCGGAACTTCACGGGCAACTCGGTCCACGACTTCGCGCCAAAATTCATTAGGAAACCGTCTGTTAAATTGAAGATGAGTCATACTGTATTCAGTCCTTGATGGAATGTCGCCACCCTTACCCGGTTCAGGAAACCATAACCGGTGATAATGCTTTTTTGTGAGGGTCATTGCTGCATCAAGTCTTATGATATGAGATTTCTTTGCAACATCAACAATTTTTTGTATCACTGCTTCACGGACTTCAGGTAAGAGAAAATTTAACTGGGCAGTATCATTCCAGGGCGTGCTTGTGCCATCGTTGCCATGATAAATATAACGAACTGTTTCGGTCTTTTTCTCAATAAATTTGAATACAACTGCTGCATCAGTTCGGTCATAATATCCATCTTCAAGGTAAATCTCTATATCAGGATCATCAGAGAGATTTGGCCCATTGAATCTGTAATTGAAAAAAGGTGAACTCGGTCTTTGTATGAACCAATCAGGATGTTCTTTTATCCATTTAGAATCAATGGCTGTATGGTTAGGGACCATATCAACTGCGATTCTGATATTAAATCTGGACGCCCTCTGCTTCAAATTATTAAATGATTCTTCTCCTCCAAGTTCCCGGGCAATTACATAATCGTAAACCGAATAAGCTGAGGCAATTGCCTCTGGATTACCGCACAGTCTTTTAATCTTTGCTGAAACCTTACTCCTTTCCCATATACCAATAAGCCAGATTGCATTAATACCCCAATCGCTGAGAATATTTAGTTCTTCATCCGGAATTTCATCAAGCCTTCTGATCTCCTTCTGATATTTCTTGCTCAATTGATACAACCAGACATAAGTATGTTTGGCAATCATCACGACTTTTTGCATCCAGTCTGTATCCATACTAAACCTCGGTTCATCATAATGAAGTTCTGAATAGATTTCTGTTCCTGGTGTGAATTCAGGTACAAACGCAGGACCCGGACCTACTGGTCTTGTTTTTTTTTCTTCGCGAATAAAATCAAGGGAAACAAGGATGCGGATTGTCAAACGTTCCAGTAATTCTGCAGAAAGCATCAATCCCCAATGCTCTTTAATATACAGTAACTGTCCAGCAAGAGATTCAGGCGAAGCCTTAATCGGAGACCTTAAAAGTTCAATCAAAGTCTGATTGAATGGCCCATAAACCGGTTGGTTTTTGAAAAATTCATCAATCTCCGCCATAATCTTCTTATACTCTGTCTTTCTCTTTAGCAATTTATCGTCAAAGAGTTCTTGAAATTGTGAAAATGCTGGGTTCTCATTTGCTAAACTTAACATCAACATCTCCTGGAGACTGATCAAAATATTGGGGACACCACTGGTCTCGCAATTAAGATATTCTTCCAATGACTGTTTCTTTATGTATACTGCAGGCGGGGGGAAGATTTCAACAAATTTTTTGATTGTGGCGAAAACTTTTTCTTTACCAATTCTCTTTTCCAAATTCCCCAAAACTTTCGTGAAGGCATCAGGATTCTTTTCTATCTGATATCTCTGGAGCACAAGATGGAGAATCTCATCAATCAGGCCCATTGCATTTAACTCCGCAGGACTGATCAGACTTTTGCCGCTCTTTTTTCTACTAAAATTCCACTTATCAGCAAATTTCTTCGCTGCGGACAGATTGACGAATATAACATTTCCATTAAGCTGATACAGACTTTGCTCAAATTTGTATTTTCCCCGAGATTTCTGAGAAATATGGAATTCAAACATATTGGATTATCTATATAGCAATCAATGGAATTGAGATTTGTATCCTTATGGATTTTCCAAAAAGAGATATTTCAATAAAACTCTCCCTAAACCTCTTTCTTTTCATATTTACTCAACTGCGATTCAAGTTCCTGAATCTTCTCCACCAATTTTTCCTTTTCTGCCTCTTTTTCTTTCTGGGCAATCCGCGTGAGCATTGCAAAAGCAACCACCATCAAAATGACCGCCCAGAATGGTGTAAACCAATCAAAGACATTAAAAATATTAAACAACAACGCCAGGACCCCCAGAATGAATAGTACCACTGCCCATAACGCCATAAGACCCCCTTTATGTTACCAAAGACTGCTAAGTGATAAATTATAATCCATTATTTATTCCTGTCAAGTTCTTTTTCATCTTAACAAATAGAGTAATATTACGTTTATAATATAAACCACTACAATCATCATTGCATCTAATGATAACGGTAAATATTTTTTTTCAACCCGATAAGTTAGATTAATCGTGACAATAGATGTAATGATAATTGCTGATATTGCGGAAACTATGTGGCTTTGACTTACAAAGCAAAGAATTGGTCCTTCTATATACAAAAAATCAATAACTCCCAAAACAGTGATATTAAAAATAGTGCTCCCCATTAGATTGCCCAATGCCAGATCCACTGCCTTACATTTTAATGCGCCAAAACATACGACAACTTCAGGTAAAGAAGTTGAGCAGGCGATAAAAATATTTCCAACAAATGTTTGTCCTAAACCGGTTAACTCAGCAATGCCTTCACCAATCTTGGGCAGGAATATTGCCGCACCGATAACCAAGATGGCATTTACGACAAAAAGACAAAGTGCTTTTCTTAAGGTCATTTCTGGATACAACTCAATCTTTTGTGCCTCCGTCTCATTACCAATCAATTTTCTTTCGTACCGATAGGTCAATCTCATTGCCAGAGAATAAATAACAATAAAGATTATGCTATTCAATCCGATCCAACCAAATCGGGGGATATGTTTTCCCAAAAATATACCAACAATTGCCACACTCAATTGTAGTATTCCAAAACTACTAGATATAATATGACCGGTCTGGGCAATACTTGATATCGGTGTCTTACGATACAGCAGATCAAGAAAGGCAATTATCAGCAAATTGAACACGCAACTTCCAATCAAATCACCAGCCGCAATATCGGGCACACCTCCATAAGTTACTGAGCCGATACTGTTAACCAATTCAGGCAGGGATGTTACTGAAGCCACCAAAATCAATCCAATCCAGGTTCTGCCCAAACCAGTTTTTTCGGCAATTACGTCACTGTATAACGATAGTTTCGTGCCAGCAAAAAAGATGATCCCTGTACAAATAAAGAATCCAATAAAAAGAAACATAGAACACTCAGACCTTGAATCTTATCAGGACTATGTCGCCATCCTGAACAGCATATTCTTTTCCCTCAATTTTGGTTAAACCCTGTTCATGACAATGTGCAAAACTGCCGACTCTTAATAAATCATCATACCTTAAAATTTCAGCCTTAATAAAACCTTGTTTCAAATCCGTATGAATTTTGCCGGCAGCATCAATTACTTTAGTCCCTGATTTTATTAGCCAGGCACGCGCCTCTTCACCTTTTATCGTGAAAAAAGTAATCATTGATAATTGTTGAAGGCATAACTTCAATAGACCTGTAATGCCATCTTTTTCAAATCCCGCTTGACTTCTCAATTCTATCCTTTCCTGTTCATCAAAATTCGAAATATCTTCTTCAAGTTTCACTGAAATTCTATAACCAGGGAATTTCGTCTTAAAACAACCATCCTCGTCAAAATTCAAAACGATAATTTCCGGAATCGTTGTGAGCAAAGGTAGATCAATCATTCTTTTCTTCGGAATTTGTGCCTTTTCCAGGTCGGCTTTTATTTCACTTAATGTTTCAATTTCATCTTTTGCTTGAAAGTTCTTTTTTATTTTATCAAGCCTTCGTTCCACAATTTCCAGATCTCCAAGGAAGAGTTCGCTCCGCACAATTTCATAATCCTTTTCAGGGTCTATCTCAGTACCAGTATGGGGAATATCAGGGTCAGGAAAACATCTCAAAATATGGAGCACAAGGTCGACATCCCTTATATGAGATAAAAACTTGTTCCCCAAGCCCTCACCTTTTGAGGCACCTTTTATCAATCCTGCGATATCAACAAAATCAATATGTGCATAGGTTTTCTTTGGAGATTTTGTGATTTCTACAATTCTGTCCAGACGTTCATCGGGAATGATTACTACACCCACATTCTTTTCAATTGTAGTAAATGGAAACTTCGCAACCTGGGCATTTGCCTGGGTCAATAGATTGAATAAACTTGATTTTCCTACATTAGGCAGGCCGATTAGTCCGATCTTCATATTCTCCAGATTATACCAAGATAACAAACAAAGTCAATGATTTCCAAATTTGAATCCTCTCAACTCAATTTTGGCACCAAACTTTGCAATATTCAAAAATGCAAAATTTCAATATTTTGTACTAATCTACCACTCTTAGCAGAAAAAATTCAGGTCGTTCTGTTTGATGAACGATTTCATACTTTGCCGATTTCTGCTGAATCACTGGTAATAAATAACGATAGGTTGTCCCGGTCCATTGAAAATTATCAAAAAGAATGTAATCCGCCTTTTGAATCGCTTGTTCAATCTCCTGGGCATTCGTGGTGAATGGATAACAAAAAGAATTATGCCGGGATAAAAGATAGACAAATTCTGGCTTACGTGCCATAATAATTTTGTCTTGCGGAATATTTTTATCTATCCACTCAATTGTCTCAAAATACCGGCGCCAGTCCAGAGGATAACCAGCATATTTATCACCATTAAGATATGAAACATTGTTGCCAATCGCCGTCCTTGCCTGGGGAATGATTTCTAAGGCATTCAGAAAAATGAACATTATTACAAGTACAAGAACAAAATGTTTCAATTTCATCTTCGTCGCAAACCAGAACAATCCCGAAAAAATATAGAGAATAAAAATCGGCAAAACTGGCAACAAAAATCTCTCTGAAGACCAGACCTTTGGCCAGACAAGTAAGATAATCAATGAAAATATAAAATATAATTCAATAATTGAAATGCATTTTATCTTTTTAATAAAACCAACGACGGTAAGAAAAACAAATAGCAGACCTATGATTGAAATAAGAATATTCGCTTTGATGATTGACAGCAGTGTTTGTGGCAATATTGTGAATGAGTAATAAATAAAATTTTCCCATACCCGAATTATCAAATCAAAAAAACCAATCCTGCCAAGTTCCATCTGATAGGGATTTTTGGCAAGGAGTTGGTCAATATAGCTCCCTCCTTCAGAAATGCTTGAGTTCCTTATTTGCCACGGAACAAATACTGCAAGGAATATCAATACGAAAATACCTAAGTATTTGTATTTCCTTTTTAATATCAAATAAAAAATAACGGCAAAAATTAAAGAAATGCCTGCAGTTCTAATAAATAATGAATATATTCCAAAAAAGAAAGCGAGATAGTAATAAATTTTTTTGCTGTCCTGTGCCTTCAATAAATAAAACAAACTGCCAAGCGAAAAACACAAAAATGGTATCTCGGAAAGAACCCAGTGATTGTAAATAATAAAAATCGGGATAGATACAAAGAAAGGGATAATATATCTTGTATCTTCTTTAAATAGAAATTCAGCAATCCGATAAAAAAAATAAAAAGAACACACACCCATTATAAATATAAGAAATTTCAGGACAATCACATTTGTGCCAAATATCAGAACAAAAACCGAAAGCAAAAGGGGAAAGCCAAATGGATACTGAGTATGGGGTGGTTGCTCAGGCATATAGATATTTTTATAGCCACTACCCTTAGCAATTGACTCTGCAAGGATTATGTAAACCGCATTATCACCACCCGTAAATAACTTGGGGTCAAAGAGCAAAATTGAAAGAACAATATAGAGCAACAAGAATACACTAAACGGGATGCTATTTTTTCTCTGCATAATTAGAAAAGTATATCTAAAAAGGATATTGTGTCAATAAATCTAATGAAAGCCGGTAATGTCAATTATTAGATTCAATGCTAAAGTTCAATATGTTGAAATATCTGATTCTGAATTTTTAAGTAGTAACTTCAGCCTCATTTTTTGAAAATCGTCTGTGGGAGCGGTTCTCTAACCGCGATAATACCCACATCGTAAATACGCAGACCAATCCGCCACGCCGCATGGCGGACTGTTACATTAAAAAAACAGGAATTGCGAGGTTTGTTTCGCTAAGTGTTCCAATTTTTTAGAATTATATCTACACTTCAACATTTAAACAATTAAATAATTGTTTAAATGTTTGATTATAGTAAGAAAAACAAATTCTACGCTTAGGGTAAATGTGCAATCAGTGATTGCATTTTTCCAACCTGTAGGGCAAGGCTTCAGTTTTGCAAAAAAATTTTAGTATGGTCTGAGGTTATTGATGATTTGATATTCAAAAAACTCTGGAGCAGGAACTTCAGTCCTGTTCATATCCTAAGTGTCTATCTATCAGTGTAAAATATATTGATTTGACCCCATGGGTTCCTACAGGTCATTTAAGAATTTTTATTTTGATTAAATAACCCAATTTTGGTAAGATTATTTTTGATTTAAATCGATATCTTGACATTTTGGAACTTGTGATTATAATATATATAGAATCGGAGGTATAGTATGGATAAATTGAAAGGTTTCATTGTCTATCTTTTAATGCTCGGTTTGTTATCAGCAGGTGTATGGACAAGTAGCCACGCAGACGTAGATGGCGATGGAATTGTTGAAGGCATTGATTATGTTATCGGTGTAGAAGGTGAGCAGAATATTCCTTATATATACGCTCCCCATGTGCATTTTATCGCCTGGAATACAACCCGAACTTGCATGGGAGTCGGTCGTTTAAGACAGATTATTTGCGAGAATAATTCAATATTGTTAGATACAGGTGAACCAACATTGGTTGGGCAAACATTCTATTATCTCAATAAATTCTATGAAACAATGATCTCATACTGGGAAGGGAATAATGTTGTGACCAGGTGGACATCACCCTATGCCATTCTTGAAAGAATTGTCAATCTGAATGATGAGCGTGGGATAAATTATTACAAACTCTGGAAGAAGAATCCTGATGGTTCAACCACCTATCTGGGTAAGACTGGTTTGATCACCGTGTGGAATGATGGTATGACCACGATTGAAGGAGCACGCAATTATGTACTGACACAATTGGAAAATTATAAGGCAGTTTACAAAGATAGCTTTGCGGGTCTCATTCTTCCAGGTAATCTCACATTCAAAACCGTCTATATCTTTGATGATTATGTGAACAGATTGAATGACTTTTCTGTACTCTGCTGGGATGGCTGGAATGCTCCTGCTCCTCAATCACCGGCGATATGGGGAACACTCCATTTGCCTGAACCGTGCAGCCTTTTCTGTGAATACTCCTCCACACCGTGTGCTGAGCATGTTTATGCATTCTGGAATTCTGCCGGAATGTTACAGGCAACAATAAGGATTGAGCCCGAAGTTATTAACCTGAAAAGCCATGGCAAATTTACTGCCTTTATCAATCTACCAGCGGGCTATAATCACACAGACATAGATATTTCAACGGTAGAATGTGAAGATGCCCATGCAATTTCAGGGAATGCAACTCCAGAATTCTATATTGCAAAATTTAACATTCAAGACCTTGTCGGTGTCCAACCTGGACCGGCAATAGAATTTACCGTTACTGGAGAATTGAATGATGGAACACAGTTTTACGGAATTGACACTGTACGCGTTATATCACCTGGTGATGTAGCGATAACTACAATACCAAATCCATGTTCAAGAAGATCCTCTGTTATGGTAAATCTTTCATCAACCGATTTCCCTGAATTGCAATCTGCACCAGTTTCACTAAAGATTTATGATGGTTCAGGTAGGTTGGTGCGAATCCTAATAAATAAACCAGATCTCCTATCTGCAAACCTGGTCTGGGATATGCGAGATGATTCTGGCAATGTTGTTGCCCCTGGCATTTATTTCATACGAATTGGTAACAGCACGCAAAAAACAATAGTTTTACCCTAAAGTTTCTTAGAAACTACAGTGATATGGTGGGCAAATTTTGATAATGGTGTATGAAGCAAAAAATTATTTATTGATTTTAAGACAGGAAACAAAGGATTTACTATTTTGTATGGGTGGTTAATTATCATATCCGCCTTTTCATAAAAGATTACCTCAAAATCTATCCGCTGTAATAAATTTTTTATACTCTGATGCGACCACAGATATTCGTGTGATTCCATCCCCAATTTTCTGGCAATGAATTCGGTGTAAGAAGTTCGCTGAGGCAATTGAAAAACATAGAAAATGCCATTTTGTTTCAAAACCCTTTTTATCTCACTTACAATACCATTAACTTCATCTGGCGGAATATGTTCAAGGACTGCATAGGTAAATACAATATCAAAAAAGTTGTCTTCAAATGGAATATGTTGCCCATCATAAAATTGGAATTCAACATTTGCTCTTTTCTGAATAACCTTCCAGACGCTTTTCATACTTTCATCACGCGTTTTCTTGTGTCCTTCAGCCTTGCCTTTTAAAAATCCATCAAGGGATTTATCTTCTATTGTTTCTAACCCGTGAACTTCGTAGCCCATTTTTGAAAGTAAAAGGGATTGAATCCCAATCCCACAGCCAAAGTCAAGAATTCTCTGATGGGGAGGTGAAAATTTCTGAAGAATTTCCATATCATTTACAACATTTTTAATGTGTGCCTTTGATGAATATGCCCGAAAACATTTTTTCAGAAAAACCAATTCTTCAGCAGCAACCAAATCTTTCAACTCATTCCATATTTCTCCAATCAAAATTTCCATAATTCAATTATAGATAGATTGACCTCAAAGTCAATATTATCCACCATTGACAAACAAAGAGAGATACATATACTCTCATTATGAAGTTGTTCAGGAAAAGTATTACAGTAATCGTTGTCCTGGTAATATTCTATTTTTTGGTTACCAACCTGATTAGAAACTGGCATAGGATACCATTGGATTCACTCCAATTTAACTTGGTGAACCTTCTTATTTCTTTTATATTCTTATTTATCAATTTTTTAATTTTTGTTAAAGCCTGGCAGAAGATAATTCGTTCATTAAGTAATACTATCACCTTTGTCAACGCCTTCTGGATAATGTCGGCTTCACAACTTGCCAAATATGTCCCGGGAGGTATCTGGTTTGCCTTAGGCAGAATTTTTCTGGGTAAGGGCGAAAGTTTAAAAGCAGAAACCATTGGCATAAGTGTAGTAATTGAAACCGTTTTGACCCTATTGGTCGGAATCGTGCTATTCTTTTCATCAATGTTTTCCACAACCTATGGTTTTGATCAGAATTGGGTATTTTTGATTCCAATTGCTCTTCTTTTCATGGTACTTTTACACCCTATGATTATGAACAAATTGATAAATCGGGCACTGCATATTCTTAAAAGGCAGGAAATACATTTTCACATAACATACCTAAAGATTTTCTTTCTTTCCCTATACTTCTTTGGGCTCTGGATTGCCCAGATAATTGGGTTCTATTTTTTGATAAATTCAATCTATACCATACCGTTTTCAAAAATCTTTAACCTCGCTGCCGCCTATACCCTGTCCTGGATGAGCGGTTTTATTGTCATATTTGCCCCAGGCGGGCTGGGTGTAAGAGAAGGGATGATGTCTTTGCTACTCTCTTCTTTCATCCCTTCACCACTGGCAATTGCTATTAGTTTTTTAAGTCGGATCTGGATAACCATATTTGAAGTTGTAGTATTTTTTGTTGGCATTGCTGTTCACAAATCTTCCACTAAAAAGGATCTTTAACCAAGTTATCAGGCAAAATTATTTACCTCAATATTTTCGGCGTTCTTATGCCCAGTTGGTCCATCATAAAAGACCACATATCAACATCTTCACTGATATTTTCTGATAATGTAGTGCCGCCTCCATGCCCGGCGTGTTTACGCACAATGAGAAGAATCGGAGATTTACCTGTCTGATTTTTTTGAACTTTTGCAGCCATCTTCATTGCGTGCATTGGATGGCAGCGTGGATCGTTGTCGCTTGCTTCAAAAAGTGCCGCCGGATATTTGTAATTTTGTTTCACATTGTGGTAAGGTGAGTATTTAATCAAATATTTGAATTGCTCAGGATCATCAGCGCTGCCATACTCTTCTTTCCAGATATTTGCGTAACTGTATTTGTGGTATCTAAGCATATCCAGCAATGGCACACCCACATAGACTGCCTTGAATAATTCTGGTGCCTGCACCAGAGCGGCACCAGTAAGCAGTCCACCGTTGCTTGCACCACCAATACCTAATCTATGTGAATTTGTATACCCCTTTTCTATAAGCCATTTCGCCGCATAGATGAAATCATCAAATACATTCTGCTTGTTCTCAAGCATTCCTGCCTTATGCCACTCATCACCAAATTCGCCACCACCACGCAGGTTTGGAATAGCCAGGGCACCACCGCACTCCAGCCAGACTGCATAGTTGGTAGAAAAATATGGACCCATTGAAGCCTTGAATCCGCCATAACCAGTGAGATATACAGGGTTGTTACCGTTTCTTCCAATCTTCCGGTAGTGCACAAAAAACATCGGTATTTTCGTTCCATCTTTTGAATCATACCAGACCTGCTCAACGACAAAATCGGATAGATCTATTTCTATTGGAGGCCTGTGGTATAAAATGAGACTATCTTTTTCAAAATCATATTTGAATACTGTAGGCGGAAAGGTAAATGAAGTGAAATAAACCCAGACATCTTTTTTCGACCAGTAGCCCCAGACCCAGGCATTTCCTATACCAGGCAAAGGTAAGTTCCTTACATATTCACCATCAATTGTATAAATCTTTATAATCCGATATGCATTATGACTATACACTGCATATAGATACCCGTTGATTGGTGCAACATATTCAAGATTGTCTTCGGTTTCAGGAATTATTTCCTTCCAGTTTTTCTTGTCCAATTTGTCTATTGCCGTGGCGAATACCTTACCTTTTGGCGCATCAAGATCGGTTTTTATAATTAACCGATTATCCACAATCCGTATGCCATACTCCGCATCAAATCCCGACACAATCGGTATCATAGAATCCTGCGCACCTAAAATTTTGAGAAATACTTCACTCTTATAGAACATTGAGCGATAAAATAGAGCATATTTTCCATCCTCACTAATATCGACACCGTGAAAGTACTCTTTTATTTCGGGATGATAGAATATTTTTTCGTCTTCAGTACCGGGTGCACCAATTTTGTGTAAATATACTGCATCCCAGTAATTTTCTTCGCCTTCAGGCACAGTTCCTTTCAATGGATTGGCCGTGTAGTAAAATCCTGAATTGTCCGGCAACCAGACAATGCCACTCTGGCGCCAGCCTTGAAGTGAATCAGAGAGAATCTTCCTATTTTCAACCTCCATAATCTTTATTACGGGATTCTCTCTTCCCGCTTCTTCAACACCATAGGCAATATATTTACCATCCCGAGATGGATATACAGCACCCAGAGTCTTCAAACCCCATTGATTAGGATCAAGTAGAAGCAAAGGCTGCGCATATTCATTTGTTTTTGTGTAATATGCCCATCTTTCCCAATCTTTTTTTATAGCGAAATAAAATAATCGTTCACCATCAAGCACTTTGTGGGGTGCTGATTCATCATCGTAGCGCCTGAGTTCGGTAAATCTCTTTTTCAGATATTCACGCTGAGAGAGTTTGTTAAGATATGACTGCGAGATCAGATTCTGTGCATCAACCCATTCTTGAACATTTGCATCCCCAAAATCTTCTAACCAGCGATATTCATCCACAATAATGTTTTCATAGAGAGTATCTGCAACCATAATTTTCTCCGTATCAGGATACTTAAAACCAGCATATTTGATACTACAATCAATGAAGCCAAGTGTAAAAATCAAAATAATTATAGCAATCATTTTAAACATATCTTCCTTCCATTCTCTTTCAATGAAAAATGACCCGAGTGAGCACATCTTTTCTCTTTATTTAACTTTTTCTAAGGTGAATTCACCTACCGCTGTATATTCTTCGCCGCTCAATAAGTCGGTAGTGCGCGCGACAATCAAATAATTGCCTGCGGGCAAATCCATCGGGTGATATTTTGCAGCGATATATGCAACATCACCTTCGCTGCTCTCAGTCTGAGTCATAATATCCACAATTTCTTTACGCATCTTCTCTCTGTTGTATATTTCATAGTTAACCTTCAAAAGATGCTGACCATCTCGGGTCATAAGGTTATAGAGTTCGTGATAAACATAGAATGGTGTAGAAACAGCAAGTGTTGGTTGAACAAGAGGTATTACCCGACCAACTGGTTTATAGAATTTCTCCTCAATTGATGATTCATCAATTAATTTTGCAAAAACGAGGTCACTAACCTTTTTGGCATCGTCTTTATAATCAATCAGATTCACAGAAAATTCTTTTCTGCCGCCACATTTTGATCTCAGATTGATATATTCAACCAGAACCCTATAATTCTGGGGTGCCAGCCAGAGATTGATTTCATCAAAGAAAAATCCTTTAGCAGCATTTATGGGAATTAAATTGCTATTTTTTTTAGTTATGAGATTTTCCGATTCGTCATAAATCTTTACCCGACGCAATATATGACAGCCAGCTGTATCATCAATCAAAAACTGCGTGTATATCTCAAGCCTTACCAGATCCTTACGCTGTTTGAAGCGACAAAAGGCAACATCAAATTCTAATTTTCCCGAGGGGATTGTATCTGACAGATCAATGCTTGTGGTATCTTCTTTCAAGATTGGTAGAATAACCCTTTCCCCGAATTGACTCCGGGCAATGACCTTATATGCACGGGTTAGTCTGACAAAATCAAATTCAATGCCTTCACTAATATAAGTCCATATCTCTGCAGGTCTCACATATTCTTTGGTTATAACCCCAACCTTTTTCTCAGGGGTAATAATATACCGTTTGGTAGGGTTTCCATATTTTACATAAATAGGTATTCGTTCATCAGATAATGGCGCATACCTACCAAATTCTTTAAATGCATATTCAGTTCGTTCTTCAAATTTCTCTCTCTCGTCATCTCTTCCCTGCCAGTACTGGTCATAGTAGTACTTTCTTTCCGTTGCCGCAGACAGAGTTAGATATTTATCGGCCGCAACCGAATCAATACTTCTTAATCCCAAGTATAGTTTTCGTTCCTTTTCCAGGAGACGATAATACCCGGCTCCGAGAATGTTGATTGCGCAGGCAATTAGCAGAATACAAAAGAATATTACATATATTCGTATCTCTATTTTAATCATTCCATCCTCCAATCTGTATATTTAATTATAACCAACCAAGATACAATGTCAAGCATACCGACAGGATGAAGCAAATTGCTCTTGATTGTTTGTCTTTTTTCGTTATATTTAGAATAAATGAGAATAAATTTAAGAAACAAAATCATCCTCGTCACCGGCGCAACTGGAGGCATTGGTTCAGTTATAGTTAAGATGCTCGCTGAATATGGAGCAACCATTGCCATCCATTATCATAGCGATAGAAAACAAGCACAGATACTGGCACAACAGGCAGGTAACAATTCAAAAATATTTTGCGCTGACCTTTCCCAGCCAGAAAAATGTATTGAACTCTTTGAGAGGATTCTAAATACATACGGTGGGATTCATACATTGATAAATAATGCGGGTATCTATGAATCTTCACCTATTAACAAAAAAATTGATCAGTGGTTAAAAGATTGGAACCGGACTATGAACATAAATCTGGTATCAGCAGCGATACTCTGTCGTGAGGCAATCAAACATTTCAAAAAAACAGGTGGTGGTCGGATTATTAATATTGCATCCCGTGCCGCATTTCGCGGAGAAGACAAAGAGCACTGGGCTTATGGTGCAGCAAAAGGTGGCTTGGTTACGCTAAGTCGCACCATTGCCAAAGAATATGGAAAGGATAACATAAAGTGTTTTGTCATTGCTCCGGGCTTTGTGAAAACCCGAATGATTGATGATTACATAAGGAATTTCGGAACCAAGCCAATAATTGATCACCTTGCCCTGAATGAATTGACCAAGCCAGAAGATGTCGCTCCCACAATTCTATTTTTGGCTAGTGGACTGATGGACCATGCAACTGGCTGCACAATAGATATTAATGCTGGTAGTTATATAAGATAAATCTCACCTGCCTTAAATCAGAGGCGATGATTTTCTTAGCTATCTCTCTTAATCAAAAAATACTTATAAAGTTGAACCAGAATCTAAGTATTTAGATCCAAATCTACTCAAATTCACACCTGAAGAGATAATACAGTTTTTGCCAACAACCATCTGATCTGGAATAATTGCATTTTTGCCGATTACCGTGATACCCGTTGATAGATTTTTACCAAGCGTTATGTTGGGTTTTGACTTTCCTGAACCGATATTTGCGCCTTTACCGATCTTCACATTCTTGTCAACAATTACCTTAGATAATACGGCATTCTTATCAATCACAGTGTTGTGGAAAACGATAGAATTACTCACCTTTGCACCATTCTCAATAATCACTCCCGGAGAAATTATGGAATTTTCAACACTTCCTTTAATTATGCAGCCCGAAGATATTAGAGAATTGAATAGCTGGGCATTTTTGCCAATAAAAGCAGACGGTTTCACACCAACCTCGCCACGGATAAAAAGGTTGGTTCTAATGTTCCAATCTTCTATATTCAGACCAGAATTTGTCCTCAACAGATCCATATTACAATTCCAGTATGCATCAATGGTTCCCACATCACGCCAGTAGCCATTAAATGCATATCCAAAAACCCTATTTTTCTTTTTCAACAAAAGTGGAATAATGTCCTTGGCAAAATCTACTCCACCATTCTTAGCTGACTCCTTCAAAATATTCTTTAATATTACCCTATTAAAAATATATATTCCCATTGAGGCAAGGTTAGATTTTGGTCTCTTGGGTTTTTCTATCCATTCAATAATTTTTCCATTTCTATCAATACGGGCAATACCAAAATGGTGCGCCTGTTCTAATGGCACACGAATCAATCCGACTGTGACATCCGCTTTTTTACTTATATGAAAATCTTTCAATTCATTATAATCCATATAGTATATGTGGTCTCCTGAAACAACCAGAACCATCTCCGGCGAGAAATCTTCAATAAAACCGAGATTTTGATAGACCGCATCAGAAGTACCTTTGTACCAATCAAAAATTTCCTCGCCGGTCTTAGGCGGTAAAATCTCCACAAGTCTGGTTTTTCCAAAAAGATCCCAGGGTCGACCATTGTCAATATGCTCCATCAATGAAAGTGGTTTGTATTGGGTGAGCACACCAACCACATCAATATTAGAATTAGCAATACTACTCATTGTAAAATCAATAATTCTATATATGCCACCGAAGGGTATTGCTGGCTTGGCGCGCAGTCTTGCAAGAATGCTCAAGCGTGAACCAACACCTCCAGCAAGAAGCAGCGCAACAATATCTTTCTTCATCATACAACACTTCCTGGAGCAATTTCCTTTACCGTAATCATTTTACCCGAATATATAACCGTATTGGCACCAATCTTTGTTCCTGGAGCAGTCTTCACCTCTCTTCCTAACAATGTAATACCTCTGTTGAGTAGGTCTTTAAATTCCTCCGAGGGAATCTGTGCACCAAAGGTCCCAATCTCTGAAGATGCACCAATCTCGCACATTTTGTCACAGATAACTTTCTTCAATCTTGCACCTTTTCTAATAACTGTATTATGAAAAATGATTGAATCAATGACCTCGGCATTATCTTCCACCATAACACCGGGTGATAAAATTGAGTTTATCACTTTGCCTTTTATCACACAACCATCGCTAATATATGAATTAGTAATATAACCTTCAATCTTTGCTGGAATACGGTCTCTTAGAGCACAACCTTCAATAAGATTCGTGCACACCTGCCAGTTTCTCAAATTGACCGCACCATTGAGCAACTCCATATTAGTCTTGTAATACATCTCTATTGTCCTTGAGTATGCCCAGTAACCACAAAATCTATAACCATATATCGCGCAATTTTTTGGTAAATGCGAGATTATATCCTTACCGAATTCATGGGATTTAGCACTTACATTTTGCTTAAGTAAATCAAGAAGAACATCCGTATGAAATATATAGACTGTCATCGACACCCAATCTGATAGGGGTTTGTCAGGTTTTTCCTGATATTCAACGACCGCCCCATCTTTTTCAATAATACCGTATCCAAACCAGGGTTTTCTTGTCTTCATCTTTGTGAAACAGACCGTAACATCAGCGCATTTCTCCTTATGGAACTCAAGAACTTTTCGATAATCCATCTGATAGATATGGTCCGCCGCTGCGACAATAACATAATGAGGTTTGAATTCTTCAATGAAAGAAATGTTCTGATAGACTGCGTCCGCAGTTCCTCGGTACCAATCAGATTCTTTTAGTCCCTTGTAAGGCGATAGCATTCTTATCCCCCGTTTTCTACCAATGAAATCCCAGTGTTCTCCAGTTCCAATATGACGCATCAGACTATATGGTCTGAACTGGGACAAAATTCCAACATTATCAATCTTAGAATGCATCATATTGCTGAGCACAAAATCAATAAACCGATAGATTCCAAATATTGGTACAGCCGCCTTGGGCCTTCTTTCGGTCAGGGTAAGAAGTTCATCAACCCTGCCACCAGCAAGAATCATGCCTATGGTTTCACTCATAATTGATTAAAAATCGGATATCTGAAGATTAATAGAAAAAAACAAAATTGTTCTAATCAAATACTACATCTCTGAAGTCAATATAATTGACCGGATTTACCTTTATGTCTGCGACATGAACTTCATAGTGGAGATGAGAGCATACAGCCCTGCCGGTAGCACCAACCCTGCCGATGATCTGACCGCGCTTTATTGACTCACCTACCTGCACCAGAATCTTTGAAAGGTGGGCATAGCGTGTGGTAAAGCCATAACCGTGATCAATATCAACCACAAAACCATAACCCATATTCCAATCTGCATAGATCACAATGCCATCTGCTGTAGCATATACGGGCGTGCCGCGCGGTGCACTCAAGTCCACCCCTTCATGCATACGCACATCCTTTTCAAATGGGTCAATCCGATAGCCAAAAGAAGAACTAATCTCTGCCCCGGGGACTGGATTTGTTGAAGGTATGTGCTGCCAGAGATCAAACTTTTGAACCAACTTTTCTTTTAATTCCTGAACACTCATCCGTCTCAACTTAACCTGTCCTTTTAGAATATCGACGGACTCATATAATTCTTCAAGAAGTTTTTGATTATAAATACTCAGATTACTGACCGGCATTGAAGTTTTGCTACCGCCAATACCCATTGACCAGACATCAGGATGGATTGAAGCAACCTGAAGGAAATTGCGCTGTTTATTATCCAGTACTATCTGATTATTTAGCCGACCTCTCAATTCCGCAATCCAGGATTTCAGCCGGACAATTTTATCCAGATATTCACGATGCTGTTCTTCAGCAATATTCTGTTTGATTTCGTTAAGTGATACATTCGTATTATAGATAAAGAGTGTTAGTGCACTACCCGTAATTATCGCCAAAAATATTCCAATGAAAAATAAAATATTCTTGGAGACGGAAATACTCTTCAAAAAATCATTTCCGCTCACAAAGATTATTGTAAAATGGCCCTTCATAATCCTATTATTATAACCATATATATTCATTTGTCAAGCAAAATTTTCTTGAAAATATTCAATCTTACCCATTGACTTGTCCATTATTTATTTTTATAATTTAAGATGCCCGCACATTGGCTGCATAAACTGAAAAAAGAAATCAAAGATGTTCAAAAAATATGCATGCTTAGCGTAGGAAATACAAAAAGAGGTGATGATGGCTTTGGGCCGCTTGCCCTTGTAATGATATTATCAAGACTCAAGCGACACAAATTCAAATCTTTACTCTTTGTCAATGGCGGTGAAACACCGGAAAATTTCACCGCTGATATCAGAAGATTCCAGCCCGCGCTAACGATCATATTAGATAGTTGCGTAGGGGGCAAAAAACCTGGCACCATATACATTGTTGACCCCGAGAAAATTCAATTTGATGATATCTCCACTCATAGATTACCATTATCAATGCTGGCAAAGTTCTTAGAACAAACCATCCCAACAAAGGTCATTGTTCTTGGCATTGAACCGGTTAATCTGAACTTTGGGGAGGACATCTCACCTGAAGTCAACAAGGCGATTAATAATTTTGTACTGACAATGGTTCAAATCCTGAATGAGTGGAAGCAAACAGGAAAATAGCTTTCAAACCTCTGTTTTCATTAAGATCTGGTAAAATCACTTAAGTTTTGAACGAATTTCTCTTAACTCCTCCTTCACCTCTTTCACAATCTTCATTGTGTCTTTTAAAGGCAGAGATAATTGTTCAGGGCCTTCGGTAATCGTTGCAAGTTTCTTCTTGGCACCGGCGATTGTATAGCCCTGCTCATAAAGTATTACCTTTATCATACGCACGATCTCAAGATCCTTTTTTGAATAAAAACGTCTGCCTAATCTATTTCTGTGTGGTTTCAACATCGGAAATTCCTTTTCCCAGTAACGCAATACATAGGCAGGTATTCCAAACATTTCTGCCACCTCTTTTATTGAATAAAACTCCTTTTCCTCCATCTTTCCTCCTTATTTGTTTTTTTATAAACTATTCATTTTTCAAAGGTCTCATCATCAAATTCTTCAATCCCTGGATTGGTGATTTTCTCTTATACAAAATATCATAAACCGTCTTTGATATCGGCATATCAACATTATACTTTCGCGCCAGTATAATAACCGCTTTTGTAGTAGGCACACCCTCAGCAATCATCACAAATTTCTTTTCTATTTCTTCAACACTCTTGCCCTGACCAAGCATTTTACCAAAAAGATGGTTTCTTGATTCCTCACTGCAGGAAGTGGTTATTAAATCACCCAGGCCCGACAGGCCGTAAAAGGTCTTCGGGTCCGCGCCCAATCTTATGCCCAGCCTCTGTATCTCAACAATCCCGCGGGAAATCAATGCACCCTTTGCATTCGCACCAAAACCAAGACCATCGCTTATTCCGCAGGCAATTGCCAACACATTCTTCACTGCTCCTCCAATTTCAACACCCAGGTGATCTTTGGAAACATAGATCCTCAAATTTTTTGTAGAAAGCAGCCTCTGAAATTGCTCTGCCTTTTCTATATTTCTGCCTGCAAGCACAACTGCGGTTGGTTCATCTCGGATGATCTCATTTGCAATTGAAGGTCCGGATAACACAAAGCATTCATTCATTTGCAGTTCCTGTCTGATAATCTCAGACGGAAGTCCAAGAGTTCTTATTTCAATACCCTTTATCAGACTGAGATAATCTCTCTTGCCGACCCTCAATTTTTTAATTTCTCTTAACACCGACCTCAATGTCTGACAGGGTACTGCAAGCACTACGAGTTCACTATCTTTTAATACATTCTCAAGTTGCCAGTCAATGTAGATTGATTTGGGGATTCTATGTCTAAGAAGGAATGGACTATTATCCCTTGTTTTCTGGACAGCAATTGCCCTTACTCTGTCATATTCCCAGATTTTAATACTGTGTCCATTTTTCTCCTGAATGATTCCAAATACCGAACCCCAGTTTCCACATCCTAAAATTGAAATATTCATCTTTTTCCCCAGAAAATTGTCTTCGGTTCAGTCTTGTTAAGCAGCCTTTTGATATTTGAACGATGGGCATATATCAAGAGTATACCGATGATCAATATCAAAATTTTTTCACCCAATCCGGTTCTGCCAGCCAAAAATGTAGTCACCGGTAGAACAACGGCCAAACTTATTGAAGCGAGAGAAATGAAATAGGTGCTAAGGTAAATAATCAACCATACAGCGACTGAAAGCAGAAAGGGTACGGGCACAATACCCAGGGCGACACCAATTGTCGTGGAAACACCTTTTCCACCCTTGAAACTAAAAAATGGGTTAAAGATATGACCCAATATGGCACCTGCGCCTGCAAAGGCGGACAGAAGATGGTAGCGCTGAGCAATCAGAACAGGCACTAATCCTTTTAACCCATCAAGCACGAATCCAACAATAAAATATACAAGACCAAGGGAACGACCAAGATTGGTTGCACCAATATTGCCGCTGCCGGTTTTCTTCAAATCCACACCCTTTAATATGCCCAAAAGATAAGAAAAAGGTATCATTCCGAACAAACCACCCATTGCTAATGAAAGAAAAATCGCTGTAATATTCATCTTCTACTTGATCCTACCTTTTTTGTCTTTATCAATATGGGAACGCCCGCATAATTAAAGTAGTTTCGCAGTGAATTGCGCACATACTGAATGTAATTCTCTTTCAACTGCGCCGTGGTCTGGATCTGGAACAAAGGAGGTTTTACTCCTTGCTGGGTGATCCTGAGAATCTCTCCATTGGCTGGTGGCCTTAGCATTGCGGGAAGTCTTTTTAGAATGTGTGAATCTGCTTTCTTCTGGAGTTCTGTGTACACATCAATCACAACCTGCAGCAATTTCTCCACTGCCATATTAAATTTCGCTGAGATAGGAACAATCGGTGCAAAATCCACAAATCTGAACGATTCCCTTGAAGATTCCACTGTTTTATTATAGTCCTTTTTTCTGATCAAGTCAATCTTATTTGGTGCAATGATGATTCCCTTTGCCTTGGATAATAGCAATGATACAATGTGGCAATCCTCCTGGACAACACCCTGGCTTACATCAAACAGAACAATACCAATATCAATTTCGTCAATAATATGAATAACCCTCATCATAGAATAAAATTCTATGGGTTCTTTTATACGGCTACGCCTTTTCAATCCATAGGTATCAATAATCTCAATCGGTCTGTCTTTGTAAAAAATTCTTGCATTGACCAGGTCCCTGGTAGTACCTGGTTTTTCATGCACCACTGCCCGTTCTTCATTAATTATGGTATTTAGCAAAGTTGATTTACCTGCATTTGGTCTACCCAAAATTGCCATTCTTATTACCTGAGCGTCTCTTCTTAATCTTACTATTGGCAGGTGCTTTATCGTCTCCTCCAACACCTCACCAAAACCCATACCTGATTCTGCCGAAACCGCATAAACTTTTTCAATTCCCAATCTGTAAAAATCAAAGACCATAGATGCCTGTGAGCTATTATCAATCTTATTTACAATTAGTAAGACTGGTTTATTAAGTGGGCGCAGGGTATTCGCAATCTCCAGATCTGAAGCCATTAATCCTGCCCTGCCATCAACAACAAAATATATCAGATCTGCCTGGTTTAGCGCCCGTTTAATCTGGTACATTATTTTATCCGCAAGAATATTGTCTTCTTCAGGGAAAAAACCACCTGTATCAATCAGATTGAATGTTCTACCACGCCAGATTACCTCACCGTATACCCGGTCCCTGGTTACACCTGGTGTTTTATGAACAATGCTTAATCGCTTCCCGACAAGCCGGTTGAAAATAGATGATTTACCGACATTCTTTCTTCCGACAATTGCTACTGTAGCCATAGCACCAATTCCTTGATAGAATAAGGTGATACAAAATAGTTTATCCCGGATATTTCATAGTTATCAAGAAATTTCCCATCGTCATTTACACAGTTGGGTGGAAGCACTATTAAATCGTATTTCTTTTTCAAAGGAATAACCGCATTGTGGATATCTCTGCCCACAAGAAGTCCTGAGACCGTAACAGTATTACCAAAGAACCTGTTCTTGATCTTCAGAATATCAATATTGCCTTTTCTGCTGGCTATTTTTTCCTTGAGGTAATCAACGTACGGATAAGCGAGTTCTGCCGTCACAAAAAGTAACTTCTGTCCTACTCTATTCTTCGGTTTTATTGAATCAATCTCATCAATCATTTGCCTGACCATACCAATTCCATTTTCATACTGGCAAAAATCATCATAATACAATCTCTCAGGTATTGTAAGTCCTGATCTGATAAAAAATTCGTCAGACAGATAGACAAAACCCTTATTGAACTTCTTTCTGAAAAACCTATGCTTTTGTAACATATCTTTCACAATCTTCAGGCATTGTTTTTTATTCAACCCCGGGATTCGGGGCAAAAATTTTGTCCTGCCCACAGGCACAATACCGACCGAGCATACATTTGGATATAATTCTGCCAGGTTATTTACAGTATTTTTCACATTTTCACCATCGGTTAATCCAGGGATGACAACGATCTGGCAATGAACCTGTATATTCGCTTCGGCAAGTTTTTTCAATTGTTGCATAATCAATCGTGCCCTCTCATTTTTGTATAATCTTGCACGTAATTCAGGGTTGGAAGTATGAATCGAAACATAAAGGGGTGAGAGGCGCAATTGTTTGATACGTTCAATTTCATGGTCAGTCAAATTTGTAAGACTCAAAAAATTTCCAAAAAGAAACGACAAGCGATAATCATCGTCCTTGAAATAGACTTCTTTTCTCAAACCCCCGGGTAGTCCTTTGATAAAACAATAATCACAATCATTATCACAGATTTTGTATCTCGGTTCTTCAAGCACAAGATGGGTTTTCTCTCCCGGGTTCAAACGAACCACCTTTCTCCTTTTATTGATTTTGAGCAGGAATCGCCTGCGTATCGAATAATCATTGTAAAAATAATAATCAAAGATATCAAAGATTTCGTGGTTGTTTATGCTTATCAATTCTGCATTTTCAGGGATTCTCGGATCATTGGAATTTAATACCCTGGGCATATCAAATTATAAAAATTTTTCGACAAATTTCAAGTGTTTTCTAATAATCCTTTGTTATTGCATTAAATTTGATTGGCATTATTCGTCATTAAGGGAAATTCAGGTTGTGTAATTTTTGGTGGTTGACAGTTTGTTCTATCGGATTATCATTATCTGTGCGCAGAAGACACGATATAATAGCCTATCTTTTTCTTACCCCTGCCCTCATAATGATTTTGATTTTCAGATTATTTCCAATCCTTCAGGCAATTGGAATGAGTTTTTATAACTGGTCTATTGCCGGACCTTTAAAATTTATCTGGTTAAAGAATTACTATCGGCTTTTGATTGACCCAAAATTCTATCAATCACTCATAAATACTTTCTGGTATGTGCTTGGGGTTGTACCTTTAACTATTGTTCTTTCCCTCATAATTGCCTATCTTCTAAATCAAAAAATTCGGGGACAGGGAATTTACCGAACAATATATTATTTACCGGTTGTCACCTCAATCGTTGCCATCAGTGTGGTGTGGCGATGGATATTTAATCCGGATCGGGGAATTTTTAGTGCCTTTTTTAATCTCTTCGGTATAGCAGGACTAAAATGGCTTAATGATTCAAGGGGCATCTTTGAAATATTATTAAATACCCGATTATCAGGTTTTCTTGCCGGACCATCTATTGCCCTCTGTTGTCTGATGATAATGGCAATATGGCATAATCTTGGATACAGCACAATCATCTGTCTGGCAGGTCTTCAAAATATTCCCGTCCAATACTACGAGGCTGCAAAGATTGATGGTGCAAAAACCTGGCAATTATTCTGGTATATTACAATTCCCGTTCTTTCACCAACAATATTTTATCTTTTGATCACCCAGTCAATTGGAGCCTTTAATACTTTCACGCCGGTCTATGTAATGACCCAGCCACCTGGTGGTCCATTGGGAACGACGAGCCTTACAGTATACTATCTTTATGAACAATCATTCCGACTGTGGAATCTTGGTTATGCAAACGCAATCGCCTTTGTTGTTTTCGTTATAATCTTCACCCTCACCAGGTTTCAACAGAAATTCTTTGAACAAAGAGTACATTATGAATAAAAAACTGGTTCACATAATTTTGCTCTTTGGTGCAATCTGGATGATGCTACCATTTTTCTGGATGGTATCCACATCTCTCAAGACTCAGGATGAGGCATTAAAATTTCCGCCGACAATAATTCCCGGGTCTCTTGTCTTTGATAATTTTATTGAGGCATTTAAACAGGTCAATTTTACAAGGTATTTTATTAATACAATAATTATGACAACCGGCGCAGTATTGATCGTATATTTTACTACAGTTCTTTCTGCCTATGCATTTGCCCGCTTGAATTTTCCCGGACGGGAACTTCTATTTATGCTGTTTCTGGCAATGATGATGATACCAATGCCCGTTTATCTTGCGCCCTCTTATGTAATCTTGAGTAAACTGAAATTTATTGACACATTCTTTGCCCTGATAATTCCCTGGGGGGTAAATATCTTTGCTATTTTCCTGCTCCGACAGCATTTTAAGTCCTTACCTCAGGAACTATTTGATGCCGCAAAGATTGACGGATTGACTCACTGGCAGATAATCAGATATGTCGTCCTCCCACTATCGAAACCTGTAATTGTAACAATTGGTATTTTTGAGATAATTACAAACTGGAATTCATTCTTATGGCCTCTAATTGTTACTCATTCTGATTCAATGAGGACCATCCAGACTGGACTTGCATATTTTGCCCAGGCAGAATCAACGAATTATCCATTGCTCTGCGCCGCATCCACATTCACAACCCTACCCCTGATAATTCTCTATTTCTTTGTCCAAAATCAGATTATGGAATCCTACGCGCGTAGCGGATTGAAAGAGTAGCAGCGTGAAGATATTAGAAGAAAATGATGTCGAATGGTATTCAGGCAGCACGACAAAAACCTATCCAAAACGTGTAAGGGTGGATGGGATATGGCGTGAAGTCTTCAGCGCGGAAAAACAGGTCTATGAAGAATTCTTAACCCGAAAAAGGACCGCGATATTTTTGTGTCATATCGGAGATAATGAAATAGTGCAGGTCAAAGTTATAGGTTATTGACTTTTATCTAATTTTCAGTAAAATTATCTATGCAATATTTCGGGCGGTTAGCTCAGTCTTGGTTAGAGCGTCTGCTTGACATGCAGGAGGCCACCCGTTCAAGTCGGGTACCGCCCATCCTTAAAATAAATTTCAAATTCCAAAGTCCAAATTCCAAAAGAATTTTCAAAATTAAGAATCTGTTCCTTAGAAAAGCCGGAATATGGAATTTGGAACAAGGAAAAGCGAGGCTAACCTGATGGAAGAGGTCCTGGAAAGGTTGAAGAAAATAAGGGACCTTGATGAAGAAATGAAGAAAAACGACCAACTCCTGAAGAGTATCCCGGCGAAGATAATGAGTTTGCAAAAAGAGATAGAAAAAAAGAACAGTCAGTTAAACCAGACAAAGAATCGTCTTGCCGAGATCAGAAAGTTGTATAAAATGAAAGAAGGCGACATTGCCGAAAATGAAGCAAAGGCGAATAAATTAAATCAACAGATCCATACCGTGAAAACCAACGAAGAGTACCGGGCAATCCTTAAAGAAATTGAATTTTTGAAGAGCGAACGGCTGACAATAGAAGAAGAGATGATGAATCTGCTTGAAGAAGAGGAAAAACTTAAGAGTTCAATTGGTGGACAGGAAAAAGACACCAGAGAATATGTTGAAAGAAAGAACCAGGAAATAAAGGTTTTGGAAGAGCAGAAAAGGCAGATTGTCGATGATCAGGATATTAAAAAGAATATCTTCCAGGATGAAAGCAGAAAATTACCCGAAGAGATAAGAAAGGTTTATGAAAGGATTAAGAAAGCAAGGGATAAGGCGATCTGTTTTGTTTTTGATGATGGTATATGCACTGGATGTTACACAAATATTACGCCCCAGGCACTCAATGAATTAAAAAAGAAAAATAAGGTTTTGCTCTGTGATTCCTGTGGTCGGATTCTCATCTATGGAGTCTGAAGGTGTAGTCACCTGCATTGATGGATCATCACGGGGCAATCCAGGGCCCTCAGGTATTGGTGTGGTCATCTTTCAAAAACACAATTTGACAGAACCTCTTGCTCAGATTTCCCGCTATATTGGGATTGCCACAAATAATGTTGCTGAATATGAAGCCCTTATCTATGCCCTTAAATGGTTACTCAACAATCAATTTTATACTGCAGAAATCCGCCTGGATTCTGAACTTGTATATCAGCAATTAATGGGCAATTACCGCATCAAAACTGAACATATCAAAGTGCTTGCGGAAAGAGCAAGAAGATTATTGAATCAATTTGAAAAGATTGACCTAAAGATTATTCCGCGTCAGGAAAATCATCTTGCCAACAAACTTGCCCAGAAGAGTTCTAAGACAGGTTTGAAGAAGATCAACAAAGAACAAAAGTGAATCAGAAAAAAGAGATAAACCCTGCAAGGATATTGATCTTCGGGTATATCAGTATTATCATCATCGGCACAGTGTTACTTTTACTACCATTTTCAACGACCAATGGCATATCATTTATTGATTCTCTCTTTACCGCAACATCGGCACTGTGCGTTACTGGATTGATCGTAAAGAACACTGCCTTAGACTTTACAATTTGGGGAAAGTTGATAATTTTATTACTAATACAGATTGGAGGTCTGGGCTATATGACCCTGTCAACATCCTTCTTTTTCTTTCTGGGCAGAAAAATATCCCTGCGCGATCGTATCTTGTTTAAGGAATCAGTAAATATCCTTAGTTATGATAACCTGATGCGCTTTGCCTGGCGGATTTTCAGAATAACTCTTGCAGTTGAATTAATTGGTGCAGTACTGTTCTATCTCAGTTTTGCAAAAAGATTCAGTCCGGTGGTTGCTGCAGGCCACGCAATATTTCACTCGGTTTCGGCATTTTGTAATGCTGGATTTTCGAGTTTTTCAGAAAACTTATCTCTATTCAGCAACTTCTGGGCAGTCCCCCTGGTTGCCGCTTTATTAATTATAATTGGAGGTATTGGTTTTGCTGTTATTTCAGATATCTATTATGTGTTGATAAAAAGGGCACGCAGGGATTTTTCGCTTCACACAAAAATTGTCTTATATACAACCGTTGTGCTGATAATTATTGGCACAGTCTTTATCTTTCTGTACGAAGGGCAGAGGAGCCTTGTCAATTATCCCCTGCCTATGAAAATCATCCACTCATTTTTCCACGCAATAACCCCAAGAACTGCAGGATTTAACACTGTTGATATCTCTTTGTTTTCACCAGCGACTATTATTTTGATAATGATATTTATGTTTATTGGTGCCTCACCAGGGGGCACAGGTGGTGGTGTCAAAACCTCCACTTTCACTCTCTTATTGATCTGGATCAAAGAATTGTCATATAGCAGGTATAAAAATGACCTTGCGGTAATGAAGAAACGAATTCCTATAGAGCAGGCAATGCGCTCATTTCTATTAATATTTCTGTCATTATCATTAATCCTGGTTGCCTTTTTCATAATAATGTTGATTGATGACCTCAGACCAGCCAAGTTGTTATTTGAAATCTTCTCTGCCTTTGGCACTGTGGGACTATCTCTGGGCTCAAGAATTAATCCTGTTTGTAATTATGTATGTGAGTTCTCGGTTAGCAGTAAATTGATAGTAATCATTATAATGCTCATTGGTAGAGTAGGTACACTTACCCTTGGTAGTGCCTTAATCAAACCACATCCACTGGACTATTCATACCCTGAAGAATCAATAATTGTTGGTTAGACAATAAGCGCTTCCCAAACTGGTAATGATATCTATACCTATTCTCATTCGGTTATTGACATTTTGGCGATTCTATATATAATATATTATGCAAAAAGGAAAATATAATGTTCAGTATAATGGTTTTTGCTCCACCAAAATGCACTCTTTTTCTCTGGAGTTTCCTGATAAATAGAGAGTAATTATGAAGCAATTTGTTGTTATTGGTTTGGGCAGGTTTGGTTCAAGTATTGCCCGGGCACTCACTGAGAAAAACTTTGAAGTCCTGGCAATGGATAGAAGCGATGAAAGGGTTAAAGAAATAGAAGGTATTGTTTCCCAGGCAGTGGTTGTTGATGCGACCGATGAGCGGGCACTCAAGGAATTGGGAATCAAGGAATTTGATACGGCAATTGTTAGCATTGGAGAAAACATAGAGGATAGCATTATGGTGACCCTGCTTCTGAAAGAATTTGGTGTCAAACAGGTAATTGTTAAGGCACATAACGAACTTCATGCGAAAATCTTGCAAAAGGTTGGAGCCGACAGGATCATCTTTCCCGAAAAGGAAATGGGCGAGAGGCTTGCTGAAAGCCTTGCCAGCCCTAAGATATTTGACTATATTGAACTCTCCACAGAATATGGAATATTAGAGATTGTTGCACCGAAAAAATTCTGCGACAAAACTTTGAGTGAACTCAAACTTCGTGATAAATTTGGAGTTAGTGTGATTGCCGTAAAAAGAAAGATGCCTTATACAAAACCAGACGGTTCACCTGATTTCAAAGAAGAGATTATTATCGGGCCAGGTGGAGCCGATGAGATCTTACAGGGTGATATGCTCGTTCTTTTGGGGAAATACAAAGATTTAAACAAGATTGAAAAACTATGAATGATGATTACAAAGATCTATTAGAGCTCTCAGAATTTTATATCCTTAGTCAAAAATATGAAGAAGCAATAAAGGTATTGAAAAAGGCACAAAAATTGAACAATCGTGAAGCCAAACTATATTATAATTTTGGTATCGCCTATGAAGCACTCAATGACCGGGATAAGGCAATAAACTCTTTCAGACAGGCATTGTCACTCGATCCTAAATTCAAGGCAGCGCAGGAGCACTTAGATAAACTTATAAAAGGGTGAATGCCCTTCTTATTTCTTCGTAACTGCAATTTAGTAGAACCGCAAAAAAATAGCATTTACAAATGTAGTATTCTGATCAAAAATAAACGGATTTTCAAGTTAATGTTCTATACTAACAGGTTCCGCACGGAATTTGATCAACTGCGCCGCACTTTCTCTGACCTGCAGATAATCGATCTCCAGGGTGGCTATGTAATCCCCGGTTTTACTGATTCCCACATTCATCTTCTGGCGCACGGTATAGAGTCACAGCGCATAAGTCTGGAAACCTGCCGGACCCTTGATGAATGCCTTCAAAAATTGAGTGCGGAAAAAGATAGAGAGATTATCTTCGGAGTAAACTGGGACGAATCTTCCTGGGTCAAGGGGAGTAGAGAAGATTTGAATCGCCAATTACTGGATAGATTATCAAAAGATAAACCAGTTGTTATGCGACGGATATGCGGCCATTTTGCGGTATGTAATACAAGCGCCCTCAATTCAATATCAAGAGAATGGAAGACCGTAGATAGAAAAAATGGCTGGCTTATTGAAGACGCCGCGCTCTATCTAAATCGAATTTTTAAACCATCTTTTGAAATGTACAAAAAAGGGCTGGCGCTGGCAATGAAAGAAGCCATTTCTCTGGGTATTACTTCCATCAATGAGATCACTGATATCACGGGTTTCGGAATATACAAAAAATTGAAGAAGAACCTCGGCTTGCGTGTTGCCCTTTATCTCCAGGAAAATTTGAAGTCCGCAATTGATATGGGGTTGAAATCGAATTCAGGAGATGATTTCCTGAAATTTTCTGGCGTAAAATTATATATGGATGGTTCAATCGGCGCACTGACTGCAGCAATGAAAAAACCCTATCAGCAAAGCAGAAACCGGGGTCAAACTCTTATTTCAGAAAAACAATTGTTAAGTATTGTCAATCTCGCCGAATCACATTCAATCCAGTTGATGATCCATTCTATTGGAGACCGTGCCACAGAATTGGTTTTGAAAATAATGGGGTCAAAGAAACTTGAGGGTAATCCACTCAGACACCGCCTCGAACACCTTGAATTATTGGATACAAATCACATAAAGGCAATTTCCAAACAACATCTCATTGCCTCAATGCAACCAAATTTTCTGCGCTGGCAATCCCTAGATAATATGTATTATAAGAATCTTGGTATGCGATACAAAAGAATGAATTGTTTCAAGAAAATGAAAATGGCAGGTGTGAAGCTGGTATTCGGGTCAGACTGTATGCCCATTGGTCCACTTTATGGTATTTCCCTTGCAGTTAATCATCCGGATGGGGCGGTCAGGTTATTGCCCGCAGAGGCAATTGAATTGTACACTGAAGCACCTCCTTATGCAACCTTTGATGAAAACAAGAAAGGAAAGATTAGAGAGGGATATCTGGCAGATATTGTTGTCTTCAACAAGAATCCATTGGTGAAACAAAATCTTCAGACCATAAAAATCATTAAGGTCTTTATTGATGGAAAACCTGTGGATGAAATCGAAGAATGATATTCACAGATATGCCCCGAAAATATGAAAAGACTTCTCTGGATATTCAGTCGAGCATATAACAAATTCAATGCGGACCGTTGTTCTCTGCTTGCCTCAGCCCTTGTAAATGCGGCAATATTCAGTCTGTTCCCGCTCATATTAGGAATACTCTCCTTCTCATTCTTCATTCTTGGTTCATCTCAGGGATTGATTGAAAAAATATTGCCCATTTTGAAACAGATTGTCCCCATTGGCATTGAAGAAATTGTGAAGAATATCCGGGCAATAAAACAGACATCTATTATTATCGCCATTATCGGTATGTTAGGATTCTTATGGGGTTCAGCAAGTATCTTCGGCGCAATTGAATCAAGCCTTAATCTTATCTGGAAGGCAAAAAAGGACCGTCCATTTTTGAAGAAGAGTTTGATTACAATGGCATGGGCATTTTTGGTGTGGATCTTGTTGATTGGTTCAGTGGGAATTACTCTCTGGGTGAGTGCAATTGGCCTTAAAGGCATTGTTAAATATCTACCTTTCGTAAATATCTTTGTCAGTATCTTTATCTTTGGGTTTATATACTGGTTTTTTCCCAATCGCAAGGTTAGATTTAAAGAAGCATACTTTGGTGCTGTATTCACTGGTTTGTTCTGGGAACTGGCAAAGATTCTATTCACTTTTTATGTAACCAGAGTAGTTGATTACTCAAAAGTATTCGGCTCTTTATCTGCAATAATTTTGCTGCTACTCTGGCTCTATTATTCAACCTATATATTTCTATTTGGTGCAGAATTGTGTTATGTGTTTGCCCGGCAAAAATTTTTGAGAAAACCATACCAATAGAATTTGTTCTTCTAATTCAATCAATTTCTGCCCTTTTTGGTACTTGACTTGTTCCTTTTAATGGGTAAAATTTCCATATGATTACAAATGTTCTAAGCCTTATTCTTTTCACACTCACCATTGGATCAACCAATGGTGATTATACTGGTGAGGTAGTTTATGCTGGAAGCACTGAACTTCTCTCGGCTTCATTCAAACTCTATGACCAGAAAGGCAATATGCTTTATCATATCATAAATCCTGAAGCGACTTCCTTTTTCATCAGCAACTCAGGACAGGTTTTTGCAACCAGCGAGCAGATGTTATTCCTGTACGAATTGAATGGCAATATCCGAACACTCAGAAAATTATTTTTTCCTAATGGCTTTGCATTTTCTCCAGACAACACACTGTTCTTTGCCTCGGACCGGGATGGCATTTATGCCTATTCAATGAAAGGTAGTGTTGTCTACCAGTTCAAACCAGGCCGTTTATTTACCTGCTCTGAGCAGGCAAAAAAAATGGCGATTGTCTCTTCTGATACACTGTTATTTTATGAAGAAGGAAATTTAATATCTCAGAAAATACTCTCCAATCCATTTGTCCGCAAAATCTATTTCTCTGAAGATCAGAAATTTATCCATCTTGAGCTTCCGGATACGACAGAAATAATTAATATCTATGATAAAATTATCAGGGAGGACTGATGATTATATTTTTTCTCTTAAGTATCGGCTGGCCCCTTTCTCCACAGAATCAAACCCATCCTCTCGGCAACAATTGGGGTGAATTTCAGGATTATGGGGGAAGTCCTTATATGCATCCGGGAATTGATGTTATGGGAATTACGGTTGGCCGTCCAGTCTATGCGGTCCAGCGTGGTATTGTAAAAGCATGGCTCACAACTCAGGCAGAATACCACTGGCGTCTGGCGATCGCTGATACAAATATCTCAACCGATTCAGTAGAAGCCTGGCTCTATGCCCATATTGATCCTAATCAATACCACAAAAATGTCGGTGATATTGTAAATACGGGAGACCTGATCGGCTATCTTGTCCAATGGCCAGTTACGGGTTTTGACCACTGCCATTTTGCCCGGATAAAAGACATTGGTGCGGTCTGGAATACTGCTGACTGGGCATTTGTGCAAAATCCCCTCGCAATCATCACCCCCTATGCAGATACTGCAAAACCCGTATTTGAAAACGCCTATGGCAGTTATAAATTCGCAATCTGCAATAATAATACCAGCACTTATCTAAATCCGCCAACCACGGTCAACGGTAATGTGGACATCATTGCCAAAATTTATGACAAAACCGGTCTTCCATTATCACAGAATCCAGTCTGGGAGGAAATGATACCAATGCGCATCAGTTATGAAATCCATGGGCCCCAGAATGTTCCCGAGAAACTATCATTTCTGTTCAGAGGCTATCTATACTACACAAGCAATATAAATGTAGTATACAAAGATGATGCAACCTGTAATTCACGCGGAGATTACGATTATCGTGATTACTACTTTATCGTTACCAACACTGATGGTGACAGTTTGATTGAGTCAACTGATGCTAATTACTCCTGGAATACAAGCGGATTTCCGGCTGGTTATTATTGGATTGTAGTAACGGCTTCTGATGCTGCTGGCAATACTACAAAAGACAGTATGAGGGTGGTAATACCTGGTCCTTATGTCGCAGAGAATTCTTCTTATATTCTTTCGGCACATAACTTTGGGAATATCGTTGAGAAATTTGACGATCTTTTTAGATATAATGATGCCCATTTATATGACATCAATGGCAGGCTAATTAACAAAGAAACAGAAGTTTCCTCTGGAATTTATTTTCTGATATACAAAAGGGATAATCAATTACATCAGAAGAAGATAATAGTCGTGAGATAACGCCTGTGGTTTTATCTGTTGACGTTCGTGGATTTTTAATTATAATAATTTGTTTGATAAAAATCAATTGAAAACGAAAAGGCAATCTACGATACGAATATTGTAATCTCATAACTGTCCTTTTCTTCTGGGGGATCGTCTAATGGTAGGACGATTGGCTCTGGACCAATTGATCGGGGTTCGAATCCCTGTCCCCCAGTTTCTGAAAAAAACTCAAGGTAAAAAGTGTGTGGTTATTTGATGTCAAAATAGAATTCTGGAGGATTTCTCAAGGTTGCCAGGACCGAACAGTATTTATCGCGGGACAGTTCAAATGATCTTACCAGATTTTCGTGTTTATAATCACCTTTGCATTCTATCTCATAAAATATCTTCAAATACCTCTTTGGATGTTCAGAATTCTTTTCTCCTCTTAAAACCATCTTGAATGAATCAATCTTTCCACCCTTTTTCTGCAATATTGCCACAATATCCATTCCCATACAGCCTGCCAGGGCAACAAGCAATAAGTCCATAGGTTTGAATCCCTGATTCAATCCACCTGATTCATTATCCGTATCAACAATTATATTATGATTCTGTTCATCAATTGCACTAAACTGCAACCCATTTTTATTCCAGATCAATGTTATCAATGTTACCTCCTTTCAAAAATATGCGAAAATATCTATTATGCGCTTACTATTCATTGACCAGTGTATCAAGGAGCGCCTCAAACACGGGTATGAGTTCATCTGCATAACCAATCTGAAGTTTTCTTACTTTGCCTGTTTTGTCAATAAATAGTGTATGGGGAATTGAACTCACACCGAATTTTTGAAATACTTCGTTGGTGCCAAGAAGTATTGGGTAATTGATATTGTTCTCCTTGCGGAATGTTTCAAGGGTTGTTTTTTCCTCAGTACTAACGCCAAGTATAATCAAACCTCTATCTTTGTACTTATCATATAACTCAATCAAATGAGGTATTTCTCTTCTACAGGGTGGACACCAGGTCGCCCAAAAATCGACAATAACAACATTGCCTCTATATTTGGAAAGGGTGTATTCTTCACCATCAAGCGACATTAGCGTAAAATCTTTTGTAGCATCTGATGGCTTTGAACCTTTGCTCGTGCACAAAAGAGCAAAAAAACATAATATAAGTGCGAAGATTTTTGAAGTATTTTTCATTTTGTCTCCTTTGATTTCTTTGATCTACCACCTACATATTTGCTCAATTTCTTCAGCAAAACATCTTTTGAAACCGATCCAATGATTCTTTCTTTTATTTCACCTCCTTCAAAAATAAGGATAGTGGGGATATTCTGGATATCCAGATCATTTGTAGTCTTTATTTCATTATCAACATTTACCTTTGCTATCTTGATCCTGTCAGAGTATTTTTTGTCAATTTCCTCCAGGTACTTTGTTACTGTAATACAAGTAGGTGACCAGATCGCCCAAAAACAAACCAGATACGGCGTATCAGACTTTTCCACCTCCTGGAAAAAATCTATATCAGTCAATTCACTTATCATATTTTATGCCTCCTCAAAATCAATCAAATTTCCAGGATCCTTCATTCTCTTATTCTTCTTATTTCATCCGCGCATTACTGGTCTTTTTTGATTATGTTTCACGTGAAACATTAAAAGCTCGCATTGTAACCAATTTTTATCATCCGGTTTAATTGCTGGTCTTTATTACTGTTGTCAAGCAAATCCCGCAATGCAAATTCAAAGAACAATTGTTCATAAAATATAAATCTGATGCCTGTGTTCAAATAACCCTTGTTTTGATCTCTCGCATCATAGAAATTTGGTGAATAGTCGATTATGGCCTGGGTTGAGCCAAGTCCAAATCTGATTCCTGCAAACATATCAAATCTGCCATCCTGCTCAAACGAATAGTTAATACCTATTGCCGGCACAATCTTCAACCCTGGATAATCAATCGTCTCGCCAATCTCTAAGTACAAACCCTTTGACATAATATCATATCTTGAAGAATCATATTCACCATAACCCTGATTATCAAAGCCAAAAATCACGGCTGGGACAATAATGTCCTGCTCAAGCATTAGAATCCTTGCCTGAACACCTGGTTGCCTGTAAAATTCAGGATTGCCTGCGCCTATCAGGTTTGAAGCACCATAACTCAATCCAAATGAAAGTCTATCCCACAAGCCTATCTGGGCACAACCAATGATTTCACCCATAGGTCCGAATCTCAATTGCACTGAATAATCACTGTGTCTTAGAAAATCAATATCAGGTTGGTCAATAGTATATAAATTAACTATTAATAACAAAAACATGTTACCTCCTTATAACTTGCCCATAATCTTTAGTGAATTTTGACCAAATATCTCACGAATTTTTGATAATACTTCTGGTTTTGGATCAATTCTCAAGGTCCTTGACCTGATGTTCTTCAAGCCATTGGCATCAGGTACCATAAACCATACCTCGCATTCTCCTTGATACCTATTAATCAATTCATAAAATGCCTTCAATTTTTCAGATTGAACCTCTGTTGTCTTGCATTCAATTAAGATGCGCTTGTAATGAGAATAAATATCCTCTAATGGAAAGACCTGTTCCGCTTTTATTTTTTTCTTGTCCTCTTCGCCAAAGACTGTTCCTTTTACGATCAAGAGAAGGTCCTGCTTTAGTAGACGACTGTACTTTTCAAATTGATCGGCAAAAATGAATACATCTGCCACGCCTTCAAGGTCTTCAAGGCTAATTATTGCATATTCTCTGCCTTTTTTGTCCTTTTTTAATCTTCTTGTGCTCAATATTCCACAAACCGTGAGAACTTTGCCATTATCCAGGGTATTTATCTTAGAACAAGGAGTCAGACCCAATACCTGAAATTCCTCCCGGTATTTTTCTAAGGGATGCTCGCTAAAATAGAAACCAAAAGCCTCTTTTTCAATGACAAAATGATCGAAATTGCTCTTTTTTAATGATTCCTTTTTAGTATTTTCTTGATTTCCGCTGTCGAATAGCGATTCCTGGAGTCCATTGGTCTGTTTTTCCTCTATTTTTCTCAGGAGTTTTTCAATATCAGATTCAAGAGAAGAAAAGGCACCCGCCTTTATCAAAGATTCCAGTGCCTTCTTGTTCAATCCTTTATTTCTTACCTGAAAATCCAGGAATGAACGGAATACGCCCCTTTTTGACCGTTCGTTCACAATTGCCTCAGCAACCTGCTGTCCAAGATTTTTTATGGCTCCGAGACCATATCTTATCCCTGCTCCTTCTTTGGCAAAAAGATGAAAACTTCTATTAATGTCAGGTGCAAGTATCTCTATATCAAGATTGCGCGCCTCTTTTATCAGGACATTCAACCGATCTGTATCATTCATTTCGTTATTTAATGAACAGAGCATAAATTCTAATTTGAAATGGCTCTTAAGATAGGCTGTTTGATAGGCAATAACAGCATAGGCAGTTGCATGAGATTTGTTGAAACCGTAGCCGGCAAATGGAGCAATGTGATTGAATATCTTCTCGGCGACATCAATGGAAATGTGGTTCTTTTCTGCTCCAGAAATAAATTTGTCCCGGATTTCCTGCATTAATTCAGGAATCTTCTTTGCCATTGCCCGCCTCAGGTTATCAGCCTCAGCAAGGGAGAATCCTGCAATCTCTGAGGCAATCTGCATAACCTGTTCTTGATAAAGAACTGTACCATAAGTTTCTTTCAAAATCTTCTCTAATTTAGGATGTAGATATGCTATTTTTTCTGGATTACTCTTGTTCTCTATTAACTTCTCAATATTAACATTACCCATTGGTCCGGGTCGATAAAGGGCAATTATCGCAATGATATCCTCAAATCTTTCGGGCTTCATGCTCTTCAACAATTCCTGCATACCCTGACTTTCCAATTGAAACACACCTATGGTCTTACCTTCTTTGAGAAGGTTATATGTATCTGGATCCTCAAAAGAAATCCCCTCTTTTTTCAGATTTACAGCAAGCAGGCATTCATCAATCACGGTTAGGGTCTTCAGACCAAGGATATCCATTTTTAACAAACCAATTGACTCAAGGGCATTCTTTTCAAATTGGGTAGAGATATCACCCCGTTCTGGATTCTTATACAGAGGTACATATTCAGTCAATTCTTTCGGCGTGATGACAACTCCTGCAGCGTGGATTGAAGGATGCCGGGCAAGACCTTCTAATTTTCGCGCAATTTCAATCAATTCAACATATTCTTTTTTGGAGTTAATAAGTTTGGCAAATTCTTTATTTTCTTCAATTACCTGCTCAATATTCTTATTATGAGGAATCAGTTTTGCAATCTGGTCCACTTCTGCATAGGGGATACCCAGTACCCTTGCAACATCCCTGACCACTGCCCTTGCCTGCATTGTTCCAAAGGTTATTACCTGAGTAACATTTTTATCCCCATATCTCTTCTTAATATACTCAATCACCTCTTCCCTGCGGGTATCACTGAAATCAATATCCACATCGGGCAGACTCACCCTTTCCGGGTTCAGAAATCGCTCAAATAACAGGTTAAACCTTAAAGGGTTAACATCAGTAATGCCCAGGGCATAGAGAACCAGACTGCCAACCGCAGAACCCCTTCCTGGCCCCACTGGTATGTTATGCTCTATCGCATATTGAATAATGTCGCGCACAATCAAGAAATAACCTGAAAGTCCCATTTTTTTGATAACCTTTAGTTCGTAATTCAGACGTTCCTTGATCTCATCAGTCACCTGAACAAATCTCTTCTCAATATTCTGAAAAGCAATATCCCTGAGAAAGTCAAAATCAGTTTCATATCCTTCTGGTCGGGGAAAATTCGGCAGTTTTACATCCTTGCCAGATGTATCAATGAGTAGATTACAACGTTCACCAATGAGCCAGGTATTGGATATTGCCTCTGGAAGATCATTGAATAATTCCATCATTTCTTTTGGTGTTCGGAAATATGCATCTCTGGTTTCAAACTTCAATCTTTCTTTATCAGCGAGAGTCTTTTTTGTTCCGATACACAGTAAAACATCGTGTGCCCGGTAATCGTCTTTTGTAAAATAATGACAATCATTCGTTGCAACGATTGGTGCATCAAATCTCTGGCTAAATTCCAGGAGTTTTTCATTTACTTCCTGTTCGTGCCTTAATCCCAAGCGCATTATTTCAATAAAGAAATTATCCTTACCAAATATTTCCTGGTATTCCTGAAGTGCCTTCTCTGCTGCCTTTATATCACCAAGGTGAACGAGATACGGTATCTCGCCCTTGAAGCAACCTGATAGACCAATCAGTCCTTGATGATATTCCTTTAACAGATCCTTATCAATCCTTGGTTTATAGTAAAATCCTTCAAGATAGGCAAGTGAAGAAAGTTTTATCAGATTCTTATAGCCCATCTCATTTTCGCACAAAAGTGTCAAATGAAAAGAGGATTCAGGTATTTTACTATTCCGGGTCTGGTCCTTGCGGGAACCAGGGGCAACATATGTTTCCATCCCTATGATGGGTTTTATCCCCTTTGACCGAGCGACCTTGTAGAATTCTATCGCACCAAAGAGATTGCCGTGGTCTGTAATGGCAAGACTTTCTATCTCATATTTATGCGCCAATCTTACAAAATCCTCAATGGCCATTGCGCCATCAAGTAATGAATATTCTGTATGGTTATGCAAATGAATGAATGATTTCACATTATCTTGTCAATCTTTGTTTTTTTTAGAACATATCATAAGTGAACATTATCCAAAGGAAGATAAAGTGGATTTGCACAGTAGATCTCTTTACACCTTGGACAGAGCACAAATGAAAATTCTTTAAAGACTTCTTCTTCAAGTAAATCTTCTGGAATTGCTTTTATTTTTTCCATTTCCTTGTGGATATCAATACTGGAATCCTTTATGTTTATGACTCCATCAAAATCAGCAAAGACTTTAATTAGCAAACGGTAGAAAAGATCGCCCGGATTGATTATCTTCTGACAACGACTGCATCGTTGTGAAGCCATTTTATGATAAGGTTAGCAAAACTCTTTTACAGACCTCTTTCAGGGTCTCAAATACTCCAATTCCCTGGACCGCAACCGCCTCAAAATACGGATATTTATTCTGGGCATTGAGTACCTTTTGAAGTTCCTCAACTGAAGTGATATTTGGTAAATCCCGCTTGTTATACTGAATAATCAACGGAATCTTCTCAATTGAAATATTATAGGTTTTAAGATTGTCTTCCATATTCTGAAAAGACTCAATATTTTCGTCAAATCTTTCAATCTGTGAGTCCGCAACAAATATTATACCATCGACACCTTTCAAAATCAATTTTCTTGAAGCATTGTAGAAAACCTGTCCAGGAACTGTATATAAATGAAATCTTGTCTTGAAACCCTTTATTGTACCAAGGTCAACGGGCAAAAAATCAAAAAATAGAGTTCTATCAAGTTCAGTTGCCAGACTTATCAGTTTGCCTTTTATCTCGGGATTCAGTTTTGTATAAATATACTTTATATTTGTGGTCTTACCACCTAAACCCGGACCATAATATACAATCTTGCAGTTGATCTCTCTTGATGCGTAATTTATTAGTGCCATTTAACTAAATTTAATTAGAAACCAAACAATTTGTCAAGTTCATCTTCTGCAGCCTTTGTAAAATCCATATCAAAAGGCTTTTGAGAAACCTGATCTTTACCTATTTTCTTGAAGATATCGCCAAAAATCTTTTCCAATTCCTGTGCAGTATTTTTCGCCTTAACACGCACCAGTCCGAGGGTTGTTCGCTGGTCAAAGATGACTGCGAGGATCACCCGGTTTGCTACCAGGCAGACATAAAGATTTTCTTTCTCGCCTTGATGAAACAGGGTAGAAAACTCTTTTTCACCAATCAATGTTGCCAACTGGCTCGTAGCAGCAAAATCAGCGGCTGAGAGTGTTGCAAATGATGAAATATCAATCCTTGTGGTATCACCCGCCGAAGTAATCAGTTGTCCTGCCTTATCAATCAGCAATATTGTCCGGGCATTGGTCCCTTGAAGCAAACGATTCAATGCCTCAGTTATTGCCCAGAAATCTTCTTCAAAGATATTTATCCCTTCTTGCATCATGACATTATAAATATAATTTGACAAAAGTCAAGCATTTATTTATAACCTTGACTTCCATAGATTTTAGAATAAAATTAAGCAGGAGGTTATATGAGATATTGCTATCTGATGCTTATTATTATTTTGTTTGCGGGTTGTGCCCAGAATGCAATGGTTGAATTTGGCTTTAACGATGGACAACTCCTTACTGGAACCTTCGGGGATATGTCTATTCGGGTCATTAGGATTGAAGCATTCCAGAATACGGAATACACTACTCTCTGGGAAAACAGCAATGTTGTATCTGTACCAGTCAATGGCAATGACTTTTGTAGTATCACTGGAAACTATATCTCAATTATACCTGGGAATTATAAAAAGTTTCGAATAACAATTGATTCATTATCATATGCAATAGATAATACACATACCCTATTGCTTAATTCTACATTCCAATTTACTGCTTCGGCATTCAGTGATATCATCATTGAAGAAAATGATGAATATAGATTTGTTATCAGTATCAATAGCAGTACCTGGTTCGACAGTGAATCGCTCAAGGTAAAAGCCGGTCATCAACCATTTGAAGGTGCAAGTCTGAAAATATTCTACTGATGACCCGAGAATTATTGAAATTCAAGCAGGTAAGTTCCACCCAGGATGTGCTCCGAAGGCTTGCTAAGAACCAAAAAGAGATGGCTGTCTTTGCTTATCGTCAGACCCAGGGCAGAGGAAGACACAAGAGAATCTGGTTTTCACCCTCTGGAGGTCTGTACCTCTCAATCCTTACTTTTCCAAAGCGATATAAGAACAGAATTCCCCTGATTGCTGCTTTTTCAGTTATTGAATGTTTGAAGAATCTGCAGTTCAATAACCTGTCAATTCACTGGCCCAATGATATTATCCTTAACAACAAAAAAGTCTGCGGCATTTTATGCGAGACATATGATAATACAGTGATCTGCGGTGTGGGATTGAATGTTAATATCAAAAGATTTCCGGCTAAATTAACCTGGGCAACATCTTTATATCTTGAATCTAATAGAACCTATAAAATTGATGACATTTCAGAAGACATCCTGAAGAGATTCTGGAAGCACTATGATGGACTCCAGGCAAATGAATTCAAAATCTCTGAAATCTCCGGCTATATCAGCGGGGTCGGTGAACCGGTTGAGGTTAAACTATCGTCAAAGGAGACAATCAAGGGAATTATTCACAATATTGATGAAGATTGGTCTTTGCTTGTCCGCACTGAAGACGGCTTTATTAGAAGAATCTACTACGGTGATGTTATAAGACTAACATGATACTAACTCTGGATATAGGAAATACAAATATTCATTTCGGGCTCTATCAGAACAGTCGGTTAACTAAGACCGGCAGAATTGCATTATTGAAGAGTCTTGCTGAGAAAAAATTTCTGAAAGATGTTCCCGGGCAGAGTAGCATTGATGGTGTTGCCATTGCCTCGGTTGTTCCATCATTAAATCCAAAATTAGCGCGTTATTTCAAAAGGGCGATGCATATTGATCCTTTGTTTGTCACTCCAAAATTGAGGATGCCTGTCAAAACTGCCTACCCAAGCATTGGGGCAGACCGTATTGCCAATATCAATGCGGGTTTTCTTCGGTATCATTGTAATTTGCTGATCTTTTCATTTGGGACTGCAGTCACGGGTGATGTTGTATCAAAGAACGGTCTCCACTCAGGCGGTGTAATACTACCCGGGCTGGAAACACAACTGTGGAGTTTACATCAAAGAACAGCCCTGATCAAACAAATTGCTTTGAAGCCCCCAAACAGATACATTGGTAGAAATACATCTGAGTGCGTTCAATCTGGGATATTCAACGGGATGATATTTTGTATACAGGGATTCATTAAACAGATAGCCACAGACCGCAGAAATAAATACAGGGTCGTTGCTACTGGTGGTTGGGGTGGGAAAATGGCGCAGTTTATTTCCGAAATTGACAAATACGACCAGGATTTAACCCTTTATGGTATTTTGAAACTTTATGAGTATAATGTATAAGAACAGGCAATATAAAACAAAATCAAAAACAGAAACCATTGAACTTGGTAAGAAATTCAGTAGAAGATTGAAACCCGGTGACATTATCTATCTTACTGGCGAACTGGGCAGTGGCAAGACAACATTTACCAAAGGGATTTGTCTGGGTTTGGATGTAAAAGATGCAGTAACAAGTCCCAGTTTTGTAATTGCCTCTGAATATCAGGGAGAAATTCCCATCAGTCACATTGACCTTTATCGGTTAAAGGGTTCGGATCTTGCTACCTTACCCATTGAGGAATACTACAATGCCAAAGGTGTGACAATAATTGAATGGGCAGATAGATTGTTTGAGTTTTCAAACCATCATCTTGCCGGTATTTATGTTTCTTTTAAGATAAAAGGAAAGAACCAGCGGGAGATCTGCGTTGAAGATCTTAGGAATTGATACATCTACTACAATTTTCTCAGCCTGCCTTTGCGAAGATGAAAAAATTTTGATTGAGTTAAGGCGGGAACGGTCATTCTCTGAAGATAGTCGGGATGCAAATCTTTTCAGGACTGTTCAATATCTTATGAAACTTCTGAACAACGAAAAACTGGGTGCCATTGCCCTTAGTCTTGGTCCCGGAATGTTTACTTCTCTACGCGTTGGACTCGGGCTGGCAAAGGGACTGTATCTTAGCCACAATGTTCCTGTTTACGGAATAAACACCCTTGAAGTAATTGCAAAATCCTTTTTCCCTTTTAATGCAATTAAAAGCATACACAATCGTATTGTCTGCGCCGCGGTTATTGAGGCATTTCAGAATGAATTTTTTGTCGCACTCTATGGTCCCCGGGGAAAAATTGGCAATGATTTACTGGTTACAGCCCGGGGCTTAATGGACCACCTGAATCGCAAACTGAAAAAGGTTGGGACGATTATCGTAGTTGGACCGGGTGCCCGGAGTATTAAGCAGAATGAAATCTTCAGGAAAAATTGGATAAACGAAAAACGATTACTTATTCTTGATTCTGATCTATATTTTACCTCCGCTTCAAAGGTAGTCAATGTTGCCCTATCGCGGATCAAATCAGGTAAATGTGACAATCCTGATTTGCTTGAGCCATATTATATAAAGAAGACCACGGCTGAAACAAAGAGCAGCAAGAAATGAAATATTTAATTCGTCCAATGAAATTCTCAGACATTGAACAGGTATATAAGATTGAATGTCAGGTTTTTCCCAATCCCTGGCCCAAGTCATTCTTTGAAAATGACCTTCAGAAACATAACACGATTGCCCTGGTTGCCGATATTAATGGAGTTGTTATCGGTTATAGTATTGCCGATTGTATTGCCGATGAACTTCATATTACAAATATTGCCGTCAACCCGCTATATCAACATCAGGGGATAGGAAAAAATCTGATAACAGAAATTGAAAAAATTGGCATTGAACGCGACTGCACCAATGCCTACCTTGAAGTGAGGATAACCAATAAGATTGCAATAGATTTTTACAAGAATTTTAGATATGAAATTCTGCACATCAGGAAAAATTACTATCTTGATGGCACTGACGCCTATGTAATGGCAAAAGAATTGAAGGAGGTTTTATGAATATTTTTTTAATCTCGCTTGTGGCAAGTCTGAATCTTTACTTCTTAAAAGACTCGCCCAATCTTCTGGTAAGAATAGTCCCTGAAGAAAATACCGAACAACTTACCCTTTACTACAGTTTCACTACGGGAAAATGGGATTCAATGGACACCAGATTCTATACTTCACATTTTGATGCAGTGATCGCACCACCGGAATCTGCGAACATCGTCGGCTTCTATTTCAAATACAACGAGCGCATTGATGATAACCAGGGTATGCTCTATCTCTACGAAATCAAAAAGTCGCCACGTATGATACTTCCTTTTTCTTTAGATTACCTTGAAACAGTGATCAGGCAGGCACGCAAAAAAATCAGCAGTCAGACTCATATTAATGAAGCAATAACCATAATTGATTATGCGGAGAAAATTCTGAAAGATCTTCCATACAAAAAGGGTTCGGAGCAGGAAATGAAGATAAACTTGCTCTCAAGTGAAATAAATGAACTCAGGATCTTGGTTGGCAAATGAACTGTCCACGATGTGGCTACAATAATCAGGAAACGGCAAATTTCTGCAGTCGCTGCGGGCTTCAACTGATCAAAATGTCCGGACAACGGCGCCCCGTGGCGGTCGTCTTTGCTGACATCTCAGGTTTCACTGCCTTATCAGAAAATCTGGACCCGGAGGAAGTAAAGGATTTGATCGACCTCTGCCTTCAGCGCCTTGCCCGGGTCATCCAGAATTATGAAGGTTATGTTGATAAATTCATTGGCGACTGTATAATGGCATTATTTGGCGCACCAATAGCCCACGAAGATGACCCACTGAGAGCAGTACTCGCCAGTCTGGATCTACTGAAAGAAATCAAAAAATTCAGTCAGGAAAAGAAACAAAAACTATCCCTTTCCATAGGCATAAACTACGGTCTGGTGGCAACTGGCGACCTCGGAAGACCAGGTGGCTACACAGTAATGGGTGATGCAGTCAATCTTGCCCAACGACTGCAACGCGCTGCACCCCGTGGTAAAATCTATGTGAGTGACGAGGTCCACAAAAACACCCAGCGTGAAATTGTCTATAAAAAACTGAGGAGGATCAAGGTCAAGGGAAGAAAAGAAAAGGTCCTGATTTTTACACCGATCAAGGCAAGGGCAAAATTTGGTCAACGAAAACTCCAGGAAATTCCAATGATTGGCAGAACCACTGAATTGAATCATTTGAATAAAATCCTTGCAGAAGCTCAAACTGGCAAAGGTCGGGTTGTTGCTATTATGGGTGAGGCAGGCATTGGAAAGACTAAACTTGTATATGAATTCAAGAAACAACTGGCAAAGGATGTCTTCGTCGCTGAGGGAAAAGGTATAGAATATCACAGCAACTCTCCTTATTTTGTATTAAAGGAAATTTTGAAAAAAGTTTTTGGCATTGTTGATGTTGATTCGCCTTCTGCGATTTCCCGCCACATCTCTGAATTTTTGGAAAGAACTGGTGATTCACTTTTGAAGATAAAAATCTCTTACTACAAATACTTTCTTTCTGCTGACCTGACAAAAGCAGAACGGAGCCATTTTGACTCAATGCAGAGTGAAGACCGAAGCCGACTTCTACTTGAGGCAATAAATTCCCTGTTTTTGAAATTATCCCGAATGAAGACCCTGGTAATGATATTTGATGATTGCCACTGGATTGATAAAGAAACACTTGATTTTATGCAAAGTTTTGCTGATTCCATCGGTTACAGACCAATTATGGTAGTCAATTTATATCGGCCAGGTTTTGATATTGGACCAATCCGAAGACATCCTTATTTCAACCTGCTTGAACTCAAACCTCTGGCAATGAATGAAACAATTACTCTACTGAAAACAATTCTCCAGTGTGATAGAATTGATGAGGCATTATTAAAACTATTACTTGATAAATCAGGATCAATACCTTTTTACATAAGTGAACTGGCTATAAATCTTGTTAATAACGAAATGATAGATGTGATCAATGGGGTTGCCTGTCTGAAGGAGAAAAAATCACTGATAATCCCTCGTGGCATTGATGAACTGGTAATGACAAAGGTTGACAAATTATCTCCAGAAATCCGTTATATCATCAATATCGCGGCAGTCATCGGTGAAGAATTTTCGCTTAAATTGCTCAGTGCCATAATCCCGGGTAGAGAACGACTGAGGCAAAATCTATTATATATTGTTCAACAAAATATCATAAAGATCACTGATGAGAAAGGTCTATCCGGTGATGAAAAATTCAGTTTCACTCATAGTATTGTACGCGATGCAGTATATAATTCACTTTTGAAAAAAGAACAGAAGGAATTCCATCAAAAAGTTGGCTATATTATGGAAAAGATCTACAACCTCACTATTGAAGAGTATTTTGATGCATTGGCAAATCACTTCTATCTCGGCGGTGAAATATTAAAGGCAATAGAATATATGGAAAAATCCGGTGACCAGAAAAAGGAACTGTATTTAAATAACGCTGCCATTGAGATATACAAAAAGTGCCTGAAAATCATACCCAATACAATGCCCTTACTATCGGCGCGGATTTATGAAAAAATGGGGACGATTTATGAACTTATTGGTGATTATGAAAATGCCCTTAATGCCTACCAGAGCATTGTCAGATATGCAGAAAATGACCCTATCTTGCAGGCACGAAGTATGAGACGTAAGGCAAATATTATTAAGAACCAGGGAGATTATGACCGGGCACTGAGTCTTCTATCAAAATCAAGGGCTTTCTTGAAATCAACAAAGTCCCAACTAAATAAGTCGGTTCTTACAGAATTATCAAATATTTCAAGCCTTGAATGCTGGCTCTATCGGATTAAGGGAAAAATGGACATTGCCGAGAAAAAGGGAACTGAAGCGATTGAAATTGTAAAGAAAATAAGTGACTGGCAATTTGACCTGAATTTAAGACAAACCCTTACCCGGGCATACAATAATCTTTCGGTTGTCTATTGTGTCAAAGGTGATTATGAAAAAGCCCTCCTGCTTTGCAAATCAGCCCTGAACATTGCTGAAGAAACAGGTGATTTGCGAAGTAAGGTTGATGCATACAATATTATGGGCACTGTTTTCAAGGCTCAGGCAGATTATGAACGGGCAATAGATGCCTTCACTATGAATATGAAAATTACCGAAGAACTTGGCGACAAAAAAGGGATGGGTGTTGCCTATTGCAACTTAGGCAATGTATACCAGCACAGAGGCGAGTATACTACGGCACTTGATCTTTACCAGAAATTTCTGGAGATATCTCAGGATTTAGGAGAAAAGTCAAGCATAAGTATGGCATCAAACAATATGGGAATTATCTATTTCAATATTGGTGATTATGCACGGGCATTGAACTATTTTGAAAAGTATCTGAAAACCAGCAGAGAACTTGGTGACAAAAGAGGAGAAGCAATCGCCTATGGCAATATGGCTGAGGTCCTGATGAATCAATTTGAATACAAAAGGGCAAGATTATTCTATGCAAGATTTTTGAAGATAAGCCAGCATTTAGGGGATAGAAGAAGCATTGGTTCAGCATCCTATGGTTTGGGGCAGGTATATATTGAATTGGGTAAATTGAATATTGCAGGGAAATATCTTAACCAGGCCCGCAATATCTTTGAGAGTATGGGCAATAAGATAGCCCTGGGATTAGTAACCTGTAGTATCGCATATCTGCAGATAAAAAAACACCAGACTGACAGGGCTATAGACTTATTGAATTCCACCTTGAATTTGGCAGAGTCAATAAAGGCTGAGGAATTGAAGGCATACTGTCTGCTGAATTATGGCAGAGTTTATGGCATAGTTGATAAAGAGAAAGCTGAAAAAATTCTTGGTGAAGCATTGGAATTCTGCGAGAAACATAAATTTAAAAAGTTGCTTGCTGATGTCTATTACGAATATGCAATGTTTTCAAAAAAGAACCATCAAAAACAAAGGGCAAAAAAATATTTCATTCAGGCACAAAAGATATATGAAGAGTTGAAAATAAAGAGAAAATATTTTTAGCCTGTCTGAACAGGAGAAGAAGACAAATGCTTGTTAATCTGAATTATGTTCTACCCGACGCAAGGAAACTACACTATGCAGTCGGGCATTTCAATACTTCAAATCTGGAGATCACCCAGGCAATTATCAGCGCCGCAGAAGAACTGGCATCACCTGTAATCATTGGAGTCAGCGAAAAGGCAATAAACTATGCGGGAATTGAGCAAATCAGCGATATAATCCAAAATCTGGCAGAGAAATCAAAAATGCCCGTTGTACTACACCTTGACCATGGAACAAATTTTGCCCTTGTGAAACAATGCATTGCAGCAGGATTTACATCTGTGATGATTGATGGTTCGCATTTGCCATACAAAGAAAACCTGGCGTTAACAAAAAGGGTTGTTGATTATGCTCATATTAGGGATATCTCGGTTGAGGCAGAAATTGGCAGACTGGCTGGTATTGAAGATCATATTAAATCATTATCAGGAATATACACAGAGCCCGCCCAGGCTGAAGATTTCGCTAAAAAATCCGGTTGCGACGCCCTTGCCATTGCCATCGGCACATCCCATGGTGCATATAAATTCAAAAGCCGACCTCATCTCCGCATTGATATATTGAGCGAGATTTCAGGTAGAGTCAAAATACCGCTTGTCCTGCATGGTGCCTCAGGCGTAAAAAAGAAATGGGTCAGTTATGCCAACAGATTTGGTGCAAAAATTGAAGATACAAAGGGAGTTCCTGATAATCTGATCAGAGCGGCGATAAAAAATGGTATTTCAAAAATCAATGTGGATACGGATATTAGAATTGCCTTCACCGCGGGCATTCGTGAATTTTTGTTCAAACATCGGCCAGAATTTGACCCCAGGAAGATAATCGAACACAGCCGTGAATTGATAAAGCAGGTAGTAAAAGAAAAGATACTACTATTTGGTTCTTCAAACCGGACATAAATTATGATAGATGAACGACCGTAATTTGAATACCAGAGTTTTTAAAAAATGTCCAGATGCTTTTTGTTTATTTTAACAGCAACCATTTTGCTGGATTGCACAAAAGAAGCACCCTTGATTGAAATTACAAATCCTCCTGATGGTGTGATCGTTGAAGGAATCGTTGAAATTACCGCACGGGTGACTGATGGAAATGATATCTGGAGTGTAGGTTTTTTTATTGACGATTCGCTTGTAAAATTCTTTGAAGATAAACCATATTCATATAGATGGAATACGATTCCTTTACCTGATAGCTCAATCCATACAATATATGCAAAGGCATCACTTAAAAATGGAGAATATCTAACATCAGAAACAATTTCGGTAATGGTCTATAATACTATGTTGTTCTACGACGACTTTGAATATTATTATGCTGGTACTTATCCTTCGCAATACTGGTTCCAGATCTGGCCTGGTATAGTTGAAAGCACTTATGTGGATACACTGTTCTCTTATCAGGGAGCTAAAAGTTTTAGAATTTGTGGTTCTTCACAATGGGTGAGGACTGATGGTATTGAACTTGATTTGACAAAATTAAACAAACTTACATATGAATATGCATTGACGATTCCTGAACAATGCTCAACCGGTGCACTTACAGGATTCTTTGTAAAAATTAGCCCGACATTGGGTACAATCTATAATGGTGTTCTCTTTGATTACAATGATAGTCTGGTCTATGTCCGTGGAACAGATCCCCAGGCAACCAATTGCAGATGGCATCGCAATACCTGGTATGATATCCGGGTAAACCTTGACTATGACAGCCTCTTGATGGATGTGTGGATAAATGGACAAAAGATTGCTGATGACATTTCTGCAGCATCCAAAGCAATATCTGATACCTTTGCCCTTTCCACTGAGTATGGGGCTGGAGGCGCGGTGTATTTTGATGAAATAAAGATTTTCAAGCAAAGCCCGGATTTTGATTACCAACCTTAATTTGACAGCCCAAACCTGACTCTCATACTTGACATTTTACAAAATCTATGTATCATTTTAATATGGCAAAATGGGTCAAGGCAAAAAAACTCAGTGTCTTTACATCAATACCCTATGGTGGTAATCCGGCCTGGGTCGTAATGGGTGCTGAAGATGTAAAGGATGAAGATCTGAAAAACCTTGCCAATGATCTGAATCCGGTTTCTGACACTGTCTTTGTTCTGCCTGAGGCAACCCATGAGGCAGATATATATCTGAGATTCTTTACCGGTGCCGGTGAAATAAACTTTTCAGGTCATGGTTCTATTGCGACTTATTTTGCCTTGAGTGGCGAAAACATCCTTAACCTTAAAGAACCAGAGATAACCATAAGGCAGAGGACAAAGACCGGCATTCAACTGGTTGAACTGCGGGTCAAGGATAACAAAATTTCAAGGGCAACAATGACCCTTGCAAAACCGAATTATCTTGATATAGAAATAAATCCAGTTCAACTCTCAAGAATATTGGGCATAAGCCAGCATGACCTCACTGCTGCAAATCTGCCATTCGATATTATTTCAACGGGTTTTTATGACCTTATAGTTCCGATAAAATCCCTTGAGATAATGAGAAATCTAAAACCTGATTTTACCTTTATGAACAATTTCTGTATCCGCCTTGGTATTCAGGGCATTATTGCCTTCTGTCTTGAAACATTTGAAACTGGCGATAATGCATTTATGAGGCACTTTGCACCGGTTGTCGGGATAAACGAAGACCCAATATCAGGTGCGGCCGCAGGCAGCCTTGGTTGTTATCTTATAAGAAAGAAATTGATTGAACCGAGTAATTTTTCAAGAATCATTATTGAACAGGGATATATGCAAAACCGTCAGGGTAAAGTATATGTGCATGTAGAATGCAGCCGCGACCAGATTTTCAGGGTCAAGGTTGGCGGCAATGCAGTCCTAACCTTCACGGGATACATATTAACACCATAAATTTGAAATTCTAAAAATTCGTAATAAGGAAAAATCTCGCTACTGCCACAGTAGGAGGTCTTTCCCCGGGCTCGCTCCGCGCAGCGGGGCGGGCTAACACCGACCTTTGATACACGATACATGATTCAGGATACAGGATGAACAATTACATAATTCAATTGAATCCCCCTGTATCCCCTTTCTTAAAAAGGGGGAGATAAGGGGTCACGATGCTTGGCGGAAGAGAGAGACAGATTCAGGGCAACAGGGCGAGTGATAAAATTAGGGAAAACTTAACCGTTACGGGGATAATTGAAGTAAATTGGGAAGAACCTAATTGTTACCTTATTTTTGAGACTAAAGTCTCTACTCCAAAGAGTTATTATTTAAAATGTAGTGGCAGACTGCCACACCTCATAGCGGTTTGCTCGGCATAGATCCACATTAAAAAAATCAAGCAATCTTGACAACTACAAATAAGAATATTCGCATGATCGCCCCGACAAGAAAGGGTAAAGAGGGGCGAAGGCATGAAATGTTTACCGTGAACTGTGAAACAGAAGATGAAGGTAATTGGGGGCAAAAATCATTCTCTTCTTTATCCCATATCGTGTATCCTGCATCATGTATCTTGTATCAAGGAAGGAGTAGGGACTTCAGTCCCGTGCGGAGGTAGAAGTTTAGAATTTGTGATTTAGGATTTGGAATTTAACCTTGATACGGGCTGCGAAACCGCTCAGCGATAGCCGATTTTTTACAGGTGTATATTTTGTGCAGTTAGAGGCGGATGGGTGTAAGAAGATTGAGAAAGCGGTGCTCTTAAGATGGGGGTGAAGAAGCGAAAAGATGGTGAAAGAAAATCTTTTTCCTGATATCCTGATGCTCTGATATTCTGATACTCTGATACTCTGACCACCTGATATTTTGATAATCTTAAAAATAGGATTTCAATCCTGTTCTGACGGGACCAATATCTTGTTATTTTTTATTCTCTTTTGTGATGTATTTAATAAAAATCCGGACAATTGCCGGGTCAAATTGGGTTCCGGCATTTGCCTTTAATTCTCTTATTGCCTCTTCTTTGGTCAGGGCTTTACGGTATGGTCTTTTTGAGGTCATTGCATCATAGGCATCTGCCACCGCAATAATTCGTGCAATGATCGGAATCTCACCCTTTTTCAAACCCTCGGGATAGCCTGAACCATTAAAATGTTCGTGATGGCTTTTTACTCCACTCAATGCCTCAATAAGTTCATTAAAACCTGCAAGCATATAATAGCCCCGCATCACATGCATATCTACCTCTTCTTTTTCATGCTCACTCAGTTTTCGTGGTTGCAGCAGGATATTCTCATCAATACCAATCTTACCAAAATCATGTAACAGGGCAGCAACTTCAAGGACAACTTTTTCCTCTTCGCTAAAACCAATTTCATCGGCAATTGCCATTGAATATTCAGTCACCCGGAGGATATGGCCATCACGATAAGGAATCTGCTGATCAATTTTCTTACCAATCTTTCTTAAATCTTCTAATGCCTTTTTTGGATTCTCCCTTAATGTCAGTGCGACAATACTCAAGGTGCGAATTATTTCATCAAGATTAATTTTCTTAAAAACCTTATTATTATTCCTGTCCATACTTAAGTATAATCATTTATTAAAATTTGTCAATAGGTACATGCATATAGATACCTCAGTTTATCAACCCTTGCAATCTCTATTTAATCTGAATATAATGTATTCTATGTTAGACCTTAAGTTGATAAGAAATATTGGCCTTGCCGCGCACATTGATGCCGGAAAGACAACGACCACCGAGCGGATACTTTTCTATACGGGTAAGATAAGAAAAATCGGTGAAGTTGACGAAGGTTCTGCAACAATGGACTGGATGCCCCAGGAGCGGGAACGCGGAATAACAATCACTGCTGCTGCAACCACAGTATACTGGAAAGAACACCGGATAAACATCATTGATACACCTGGTCATGTAGATTTTACTATGGAAGTTGAACGTTCAATGAAAGTACTTGATGGACTGATTGCCATTTTCTGTGCGGTCGGCGGTGTCCAGCCCCAGAGTGAAACAGTCTGGCACCAGGCAGATAGGTATCACGTACCAAGAATTGCCTTTATTAACAAAATGGATAGATTAGGTGCAGATTTTTATCGGGTTCTAAAACAGATGAAGGATAAACTTTCGATGAAACCCCTTGTGCTACAAATACCCATTGGTGCAGAAGAAAATTTTCAGGGCGTAATTGATATCATTGAACAGAAAGCAATATACTGGGATGATGAAGAGGGGATCAATTTACATACCGAACCTGTTCCTGTTACATATCAGGATGAAGTTAAGAAGATCCGCACTGAACTTCTTGAAACAATCGCAGAATATGATGAGGATATTTTTGAAAGTTATTTTGCAGACATTCCTGTAAGTATTCAGAAAATAAAAGAGGTGTTACGTAAGAGCACACTAAATCTGCATTTTTTCCCGGTCTTCTGTGGCACTGCCCTGCACAATCGTGGCATTCAACCCCTAATTAACGCAGTGCTTGATTATCTACCATCACCGATTGATTTGCCACCCATAAAAGGTCTAAATCCTGAAACCGAAAAAGAAGAAACCCGCGCACCTTCAATGGCTGAACCATTCTCAGCCCTTCTGTTTAAGACCCAAACCGACCCACATCTCGGGCTTCTATACTACATTCGCGTATATTCTGGTGTGGTAAATGCCGGTGATAAAGTAAGGATTTTTCCGCCGGACCGGGTGGACCGGGTTGCCAGGTTATATCTGATGCATGCGAATAAACGTGAAGAAGTTGAACAATTGAGTGTGGGTGAGATTGGTGTCATCACTGGTATTCGTGAGTCCAAGACCGGCTTTACATTATGCAGTACCAAACACCCAATAACCTATGAACCAATGAAATTTCCTGAACCGGTCATCTTTGTTTCCCTTGAACCCAGGACAAAGATGGATGATGAAAGACTTGATAATGCACTGCGTTATCTCCAGGTAGAAGACCCTACTTTTCGTGTAAAGACCGATGAAGAAACTGCTCAACGTATTATTTCTGGTATGGGTGAACTGCATCTTGATATTATCACGGACCGATTAAAAAGGGAATATGGCGTGGAATGCAATGTGAGCAAACCGCAGGTTTCTTATCGCGAAACGATTACTGAAAGTTCTGTGGCTGAAGGTAGATTTATAAAGCAGACCGGTGGTAGGGGACAGTTTGGTGTAGTAAAGTTACAGTTAAGTCCACTAAATAAAGAAGGCTTGGTGATTGAAAACAGAATCAAAGAAGGCGTAATTCCTAAGCAGTTTATTCCGGCGATTGAAAAAGGAATAAAGGAGCAATGCGAGACCGGGATATTTATGGGCTACCCCATTGTTAATATTGAAGTAACTATTTTTGACGGTGCATATCATCCAGTAGATTCATCAGAAATTGCATTTCAGGTTGCTGCGCAGATGGCAATGCGTGAGGCATTTATGAATGGAAAACCAATCTTATTAGAACCGATAATGTCTTTGGAGATTGTTGTACCTGAAAACTACCTGGGCGATGTGCTCAATGATCTAAATGCACGTAAGGCACGTATTCTAAATATAGAAACCAACAAAAGAGAAAAGATTATCACCGCAGCCCTTGCCCTATCAAAGTCCTTTGGCTATGCTACAGATTTAAGGTCTGTAACCCAGGGGCATGGAATTTATACAATGCAGTTTTCCCATTATGCCCCAAAAGAGGGGTAGAACAAGGCACAAACAAAGACTATGGAAACCGACTTAGCGATTGCCCGTAAATCAAAGATCATTCCCATCATAGAGATTGCGAGAAAATTAGAGATCCCTGAAAATTTTGTTTTTCCCTATGGCAAATATAAGGCAAAGATTTCCCTTGATTTTTTTGAAAGAATGCGCAATAAACCCGATGGAAAATTGATTCTGATCAGTGCAATAACACCCACGGCATATGGCGAAGGCAAGACCACCTTAGGAAT
>CAYQKL010000009.1:65553-66893 GCA_964418185.1 uncultured bacterium
TGATCAGTGCAATAACACCCACGGCATATGGCGAAGGCAAGACCACCTTAGGAATTGGTTTGAGTATGGCAATAAATCGTCTTGGGAAAAATTCAATTGTAACCCTGCGCGAACCGTCGCTTGGTCCGGTATTTGGCATAAAAGGAGGCGCCGCAGGTGGAGGATATTCTCAGGTACTGCCAATGGAAGATATCAATCTCCATTTCACCGGAGACATACACGCGGTAGCATCTGCACATAATCTGCTTTCTGCCGCACTTGATAATCATATCCATTTTGGTAACCAGTTACAAATTGATGAACGTGAGATCCTTTTTCCAAGAACAATAGATATGAATGATCGTTGTCTGAGAAATATTGTAGTTGGCCTGGGTGGGAAAGAAAATGGTCCTGCCCGGGAAGATGAATTTATTATCACTGCTGCCAGTGAGATAATGGCAATACTCGGACTCGCCGGTTCCTTAAAAGAACTGAAGCAGCGGTTATGTCGCATTCTTGTCGCCTTTGATATGGCAGGTAATCCGGTCTATGCTGGAGCACTCGGTGTGTGTGGAGCAATGACCGTGCTACTAAAAGATGCATTAAACCCAAATCTGGTTCAGACCATTGAGAATACTCCGGCATTTATCCATTGTGGACCTTTTGCCAATATTGCCCACGGCACCAATAGTATTGTTGCGATTAGAATGGCACTCAAATTGTCTGATTATGTGGTAACTGAGGCTGGGTTTGGCACTGACTTGGGTGCTGAGAAATTTTTTGATATTGTCTGCAGGATTGGTAATGTCAAGGTGAGTGCAGTCGTTGTTGTCGCAACAATCCGGGCACTCAAACTGCACGGTGGTGCAAATGAAAAAGACTTAAAATCAGGCACAATTGAAGATTTGAAAAACGGTCTTTCAAATCTTCAAAAGCACATTGAAAATATAAAAATTTTCAGGGTGCCGGTTCTTGTGGGTCTGAACATCTTCTCTGATGATACTGTGCAGGAGATTAATACAGTCAAGGAGTTCTGTCAGAAATTAACCGTGCCGGGTATTGAGGTGCAGGCATTTGCAAAAGGTGGTGAAGGTGCAATAGAACTTGCGTCTGAGGTTATGAAACATACTGAGCTTGATGCCCAGGATTTTTCACCTATATATGATTTGAACGATCCAATTGAGGAGAAGATTGAAAAGATTGCAACAATTATTTATGGTGCATCCCGGGTCGTGTATACACCACGGGCAGAAAAAGATATTATCCGCATAAAAAAATTGGGACTTGATGATCTGCCAGTGTGCATTGCCAAGACCCACCGTTCACTCTCTGATGACCCAAGGATATATGGTAGACCAGAA
>CAYQKL010000010.1:0-64607 GCA_964418185.1 uncultured bacterium
AAAGGAGAAAAGATGAAGATTGCGGTTGTGGGAGTCGGTTACTGGGGTCCGAACTTGGTTCGAAATTTTCTTAATAATAAATCAGTGGGCGAGGTTTATTGTTTTGATATTGATCCCAAAAGATTGCACAATATCCATCAACAATTTCCAGTGGTGAAGATTGTTGATAGTTATGAAGAAGTTCTGAAAAACCCCAAAATAAAGGGTGTTTGCATTGCAACTCCAGCAAGTACCCATTTTCCATTAGCAAAAATGGCGATTGAAAATGGCAAAAATGTTTTTATAGAAAAACCATTCACAACCAACATCAAAGAGGCTGAAAGTCTTATTGACCTTTCAATAAAGAATGGTGTCAAATTGATTATTGACCACATCTTTATGTATAATGGAGCAGTAAGAAAAATGAAAGAAATCGTAGAGATTGGGGAAATTGGTAAGGTATTATATTTTGATGCAGTCAGGGTGAATCTTGGACTATTTCAGCACGATGTGAATGTTTTGTGGGACCTTGCAACCCATGATATATCTATTATGCTTTATTTACTTCATAAGAAACCAAAGGCTGTTTCAGCTATTGGTGTTGGACATTATAATACTATTGAAGACATCGCCTATCTGACAATCTTTTTTGACGACTCCTGTATTGCCCATTTCCATGTAAACTGGCTCGCGCCTGTAAAAATGAGAAAAATTCTGATTGGCGGTTCTCAAAAAATGATTGTCTATGATGACCTGGAGCCAGTTGAAAAAATCAAAATTTATGATAAGGGGGTTGAAATAAAAACCCGAGAAGGTGTCTATAAAACACTTATTCAGTATCGCACCGGTGATATGTATGCGCCTAAATATGATACTGCTGAACCACTTTCCGTCATCGCCGAAGAATTCATTGATGTAATAAAGAATGGCACTGAGCCCGTGTCAAACGGTGTGACTGGACTCGAGGTAGTTAAGATTCTCGTAGCTGCCGAGAAATCAATCAAGAATCAGGGATGTATCATTGAACTCAATGAAAAAAAATAACCACCAGATTTTGAAAAATGTTAAACTTGGTAAGGACGTAAAAATCTTTGGTTTTGTCAATCTTTATGGTTGTGAGATTGGCGATAATACAAAGATTGGAACATTTGTTGAAATTCAAAAAAATGCAAAGATTGGTAAAAATTGCAAGATATCTACTCATACATTTATTTGTGAAGGAGTAACCATAGAGGATAATGTCTTTGTTGGTCATAATGTGACTTTTATCAATGACAAGTATCCCCGGGCAACAAATCCCGATGGCTCATTGCAGACTGAAGCTGACTGGCAAGTCGTACCAACCCTTGTAAAAACAGGCGCCTCCATTGGTTCCAGTGCGACAATTCTTTGCGGCGTGACTATTGGCGAAAATGCCATTGTTGGTGCGGGTAGTGTTGTGACCAAAGATGTGCCTGACAATACGGTCGTCGCTGGTGTCCCGGCGAAAGCAATTAAGAAGATTGACAAAGTATGAAAAGGATATTTTTTGCGTCTATTCTGCATAATTCCGTGGGTCTTGCGCAACAAAACAAGGAGGTTAAATGCAGGTGCCCTTTATGGATTTGAAACGACAGTATGAAATGATAAAAGAAGAAATTGATGAAGCGATTCAAAAAACTATAGAATCCTGTGCATTCGTTGCTGGCGAAAAAGTTAAGGAATTTGAAAACAATTTTGCAAATTATTGTGGAGCAAAGTACGCTGTTGGTATTTCAACAGGCACAAGTGCAATATATACTGCATTAAAGGCACTTGATATTGGCAAACACGATGCTGTTATCACAGTACCATTTACTTTTATCGCCACTGCTGAGGCAGTGAGTTTTACGGGTGCAACGCCCATTTTTGTTGACATAAAAGAAGATTCTTATACAATTGACCCTGAGAAAATCAAGGGATATATCGAAAATAAATGTGAATGGATTGAGAAAAAGGGGATTTTAAGAGATCAAGAGAAGAAATTAAATGTCAAAGCAATAATTCCTGTCCATCTATATGGGCAGCCTGCGGATATGGATGCTATTATGGATATTGCCCAAAAGTACAAAATTGCGGTGATTGAAGATTCTGCCCAGGCACATGGAGCATTGTACAAAGACAAAAAAGTTGGCACAACAGGTGACCTTGGTGCCTTCAGTTTTTACCCCAGTAAAAACTTGGGCGCCTATGGACAGGGCGGTATGGTGTTAACCAATAAAGAAGATCTTGCTGAGAAGATCCGAATGATAATTGACCACGGGCAAAAAGATAGATATACCCATGAATTTGAAGGTTGGAATTTCAAGATGGATGGTTTTCAGGCATCCATTCTCAATGTCAAACTTAATTACCTTGATGACTGGAACGAAGACCGAAGACAGAATGCTCAATACTATAATCAACTACTGGAAGGTTTGGAAAAAGTATTGACTCCAAAAGAAATGGCTTATGCAAGACATATTTACCATCTCTATGTTGTGCGCGTTCCAGAACGGGAAAAATTTCAAACTTTTTTGAAAGAAAATGGGGTTGGAACTTCAATCCATTATCCCATTCCTCTTCATCTGCAGAAGGCATACAAGTATTTAGGTTACAAAGAAGGAGATTTTCCGATTTCAGAGAAATGTGCCAGAGAAATCGTTTCTCTACCGATGTTTCCCGAGTTAACCCGACAGGAAATTGAATTTGTATGCACAAAAATAAAAGAATGGGTGGCTCAATCTTAGAAATTGATTTGAATTTCAAAATAGATAATAGATTAAATCTGTTATGTTAAAGATAATTTTTTTGGTCTTAGACGCATCGGCCGTCGTCCTTGCATTTTCTATCGCCAGATTTCTGCGCTTTCATAGTGGTACTCACATTATCCCAAATCAGGGAACAACCTTACTGTTTCTAATATTATTGATCCTGTTGATAAAATATCTCTACGATCTCTACAATCATTGTTATTATGCCCAGGTCGGCCGGGTCTTTTTTAAGATTATTAATGTATGGGCAATGTCTTTTGTAGTGTATGTCATCGTTGGCTTTCTAACAAAATTCTATTTTCTAATCAACAGTCGCGGTTTTATTTTCTATTTCTTTGTTGTCTATCCGCTGGTGATTGCTTTTTTCCGCATTGCCATTATTCCCAAGATTTTATCAAATTATTTTTCCGCACCGGATAAACGTACAGTCTGTTATTACATCGGACCCGAACAAGAATTTTCTATGTTTCACAAATTCTTTCAAAATAATCCTGTTATTGGATTCACGCTTGTAAAGGTAGCTCCAGAGAATTGCCCGAGGAAAAATTCCGAAATTTTTCTTTTCAATCAGGAAAATGATTTTGGACAATTGTATAATCAACTTAGAGCAATTTCAAACCCGGGCCAAAGGATACATATTACTTCGCCTCTTTTCAATGAACTCCCATTGAACTGGGAATGGTGTAAAATCAACAATCTGCCAATTATTTCACTCAAAATAAATGGCGACAAGAAGTGGCAGAATATTGTGCGGCGGGGGTTTGATATAATACTTTCATCAATAATTCTAATTATATTGCTACCTGTTTTTATTATCACTGCAATCGCTATTAAAATAGATTCACATGGACCAATAATCTACAAACAGAAAAGGTGCGGTAAGGATGGAAAGGAGTTTACCCTTTTCAAGTTCCGTTCAATGTATGCGAATAACTCACAAACAAAAAGAGAAGAGGAATTTAAGGAATTCATAGATAAAAAAACCGCGAAAGGGAAAATAATTAATAATGCAGATGTGACAACAGTTGGCAAAGTGCTTAGACGGGCTTCCATTGACGAATTTCCTCAGTTTCTGAATGTTTTAAGAGGTGATATGACCCTTATCGGCCCAAGACCACCCATACCCTATGAGGTGAAGTATTACAAAGACTGGCATAAAGATAGACTCAAAATCAAGCCCGGCATCAGTGGGTTGTGGCAGGTTTATGGCAGGGGAACTATGCCCTGTGATTCATCCATATTTCTTGATTTACTTTATACACTCAATCAATCCCTCACTCTTGATATTAAACTCTTGTTTCAGACAGTCCCGGCAGTGTTATTGGGCAGAGGAGCCTACTGATAATTAAAATCTCAAATGATAGATATCGAATTCTAAATTTAAAAATTTATCATTTGGACTTTAAGATTAATTTGACATTTGGATTTTGGAATTCGTGATTATTCCCATTATAGTGTAAAAAAATGATTTTCGTTTTCTTGGTCTTCGCAATATACTTTCCCATCGATTACCATCAGAATGAATTACTTGAAGAAATTCAGGTAAGAGGGTACCATTTTACGAAATTTCCAGGTATCAGACCTTATTCTTTTGACTTAAGTAAAGAATCAAGGTCTGACTCTCAAGATGAAGAAATCGACTGGTTATGTAGCCGTATCTGGCTACAAAATCTATCACTCAAGACGGATTTTGATACAATAAAAGTTACTCGGTTCAAACCTATGGTCAACTATGATTTTGCCGGTTTCTATTTTTATCTACAACCCGATGTAAAATTCGGAACTGATAACCTGCCACCAAACAAAATCTTTAAAAGTCTTTTCGCGGCCGATTATGAGCGGGCTTATGTTCAATACGAGAACTCAACGATTCTTATTTTCGTTGGTCGCGAAAGATTCTCAATTGGACCTTCGCCAAGATACAATATGTTATTATCCGGTAATGGTGCACCAATGGATTGGTTCCACTATGCACTCACAGCAAAATATATCAAATTAAGTTATTATCTTAGCCGACTTGATGATATGGTCTGTAAATCCGTTGAATACATTGGCGATACTATTTCCACACTAATTAATGCACACAGGTATTTAATAATCAAGCGTCTGGACTGGACCCCAGTAAACTTTTTTAACTGTAGTTTTTCTGAGGCTGCGACTTTGGGTGGTGAAAATTATTCACTGATGCCCTATCATTTTAACCCTATTGTATTCATCCACACACTCCAGCATAACTGGGAAAAAGATGCCAATCTATTTTTTCACCTTGATCTTCGGTTATTTTTTAAGAATTTTTCTGTCTATTCTGCGCTTCTTGTGGATGACTATCAAATTGAACCTGACCCCAATGGCGAGCCCAATCATCTTGGTGCAAATATCGGAATTGAACTTACCGATTTTTTTATTGACCACAGTTTTCTGATGTTAGAATACCATCTTCTAACACGTTGGATTTATACAATCTACGCACCATATCAGCGGTATAATTATTTTGGACATCCGATTGGCTTTCCCTATGGCAATGATTGTGATGAAGTCTACGCAAAATATACCTATCATATCAATAAGAATTTTGATATCTATCTTGTGGGTTCATACTTAAGAAAAGGTGAGAATCAGGTAAATTCAATCTGGCCCATTCCCGAAAAGCCACGGGTGCCAGGGACTTCATTTCCAGAGGATAATTTCCTCTCCGGGATTATTGAAAAAACATTTAATACAACATTTGGTATCCGTTTCTTTTATCAAAAGACCTTTTTTCTTGACATAAATTTCGGGTTTTTAAATATAGATAATCATCACCATATTGAAAATCAGAGTAAAAGTCTATTTCAATTCCACACCCGCATTTCTTTTCTAAATTTATAAAAGAGATTCCCCAAAACTTTATGACTAAACCATCGGTCTGGGATTATGTTTTTCTGACCCGACCAATATTACTGGTTCCAGTCTGGGCATTTTTTTTATTGGGAAAGTTTTGGGCAGGAGAAAAAAAATTTCAATTTAATAAAACATTCTATCTGGCATTAACTGCCTATACTTTTTTACTCATTGTTTTATATGTTTTAAATCAGATCGCTGATAAAGATTCAGACAGGATAAATCAGAAACACCTGCTCATTGCTGAAGGATATATAACAGTAACACAGGCATATCTTGTATTAATTATTTCGTTAATCGCTTCGTTTGGATTCTCCATATTTTTGCCTGTATCAATTATTGTATTTATGTGCATCTCTATTATATTTGGAATTTTATATTCCTTTACCCCGTTTAAACTGAAGGCAGTACCTTTTGCTGATTTTTTGATAAACGGTATTGGTTATGGATTTTTAAACTTCTCACTGGGCTGGATGACATCAAAGCCATTTTCCAATGAAACGATTGTTCATTCATTGCCTTATATCTTTGCAGTAAGTGCCATATTTGTAAATACAACAATCCTTGATATTGAAGGAGACAGGAGATGTAACTACATAACTACAGGTGTTTTGTTGGGGGTAAAAAATACTGCGCTCCTTGCCTTATTGCTCATAATCTTCAGCATTATCAGTGCTTTATACAACTTAGATTATATATGTTTGATACCAGCAGGGGTCTCTTTACCCTTATTTTTTCTTGCTGCACTGAAGGGTAAGACAAAATATATCCAGCTTTCAATTAGAGTTGGTGGACCATTACTCATTTTAATAACGGGTATTATCTTTCCATATTTCCTGATTTTATCTTTAATAATATTTATATTCCTGCGCATTTACTACAGAGAAAAATTCGGTATCAGCTATCCAAGTTTGCGATAATAAAACATTAAACAAATATGATATCTAACCTGGATGCGAATAAAGAGAATTATAAACTAAATCTTTTAATCAGGGCATTAAATGGTAGAGGTAGCACTTATGAATTATCCGGAGAATATGTCAGGGCAATAAATGATTTTAAGATTATAAGTCACTATAAGGCATATCAATACATTGCTGACTTTGGGATAAGCGAAGTTCTGGAAAAAATGGGTAGATATCATCTAGCCTTGAGATATGCTGAACGAGCCCTCAATAATTACTCAGACATAATGAGAAAAATTGAGATAATTAATCAAAAGGCATTCTTGTTAATGAGGTTGGGAAATTTAAAAGGAGCAAAGATAGCCCAGAGAACTGCGTACAATCTTCTGAAGAAAATAAAAGGGTATAAAATGAATGTCAATAACTACGCAGGGCGCAGTTATTATAATCTCAGTGTCTTCTTTATCCATTCTGGCAAACTTACTTCGGCATTGAAGTATGCGAAGGAAAGCCTAAAGAGTCCATCGGCAATAAAGGACAAGCGACGGCAGGGTCTTTCATACAACCTGCTTGGTGTTATCTATAGAAAAATGAATAAACCTGATTTATCTTTGAAATATTATCATAAAAGTTTGCGTTACTTTACTGAAGTGGGTGATATAGGACAAATTGCGGGTGTTTATAATAATATTGGTAATCTTGAAAAAGATTTGCCAAAGGCGATTTTTTTCTTCAAAAAGGCACTATCAATATTTACAAAAATTGGCTATAGTACAGGTATTACTGAATCAGCGCATAATCTGGCAAACAGTTATCTTGCACTTGGCGCTTGTAATAAGGCATTTTTAGAATATACAAAAGCTTTCCAGATGGCTAAAAAAATGTCATATAAATTTGCTATTTCCATTAACCTGACCGGAATGGGTAAGATCTACAAATTGTGGGGGAACTACAAGGTTGCATATAATTATTTTTGCATAGCGCTTAGATTGGCAACCGAGATTAACGACAAAGAAGGAATTCTGGAAAATACTTATATGATTGCTTTACTAAAATGCGAAAAGAATGAATCAGATGCACTTAGATGGCTTGAAAATGCTGAGATTTTAGCTCAAGAGATGTCTGACCAATTTTTTCTTGCAGAGGTTTTATACGAAAATATCAGATATCTAACTTACCTTAAGGATTACACAAAAATTTCTCATTTTGAAAAAATCGTGCGTAAGTTGTCAACAAAAGATTTTAGATTAAGGACGCAGATTTTTTGGTTGCTTATAGAATGGGAACTGCAAAATTATTATAACAAAATAGCAAAAAATAAGCAGATTCAAATTTTGGTTAATAAATTAGAAAGACTTTTAGAGCAAACCCAGGACTGTGAAATGATTTTCTATCTGGGCAGGGCACTGATTGAATTCTTTTTAATACACAATTTGAAAAAGGCAAGTGCGATCTATTCAATTTTGAATCGTTTGATTAAAGAAGAGATGAGATGTTACTATTCCGAGGTCATTTTTCTGGGTGCAAAATTAAATTATCACAGGGGTGAAGACTGGCAGGATAGAATAAGACAGGCATTAAAAATTGCACGGCAAATTGGCAAAAAAAGATTAGGTTTAGAAATCCAGGAATGGTTAAAATTAAAAAGGTTGAAAATCGATTTAAACACGCTATAATATAATGATATAAAATGAAAAAGATTCTATTTCTTAATCTGTTATTTATTGTATCTGTTTTTGCCCAGGATAGTGATTCTCTTAATGATTCCTTGAGGTGCAGATTAAATGTATCCGCGAATATTCAAACTACAGATAAATGGTTTTCTCAGGATAAATTTTTGCATTTTTCTGCGTGTGCATCAATAGTGGGTTTGAGTTATCATACACTGATCTGTCGTCTAAAAAGGGATGAGGAGCAAGGCAAGATCTGTTCAATATCGTTTACTGCATTGGTTGGTCTGGGAAAAGAGGTCTATGACAAAAAGAAAAAAGGTCATTTCTCCTGGAAGGACCTGTGCTGGGATGGTGCAGGTCTTGTAGTCGGATATTTTGCATTTATTCATAAATATTGAAGGGTAATAAAAGATATAATTTTTTAGGGCAAGGCTTTATGCCTTGCTTTTTTTCTTGTTTAGAGAATTAACTATTATTTGAATAACTTTTTTTCTGATTAAAGGGATTATGCCGAGTCTCACAGCTGGATGCACGCTATTTGCTAATAGAATTATTATCAGATTTTTCTTTGGTTCAACCATCACCATCGTTCCGGTGAATCCGGTATGACCAAAAGCAGAGCCAGAAAGAACACCAGGATAAGGATTCACCCACCAACCCAGCCCCCTTTTTTCATCTCCGCCGGTCCAATCCTTGATCATCATCTTTAATGTGCTTGGTCTCACAATCTCCCCTTGCAGATAGGTTCTCAAAATCCTTGATAGGTCATCAGCATTAGAGAATAGTCCGGCATTACCTGATATCCCATTGAATGCATAAAAGCAATTTCCGTCATGAACCTCGCCCTTTATCAAGTAATCACGCCATCTTACTTTAGAAATATCACCAAATTCTTTTGCCTTCGCTTTTTCGTGCTCATTGCCCATCTCGGTTGACGCAATATTTTTTATCTCTGTGGGCGGATTGAAAAAAGTGTTTTTTAATTCCAATTTCTTAAAAATATTCTTTGTGCAGTAGTCAGCCAAATTTAAATGAGTAATCCTTTCTATCATCATTGATAAGAGTATATAGCCTAAACAGGAATAGACAACCCTATTATCTTTAGTGCCTGCATTCCTGAGATAATCAATCCTTTTTTCATCGGGTAAGATATAGAGCGGATACCAGGCAGGTAGCTCTGAGGTGTGGGTTAAAAGTTGTTTGATGGTCTTCTTTCCGGTCTGCGTATTCTTAAATTCTAATAGAAATTTTTCAACCGGGTCATTGAGTTTGATTTCTTTATCCTCAAATAAAAGCATAACTGCCATAGCCGTGCACAGTGGCTTTGTTATAGATGCGAGATCAAAGATTGTATCTTTATTAACTTTTATCTGCCTTGGAATTACCTGGGCATTGCCCAGTGCCTCAAAATAGTAGATTCTTCTATCATCACCTACCCACAAGACCGCACCAGGTATTTTACCTTTAGTTATACAACTCTTTAGATATCTATTCAATCTTAATGAAATCATTTTGATATTTTAATATCTGAACAATTGAACAATTGTTCAATTGTTGAAGTAAGATTGTATAATTCTGAATAATCACTCTTTCTTAATTCCATATTCAAAAGTTTAAGACCTCGTGGGATAAATTTTTTGAATTGGGTTTTGTTTTTATTTAGAGAAAGATTTGCAAAGGCACCAAGTGCCTGCATATTTCTCTGGATTGCGGTCAGACTATATATTTTCGAAAATTTTTCTTTTGGAATCTCTATTCTCCTTTTTTTGAGACAGCTCAGATAATAGAAGATTAAGTATTCTTCGGTCTTTCCATCAATCTCCGCATACGCATCCCTTAATAAAGAGGCAAGGTCATAGGTGAGCGGACCAATCCTTGAAGACTGGAAGTCAATGATTCTTATTTTGTCATTTTTTATATATATGTTCTGTGATTGATAATCACGATGCATCAGGAAATTGGCAATGGGCTTTATCCCTTCAACCATATCTTCTAATAATGTTTTAAAATCTTCCTCAATTTCTTTTAATCTATATTCAGAAATTTTACATAACTGCTGGAGAAAAAACTTTCTAAAATAATCCTGCTCCCACTGTATATGCTCTCTGTCATAATAGAGATTGACCGGTGCATCTTTATACCCATCAATCTGTAATTTTACAAGTTCCTCAATGGCAAGTTCATAAAATTTCTGCCAGTTGGATTCTTTATTACGCATAAAATCATATAACGAATCCCTGCCCAGATCCTCAATGATTGCCCGGTTGCCCTCTACCATAATCAACTCAGGCACTCCTACGCCTTTTTGGTGAAGATGCTTAAGGATCTTTATATACTGGTCAATATTGGGGTCTTCAATGAAGATATATGTGGTATCCTTCTTTTTTACCCGAAAGAACTTCCGGTCCGAGCCACCGGTATTTATCTCTTCAACAATTTCATATTCAGATAAAGCATCTCTATTAATTTGTTTCTCATACATAATTCCATTTTAGACAAATTTTTCTCTTTGTAAAGGGTTTCCATTTTCTATTTTGCTCAAAAGGTGGGTATAAATCTTATATATACCAATGTCATGCCAAAGATTTCTTACAATAAGGGGATATAATAATTCTTTATGATTTAGCGCATTGTTATACACCTCGGTCAGACTGAAGGCTTTTCTATTTTGGGGGAAATAATCAAACATTCTTTTTGATAGCACTGCGATTCCGGTATAGGTATAACAGTTAACCATCCTTTTTTTATAAAACCTGATAACTTTATCTTTTTCAATCCGCACCCGACTGGTCTTATAATTATCCACCAGCACAATCGTGGCAAGTGGCTTTATTCTCTTATGCACCTTGATTACTTTTTTTAGATCAATATTTGACAAGATATCACAGTTATGAATCAGGAAATCTTCAGAGACAAAATCCTTAAAATTCAATAACGCACCACCAGTTCCAGAAAGGTTTTCTTCCCTGACAATTTTCAATCCCTTGATTTCTTTTAAATATTCTTCTATCATATCCGCCTTATAAAAGATATTAATTCCGATATCTTTTATTCCTGCTTTTTTGATTTTTTTAATTATCAGTTCAATTATTGGAACTCCCTTGATGGGTAATAAAGGTTTGGGAATCCCTTTAGTTATTTTGCCCAGCCTTTTACCAAGACCTGCAGCAAGGATGATCGCCTTCATAATATTGGTTAAATGGTTAAATGGTTAAATAAATTCATAGAGATTCTATTTGTAGAACAGGTATCTGTGTCGTTTCTTTTTAAAGGCTTCAATACCCCTTTGCCACTTTTTCTTCATTGAAATCACAGATTCACCTTTTTCAATCGCCTTTCTAATCCAGGAATTACCGATCAGAATATCAAAGGGCATTTTTTCTTTCTCAAATTCATAGGGTGGTTTACGCCAGGTAAATCGTTTTGGATACAGATTTCTAATTGCAGAGATTATCTCAAGCCCGGTATAGACCGGATCTAATTTTTTTAAATCCCTTATATAGATCTGTGCACCACCACAGACTCTGTTCTTATATTTATGGAATGTTGGAATGAATTTTAATGGTCTAAAATTTACCCCGGGTATTTTTCTTGAAATCAATTCTTTTACCAATTCTTCTTCCTCAATCCAGGGAGCACCGAATACCTCAAATGGACGGGTGGATCCTCTACCTTCAGAAATATTTGTTCCTTCAAGCAGACACATCCCGGGATATACGTAGGCAGTCTCAAATGACGGCATATTTGGCGAAGGAACGGTCCAGGGTAAATGGCATTCAGGAAAATAATACTCTCTTTTCCAACCTTTCATTTTTATTACTTCCAAATTCGCATTCAAACTGTATTCATTATTTATATAATGACAGATCTCTCCAATCGTCATACCGTGTCTTACGGGAATTGAGTACAGACCGACAAAAGAAGAAAATCTATCATCCAGAATAGGCCCCTGAATAGTTATGCCATTCAGGGGATTGGGTCGGTCAAGTATCAAAATTCTTTTATTTAAGTTCTTCATCTGCTTTATCAACAATATTGCGCTCCAGACGAATGTGTAATAGCGTGTTCCGATATCAATCAAATCAATCACGAGGACATCAATATCTCTCAAAACATTGGGTGGTACAGAAAGTTTCTCACCATACACACTGATGACCGGGATTCTTTTTCGTTCTATATTTTTGACATAAACCTGATCTTGCAAAGCATTAAACAATCCGTGTTCAGGTGCAATGAGTAGTTTCAGATCAAAATTTTTACACTCAACGAAATGTTTTGCGGTTGGCCACAATGTGTGATCGGTTGCGGCAATATGGGTTAGTAAAGCAACACTCTTGTTTCTCAGCAACTCAAATCTGTTCACAACCAATCTATCAATTCCCAATTGCACATATAAATATATATTGGAAAGTTAGAAAGTCAATGGATACTTATACTCTAAATATTCCCTATTGACAAATTCCCAAATATTTATATTATATTATATCATGAGATTGGGTGAAATATTGGTCAAACAGGGAATCATCACCGAAGATATGCTTGCCCGTGCCCTCGAAGACCAAAAAAAAGATGGTGCAAGATTAGGTTCAACCCTGATAAAATTGGGTTTTGTAAAAGAAGACGACCTTTTGAAGGCTCTCTCAATTCATTTTGGCGTAAAATCTGTTGACCTGAGAACCCAGGAACTTGATCCAAATGTGTTGAAATTAATTCCCAGTGACCTTGCAGGCAAATATCTGGTTGTCCCCATAAAGAGACTCGGCAGAACACTCAGTTTAGCAATGGTAAATCCTGGTGATATGAATGCGCTTGAAGATATTAAGTTCGCCACAGGTTTTGATGTTGAACCGCTGGTTGCATCTGAAGATTCAATCTTGAAAGTAATCAACGAACGTTACCATGTCGAGAAACTGCTTGCTGATGTGATGTATGAAATTGAAACCGCTGAAGCAGGAGAAACCTCAGTAAAAGTAATGGATGAAGTTGTCCAGCAGAAGGAAGAAGAAGACCTATCAAATGTCGCTGATGATTCAGAGAGTGGACCGGCTCTAAAACTGGTCAGTAAGATTATTACTGATGCAGTAGAGCAAAATGTATCAGATATCCACGTTGAACCCTATGAAAATGACCTACGGATTCGTTATCGTATTGATGGTATATTACACGAAGTTCTAAAGCCACCCAAAAAATTGAATCGTGCCTTAGCAACTGTCATTAAAGTTATGGCTAAACTGAAGGTTGAAGAAAAAAGATTGCCCCAGGACGGCAGGATCAAGGCAAGGGTTCATAACAAGATAATTGATATCCGTGTTTCTACAGTACCTACTCTCTTCGGCGAAAAAATCGCCCTCAGACTCCTTGACCGGTCAGCAATTCAGTTAAATCTTGATCTTCTCGGATTTGAAGAAAGCACACTCAAAACATTTCGCCGTGCAATTAAGACACCATACGGTATTGTTCTGGTAACCGGCCCAACCGGCTCTGGAAAAACAACAACCCTTTACTCAGCCCTTACTGAATTGAACGATCCAGGTTTGAATATTACAACCGCGGAAGACCCGATCGAATACTCTCTTATGGGTATTAACCAATTACAGGTAAGTGAGAAAATTGGACTTACATTTGCTTCGGCATTGCGTTCCTATTTACGTCAGGACCCAAACATCATTATGGTGGGTGAAATACGTGATCTTGAAACCGCTGAGATAGCAATACGTGCATCTCTCACGGGCCATCTTGTGCTATCAACTGTCCACACTAATTCTGCTGCTGCAACTATTACAAGATTGGTAAATATGAACATAGAAACATTTTTGATTGCCTCAACATTATTATCAGTACTGTCACAACGCTTATTAAGAAAAGTTTGTATGAAATGCAAAAGTGAAGTTAAATATCCACCAGAAGTTTTGTTTGATGCAGGTATTGACCCTAAGAGAATAGATTTTCCGTTATATCGGGGCGAAGGATGTAAGGAATGTCGGGGAACAGGATATAAAGGCAGGATAGGTGTCTTTGAAAATATGCTTATTACTGCTCGTATAAGAGATTTAATTCTTAAGAAATCACCTGCTGAAGATATTGAAAAGATTGCAGTTGAAGAAGGTATGATGACACTACGCGAATCTGCTCTGGAAAAGCTCCGCCAGGGTTTGACTACAGTCGAAGAAGTAATCAGGGAAACAAAGGTGGAATAATGGAAGAAAGATTGGGTACATATTTGGTGAAGAATAATCTTTTAAACGAAGAACAGTTACGACAGGCAATTCAAGAAAAGAAGGAAACTGGTCAGCGACTTATCAGTGTCATTGTAAGGCTTGGTCTTATTCCCGAGAATAAGTTACTTGCCCAGCTGAGTAATCTCTACCATATGGAGGTAACTGATCTTGATTATATAATTCCTCCCGAGCCCGTATTGAACTTAATTCCCGCTGAGAAGGCCTATCACTATGAGGTTATACCAATTGATCGAAAGGGTAGAAGTCTAACTGTGGCAATGGTTGATCCAACCGATATTAGTGCGATTGAAGACTTGAGATTTATTACTGGTATGGAAATCAATCCGGTTCTTGCTTCAGAATCAAGTATCCGCGAGGCGCTTGGTCGCTACTACAAAATGGATACAAGCATTGCCGAGGTTAAGGCGGAGGCCGGTCCCAAGGAGATGGACATTGAAGACCTTGAACTTCTGGAAACAGGAATGGAAGAAGAGATTGAAGAATCAAAACTCCGTGCGGATGCTGAAGGTGGACCCGTAGTCCGCCTGGTGAATTTCTACATTGCAGATGCGGTTAACAAAGGTGCTTCTGACATTCATATTGAGCCCTTTGAAAGACTACTTCGTATTCGTTTCCGAATTGATGGTGTATTACGGGAGCAACAACCACCGCCGCTCAATCTCAAGGCAGGTATCATCACCCGTATAAAATTGATGTCAAAGATGAATATTGCAGAACACCGACTATGTCAGGATGGAAGAATCAATATCCAGGTGGGCAATAAAATGATTGACCTTCGAGTCTCAGTGATTCCCACACTTTATGGCGAGAAGGTCGTAATGAGAATCCTGGACCGAAGCGGTTTGATGCTGGACTTGACCAAATTGGGTTTTGGTGAAGAGGCATTAAAGAAATTCTTAAAGGCAATTGAAAGTCCATATGGTATTGTGCTTGTAACCGGACCAACCGGCAGTGGCAAGACTACCACCCTTTATTCAACCCTTTCACGTCTAAACAAACCCGACCGTCAGATTATGACGATTGAGGATCCGGTTGAATACAATATTCATGGTATCAACCAGATTCAGGTCCATGAAGAGATTGGTTTGACCTTTGCTGCCGCTCTGAGGTCGTTTCTGCGTCAGGCACCAAATATCATTCTCGTTGGTGAAATGCGTGATACAGAAACTGCTGAGATTGGTATCCGTGCCGCATTAACTGGTCATCTGGTTTTTTCAACCATTCATACCAACGATGCACCTACAACAATCAACCGTCTTGTGGATATGGGAATTCCTCCTTATCTTGTAGCGAGTGCATTGATATTGATTCAGGCACAACGTCTGGTAAGAAGAATATGTTCGAATTGCAAAGAGCAAATTAAGGTGAGTCCAAAATTACTGGAAGATGCAAATATTCCGCCAGACACATTTCCTGATGGCATTGTTTATAAGGGTAAGGGGTGTTCTAATTGTAATCAAACCGGATACAAGGGTAGAATTGGACTTTATGAGGTGATGCCCATCTCACCTACTCTGCGGGCAATGATCTTGAAGGGCGCTTCTTCAGATGAAGTTGCCCGACAGGCAAAGGAAGAAGGAATGAAAACCCTTCGTGATGATGGCATTGAAAAAATCAAAAAGGGTGTCACCACAATAGAAGAATTAATGCGGGAGACCGCATCGTTATGACAATCCGCGTATACAAGTTTTGTAATATTTGCTATTCCGCGGATTCTGCAAAGCAGTATAAGGAGGTAAAATGCCAGTAACAATGAAACAACTATTAGAAGAGATGGTTCAACGAAATTCAACAGATTTGCATCTGACTACTGGAGCACCTCCAATGCTCCGGATTGATGGAGAATTGGTTCCGACAAATTACGAGGTTATGACTCCAGAATTGATTCAACAACTTGTTTATAGTGTCTTGAATGACCAGCAAAAAAAGAAGTTTGAGATGGAATGGGAACTCGATTTTTCTTTTGGAATTGCGGGTCTATCCCGGTTTCGAGGAAATTGCTTTCAACAGAGGGGAAGTATCGCTGCTGCCATCCGAACCATTCCCTTTGAAATTAGAGGATTTAAAGAATTAGGGATCCCTCCTGTCGTGCAGGAATTGGCGGGCAGACCAAAGGGATTGATTTTGTTGACCGGTCCAACCGGCTGTGGAAAATCTACAACCCTTGCGGCAATAATTGATAAAGTGAACAGTGACCGCCGTTGCCATATTATTACAGTTGAGGACCCAATTGAATACCTCTTCCGACATAAAAAGGCAATTGTCAATCAAAGACAGGTCGGCAGTGATACAAAATCTTTTGCCAACGCATTAAAATATGTTCTTAGAGAAGACCCGGATGTAGTAATGGTCGGTGAGATGCGTGATCTTGAAACCATTGCAATTACTCTCACAATTGCTGAAACTGGCCATCTAACTCTGGCAACCCTTCATACCAACTCTGCAGCCGAATCAATTCACAGGATAATTGATATCTTCCCATCTCATCAACAGGGACAGGTCCGTTCGCAACTTGCTTTTGTTATTGAAGGTGTCGTAACCCAACAATTATTACCAAAGATTGGGGGCGGTCGGGTTCTTGCTGCAGAGGTAATGGTGGCAACCCCAGCAATCCGTGCACTGATTCGCGATGAGAAAGAGCATCAGATCTATTCAATGATTCAATCGGGGCAGAAATATGGTATGCAGACTATGAATCAGGCACTGTATAATCTTTATGTAAAAAGATTGATCACCCTGGAAACCGCTTTTGACTATTCCCCGAATATTGAAGAATTTGAGCATATGGTCGAACAAAAATCACCCGTGCTGGGATAGAGTTATGATAACAAATTGGTTAAAAGGTTAAATGGTTAAATATTTAGCAAATTACCAAATACCATTTGATCAAGTATTTATAAAAGGGAGGTAATATGCCGACTTTTGTCTGGAAAGGAAGAACTGCAACCGGGGCATCAGCCAGCGGTGAATTGAGTGCGCAATCCCAGGCTGATGTTGTGGCTGCACTACGCCAGAAAAAGATAATTCCCACTTCAATAAAAATAAAAGAGGAGAAAAAAGGATTTGCCTTTTTGGGTGGCAGGGTTTCAAAGAGGGCACTTTCAGTCTTTACCCGACAATTCTCCACAATGCTTGGTGCGGGTCTGCCACTGCTAACCTGTCTTGAAATTCTCTCAAAACAAACCGAGAGCGCCGGGTTGAAAAAAGTGCTCGGTGAAGTCAGAGCAGATGTGGAAGGTGGATTATCACTCGCCGATGCCTTAAGACGACAGCCCAAGGTCTTTGATAATTTATTTGTCAATATGGTTGAGTCAGGTGAAACCGGTGGCGCCCTTGATACAATCCTTCAACGTCTTGCAACCTATCTTGAAAAGAGTGTAGCATTACAGAGGAAGATCCGAGGAGCAATGATCTATCCAGCAATCATCAGTATTGTTGCAGTCGGCGCTATTGCTGTACTTTTGATCTTCGTGATTCCCATCTTTGCCAAAATGTATCAAGGCGTGGGTAGAGAATTGCCCACAATGACCCAATTGGTTATTAAGATTTCAGACTTTATGAAGGTTGCTGCATTGCCGCTGCTTATTGGTTTCGTGCTACTATTCACTATTATTCGTAGATGGCATAAAACTGAATCCGGGGCAAAGGCGATGGATCCATTGTTCTTAAAAGTACCGGTATTTGGGGACCTGATAAGAAAACAGGCAATTGCCCGATTTTCAAGAACCCTCTCCACCCTGCTCTCAAGTGGTGTGCCAATCATTGATGCCCTTGAAATCACGGCAAAGAGTGCCGGCAACTGGGTCATTGAAGATGCGATCCTCAAGGCAAGGGTTTCAATCAAGGGCGGTGAGAATATTGCCGACCCATTGGGTAAAACTGCAGTCTTCCCACCAATGGTCACCCAGATGATTGCAATCGGTGAGGCATCAGGTGGGCTGGATGAAATGCTCTCCAAGGTTGCCGATTTCTATGATGCGGAAGTTGACCAGGCTGTGGAAAATTTGACCAATGCCCTTGAACCGATAATAATGGTTGTTCTGGGTGGAGTGGTCGGTTTTCTCGTCATCTCAATGTATCTACCGATCTTCCAGCTGGCTTCAACGATTACCGAATAGCACTATAGATAATTGACTGAGCAGCAAGATCACAAGGCTGGTCCATAGCCTGCTATTTTATGTCTTTGGAGAATGCTACAAGAAAAAAAATTTAATCCCCTGACTGGGCTGATCTTTCTCCATCCCCTAATTATTACCTTTATTCTATTCGCAACGTCCTATCCAATATATTACAGAATCCCCATTTCTTACTGGTTTATAATCCTGATTTCTCTAATCCTGGCTATAATGTATTTTTTATGCCAGAGGTGGGTAAGAACTGAGACTTTAACATATTTATTGTTGATCACTGATATTCCTTTGATTGCTTTAATCATTCATTATAGTGGTGGTATTGAAAGTATGTTTCCTTTACTGTATGTTCTGCTCATAATTACTTCTGCCATTTACCTGTTCCGAAAAGGTGCCTATGTAATAAGTTTGATATCAGTCATCTTTCTGCTCGGATTGACGATTTTTGAATCAAAGGTCAACGAATTTGAAATAAAGTATATCTTGCCCCAATACTATCTTTTCTCACTTCTTTTCTTGATCACGGCAATATTAAGCGGGAATCTTGCCGAACGATACCGAATCAGAAGTGAGGAACTAATAAAACTCAATCTTACTACTGAGGAAATTATTAAAAATCTTCCCTCGGGCATACTGGTCATTAACGGGGCTGGAACAATTATCTACACAAATATAACGCCGGAAGAAATGCGCTCACTTATCCACCTTCATCTTGCAAGATTCTTGAGAAATCCTGAAAGGGTTATGCGCACAAAAGAACTGAGAATTAAAGACAATTACTTTCTTCTATCTTGCTCAATCATTGGCAATGCCCAGGGTGCGCTTGCAATACTACAGGACTTAACCGAGATAAGAAGACTTGAAGAAATTTCAAGAATTTCAAAACAAACGAAAATGCTTGCTGAACTTGGTGGTTCACTGGCACACGAGATTCGCAATCCGCTGGCTTCAATTCGAGGCTCATTAGAGGTTATTGCCAAATCCAAGATTCCCCATACATTGAAGCCCTTCATTGAAATGGCACTCAAAGAATCCATTAGATTAAATGAGATTGTCAGCGATTTCTTGAATTTTGCCCAATTCATTCCTAAAAAAACATATCGGACAAAGGCAAGCGAAATCATCAACGAAGCTCTCCTTGAAACAATCTCCTATGTTAATGAAAGAAAACTCCAGATTATCAGAAACGGTAACGATTTCAATTGTATGACGGATCTTAATCGAATAAAATCCGGTGTTGCTAATATTTTGAGCAATGCCTGTGAAGTCAGCAATCCCGGACAATCAATATTCATAAAGACCGGATATGATAGTAAGTTTGGCTGGATTGATATCAGTGATCAGGGACCAGGGATAGCAAGAAAAGATTTGAAAAAGATATTTACGCCCTTTTATACTACAAAGAAAGGTGGCACGGGTTTGGGACTTTCAATCGCTCAAAAGATTATTGAAGGTCATAATGGCAAGATAGAAGTATCAAGCAGTATAGGCAAAGGTACAACTTTTAGAATCCTTTTACCGCTGGCGTAATTGAAATAAATAATGAGATAACCATGCTGTTAATCAACTATGTAAGATACGAATATGTTACAAGAGTTAACTTAGGTTATTCATATCAAGATCAAAATAAATGAGAAACCTCAGATTGACAATTGAATACGATGGTACTGATTTTTATGGTTGGCAATACCAACCGGAAAAAAGAACCGTGCAGGGTGAAATTGAAAAGGCATTACGACAAATTACCGGACAGGACATTGGAATCGTTGGCGCGGGCAGGACTGACCAGGGAGTTCACGCCCTTGGTCAGGTGGCAAATTTCAAGACTGAATCAACAGTTCACCCCGAAAAATTCAGAGAAGCCCTGAACTCTCTTACGAATGATGACATATTTGTAAAAGAACTCGTTGAAGTGCCACTTGATTTCCATGCTCGTTTTTCGGCGAAGAGCAAAATTTATCAATACCAGATCGCCACCAGGTTTTCACCCATAAAGAGACGTTATTACTGGCCAGTTGAATATAGAATCGATATTGAAAAGATAAAGAAGGCAATTCCTTATTTTATCGGTGAACATGATTTCAAGAATATTTCAGTTAATAATTCAATTGACAAACCTGCAAAAAACGAAGTGCCAATTGCTGCCGAAACTGAGGTGAATACCATCTGCAAAATCTATGATTTATCATTGACAACTGACTGTTTTGACATTATAATTAAAGTTGAAGCAAATAGATTTTTGAGAAAGATGATGCGCGGTCTAATTGGTTTTTTGGTTGATGTGGGCAGGGGCAGATTCAATCCTGAAGATTCAATGCAGGTTTTTTATGAAGGTTTGAAAGGCATATATTTTGCTCCACCCCAGGGATTATTTTTGATTGAAGTGAAATACTGAAATCTATTGAAAGGAGATGCAAATGAAGTTATATCTTGACACCGCCAACATTGAAGAGATAAAAGAAATTGCGAACTGGGGAGTTCTGGATGGTGTTACAACCAATCCATCCTTAATGGCTAAGGAAAAAGGGGATTATAAAAAAATATTGAAAGAAATCTGCGACATAGTCAAAGGACCGGTAAGTGGTGAAGTATTGAGTTTGAAGACTGATGAAATAGTAATAGAAGCACGGAATTTAAGTAAGATAAATGAACATATAGTAATCAAAATTCCCTGTACTGTAGATGGCATAATGGCAACAAAGGCACTGTCCAGCGAAGGCATAAATGTGAATATGACCCTTGTCTTTTCGTCAAATCAGGCCCTCCTTGCCGCAAAGGCAGGTGCTGCCTATGTAAGTCCATTTGTGGGCAGGCTTGATGACATTGGTAATCCCGGAATTGAAGTTGTCCACGATATACTAACGGTCTATAATAATTATAATTTGAAAACCCAGATCATCTTTGCCTCAGTAAGGCATCCCGAACATGTTCGTCAGGCAGCACTGCTTGGCGTTCATATCTGCACTATCCCATATAAGGTATTTACTCAACTTATAAAACATTCACTCACTGATGTCGGCATCAAGAAATTTCTGGAAGACTGGCAGAAGAAGACCTGATGGTCAGAACTGGAAGATTTGGTAAAGGCACAATATTATGAAAAAAAGAGAAATAATTGCTGGTTTGATTGGTTTTGCAGTATGCTTCGTTGGTTTATTCTTATTCAATCAATTCAAGCCTAAAGCGCAATATAATGACTTAGATTATCTCCATCTTGTAAATTTGAATGATGAAATCTCAAAACAAAGGATGAACGCTATTGTGCTTGCGGCAAACAAAGTAGGTCCATCGGTTGTTTCAATAACCGTTATACAAACCAGAATAATTTCAGTCTCACCCTTTAATGATGAGTTCTTCCGGCAATTTTTCGGTGACTTTTTCCCTGAACAGCGCTATCAGCAAAAGATTAAGAGTCTTGGTTCAGGCGTAATTATCTCCAACGACGGATATATTCTTACAAATGAACATGTTGTCTCAAATGCTACAGAGATAAATGTAACATTGCCTGATGCACGCCAGTTCAAGGCACGGGTAATCGCGGTGGATAAAACTCTTGACTTAGCACTATTAAAGATTGACGGTCATAACTTACCATATGCTGAACTGGGAAATTCCGAAGATTTGATGATCGGCGAATGGGTAATTGCGCTGGGAAATCCCTTTGGTTTTATGCTTGAGGATACAAGACCAACCGTAACTGTAGGTGTCATTTCTGCTTTGAACCGAGCGATAAAATCAACCTATGAGGAAAGGCTTTACAAGGATATGATCCAGACCGACGCCGCCATAAATCCAGGAAATTCAGGAGGTCCGCTGGTAAATATTCTTGGCCAGGTCATCGGCATAAATACATTTATTTTCACCTCAAGTGGCGGTTCAGAAGGCGTGGGATTTGCCCGTCCAATAAATGTTGTAAGAAAATTTATCAATGAAACAAAGCAATTTGGTAAAATAAGAACACCCTGGGTCGGTATCTGGGTCCAGGACATTACTTTGGAAATCGCCGAAGCAATGGGTATAGAACAACGCGGGATCCTGGTCAGCAATGTCGACCCGAACAGTCCTGCACAAATCTCTGGAATCAAAGAAGGTGATAGAATAGTTGGGGTAAACAATGAATCCATAAATAGCGTATCTACCTGGGATAGAATAAGTACCAGTCTTTTTGTCGGTGATACTTTGCGACTCAAGATCTATCGTGGTGGTGATTCTCTTTCTTTGAGTTTCGTCATCAGGGAATATCAGGAAACCAGTGCCCTTGGTTCAAGATTGGGTATCTATGTTGAGGACATTAATCTATACCTGACAAAAAAATATTCATTAGGTTATAAACAGGGTGTAGTTGTTACAAAGATTGAATCGGGAAGTATCGGCGAGAAATTAGGCTTTGCGCCGGGCGATGTTATTCTGCGCATTGGTGAAACAAGAATAAGAAATAAGGAAGATTTTAAGAAGGCATTAGCGGATTTTAAGAACAGATATTTCATAATTGACCGTGGTGGTTTGATATTCCAGATATGGCTCCAATGAAAGCAAACTGGTATTATTAAAGAGACCTTATGACCAATATCGAGATAAGACGAAAAATTCTTGAGATGTCTTATGAACGATTCAAAGAACATCCCTATTATCGCATCACGCCAAAGGAATTCAAAGAAATTCTGAACATTGACCTGAAGACACTGAATTTCAATATTGTCTATCTTGAAGAAAAGGGTTACATTGAACTCCAGAAACCACTTGAAGGAAGTCTTTTTGTCGGTGCGCGTATCACGAGCAAGGGCGTGGATTTGGTTGAAGATGAATTTCAATTTGATACAACCTTTCCTGTAAATCAGGACACCTCGGCAATGCAAATCAATATCTTTAAGGAATTCAATCTTTTGATTGACCGGGTAAATGAAAGTGACGGAATAAGCAGTGATACAAAAGAGATTCTAACTGAGGAAATAAAAGAAATACAGAAAGAGTTGAAAAAAATTGAACCGAGTTATGCCCGGGTAAAATTATTTTTGGATAGGGTGCGTCAGCATAATTTTGAAGTTGGGGAACAGGTAATGGCACTCCTAAAAAATCCCGTGATCTTTAACATCCTTGAGAAATCCGCAAAAAAAGAACTGTCATAAAAAGGAGACAGAATCTTGGTATGGCGCTTGACGATTTGCACTATTTCTCAACTTTTTCAAGTCATTTAGAGATAATGGCTCATCTACAAACTGCACCCAGTCATTTGCCAACTCGAAAGGAGCATCTTCTAATAATCTGTGGGGAACCAATTCAGTCCTTGCCCTTAGGGATGATCATTTCCATTCTTTCGCTGATTTTAGGAGGCCTGCGCGCCCTGGATTTCCTTCAACATATCTTAGCACAATTAACAAATAGTCATTGTCCTGCACAATGAAACTCTTAGACCTTCCCAGCCAGAAATGTCCGCTTGTGCTGTAATGCTTATGGTAACGGCGAACATGACTTGTCATTAACCATTGCATAAACTTACCCAAATCTTCTCCTTTTGATGGTGATACGACTATATGAAAATGATTAGGCATTAGACAATAGGCAAAAATCTTGATTGGAAACTGCTGTTTAACAAGTTCCATTAGTTCAATAAATGCATCATAATCCTTTTCTTTATGAAAGACAATCTGACCACCATTTCTCCGATTTAGTATATGATAAACTAATCCATCTACAATTCCACGAGCTATTCTGGGTATACTCTGATTTATAAAAAAGTAACCTGTCCCCTTTTTATTGCACGAGCAATATTCATTGCCGAATTTGTTTTACCAAGTGTAACCAAATTTTTCTTCATCTCGGTGATTCTTTCTGGATGACTGAGTAAATCAGCCATAATCCGTTTTGCATTCTCTTTTGTGATCTTTAAACCCGCATTGTGTTTAATAAAAAAATCTTCGTTCTTATCCTCTAATCCGACAATGGAATTGGCGAATAAAAGACAGGGGCCGGCAAGGCTTGCCTCAGTTGTAGTAATACCACCTGCCTTTGTAATTAAAATATCACAAACTGCGATCAACTCCTGTATCCTTTCAACCATACCATACACCCTTAAGTTTGCCTTACCTTTAAGATTCTTTATCTTTTGCATCACTGTTTTATTCTCACCGCAGAGTACAAGCAAATCATAATCAAAATCAACAATTTCCTGGACGATTTCGAACCACTCTCCACCAAATACCTTGCTTCCCATAACTACGACTGAGATACGATTCGAAGAGATATCAAACCTCTTCCGTGCTGAATCTTTATCTATCTCGCCTTCTAAAGAAAGGTTTACCGGTATGCCAAAAGGATGGATTCTGGATTTTTGAACACCATAACCGACGAGTTGTTCCACCAGGTCTTCATTAGGAATGAAATAATCGTCAACCTCTTTATTAGCCCAGTGGGGATGTATATAATAGTCGGTTACGACAACACCTATCCGGTAACCAAAGGTATTCTTGTATAACGCAGAATAATAGGCGGGTGAAAAATGGGCACAAAGAATATAATCCGGTCGGTACTGGTCAAGCAGTTTAGAAAATCTATGGGCGGTGATCTTATGGAACAAATAAAGTGATCTGTTGCTGCCACTTCTCACCCCCACACCCTGATAAAAGAACTTCAAGAGCCACAGCGCATTCTTCTGAGAATATTCATAGATATTTTTATAAAGATATCCATAAACCGGCAGAACCCACTGAAAACAGTTTTCAAATCTCACTTCTGACTCTGGTGATAGTTTCTCTATTCCCTGCTTTACTGCAGCTGCCGCCCTGGTATGTCCGGCACCGATTGGAACCGCGAGGAGCAAGACCTTCATAAGTGAATTATACTGATTTAAAATAGACTTTCAAGCGCTTCGCTAATGCTGAAAACGGCATTTTATACTTCGCTACTATGTCGTAATGTCATTCCTTCTTTTCACTCAAGAACAAGCCTGAAAAGCAAGCCTGTCCTGAACAAAGCGAACGGGAAGAATCCTAAGTAAAATACAAAATAATCGAGATTCTTCACATCGTTCAGAATGACACAAAATGTCAATAAATCTATAAAACAGGAAATTAGAACCACTCAACGAAAATATGAAATCTTGACTTTGTTCAAATTTTGAATAAGATTTGTGATATAGGAGGTCGTCTTGAAAAAGATTATTCTTTCTGCAGCCATAATCCTTATTCTTTTTAATTGTTCACGAAAAGAGGAATTATATTTTACGCATCTTTATGGTTGGATGAAATATGATACAACTGGAAGGAACGGGATCATACTGACGGTCAGGGATATCTACTATGAGAATACTGAATATTGGCGATACAGAAAGGATACTACTTGTTTTTCCCCTGATTCCCAACCTGGTTTTTTTGAGATGGATAGTGTATGCTATGCAACGAGCAGTTATCAGGGAAGTCAAATTGTAGCCGTACTTGTTGATAGCACTGACAATCCAGGTTGGCCCAGGCAATACTGGTATTTGACTTTATCAGGAGGTATGGACACAGTTGAATTGCAACTCAAAAAATGATCTCCTATGATACAAAAGAGAAATGGGATTGGCTCTTTTTTAACTCGTAATATCATTACCCTCGGTTTGGTCAGTTTGTTCACAGACCTTTCAACCGAAATGTCCTATGCAATTATCCCTATTTTTCTGAAAGAAGTGCTTAAGGCACAACCAGTGTTCATCGGACTGGTTGAGGCGATCGCAGAGTCAACAGCCAGTATTCTGAAAACCTTTTCAGGATATATTTCAGACCGGCTAAGAAAAAGAAAGCTATTTATTTTTCTGGGTTATACATTTTCAGCAATTGTTAAACCACTGCTCGCTCTTGCAACACAGGGCTGGCATCTTCTAATTGTAAGATTTGCTGACAGATTTGGCAAGGGTATAAGAACCGCACCAAGAGACGCTTTGATTGCGGAATCAACAAAGGAAGAATACTTTGGTAGAAGTTACGGTTTTCATCGTTCAATGGATACAATGGGTGCAATATTGGGACCACTACTGGCATTTTTCATTCTCTCACTTTCCCATCAAAACTACCGGCTCCTATTTGCCCTTGCATTTATCCCTGGTTTGGTTGCAATATTGTTTATTGTCTTTGGCGTAAAAGATATTCTTCCGCAGAAAAAAAGTACCTTCAAATTTTCTCTCAAGGAAATCAACCCGCAATTACGAACCTTCTTTTTTATAATGATCATATTTACCCTTGGCAACTCTTCAGATGCCTTTTTACTTCTAAGAGCAAAAGAGACCGGACTCAATGTGGCTCTGATCCCAATTCTGTGGTTATCATTCAACATCTCCTATTTTCTCTGGTCATATCCTTCAGGACTGCTCTCTGACCGTATGGGTAGAAGGAAGATACTGATCTTTGGCTTTTTTATCTATACCATCACCTATGCGGCACTGGCATTCAACAGAAGTATTTATCTTCTCTGGCCAATTTTTATACTGTACGGCTTGTATTATGGATTCGCCGAAGGAAATTCAAAGGCATATATCGCTGATCTGTCATCAGCTGAACATCGGGGAACAGTCTTTGGAATATACAATACGATTGTAGGTATCACCTTATTACCGGCAAATCTTTTAATGGGTTATCTCTGGCAAAGACTCGGTTTCAGCATTGCCCTTTTGACCGGTGCCAGTCTGTCTCTTATTTCCGTATTGCTTCTTATGGTAAAACCACCTGAAGTTAAGAGATAATCTTAAAACTCTCTATTCCCCCGCTTTTTTCCCCTGAGAAAGTTTGTTTTTAATTTCTGCCAACCTGATTTCAGCATTACTAAAACTACCATCAAGTTCAATCGCCTTTTCATACATTTTCAGTGCCTCTTCTAATCTTCCCCCTCCTTCATAAGCCAGACCCAGATAATAATATAATTCCGAGTCATGCGGATTAATTTTCAGTGCAGCACTGAATTTTACTATTGCCTTATCATATTCCTTATTTAGGAGATATGATTGTCCAATTTCCAACAAAACCTCAATTTCTCCTGATTGCATGCTCCTTTCCTTTTTATATGTTGAAATTATTATGTTTGTGAATTTTTTGTATCATTTTGCCGGATGTTGAATAATTGTATCATAAAGAAAATCATCATCTTTTTCAGGAAAATCCAGTACATAATGGAGTCCCCTTGATTCTCTTCTGATCAGACAGGATTCAACAATCAAACAGGCAATATCTACCATATTCCTTGATTCAGCATTTATTAAGTGTATTCCTGATTTAAAATGTTTACTGAACTCATTTAGCATTTCACTTGCTTTTTTCAATCCCGCTTCAGTTCTAATAACATTGACATACTGGGACATTAACTGTTTTATCTGAATCTTAAAATCAGGTCCGGTATGTACTATTGGTTTTAACCTCGGAAGTTTCTTTGATTTGATGGATTTTATATGAGACATCCTTTTTGCCGCCCTTGTAGCAAAGACCAGTGCCTCAAGCAGAGAATTAGAGGCAAGCCGATTTGCGCCGTGGACTCCAGTGCAGGCACACTCTCCAAGGGCGAATAACCGTTTTATTGAAGTCTCGCCCCAGGTATTCACTTTTATACCACCACAAAGATAATGGGCTGCTGGAACCACAGGGATTGGTTCTCTGGTAATATCAATGCCCCAGCGCAGACAGGTGTCATAGATCGTGGGGAACCTATTCTTGATATAGTCAGGCTTCAGGTGAGTCACATCAAGCAGCACATAGGGGTCGTTATTCTCTAACATTTCATTAACGCAGGCACGAGCAACAATATCCCGTGGTGCAAGATTCTCAAGTGGATGGTATTTCTTCATAAAAGGTTTACCGGATTTCGTCTTCAAAATACCACCCTCTCCTCTTACTGCTTCAGAAATAAGAAAAGAACGGCCATCAATCTTTATGTTATAGACTGCGGTAGGATGGAATTGTACAAATTCCATATTGGCAATCTCTGCCCCAGCACGAAAAGCCATAGCAATGCCATCACCTGTGGCAATTGGCGGATTGGTCGTATGGTCATAAACCTGGCCCGCTCCGCCAGTAGCAAGCACTGTTGCACTGGCAAAGATCGTTTCTATGCGCTGGGTATCAATGTCAAAATAATAAATACCCAGACATTCACCATCCTGCACAATCAGATCCAGTACCACTTCATTTTCACTCACGGATATATCGTATTTTCTTGCTTCTTCAATGAGTACCCGTTCAATCTCCTGACCAGTATAATCCCGTGCGTGGACAATTCTACGATGTGAATGACCACCTTCCTGGCCGAGTTCAAAATTACCCGCCTGATCAACTGAAAATCGGCAACCCATTTCATATAATTCCCTTACCAATGCCGGACCTTCCTTTACCATTATTTCTACTGCGTCCCGATGGCACAAACCATCTCCTACCCTAAGCGTATCTTCAATGTGGCTCTCAGATGAATCATCTTTTCCAAAAACACCAGCAATTCCGCCCTGGGCATAATTGGTATTTGAATCAGCCTTATGTTTTTTTGTAAGGATAAGCACACTGCCATACTTTACACTCTTGGTTGCAAAGGTTAATCCGGCAACACCGGAACCTACAACCAGAAAATCCACTTTTCTGGCCATCACAACATTTTACATAAAATTCTTATAAAGTCAACAGAAATGTTATTGACCTTTTGTTCGTATTGACGTCGATAAAAATCTGTGTATAATCCAAATAATGAAAACTTTAGTGGCGTACGCCGTAATCCCTTTTTCAATCTTATCCAGTCAAATTATTAGTTTGGAAGAAAGGCAGTTTTATGGATTTGATTCTCCGACCTACTTAACACCCGCATCTTCAAAGACCACCTCAGTCGCAATAAACTGGAACACAAAAGAACTTGCGCCAAGCATAATTGCCTATGGAAGTTCACCATCTCTTGAAGATACCATTACCATAAATACAAAGATAAATCATCACCACATTATTCTCAGTGATCTCATTCCGGGCAATGAATATTATTACAAAATTGTGCCCGATGGTAGGCTCAATAAATTCAGAACCTTCCCGGTCTCTGCTGATTCCTTCAATTTTATTGTTTTCGGTGATACCCGAAGCGATTCAGTTAGCCATCAGGCAGTAGTGGACAGGATGCAGGACTGCAATTTTGAATTTGTTGTTCACTCAGGTGATCTGGTGACAAATGGATATGATATTGATGAATGGCGGACTTTTTTCAATATAGAAGGCAAGATAATCTCTCAGAAAATATTTTTGCCCACTGTTGGTAACCACGAAAAACCATTCTGGCAATATGATACATTATTTGTCTTGCCTGGTGATGAAGATTTCTATTCTGTTCGGTATGCTAATGTGCATCTAATCTGTCTGAATACTGAAATGGATTTAACGGGCATTCAACAAAAATGGCTAATCAACGACCTGAATTATGTTTCATCTGATACGACAATTGATTGGATCTTTGTTTGCCTGCACAGACCTCCCTATTCATCTGGTAGCCACGGGAGTAATATCAGGATACGCGAAGCCTGGTGCCCAATCTTTGAAAAATATGGTGTGGATATTGTTTTCTGCGGGCATGATCATTCTTATGAAAGGACCAAAGAAATTAATGGTGTCATCTATATTGTTTGTGCCGGTGGCGGCGCACCATTATATGATGTGGGAAAGAACGATTGGACTGCCTACTCTGAAAAAACCCACCACTTCTGCCTGGTCAAGGTAAAAAATAGAGAATTTTTACTAAAGGCAATAAAACCTGACGGAACGGTTTTTGACTCATTGTTACTAAAAAAATGATTCCGGTCTTTGACCTCCACTGTGATACACCAAGAAGTATAAAAAGGAAGAGATTCAACCATATTCAACCCTTATCTCTCATACCACAGGTCTTTTCCGGTGCAATATTTGCCCATTTTATTTCTCCGAAAGAGAAAAATCCATTTGATGCTGGCATAAAACTGGTACTCAGCACTATCAACTATCTAAAGGACAACAGCAAAATAAATATTGTTTATGATTTCAAGAAAATTGATTCAAAGAAAACCAATATTATTCTGGGCGTTGAAGGCGGGCATATTTTTGATAGAAGTTTCTGTGAATTTGAGATATTCTATGAACTTGGTGTTAGGGTTTTCACTATTACCTGGAACAATTCAAACAGATTTGCCCATTCGGCTTTTGATAATGACAAAAAAGGTTTGACAAAAAGAGGTAGAGAATTGATTAAGCTGTTCAAGGATTATGCTGTAATAATTGACCTTTCCCACTCCTCAACGAGAACTGTTCTTGATATCTGCGAGTTTTGTGCAAATCCCGTGATCGCCTCTCATTCGTGTATAAGAGCACTGAATCCATTTATTCGTAATATTGCCGATGAAGCAATCAGGGCAATTGTTAAGCGACACGGAATTGTCGGCGTGAACTTCTCAAAGAAACACCTTGGTGTTTACAAAGTAACCAACCACATACAGTACCTATGTGAAAATTTCGGTACTGACACAACTGGTCTGGGCAGTGATTTTGATGGCATAACTGACCCAGTCTTGCACTGCCCTGAAGGATATAAAACAATCTCAAAAGACCTGCACAAAATTGGTTTTTCAGATAAAGATATAGATAGAATATTCAATGGAAATTTTCTCAGGATTTTGAAAGACCAGTAATCCTAAGGCGTCACATCTGTATAACGAACAATGAATGCTGAGCGATCATAGATTTCTTGAAGTCCAATATTTTTTTCTATCAAAATATCCTTTATTTCTGATACCTGCTGTTCAACAATCCCAATATGTGCCCTGAGTAAGTCACAGTATTGTCTGGTGCGCATTTCAGTACCATAAATTACCTGGACTGGACAACGGCCCCCACAATAAAAGTGTACATCACACTCATAACAACCAAGATTCCTTTTCAAAGGTAACAATTTCTCGGGATTATGCTTTAACTCTATTCCAATGTTAAAAGGCAAATCAACACAGGCAAGAATCTGGCCACCAACGAGATCATAATTGGTTGACAATTCCGCACCACAGGCAGTATGGTTTCTATTTTTTCTGGTAATCAAGTACAAAATTAATTCATTTAAATGGGCGATGGGGAGCAGAATTCCTTCTTTTAATCGTTTAACATAATTATTAACAATTATCTTGAAATCATCTGTGTAGTTTTTAAAATAAGTAGAAAAATCAACAAATTCCTTCGGGCTTTCAAGCCAGTGCCAGAAAAAGTGGTTTACCAGTCTGTTCTGATACAATCTGAGGAATGTCTCAAAACAGTTGAGTAATGATTGGCCTTCTCGTAGTGTCGACCACATTAACACATTACCCTGATAGTTTTCTTTAAGAAATTTCAAATTATCCTTTATCCTCTTCAAATCTGTACCCAACCTGAACTTATTATGTTGAACCTCATCCCCATCAATTGAAACCATATACAACCAGATCTTCTTTGCGATCTCTGGATATTCCCTGAAGAATTGCCCAATCTGCTCCCCATTTGTATAAATCATATATTTGACCTGACCATCATACGCTTTCAAACCCTGTATTATTGGGATAAATCTGTGGGCTTCAAGTAAGGGCTCTCCTCCATAGAAACCGATTGTTGCTGGCGTTCCATTGTGCTTTTGAAGAATATGTTTCAAGATTTTCAGGTCTCGTTCAGGATCAGTTTCCAATTTTTCAGGGCTAAGATTGGAATGATTTGTTATTGTCTTATTGATACATTCTTGACATTTTGCATTACATTTACCCGTGACAAAGAGATTAATGATTAAACTATTATCTTCTTGAAAATCAGAATAGTCCATTATTTCTCCTCAAGCAGGTTTAGTTATACCTTTATGCAAAAACCAGCATTTATGACCAGTGATTGAAAAAGATATTCACTGGAGGTGAGCGGAGTCGAACCGCCGACCTATGCGTTGCAAACGCATTGCTCTCCCGGCTGAGCTACACCCCCGAAAGATGGTCTATCGTTAATGAACCTGGACAATGGTCAAAAATACTTCTCAGCCTTTTGGCTGATTCTTAGTTTCTTAGAATTTTCCAAAACTCAAATCTAAGCCAAAAGAACTGACAAAGGTCGTTTCTTCGTCAAAAAGCCGAGCTTGGTTAAGATGGAAATCAAGATTGAACTCTTTTATACGCAGACCAAGTCCTGGAATAATCTGCCATCCCGTTGGAACAAAATCGTCGTTGAATTCTTCGCGCGCACCAATTCTCAGATAAAATGTCTTGTTCAGGGGAAGCTCAAATCCACCAAAACAATAGGCAAAATCAGCGTTTATATCTCCATCGCGCAATAGATATTCCGTCCCCAAAAAAACAAAACCATCATTCAGAATGAGTCGCTGAAGGGTCAAACCAATATTGTGGCTCTGATAATCATAAGGTGCAGATTGGATGTTCACTGCGTATCTCGGAACAATTACATATTCAGCCTTTCTTATTAATAGTCTGAGGTTGAAATTGTAACCTTCATTGACATTCGTTTCATTATTGACTATCCCTGAAAAATCAATTCTTCTGTTGAATGTAGAATAACCAATCCCTATGCCCAGACGGCTGTGGTCCTTGACCGGTGATCCCATAATACCGAATTCAATTTTTTTAAGAATTATTCCATAGCCAATATTAAAATTCTTATGCTGCCAGAATGCAATACCACCATATTTGTCCACAGGTGTGATAATCAGACCATAGTCAGTATTTGAAGACAGAATATCACCGTAGAAGAAGTTCGGAAACAAATTTATCTGGTGGGGATAGATGTCAATATTCACCGGATCATCGATATAGTCACCGACCATTAAGGTATTCATCCTTGTCCAGTTCGCCCAGATCAGACTCAGGGCAATTATTAACCCAGATATTAATATTTTCTTCATAATATAACATTATAATCAAAATTTATCTTCAGTCAAGGGCTATCTATAAACCATACTTGACTGTTTAATTCTTCTGTGTATCATTTACAAAAGGAGCTAAGATGAAGATATTCGAAAAATTTCTTCTTTTGTTGGTTACGACGATATTATGTCTTGGTTACGGATCAATTCCATCTTTTTATGCACACAACAAATTTCTCTTAACATCACCCGGCGGCCTGGGCACCGGTCTATATGGCTATGACAATCCCGCACTCTTAATCTATCTACATCAATTTGACCTCGCCTTCATGTGGTCAGACCAGCGGGGAGAATGGAATGATTTTAATGACTGGGCTTTTTTTACCGGTATCCCAAATCTTGGGTTTGCAATTAACCATCAGGAATTTCTCGCTGGTTCAATTACTGGATATAACCTGTCCTTTGCTATGGGCAACAAAGGGCAGAGTCTGGGCATTGGTTATGAATGGTCAAAGAGTAACACAAGTATTTTGAGACAATCTAATATCTGGAAAATCGGCTGGCTAACGCGTCCGGTAAGATTTCTATCCATTGGATTGGTCGGCTCGTTTGCCAGTTCTGGCGGAGACCGTGAAGGGTATGTTGATTTTGGTTTTAGACCAATGGGCAATGAAAAAATCACAATTTTTGCGGATTATACTCTGCACAGAGGTATAGAAATTAGACACAATCCCTGGAGCACAGGCATAGCTATTGAACCATTACCCGGTATTAGAATCACAGGAAGATATTTTAATGACCGCTCATTCACGGCGGGATTGAATTTCAGTCTTGGTAAACTTGGTGTGACCAATCAATTGCATTTTGATACTGGGCAAAAACACCAATTCAATTCCTATGGCATAAGACTCGGTGCTTATGATCGCAATATGCTTAGACCATTAATTGAGCATAAAAAGAACTATCTCGAACTTGAACTCAATGGTCCAGTAAATTATCAACGCCATTTGCTATTTGATAAAAGTAATACATTGATTTCGCTTCTTAAGATTATTGATATTGCAAAGAATGACCAGGGTATCAGTGGTATTGCCTTAAATCTTTCGGGTATTATCATAAATGCAGAAATGAACTGGGAGCTCAGAGAAAAACTTGATGATTTTAAGTCAGCAGGTAAGCATATCGTGGTGTACATTGATGAAGTGGATATCCTTGGTTATCATCTCGCATCAATTGCTGATAAAATTGTTCTTGATCCTGAAGGCAGTATTAACCTTCCTGGCACATTGATGGGCAGATTGTATTTCAAGGGTGCTCTTGATAAACTCGGCATTGGTGTTGATGAATGGCGCTTCTTCAAATATAAATCAGCGGCAGAAGCCCTTTCAAGGGGAAATATGTCAGATGCAGACCGAGAGCAACGTCAGTCAATTACTGATGATTTTTATGATACAATTAAGAAAGATATTTGTGCATCAAGGGGTTTTACCCCTGAAGAATTTGACCGTCTTGTAAATGACGAATGCTTTTTCTTACCGGCAGATGCTTTGAGTCAAAAGCTCGTGGATACTTTGGGCAGATGGGAAGAGGTCAAAAAAGTTGTAAAATCCCTTGAAGGAAAAAAGAACAAATTCATACCTTCTTCAGCCCTGACCTATTATCAGTTACCGGAGGATAATTACTGGGGTAAAAAACCAAAGATTGCAATAATCTATGGTCTTGGTGAATGTGCAATGGATACTGGAATAAAGGCAAGAAGTCTGGTAAAAGACATAGAATGGGCGACAAAAAGAAAAGATATCAAGGCTGTTGTATTCAGGGTTGATTCCCCAGGTGGCAGTGGTCTCGCCTCAGATATTGTGGCTGAGGCAATAAGAAAATGTCAGAAGGAAAAACCTGTGATCGTAACTCAGGGTGCAGTTGCGGGTTCTGGCGGCTACTGGCTATCAATGTATGGTGATACAATTGTTGCTTCACCCTTGACCATTACCGGTTCTATTGGTGTCATTGGCGTATGGCTTTATAATAAAAATCTGAAAGAAAAATTAGGATTTTCAACGGATCTGGTGAAACACGGTGAACATGCTGACCTTGGCTTCGGTTTTGTGTTTCCATTTATTGGACAATTGCCTGATCGTAATCTGACCGATGCCGAAAGACAGAAAATGGAAGTAGCCATCAAATCGCTGTACAGAGAATTTGTATACAAAGTTGCTGAAGGCAGAAATATGAAACCTGAACAAATAGAAGAAATTGCCCAGGGTCGGGTCTGGTCAGGAACAAAGGGAAAAGAAATTGGTCTGATAGATACATTAGGCGGTCTTGAAACTGCCATAATTATTGCTAAAGAAAAAGCCGGAATTTGTCGGGATGCTGAGATAACCATTGTGGAACTACCAAAGCCCCAACTTTTTGCACCGGATATCCTCCAGCCCAGACTACTCAAGGTAAAAGATGACTATGATGAATTCATCAGTTATCTCAAATTCTTCGCTGAGCACAATGGTGATGCCCTTCCCATTATGCCCCTGGAGCATATAACCTCAATAAGTGGAGAATGATTAGAATTTGCCTTGACTCTAAAATCTTTTTTGGTATAATAAATCTATGGCTGAAGAAAAAGAAGAAAAGGAAACACAACCATTACTTGAAGAGCCAGTGCCGATAAAGGATATCCTGTTTATGACCATTTTGTCCCTTGAAGGTAAGGCATGGTCATATCTCGGTCTGATGGCACACCCTGAAACCAGGAAACCAAAAAAGGATTTGACTGAAGCCAAACTCGCAATTGATTCAATTGAAACAATCTTTAAACTCCTTGAACCAAACCTGAGCAACGAAGAAAAGAAGGATATTCAGGTCCGGTTGACCAACTTGAGATTGAATTTTGTCAAAGAGTGACCCTCTATCCCACTTTTGCCCGTAGACTCATCATACCTGCTCTGCTCCTTATCATAACCTCAGGAATTTACGTCTATTCTCTCTGTCCAACCGTCTATCTTATTGATTCTGGTGAACTCGCTGCAGTCAGTTATACCTTAGGCATTGCCCATCCAACAGGCTATCCTCTGTATACACTGATTTCACATTTTTTTGCCCACTTACCTGGCGAACCAATCAGGAATCTCAACCTACTTTCAGCAATATTCTCTATTCTTGCCACAATCTTCTTGTATTTCACGGTAATCAAAATAACTGAACATAAACCTACGGCTGTCCTTATTGCCCTGCTATATGCCCTTTCGCCGACCATCTGGCGAACTTCAATTACGAATGAAGTATATCCGTTTACGGGGCTATTCTCTGTTCTGTTATTGTATCTATTCTTCAATCTAAAAGATTCAAGAATATATTATGCAATAATGTTTTTTATAGGCCTTTCTTTTACGAACCACATCATTATCTTTTCCCTTGTTGCACCACTATCCCTTTATATAGTGTTTATTAACAAACCGGGTATCAAGAAATTCCTTGTCGGGTTAATCATTGCTGGTATTGGTTTATCTATATACCTTTATCTGTTGTTCCGAACCATCGGTGGTGCAGAACTCGCCTGGGGAAATACCGTAAATCTTCAGCGCCTGATCTGGCACATAACAGGCAGACAATATCAAGTCTGGATGTTTTCGCTATCTGTCGGAGAGATCCTAAATAATGCAAAACAGGGAATAAACTTCATTGCAAAAGATCTGCTGTATGTCTTTATTGTTTTTGTCGTTACTGGATTCTACTGGTTGTTCAAAAACAACAAAAGACAATTCTGGTTATTTTTACTGATTTTTCTTTTGAATTATTTTTATACAATAAATTATGCAATTCCAGATATTGAACCCTATTATATTCCAGGTTTTGTCTCGCTTCTATTTGTCTGTGGATATGGTTTGAATATCTTTAGAAAGTATATCCAGTGGTATATCTTAATTCCTGTCGCAATTGTTATTTTGTTAATAAACTATCCTGTCTGCACATTGAAAAACAACACCTTTGGCTTGGACTACGCGCTATTACATATTGCCCAATTGCCTGAGAAGAGTCTCCTGCTCTGTTCATACTGGGATATTTATTCACCTACGATATATCTTAGAAAAGTGAAAAATTTCCGCAGGGATTTAATGGTTATTGACAAAGAACTGCTCAGACGCACCTGGTATATAAAATATCTAAAAAATGAATATCCTGACTTTTGCTCCCTGGCGGAAAAGGAAATAAACGACTATCTTGTGGAACTTCTGAAATTTGAATATGGAAGACCTTATGACCCAAATGTTATTCAGACCAAATACATAAAGATGTTAGAAAAGTTTGTTGAAGTAAAAGAATCAAACGATGTATTCTTTGCACTACCTTTTCCTGATTATGATCTGAATAATGTAAAACCTGATTATCTGCGCATTCCCTGTGGTCTAAATTACCTTGTTACCAGACAGCCAGTACCTGCCCTTTTTGATTTCTCATCTCTTCAGATGAACTTCCCTGAATATGTGAATGACCCGCGCTTGAAGTACAATATTGACTTCGTAAAGAAGATGGTGATAAATAACATTAACTATTTAAGCAGGACAAACAGAAAAGAGGAGGCAGACAAGGTGAAGAAATGGTCTGAACATTTACTTTTAAAAAAATGATATTATCTGTAAACCTTTTGTTTGATTCAGACGTCATATAAATATGAAACATATTTCAAGATTGATATTTTTAGCCACTATTATTTCAAGTTTTGCCTTTAGTGAAAATGGGCAGTCATCCGGTCCTGGAAAGATAATGGGTACAGTCATAGAATCTTTGACCGAACAACCCGTAGAATTAGCAAATGTAATCCTCTACGACAAAAACCACACACAGATAACCGGCACGGCAACAAATGATAAAGGAAGGTTTGTTGTTAGTGGGCTAAAACCCGGTACCTATACCATTGAAATTTCTTTTGTTGGCCTTGAAACAAAGGTTGATGAAGTCAAAATTACCGATGAAAACCCAATAGTCAATATAGGTACAATAAAACTTGAGCAGAAACCAATTTTTATGGAAGATTTGAAAGTCACCGCAGAAAAACCACCCATTGAATTCAAAATTGATAAGAAAGTGATCAATGTCAAAGAACATTATGCAAGTCAATCAGGAACCGCGGTTGATGCTTTACAAAATATTCCCTCAATAACCGTTGATGTAGAAGGAAACGTAAGTTTGCGCGGCAGTACAAACTTCCGGGTCTTGATTGACAACCGGCCTTCTATCCTTGAACCCAGCGATGCCCTGCAGCAGATTCCCGTAAGCACTATAGACCGCATAGAAATTATCACCAATCCCTCAGCCCGATATGACCCTGAAGGGCTTACCGGCATAATAAATGTAATCACCAGAAAAAGTATCCAATCCGGTACTAATGGAATTGCCAATATAAGTCTGGGCTTGGAACAAAAATACTCGGGTGATTTTCTCCTGAATTATCGTTACAAAAAATTCCGCACATTCTTTGGTTTGGATTTCAATAATTTAAATTTTCCTGGAACTGAGATTGAAAACAGAAGAACAAATACCCAGGATACCACATTTTATTCATTGGTTCAGGGGAATAGTTCCTGGTTAAGAAGATTTTATGGTCTTAAACTCGGAACCGAGTATGTAATAACCGCAAAAGCCAAAGCCGGCATAAATTTTGAATTGAGAAAAAGGGGTATGGAACGTGCTTCTTTTCAAGAACTCATAAAATGGTCAATCCCTGGAGATACAACTTTATTTCTACGTGATAACCAGACAGAGCGGGGTGGATTAATGTATGCCATAAATACCGATTATCTTGTCAATTTTAAGAAAGAACAAAAATTATCCGCCCATCTCTCCATTAATATCAATGATGTTGAAAATAGATCAACGAATGAACTCAGCACCCAAGATTCCCTTATCAATGATGGCTGGAGGTCAATAGAAAAAGGTCCAATGAAAAGGATTCTTTTCAATCTTGATTATACACAACCTATTGTTCTATTTAATGAAAAAAACGGTAAATTAGAAACCGGAACACAAACAACTATCAATCTATCAAATGGTGGTCAGGATGTATATGTATATGATACATTGACAGGCGAGTATATCTACAAATCCGAATTCAGCCATCTTGCTGACTTTATCCATAATATTTATGCATTCTATACGACATATCGTGGCGAAATCAAAAATTTTGGATATCAAACCGGGATAAGGGGTGAATATACATATAGATTCCTTGAATTGACAGGCATTGTCCAGAATGTAAATATCAAACGATTTGATATATTCCCAACCCTGCACCTCTCATATAAATTCCCACCATTTGATCAGATTATGATAAGTTATACAAGGCGTGTAAACAGACCAAGGAACTGGGATCTTCAACCATTTGAAATCCGACGCGACCCATATTCAATCCACAAAGGGAACCCTGCCCTACTACCAGAATTTGTTAATGCCTTTGAACTCGGTTATCAAAGACAGTGGAGTAATCTTTTATTTTCCCTTGATGGATACTACCACCTGACCGAGAACCATATTGAATATGTTACACATTTCTATGGCGGTGATACCCTGTTATCTACAGTTGAAAATATAGGAAAAGACTATGCCTATGGTGTTGAACCGACCCTGGATTTAAAAATCCTTAAATGGTTAAATATCAATCTCTCAGGAAATATTTATGAACACCGGATTGAAGGAAAAATAGATAATAGTTCATTTACACAAAAAAGCCGGACCTGGAGTTTACGCAATATGAATTCAATTATATTATCAAAAGCCACGAGATTACAAATAATCACTATGTATAATGGTCCTGAGATTATGGCACAGGGAGAGAGAAATTCATTCTTTATCGTCAATTGTGGGATAAGACAGGAAATCATGCCACGCTCATTAAATCTCACGCTGCAGGTGCGTGATATATTTGGCACAGGCAAATTTGAAAATACATCAGAAGGAACAAATTTTTATATCCACCAGGAGCATATAAGAAAATCACCAACAATAATATTGGGTCTGAGTTATAATTTTAATAATTTTCGTGCTGAACCAAAAAAATACGAAGTTGAAGAAAATTTTGAGGATATGGAAAATAATTTATGAATTGATTTTTTAAAATATCTCTATATAATATGTTATGCACATTCTTGTCTGTGATGATGAAGAATCCCAGCGTGAATTGCTCGCTGGTTTTTTGAAAAATTCAGGTTATGAAGTAACCACTGCCCGAAATGGATTAGAGGCAATAGAACTAAACCGCACCAAAGGCTTTGACCTCGCGATATTAGATTTAAAAATGCCTGAAATAGATGGCATTGAAACAATGAAACAGATGAAATCAATTGACCCTCAAACATATTTTATTATCCTGACAGGATTTGGTACGGTAGAATCTGCAGTTCGGGCAATAAAATTGGGTGCCTATGATTATTTGAGCAAACCCGTCGACCTGGAAAAACTCGAAATGCTCATCAAACGTATTTACGAAGATGCGATAACCCAGCAAGAAATTGCAACCCTCAAAGAACAGGTACAGGAACGATTTAAGTTTGAACATTTCGTCGCCGGGAGTCCCAGAATGAAAGAGATTGTGGCGCTCATTCCAAGAATCGCAAATTCTGACGCCTCGGTCTTAATCCTCGGTGAATCTGGTACAGGCAAGGAATTGGTTGCCCGGCTTATTCATGAAGCAAGTCCGAGAAAAAATCGTAGTTTCGTGGCAATCTCCTGCGCCGCTCTGCCTGAAACACTTATTGAAAGTGAACTCTTTGGTTATGAACGAGGGGCATTTTCTGGCGCTGAAAAAAGGAAATTTGGAAAATTTGAGCTCGCTGACAAAGGAACTTTATTCCTTGATGAAATAGGTGATCTACCTTTGACAGTCCAGGTAAAATTGTTGAGAGTTTTACAGGAATTCAGATTTGAGAGATTGGGCAGCAACATTCCAATTAAAGTTGATGTACGTTTGATTTGTGCTACTAATCAGGATTTGAAGAAAAAAATTTCCCAGGGTACATTTCGGGAAGACCTTTATTACCGACTCAATGTTGTTTCTATAACTTTACCTCCCCTGCGCGAACGAAAAGAAGACATAAAACCTCTGGTTGAGCATTTTATTGACAAATTTGCCCGACTCGGTCGCAAAGAGGTAAAGGGTATCACAAAAGAGGCATTGAATCATCTGATACGGTATGATTGGCCCGGGAATGTGCGGGAACTTGAGAATGTCATTGAAAGGGCATTAGTACTGTGCCGTGGAGAATGGATTGAAATAGTTGATGTTCCCCTGCAGGCAAACATATCTTCGCCGACCTTTGGATCGGATAACCTGGTGGAAATCGAAAGAAATCATATCCAACAGATATTAGAGAAAACCAATTGGAACCTTACTGAATCAGCAAGAAGATTGGGAATCCATCGCAATACTCTGCGCCTGAAGATAAAGGAATACAATCTTATCAATTCAAAAAGGCAAAACCCTTGACTTCAACAATTTTTTAATTATACTTAAAAACATGGAAACAAAATATATATTTGTCACAGGAGGCGTAGTCTCTTCCCTTGGTAAGGGTGTAGCAACTGCCTCCATAGGTTTGCTTCTGAAGTCTTATGGATTAAAAGTTACCTTACAGAAGATTGACCCATATATAAATGTTGATCCCGGTACAATGAATCCATATCAACATGGAGAAGTCTTTGTCACTGTTGATGGAGCCGAGTGTGATCTTGATTTGGGACACTACGAAAGATTCATAAATGAAAATCTTACCCGCGATAATAATATCACGACAGGTCAGGTATACTACTCAGTAATCAGTAAGGAGCGCAGAGGTGAATATCTTGGAAAGACTGTTCAGGTAGTACCCCATATCACCGATGAGATAAAATCACGAATTAGAAGAATTGCCAATCAGAACAAAGTAAACATTGTCATCACAGAGATTGGTGGTACGGTCGGTGATATCGAGGGACAACCATTCCTTGAAGCCGCAAGGCAGATGCGCATTGACCTCGGAAGAAATAATGTATTATATATTCACTTAACCCTGGTCCCTTTTATCAAAACCACAAGGGAATTTAAGACCAAACCAACTCAGCATTCAGTCCGTGCCCTACTATCTATGGGTATTCAACCCGATATTCTTTTATGCCGCAGTGATTCCTGGCTGGGCGAGGATGAACGGAAAAAAATCTCCCTTTTCTGTAATATACCAACTAATGCAGTGATTGATGCTGTGGATGTAGAATGCATTTATGAAATTCCCCTTATCTTTCATCAGCAAAAACTTGACCAGTTAATCCTGAATTACCTCAGTATTGAACGTAAGGATTGGGACTTGACCGAGTGGAAAATCTTTGTGGACAAAGCAAAAAATCCCCTTAAGACTGTTGAAATCGCAATTTGCGGCAAATATGTAGAGTTACGAGATGCCTATAAGAGCATAATTGAGGCACTTAATCATGCCGCAGTTGCCAATGATGCTCGACTAAAGATAAAGTGGGTGGACACTGACAGGATAGATGACATTGTACTTTCCAATACCCTTGCTTATGTGGACGGAATTCTGATTCCTGGCGGCTTCGGGATGAGAGGCGTTGAGGGTAAGGTAAGAGTTGTAAATTATGCCCGGACCAATAAGAAACCCTTCCTGGGGATCTGCCTTGGAATGCAATGTATGGTCATTGAATTTGCGCGCAATGTCTGCAATATGAAAGGGGCAAATTCCACAGAATTTGATGATAAAACCGAATACCCGGTGATTGATCTCTTGCCTGAACAGAAAAAAATAAAAGATATGGGTGGCACAATGCGTTTGGGAAACTGGCCCTGTCAACTTGAACCAAAGACTCTGGCACGTAAGATATATGGCAAAGATCTAATAGAGGAAAGACACCGGCATCGATACGAAGTAAACCACAAATATTTCAAGGCACTTAATGAAAAGGGACTGGTCTTTTCCGGAAAATCGCCTGACGGAAGGTTGATAGAAATCGCCGAACTGGCTGACCATCAATTTTTTATTGGAACTCAATTCCATCCAGAGTTCACTTCAAGGCCATTGGCACCAAATCCTATTTTTTACCATTTCATTGAGGCATCACTGAAAAAATCAGGATGAAATAATCCGGTGCATTCAGTCTTAGAAATAATAGTCTTTTTTATACTCATTATCATTTACTGGTGTGACCATCGTAGACGACAGTACTTTAAGCAACGAATCAGTAGAAATGTATATCTCAATATAAAGACTGTAGCAAGAAATATCGCAACAATGCTCCATTCGAACAAGAAATGTGAATTTTATGGGAACTCTGCGGACTTGACAAATGGCGCAGTTCTCTATTCTCTGCACTTTGGGGTCTGGGAATTGATGCCCAGAATACTCCAGAAACATATCAACAAAAACATTGGTATCCTGGTCAATCGTTATACAGAGAACAATCCCTTTTTTTTAGGTAAAATGATGGATAAAATTCTCTGTAAATGGCGTTTAAATGATAATATAAAAATATTCTACCCGGATGAAATATTTCGCATTATAGGATTTGTAAGGAATGGTGGAATATTTGCAGCTCTGGTTGACGGTGATACATTATATGCAAAATTTAAAAAGATTGAAAAACTTGCGCACCTTTGTAAGGTACAGCTCATTCCTTTTGCAGTATATCAAGATAAAGAAGCAACAATTATGGAAATGGGCTGTAACCTCGAACACCTGATAAAGCAAAGACCAAATGACTACTGGTGGTTTTATCGGTCGCGGAAGTCAAGCAAAATTATATGAAGAAAGTATTTCTGATAATCATTACATTTTTTATCCTGAATTGTGAAGAAAAAACAATTCAACAAAATATTGAAAAACAACTACCGCGCATTACTCTTGAGAAATTCACTCTAACCGAAACCCGGAAAGGTATAAAAAAATGGAATCTCCTCGCAGTTTCAGCCTATGTCTACGAAGAGGTCATAAATGTTGACACAGTGAAGATCAAATTTTACAATGAAGCTGGTAATGAATATGCATTACTCATCGGCAATGGTGGGCAACTAAATACCAGGACCCACAATATTATTGTGCGTGATAGCGTGGTTCTCATAACCGATGATTCTACCCATCTCTACACTGATTCACTATTCTGGTTGAATGATTCACAGCGGATCCTTACGGACGCTCGCGTGAAAATAATAAAGAAAGATAGCACCGTAATTGAAGGAAATGGTTTGAAGACCGGTCCGGACCTGCAGAAAATTGAGATAATTGGTGACATTAAAGGCTCATCGCCCATTCAATTTCCAAAAATAAGATAATGATTTTTTTGTTGGTGCTATTAAATACAACTCCGTTTCAGGCAGACCGCGTTGAGATTATGAAGCAAAACGCCGAAACAATTGTCTATCTTTTAGGTAATGTTAAAATTGAACACGAGGATACAAAGATTTCCTGTAGGGAAGCACAACTCAACGAAACAAAAGGGACGGTATTGTTGAAGGACAGCGTCATAATCAAAGACAAAAATGGTGAGATTTATGCCGACAATGCTGACTACTATTTTAACGAAAAAATCAGTACCCTTCGGGGAAATGTAAAATTGATCTCAGGAAATCAAATCATTACTGCTGATTCTCTCAATTACAACAGCACCAGAAAATATGTGGAAATGCAAAAGAATGTACGTCTGGAAGACACAAAAAATAAAGTAATTGCCTACGGTGGCAAAGGGTGGTATGATCTGAATACCGAAACTGGTAGTCTAACGGAAAAACCTAAGATTGAGATAATAAGAGAAGATAAGACGCCTCTCTTGATTGATGCAAGGGAATTTTTACTCAAAAATAAAGAAGAAATCTGCTATGGTTACGACTCAGTTGTTGGCGTGCTTGATAGTATCACTCTATTCTGCGATACGCTTATTTATAATATAAAGAAGGGCAATGGACATATGAATAATCCCCTAATTACCGAAAAGAATAATGAACTAAAAGGTATTACTGGAGAGTTTGGATTGAAAAACAAAATCATTGATTATTTTAAAGTAGATTCCGGCTACGCAAGTTACTGGACAGACGAAGGTTCACATAATATCATTGAAGGAGCAAGCGTCAATATATTTTTTCAAGATGGAAAGGCTTTTAAAGTACTTGTTGATGGCAATCCAAAAGGGAAATTATACTTAAAAGAGGAAGAAGATGCTGGAGACTAAAGATCTGACAAAAATGTTTGGCAAGAGAACCGTGGTGAATAAGGTGAATATTAAAATAGAGCCCGGCGAGATAATTGGCCTTTTAGGACCAAATGGTGCTGGTAAGACTACAACTTTTAATATGATCGTTGGATTGATACTGCCTGATGATGGCGACATTCTAATGGAAAACAAAACTATTACGAATCTACCAGTATTCAAAAGGGCACGCCTGGGAATCTCTTTTTTATGCCAGGAATCAAGCGTATTCAGAAAGATGACGGTTGCTGAAAATTTAATTGCCATCTATGAAATCCTTGGCACAAAGACTGCTGAGGCAAAGAAACTATCACTAAAAATGCTTGAAGATTTCAATCTTCTTAACTTAAAAGACCAGAAGGCATATACACTTTCTGGTGGTGAAAGACGACGTGTGGAAATTGCCCGGGCGTTAATCAGCAGACCGAAATTTCTCCTTCTTGATGAACCATTTACCGGCATTGATCCAATTGCCCGTGCTGAACTTCAGGAAATAATTGTAGGCTTAAAAAGAAAGGGCATTGGTATATTGATTTCTGACCATAATGTGCGTGAAACCCTGGAAATCACCGACCGGGCGTACCTCATATATGAGTCACAGATTCTTCTTTCGGGAGATGCCCAGACCTTGATCAACGACCCCAAGGCACGCGAGTTATATCTGGGCTGGAAATTCAAAATCTAAAATTTGTTCTGAAATATGCTGTTATGAACCATACACATTATAGCTATTTCATTGGATAACGATACTTACCTTTTTTCCATAAATATATTTCTCTTCGTCCCTCTTCGCTCCGATTACGATAGACAAATTCAATTTCATTGATTTCATCGATCGTGACACCATAACTATTTTTAAAAAATGGAATAAACTCATTCTTTACAAGCACCCGAAAATTTTCAATAGCCTTCTGAGCATCATCTGAATGTTCCTTCATTCCATAAAGTTCAATCACCATAGTAGAGTCGCTTCTATCAAAGAAGCTGTAGATAAATACATCATATTGTAGTAACGAAACTTGCCAAGCAGCAGAAGCATATAGGTTTAACTGCAACGAAGCAAAATCTCCTTTACTAACTGCAATAAGTTCATTCAGGTTTAATGACTGGGCCATAGAGACAAGACCGATAGAAAATAACAACATATATATCTTCTTGCGTACTTCTATTTTCTTCATACTGCACTCCTTTCTTGTCAGAATTATGCATATTTTTTCGGCTGTGTCAACGGAAAATACCTGAAACGAAATATATCCAGGGATTTTTTTCACCCTGCTATATCGCCCGGTCAAAGTTTATATACTTGACTGTCCAGGATTTCTCATTATAATCAAATGTGTTTGCGTTAAGGATAATAGCATTATCCAAGGATTTTGGCAAAATCAAGGCTGTAGCAGGAATTTCGTTTGAAGTTGCTGAGGGCGAAATCTTTGGGCTCATCGGACCAAATGGTGCTGGTAAGACCACTACCCTACGTATGATTGCAACACTCTTAAGACCAACTGCAGGAATTATTGAAGTATTTGGTTTGGATATTTTGAAACAGGGTGCAAAAATTAGGGAGCTGATAAGTTATCTTCCTGAAGAAGCAGGTGCCTACAAAAATCTCAAGGGCATTGACTATCTTAATTTTATGGCGGCACTCTATGCCATTGATAGGAATAACAAAAAGGCAATTGTTGAAAAAGCCATTGCAATTGCAAGACTTGGCGACCGAATAAATGACCGGGTCAGAAATTACAGTAAAGGCATGATAAGAAAATTGCTTATTGCCCGCGCCCTGATGCATAATCCCAGACTTGTCATTCTTGATGAACCAACATCAGGGCTTGATGTCATAAATTCCCTTGAGGTAAGAAATCTAATCATTGATTATGCCCGAAGCGGAACCACTTTTGTCGTTTCATCACATAATATGCTTGAAGTTGAATTTTTATCCAACCGTGTTGCATTCATCCATCAGGGGATAATAATTGAATCTGGCGCACCCGCGGAACTCCGTGGGAAATATCAGGCAGAGAATCTTGAACAAGTATTTGTACAAAGTGTAAAAAATATGGTATAGACTATGCAAAAATTTTTCAATATCCTGCGAAAAGAAATCAGCGATCTCCTGACCTTAAAGATGATTCTTCCTTTTATTCTATCAATATTCATTCTCATCTTTGTTGGACAGATTATGCACAGAGAAATGGGTAAGACAACGGAACCAGTGAATATCGGAATTGTAGACAACGACCAGACCCTATCTTCTAAATCTCTGATTGATGGATTGAAAGGTGAACAACATTTATTGACCATGATGACAGCTACTGATGATACCCAGGCAATCCGACTTGCAAGGGAACAACAGATTTCTGTAGTCATAATTATTCCCCAGGGTTATGAAATAGAATTGAGAAATAGAAAATCAACCAAGATCTATCTTTATTCTATAATCAGTTCTTTGAGTATCGCCTCTTCTGTCCAGCGCGCAAATTTTAGAAACCTCCTTTGGTCTATCAATCAACAAGTTTCCGAATCATTCCTTAAAGAATTAGATCCCACTATGAACCCACAAACATTCAGGGAACCGATTAAGGCAACAGAATATGTCGTCATAAGAAATCTAATACAACCAGGCAGTGCAGCCTTTATCATTGCATATATCTCAACCCAGACGGTTATCGTGCCGGTTGCCCTGTTAATGCTCATTATAATCACCGGGACAATGATTGCCTCGTCAATCGCCCAGGAAAAAGAGAATAAAACTCTGGAGACGATGCTCACGGTTCCAGTATCAAGATTTACAATCGTCCTTGCAAAAATGCTTGCAGCGGTGATTCTTGCAATTGGATTTGCTTTTTTCTTTGTACTCGCTATGGGAAGTTATATGTCTTCATTTAGTAGTATGGATACGACCTCAGCTTTACAGAGCTTGAGTCCAAAAATAAATTTGAATCTTGATATTGGCGATAAGATTCTATTGGGATTGAGTATTTTTCTATCAATTGTCGCTGCCCTTGCTTTAGCAACGCTTCTTGCATTGTTTGCCCAGGATGTCAAGGATGCCCAGACCACTATAATGCCCCTAACAATTATAATATTGATTCCTTATTTCTTTGCCCTTACCTTTGACCCGGGGACAATGAGCTTAGGTTTAAAAATTTTCACATTTCTGATTCCTTTTTCCCATACCTTCTTTGCATTTAAATTTTTGCTCTTGGGACAGCGCCTGCCAGTCATGCTCGGTAATTTCTATCTTCTTCTTTTTGCCATCATCCTTCTCTTCGTAGCAACAAAGATATTTTCATCGGAACGAATTCTGACGATGAAATTTAATATAAGAAAATTTATATGGAGGTTATAGATATATGAAAATATTGATTTTAGGTTGTGGTATGCAGGGAAGGATTGTTGCTCGGGACTTAGCCAGTTATCATTTTGAGATTACAGTGCTTGACATTGATCGCAACAATCTCAGACAGTTGAGCTGTCCGGCCATAAAAAAGTTGCAGTTTGACATCAAGGATCGCAAAAAATTGATCAGATTGATAAGTGACTATGACCTTGTCATTGGTGCCCTGCCTGCAAAGTTTGGTTTTTATTCAATGGAAACTGCAGTTGAGGCCGGCGTTGATATGGTTGATATGTCCTATTCATCAGCCGACCCATTTCTGCTTGATAGCGAAGCAAAAAAGACAAAAACAAAAATTGTACCTGATGCTGGCTATGCACCAGGATTGAGCAATATTCTTATTGGTGAGGCATATATCCAAATGAATAAAATAGAACAGTTAAAGATAATGGTCGGTGGAATGCCCGAGAAACCAATTCCACCATTCAACTATCATATCACCTGGTCTCCACAAGATTTGATTGAAGAATATACCAGGCCAGCGCGGATCTATAGAAATCATCGGGTAGTTGTGGTCCCCCCACTCACGGGCATAGAAGAACTTTATATTCCTGGTATTGGCAAACTTGAATCTTTCTACACAGATGGCTTGCGTACCCTCTTAAAGACTATGCATAAAATAAAAAATATGGAAGAAAAAACCATTCGTTATCCAGGTCATGCAAAAATCTTTAAGACCTTTATTGATTGTGGGCTCTTTTCTTCTCAGCGAGTAAAGCTGAACAATGTTGAACTTTCCAGTAGTGAATTTATGCTGACGTATCTAAAGGATCAACTCAGCAAAGGTTCGGATTATGACCTCACAGTACTGCTGATTGAATTAAAAGGACAAAATCAAGTGCGCAGATATCGTATTATTGACCGTTATGATAAGAAAAATAAAATTACCTCAATGGCAAGGATGACCGCATATTCGTGTGCAGTCATTAGCCGATGTATAAAACAATATCCAGAATACGGCATAATTCCACCTGAATATCTGGGGATGAAACCGAAATTTTGTGATTTTATTAAAAAGGAGTTAAGAAAGAGGGCAATAAAGATTTAGGCACCTGGCCGATATTTTATCTCGCCATTCACCAAAACATATTCGGTCCGACCAATAAGTTCCTTATCTAAAAAAGGTGTATTTTTAGATCTTGATCTGATATTCTCAGAATTGAGTCGCCATTTAATACCGGGATTGATTATTGTAATATCAGCAATTGCCCCTTCTTTAACCAGACCAAGTTTTTCCTTCAATATCTGGGCAGGTCTGTGCGTTAACTTATCAAGAACCTCAAGCCAGGAAAACTTTTCAATGTTTATCAGTTGCATAACAATCATAGAAAGGGCAGTCTCAAGCCCAATCATACCAAAAGGTGCAGAGGCAAATTCCTGTTCTTTCTCGGCTTGAGTATGTGGCGCATGGTCGGTGCTGATACAATCTATAGTGCCATCGCGTAATCCTTCAATGATTGCCCTTCTATCAATCTCGCTTCTCAAAGGCGGATTGACTTTATAATTTGTATTATATGTATCAAGAACCGTATCATTAAAGAAAAGGTAATGGGGGCAGGTTTCACAGGTCACATCCAGACCTTCCTTCTTTGCCCTTCTGATAAGTTCAACTGAACCCTTTGTAGAGATGTGGCAGAGATGAACTTTTGCTCCGGTAAATCTGCTGAGCATCAAATCACGGGCAACAATAATCTCTTCAGCAATCGCCGGTGAACCGGCAAGCCCCAATCGGGTTGATACCTCACCCTCATTCATTACACCACCCTTACTCAAACATTCATCAAGTGGGTGATCAAATATCGGAATGTCAAAAATCTTTGAATACTCCATTGCATAGCGTAGTACCCGGCTGTCGCCCACGGTATTGCCATCATCAGAAAAACCTTTTACACCAGCATTCACCAATTCACCAAATTCTGCTATCTCTCTACCTTCTCTCTTCTTGGTAATCGTGGCAATTGGAAATACCCGGCACAAATTCACTCTCTCGGCTTCTTTTATTATGTAGTTGACGATCCCCTCATTATCAATTGGTGGTTCAGTATTAGGCATACAGCAGACTGCAGTAAAACCACCTGCAATTGCTGCTCTGCAACCACTTTCAATGGTTTCTTCATCAGGACGACCGGGGTCTCGTAAATGACAATGCAGGTCAATAAATCCAGGGCTAACAATCATTCCACTTGCATCAATCATTTTTGCATTTTCGGCTTTTATATTTCTATCAATTTTTTGAATCTTGTTTCCTTCTATTAAAACATCAGCAATCCGATCAAAACGACTTTTTGGATCAACAACTCGCCCATTCCTAATCAGAACACTACTCAATCTTACCTCCTGCATGAATAAACAGGATTGCCATTCTCATTGCTACGCCGTTTTTGACCTGCTTCAAAATCACTGATCTGGGATTATCAGCAACCTCGGGATCAATCTCAAGGCCGCGGTTTGTTGGCCCAGGATGCATAATAATACTGTTTGCCTTCATCTTTTTTAATCGTTCCATAGTCAGTCCATAGAGATTGCGATATTCTCTTGCCGAAGGGAATAACCCTGATTCCTGTCTTTCCAGTTGAATACGCAATGCCATTACCACATCAAAATCACCAATAATATGGTCAAGGCTATAAAAGACTTCAATATTCAATTTTTCAATGTCCAGGGGTATTAGAGTTGGGGGTGCACAGATTGCTACATTTGCCGCCATTGTCTTCAATGCAAAAATATTTGAACGAGCAACCCTTGAATGCAATATATCGCCAACAATTAACACATTCAGATTCTTTAGATAACCAAAATGCTGACGCATCGTCATAATATCTAATAATGCCTGGGTTGGATGTTCATGAGTTCCATCACCGGCATTTATCACAAAGGCATTAAGATTTTCCGCAAGAATCTTTGGGGCACCAGAGGCAAAATGACGCACCACCACACCATCCACTTTCATTGCCTCAATATTCTTGGCGGTATCTAAAAGCGTCTCACCTTTCTTTACGCTTGAAGAGGTGGTGGAAAAACTGACCACATCTGCAGATAACCTCTTTGCAGCAATACTGAATGAAATCTGGGTCCTGGTTGATGGTTCAAAAAACAAAGTCAGGATAGTCTTACCACGCAGGGCAGGAATAATCGGTATGGGACGTTCCATCACCTCAATAAATTTCTCAGCGGTATCAAGATAGTGTTGAATATCCTTGCTACTTAATCCCGCAATACCTAAAAGGTCTTTTTTGAGATTCATTGCTTTTCTGTGATCGTCAATTGTTTCACTCTGGGCTTTGGTGGACCTGCCATTCTTATCCTACCGTGCTTCACTTTTATTTTCTTGACCTTTGCCTTCTTGTGGATAAAGGCCAGGTCCTGTCCATCCAATTCTTTCAAATATACATCAACGATCTCCTTTTCCTGCGTTGTGATCTTCTTGCCAAAATAATCAGCCTGGATCGGTAATTCCCTGTGTCCGCGGTCAATCAAAACCGCCAGTTGGATTTTTTTTGGTCTGCCAAAATCAAGTATTTCCTCTAATGCTGCACGTATTGTCCTGCCTGTATATAGCACATCGTCAACAAGCACAATGACCCGATCATTTACATCAAAGTTTATATCAGTACCTTCAATTATTGGTGCCTCTGATACAAGTTGCAGATCATCGCGATACAAGGTAATATCCAATGCCCCGATAGGAATCCTAACTTTTTCACATTCAGCAATTTCTGCTCCAATCCGCTGGGCAAGAATATCACCGCGCCGTTTTATTCCAATCAGTGCGAGATTCTTTGTCCCCTTATTCCGCTCAACTATCTCCCGGGCGATTCTGACGACAATTCTTTTGATATCTGAGGGCTCAAGGATTCTTTTCATAACCAAAGTTAATTATAAACAGAATTTCAATAAAGTCAAGGCTTGACGAAAAAATACTGATGAGTATAATATAAAATGAAAAAGGCTGTCATTGCCCTTGGCGGAAATGCAATTTCCAGCACTGGAAGAGAAGATATTCACATTCAGTTTGCCAACACAAGAAAGAGCCTCGAAGTTGTAGTAGAATTGATAAAACAGGGTTACCATATTGCCATAACCCACGGTAATGGACCTCAGGTTGGAAATGCATTGTTAAGGGTGGAAAAGACTGCCCAGGAAATTCCCGCATTGCCCCTCGGTGTTATCGTGGCGGATACTGAAGGTGGGATGGGTTATATGATTGAACAGAGTCTCCAGAATAAATTGAAAAAATTGGGAATTGAAAGGGATGTAGTTACCATTGTCACCCAGGTAATTGTGGACGCCAATGACCCATCCATAATCAATCCCACAAAATTTGTTGGGCCATTTTACAATGAAAAACAGGCAAAGAAACTCGCTGAATTATTCAACTGGGTGATAAAAGAAGATCCGGGCAGGGGTTATCGCCGGGTAGTTCCTTCTCCAATTCCCATAAGAATCGTAAATTCTAAGATTATCAAATATCTCGTAGAGCAGGGTGTGATAGTAATTGCGGCTGGGGGTGGTGGAATTCCAGTTTATGTTGAGGTTGATGGTTCCTACGAAGGTATTGATGGCGTGATTGACAAAGACCTGGCTTCTGCAGTTCTTGCTACTGATATTAAGGCACAAACACTGGCAATATTAACCGGGATTGATTATGTTTGTCTGAATTTCAACAAGCCAGAACAGAGAAAATTAGAAAGGATCACAATCAGTGAAGCGAAAAAATATCTAAGTCAGGGGCAATTTCCACCGGGTAGTATGGGTCCAAAAATTGAATCAGCAATAAAATTTTTGCAGGCTGGTGGTAACGAAGTCATCATTACTTCTTTGCAAAAAGCAAAAGAAGGTCTCTTTGGAAATTTCGGAACGAGAATTGTTCCTGATTAGCTAATCCTTAAAACCTCCACAAGGGATGATATGTTGCAGCCATAATTGCGCCGGCGATTGCGCCCACAATTATATTTATTACAATCATCACAATTATGGAAACAATCATATAACCAATGACCTTTTCTTTGGGTGTCGACATCATCACCGGCATACCAACATACATGAGATATAGGCCATAAAGTGATATCAATATTACAAGAACGCCAAGGACCGGAAAGATATAGAGTATGCCTGCAACAAAATATGGAGTCATTGAATAGACTGCGAGTTTGAATGCATTTGTAGAATTCGGAACCGAATCAAAAGAAGGTGCGAGTGCATTTATTACAATCCCTTCAATATAAAGTCCCACAAGGGTCATAATAAACCAGACAATCGCCCAGACAATACCTGAAACAAAGGGATATCTGATTGTTCCGAACATTCCCATATTTACACCAATGAGCACATAGCCCAGAAATCCAAATATTACGGGTATCAACACCATAGGTATTGCATAACCAGTCATAACCTGTCCAATACCTGTTTGTTCTGTCTTTATCTTATCCCATTCGGTCCTGGGACTGAACAGGATTCCTTTGATTCTTTCAATCATTATGACCTCCTTTATATGTCATAAAACTGATATATTGATTATACACGGAAATCAAAACAAGTCAATACCACTTCTCAACCCGAGAGGATTTTGATCATTTGATAAATTTGGTTTTCAACTGGTTTTTTCTTTGCATAAGTCTGTTCAAATGGTGTATAGACTATATTTCCCTTTATCTCTCCAACCATTACCCCAAATATCGACCTTTCAATTGCGTCAACTGCCGCATAACCCAATCTTGAGGCAAGAATACGGTCATTGGCAGTGGGGGTTCCACCCCGCTGGATATATCCCAGAACCGCGACTCGATAATCTTCGCCGGTCAATCCTTTGACCTTCTGGGCAATCATCAAGGCATTGCCCGCCTCATCACCTTCTGCAACGATTATGATATTTGACTTCTTGCCCTTGGCTATATTATCTTTTATGGTGTGGGCTATCTCTTTGATATCAGTTGGTGTTTCAGGTATGATGACCTCCTCAGCACCACCTGCAAGTCCCACAGCAAGACTGATGAAACCTGCATATCTACCCATTACCTCAATAAAGAATACCCTTTCCAGAGAAGAGGCTGTATCTCTTATCCGGTCGATTGCCTCAAGGGCATTATTCACTGCCGTATCAAAGCCAATTGTAAAATCAGAACCATAAACGTCATTATCTATTGTCCCCGGAAGGCCGACAAGCCTGACTCCAAACTTCTCTTCAAACGCCTTTGCCCCGCGCATAGTACCATCACCACCAATAACAATGACGCTGTCAATTTTGTTTTTGTCAATAATCACCTTTGCCTTTTTCATCCCCTTCAGAGTTTCAAATTCATCACACCGCGCAGTTCCGAGTATTGTTCCACCCCTTTGAATTATGTTCGCGACAGCATGATGATCCAATCGAATGACATCATTGTTTATTAGTCCTTTATAGCCATGTCTTATTCCTATTATCTCATATTTTTTATAAAGGGCAGTGCGCACGATCGCCCGGATTGCCGCATTCATTCCCGGTGCATCACCACCACTCGTCAGCACACCAATTTTTTTGCTCATGGTGTATTATAATCTGCTATCAAAAAAAGTCAATAAATTGAATACCTGCTCTAATTTCTTGACTTTTCGCTATTGTCTGTTATAATACTGAGTGAAGGTTATTAGCACAAATCGCAAGGCAGGCCATCTCTATGAAATCCTCGATACCTATGAGGCAGGAATTGTGCTGAAGGGCAGTGAGGTAAAATCGCTACGGCAGGGAGAGGTTTCATTAAGTGATGCCTATGCCGAAGTCAGGAATGGCGAAGTTTTTCTTTATAACCTTCATATCACGCCCTATCGTTTCAGCACCATAAAAACTCCTGACCCGAAACGCAAAAGAAAATTGCTCTTAAAAAAAGAAGAAATAAAAAGACTCTTTGGTATCATAACCCAGAAAGGAAATCTCTTAATCCCCCTGAAGATATACTTCAACGATAAGGGACTTGCCAAAATTTCCATCGGCATCTGCAGGAGAAAACATATTTTTGACAAAAAAGAAAAAATTCTGCGTGACGAGGCGAAAAAAAATCTGGAAAAAATTAAAAGTTTAAGGTAATGATTATTATAGTACTGACACTTATTACTATCACTCAAAAATATGAAATTGTATATGAAAATAATTCAGAAGTCTTTCAAAGTGAATTCATTGACAATCAAGATTATCTACCCTTAAAAACAATCGCTGAATTTTGTGACATAGACTATGTCTTGGACAAGACCCATGGGCGCTGTATCCTCTCAACGACAAACCACAAAATAGTTCTCATCTCCAACATCAGTCTGATAAAATGTGATACTACATTTCTCAATCTACCTTTTGCTCCCCATTTTATGGAAGAGGAAATCTATCTTCCTGCCCTGCTGATAACGCAAGTACTTGGTGCGAACCTTGAACGACTCATTTTTTTGAAAAAAGTTGAAGAAATCCCTGTCATTGATAAAATTGACTTAATCACCAGGGGAGATTCCACCATCCTGAAATTTTTTTGGCAGAAGCCTGTAGAGTTTGATGTCCAGTTTTCGCCCCAGACTACAATCATTGAGATAGACGGACAATATAACGACAAAAATAAATTGAAACCCAAAGGCGCAATCAAGTTGTTAAATTTGACTTCCTACAAAACCTATACGCGATTAGAACTTGATATATCTGATATCAATGCTTACTTTGAAAGGCCAGACGAAATCGTCTTCTATAAGAAGATCACAAAACAGGTTAATTTGATCGTGCTTGACCCCGGACACGGTGGCATTGATCCCGGTGCTGTGGGTAAAAACGGACTTTATGAGAAAGATGCAAATCTGGCGATTTCAAAGATCCTGAAAAAATATATTGAAGATTCGTTAAAAATAAAGGTACTTTTGACCAGAGACAGAGATCAGTATCTATCACTCAAGGGAAGAACCAATTTTGCCAATCGGAATTCGGCTGATATTTTTGTTAGTATCCATTGTAATGCTTCACCAAGAAACCGGCAGGCACGTGGTTTCGAAACTTATTTTCTCTCTGAAGCAAGAACCAATGAAGAAAGAACTGTCGCCGCAATGGAAAATGCCTCTTTAATGTTTGATGAAGAGATGAAACCTTCCGGTAACATAAATTTCATTCTCTACGACCTTGCCCAGAGTGTATTTCTTGAAGAATCAAATAATCTCGCTGAAGCAATCCAGACAAGTGCTGAAAATTTGCTCAATATTCCTGCACGTGGCGTGAACCAGGCAGGTTTCTATGTTCTGCGTGGCGCATTTATGCCTGCGATTTTAGTGGAATGTGCATTCCTCTCTAATCCTGAAGAAGAAGCGCTACTAAGAAAAAAAGATTTCCAGGAAAGAATTGGTTATGTCTTATTCTGTGGGTTAAGAAACTTTATCAGTGAATATGAAAGGAGGTTGAACCATTGAATAATTCACCCATTGGTATATTTGATTCAGGGATTGGCGGACTCACAGTTGTGAATCAAATCAGAAAGTCCCTACCTAACGAAGACATAATTTATCTCGGTGATACTGCCAGGCTTCCTTATGGAACAAAATCCTTTGATTCAATAGTCCAGTTTTCAAGAGAAAATGCAAGGTTTCTAATTGAGCGAGGAGTAAAATATATTGTCATTGCCTGCTATTCATCTACTTCAGTTGCCCTTGAAATACTACAAAAAGAATTCTCTGTACCCATTATCGGTGTGATAAAACCGGGGGCAAAGAAAGCAATGGAACTCACAAAAAATAACAAGATTGGAGTAATTGGAACAAGTCTAACAATTTACAGCGGTGCCTATGAAAAGGCCTTTCAGGAATTGAATGTAAGCGTTGAGGTGTTGGGAAGACCGTGCCCATTATTCGTCCCGCTGGTAGAAGAAGGATTTATTGACCATCCAGCGACTGAATTGATTGCCCGTGAATATCTTGAACCCTTAAAAAAAGATGGTATTGATACATTACTCCTGGGCTGTACACATTTTCCACTACTTCTCAAAATCATTAAAAGGGTTCTCGGCGATATTAACTATGTTGATGCCTCACGAGAACTGAGTCAGGATTTAGCCAATCTTTTGAACAAAGAAGCTTTGTTGAATCCTTCAGGTAAAGGTAATATCACCGTGTATCTCACTGATTTCTCAATGAATTTCAAGGAGATAGCTGAAAGATTTCTTGCTGAACCTTTGAGAAATTTTTTCCGTGTTGCCCCGGGTTCAAAATAGAAGGACTGATGGAGGTCAATTATGAGAATTGATGGCAGACAGAATAATGAACTGAGAAAGATAGAAATCCAACTTGATTATCTTAGTTATCCAGCAGGGTCTTGTCTCTTCAAACTCGGTAAGACTGTAGTATTGTGTGCGGTTACTATAGAGAACCGCGTACCCCCGTTCCTTCTGGGAAGGGGGCAAGGATGGTTAACTGCTGAATATGCTTTATTGCCTGCTTCTACAAAAGAGCGAACCCAGCGTGAGGCAAATACTGGCAAGCTTACTGGGCGTACTCAAGAAATTAGAAGATTTATTGGTCGGGCACTGCGCCCGATCTTTGACCTGTCAATCGTCGGTGAAAGAACATTCATCGTTGATTGTGATGTTCTACAAGCTGACGGTGGTACAAGAACAGCGGCTGTTAATGGTTCATTTTTGGCATTATACAGTGCCTTGAAAAAACTCTGGGCAAACAAAGAATTTACTCAATTCCCAATAGTTGATTTCGTTGGTGCGATAAGTGCGGGCATTGTTCGAGGCGATACATTGCTTGACCTATGTTATGAAGAAGACTCAAATGCAGAAGTGGATATGAATCTCGTGATGACCGGACGCGAGAAAATTATTGAGTTTGGTGCAACTGCTGAAAAGATGCCTATGACCAAGCAGGACCTTGATAGATTGCTGGAAATTGCCCGTTCGGGCATAAAGCATATTATTGAATTGGAGAAAAAGGCCCTTGCCAGTTAGATAAATGGGCACTGTCCAGCAAGAATTCCGACGCAAGGTATCAGAAAAACAATGGGGTACACGACTTGACCAGTACCTATATATATCGGGTATCGGTCTATCAAGAAATTTCATACAGAAAATTATAAAACAAAATAGAGTTCTGGTGAATAATAAGCCGGCAAAGTGTTCATACAGAGTAAAAGTAGGAGATGAGATTTATGCTGTTTTTGAATTACAGACCTCAACTGAGATAAAGCCTGAAAATATTCCTCTGGATATCATCTATGAAGATGAAGATATTATCGTTATCAACAAACCAAAGGGGATTATCGTCCATCCTGCACGCGGGCACTTTGAGCATACAATGGTCAATGCCCTTTTACACCATTGTGGCAATCTACCAAGTCTTACCGATGAAGTAAGACCTGGTGTCCTACACCGTCTTGATAAGGATACCACTGGTTTGATCATATTTGCCAAAACCGATGAGGCATTGAGTTCTCTGGGCAAGGCAATCGCCCGCCGGCAGATTCAAAAAAAATATGATGTTTTGTGCTGGAATTTTCCTGGGCAGAACGAAGGCACTATTGAAGCACCAATTGGTAGAAGTTCGCTGGTGCGAACGAAAATGACTGTGACTCCACTTTCCAGTAAAATGGCGATCACCCAATATCTCGTAATGGAGAAATATCCTCTTGCAAGCTATCTAAAAATTTGGTTGATTACTGGAAGAACACATCAAATTCGCGTTCATCTGAATTACATTGGCTGCCCTGTTATCGGGGACAAAGATTACAATGGAACAAAACCAGATACGATTAAAAAATCAAACTGCCTACCACATTTTCAGAGAATTTTGAAATTAATTGACCGTCAGGCACTCCACGCATCGGAACTGACATTCACTCATCCCCGTACTAAACAATTGCTACATTTTACTGCGCCACTACCTGAAGATATGATGGCGGTCCTGGCATATTTAAAACAAAATTTTTCAAAGTAGTTATTCTTTTGATTCTAACAAAGGGAATAATTGAATGTTAGAAATTCTGTTTACTCTATATATTCAAGATTATCTATATATGGCTTCAAGACCTCAGGAATCTTTATCCGACCATCTTTGGTCTGATAGTGTTCTACGATCCCGATAAAAGTTCTGGGCGTTGCCAATCCTGAGCCATTTATTGTATAAACATAATCAACTCCGCCGGTTGCCTTGCGATACCTTATCATTGCCCGACGCGCCTGAAATTGTTCATAACAGCTCACCGAAGAAACCTCAAGCCATTCCTGCATCCCGGGGGCATAAATCTCAATGTCATAGGTCTTGGCTGAAGCAAAGGTCATATCGGCGGTACATAGAAGCAGAATTCTGTATGGCAGATTAAGGAGTTTCACCGCCTCTTCCGCATCATTCAACAATTTCTCAAATTCCTCATATCCAGTTTCTGGAGTGGTATATTTTACAAGTTCCACTTTGTTGAACTGGTGAACGCGGGTTATTCCCCTGACCTCTTTGCCATAAGAACCTGCTTCACGGCGAAAACAGGGTGTATATGCAGTATAGCATATGGGTAGATTTCTTTCCGGGATTATCTCTTCCCTGTGCATATTGGTTAGAGGAACCTCAGCCGTAGGAATCAAATAGAAATCATCGTCGCGACATTTATACATTTCAGACTCTAATTTCGGTAACTGTCCTGTGCCCGTGAAACAATCAGGATTATTTAGAACCGGTGGAAATATTTCTTTGTAATTATGTTTCTTCGTATGCAAATCAAGAAAGAAATTTATCAAAGCCCTTTCAAGCCTTGCACCCAAACCTTTATATAGTATAAATCTTGATGCAGAAATCTTTGGTGCCCGCTTAATATCAAGTATGTCCAGTGCCTCACATATTTCCCAGTGGGGCAATGGTTGGAAATCATATGCAGGTGGTTCTCTTAAGCCCCGAATGAACTTATTATCGGCACCGCCTTTTCCCGCCGGTACAGTGGAATGAGGAATATTTGGTAGCAATAATATCAATTCATTAAATTTATCCTCTATTAACTTTAGTTCATCTTCCTGTACTTTTATCTTATCACCCACCACTTTTGCCTTTTCCATATATTCACGGGTATCCTTTTTTTCCCGCTTCAATTGACCAACCATTTCAGATAACTGGTTGCGTTCTTTTCTTAAATTATCAATTTCGGTAATAATCATTCTCCGTTTCTTATCAATCTCAAGCAGTTCATCAAGGTTAAAATCTATCCCTCTATTCTGCAATGCCTTACGAACAATCTCAGGCTTTTCTCTCAAAATCTTTATATCCACCATAATACAAATATACTCCAATTCAAGCAAAAGTCAACCCACGCCTTGACATTATTAGAATAATGGCTACCATGGTGCGGATTTAATCGGTTTTCATACCAATGATTATACCCAGTATTCTTTAAGGTCGGTTTTGAGGGTTCCGGGAAACGACGCTTTCTACAGCCGAAAACTGGAAAAGGAAAGAAACAAATTCTTGAAGGTACTGGGCAAACATAAAATAATTCTCTCAAATGACTGTTTTGATTATACAAATGGTATATTGAATCGTCTCAATGTCTATAAAATATTTCTCCAGGATAACCCAAATTGGATAAAAAAGGTAGTTCTGGTTCTGGTCGTCGTCCCTTCAAGGATTGGAGTCGAACACTACCAGCAAATAAAAAAGCAGATTGATGAATCAATTGGCGAAATAAATGGCGCATTTGGCTCAATCGATTGGACACCAATAATATACCAGTATAGATTTATGCCACTTTACCCACTTGTTGCATTATATAGTATCAGTGATGTTGCAACGGTCACACCTTTGCGGAATAGAATGAATTTGATTGCCAAGGAGTATCTTGCCTGTAGGCAGGAGAAAACTGGAGTATTGATTTTGAGTGTTCTAAATCGGTTCGGCATTGATAGAGAAAGGCCAATTGTAACACTGATTTCCCGGTTTGATTATTTAAAAGACCTGACATACATATTCTCTTATTACCACCGGCAAGCGATATAGAAATAAATGCGCTACAACGGACATCCACTATAATTTTACAGAAATCACTAAAATAAGGATTTGAGCTTACTTTGGCTGAGGCATTGTGGAAGCCAAAACCCGTGATTGCCTCAGCAGTTGGTGGAATTCCTTTGCAGATAACTCATAGATACTCCGGGATTCTTACCTAATAACCCGCCATATCCGCGACTATCTTTTGCTTTTCCTATCACTGGGCTATGACGAAGATATTGTCTATTTATGAGTACCCCTTCGTAAAAAAATCAACAATTTTTGACTGATTAGAACATTAGCATTTTACCCCTTGACATTTGGCATTTTTTGATTATAATATTAGTGATAATGGAAACCATTTTCAAAAAGGAGAAAAATGCCAAGAAGGTTTGATTATTGTCCGCCCTGGTGGCACGGCAGATTTAGAGGGTGCGGTTATCGGATTACTGTCGCCCGACAGTCGATATTGGAAATTTTAAGCAAAACAACTGAGCATCTCAGTGCCGAGGATATTTACTTTGCAGTTCATAAGGATTATCCCAATATCGGTCTGACCACTGTCTATCGCACCCTGGAATTATTGGTTCAACTTGGATTGGTATTCAAATTTGATTTTGGAGATGGCAGGGCACGGTATGAGCTTGCTGAAGGGCCTAAAGGCAAACTGCATCATCACCATCTTGTCTGCACAAAATGCGGTCAGGTAATTGATTATACGGATTTCATTGATGAAGAACTTGAACTTCTCAAACGGACCGAGAAGGGACTTTTCAGGAAGCATAATTTTGAGATAACGGGACATCTGATTCAATTTTATGGGATTTGTGATAAATGCCGGCAAGAGAAATAAAAAATTTTGGTAATAAATGAAAATGGTTATCATTAACAAAAAAAAGGAGGTACTAAATGCCTTTTGGAGATAGAACTGGATTTCTCGGATTGGGTCCTATGACTGGACGTGGTGCCGGCTATTGTGCTGGCTATCCTGTGCCTGGTTATACGAATCCAATTTTAGGACAGGGTTTCTGTGGTCGTGGCTGGTTTGGTCGTGGTCGTGGCTGGAGGCACTGGTATTATGCAACTGGACTTCCTGGCTGGATGAGGGCAGGACTCGGTTATCCTACCTTTGGAATTTTGCCAATGCCCTATGGCTATGAGCCAACCCCAAAAGAAGAGATGGCGATACTCAAGGAGCAGGCAGAGATTCTTAAAAAGCAACTTGAGGAGGTGCAAAATCGGATAAGCACCATGGAAAAGACACAGGCACAAGAATAAAAAATGGTGAGGGGTGTTAATAAACTCCTCACCGCAAAAACAAAAAAGGAGAAATTATGCGTATTGCAATAGCAACTGATGGTAATTCTGTATCAGAACATTTTGGTAGATGTCCATTTTATACCATCGTGGACATAGAAGAAAGGAATGTGATAAAAAAAGAGGTGATAGAAAATCCCGGGCACCAGCCTTGTTTTATCCCTCAATTTTTGCACGAACGCAAGGTTGAATGTATAATCTGTGGTGGAATGGGAACACGCGCCAAAGATTTTTTTGATCAACTTGGGATTCAAACGCTCGTTGGTATAAGTGGCAGTATAGATGAAGTAATAGAAAAATTCCAGAATGGCAAATTGAAAGGTACTGAAAGTTTTTGTAATCACGGAGCAGGAAAAGGATACGGTAGAGATAAATCTGCCTGTGGCCATTCTGGAAAAGAAAGATGTGAGCATTAAGAGAAGCAAAAATGAAGATATGCGTAACTACCCAGGGCGATAATCTTGATGCCCAGTTAGACCCAAGGTTCGGAATTTGTCATGGTTGTGGTGGTTGTAGCCTTTTATGCCCTGAGGGTGCAATAAAAGAAGTTGACCGAAACATCGGGGTTATTTAATCCGGCAATGCAGGTAAGATTGATTTTATTCAGGGCAGGCTCAATATTGGTGAGACAATGGCAATACCGATAATAAGGAAAATGAAAAAAAATGGGTGATGGGCATTTAACCATCATTGATGTTCCACCTGGTACATCCTGTCCGATGATTGAAGCAGTTAAAAACAGTGATTTCTGTATTCTAATAACCGAGCCCACACCATTCGGTTTCAATGATTTACTCCTAACGGTTGAGACATTGCAGAAATTAAAAATACCTTTTGGTGTAATTATAAATCGTGCCGATATTGGCGATGACAGAGTTGAGAAATACTGTAAACAAGAAAATATTCCAGTGTTGATGAAAATTCCTTTTAGTAAAGAAATTGCAATTGCTTATTCCAAAGGCATCTCCGTTGTTGAGACATTAACAGAATACAGAGTATATTTTCAGAAATTATTTATCAAAATAAAAAATTACTTTCTGAAATGAACAAAGACATGATAATTCAGGTATCAGGATTAACAAAGTGCTACGATGGGATAATTGCTGTTGACCATATCAATTTTGAAGTTAAAAAAGGTGAGGTCTTTGGATTTTTAGGTCCAAATGGTGCCGGAAAAACCACAACCATAAGGATGCTCACTGGGCTTTCTAAACCAACCGAAGGGGATGCCTTTATTCTTGGACTTAGTATAAAAACAAAAATTGCAGAGATAAAAAGACATATTGGCGTTGTTCCGGAAATATCCAATCTTTATGATGA
>CAYQKL010000011.1:0-24374 GCA_964418185.1 uncultured bacterium
ACCGATACCCACAAGGGTTGTCCTTGCAGGAAAAATATTGAATAAAAATGTTCTAATGCATCCTTGACAAAACTCAATTTATATATATTATAACATTATGTTCAGGGTTCTAAAAAAGGACTGCCGAACCAAAGCAAGGCTCGGTCTTTTGAAAACCAGACATTTTGATGTCTCAACACCCAGCTTTATGCCGGTCGCAACCCAGGGTACAGTCAAGACCCTCAGTCCTGAGGAACTAAAAAAGACAAATGTGGAAATCATCGTCTGCAATACCTATCATCTGATGCAAAGACCCGGCACAACCTTAATAAAAAAACTCGGTGGCCTTCACAAATTTATGAACTGGAGAAGAGCAATTCTGACTGATTCGGGTGGATTTCAGGCATATTCGCTAAGCGAATTACGGAAGGTAAATGAGGAAGGATTGACATTTTCATCGCATATTGACGGATCAAGGATTACCTTGACACCGGAAATCGCAATTGAAATCCAGAGGGATCTGGGAACGGATATTGCAATGTGCCTTGATTTCTTTACGCCTTACCCTTCTGAGTTCATTGAAGCGAGGATGGCTGTAGAGCGGACAGTAAACTGGGCAAAGCGCAGTCTTAAGGTAAAAAAAAACCGCGCATTTTTGCAATTGTCCAGGGCGCAACTTTCAAAGGACTTCGTCGGGAGTGTGTCTTACGTTTGCTGGACTTGAAGTTTCGAGGCTACGGCATAGGTGGATTGATGATCGGTGAACCTTCTAATTTGACAATGGAAATTGTAAATGAAACAAATTGTGTTATCCCCGAAAACAAGACAAGATATCTGATGGGATGTGGTTATCCTGAGGATATAATCGAAGCCGTGGGTCTGGGCATTGATCTGTTTGATTGTGTTCTACCGACCAGAAATGGCCGCACCGGTATGGCATTCACCTCTGAAGGTAAGATAATAATAAAGAGCAGTCGCTATATTGACGACAAAAAACCCCTTGACCCGAATTGCAATTGCTATACCTGCAGGAATTTCAGCCGTTCATATTTGCGCCACCTGTTTAATGCGGGCGAGTCACTTGCCGGGCGCCTGGTCAGCTACCACAATATACAATTCTACACAGATTTGATGAAAAAAATTCGGTTTCACATTGCAAAAGGTGATTATGATAGATTTTTACAGAAAGCGAGAATTTCTTTCAATTTCAGAAAGGAACCCTAAAATGCTTAATTTGCCTCTTGACATTCCTTCAATTATATATATAATATTAAAATTTGATTAGGGGTATGGCCCCGTTTGGAGTTTGTTTAAAAATTGGCTAAAAAGCAAAGGAGTGAATATGTTCGGGAAAAAGAAAAGAGTCATTGGTCTTGATATCGGTTCAAGTCAAACAAAGATTGTTGAGCTTTCGCCAGGCAAGACCAAGAAGTTGATCAATTATGGCATTTCAAAGATATTGCCGGATGCAATCGTTGAAGGAGAAATAATCGACCGGGAGGCAGTCCTGGATTCTATTAGAACCCTTCTGGAATCCCGTAATATCACAACCAAAGATGTTGTAATTGGTCTTGCCGGAAGGGATGTCATTATTAAACGGATCGTAATGGACCGTTTGAGTGAAGCCGAAACCAGGGAGCAGATAAAATGGGAGGCGGAGCAATATGTGCCATTTGATATCAATGAAGTATCCCTGGATTTTGATGTAGTAAATCCCAACTTTGGCGAAAATCAACAGGAAGTTGTTCTGGTTGCAGCCAAGAATGAATTGATAAATAACCTCAGCGCATTGTTAAAAGATCTGAATCTCAATCCAGTTGTCATAGACACCGCAGCGTTTGCCCTGCAGAATGCATTTGAATACAATTACCAGCCAAGTTCGGATGAATCTATTGGCTTATTGAACATTGGCGCCGGGATGACAGTAATCAACGTAATAAGGGGTGGCTCTTCATTGTTAGCACGGGATGTCTATTACGGTGTGAACTCCTATATCAACAAATTGCAGAAAGAAATTGGATTCAATTATGAAGATGCTGCCAATGCAGTAAAAGGCACAATTCCCGTAGGTGCTTCACAGGAATCTATTCAGGGTGTGTTTGAGGCATTTGTCAATGATCTAAGTACCCAGATTGAGAGGAGTCTGCAATTTCTCTCAACTGTAACCGGAGAAGAAAAGGTAAATAGAATGTACATAACTGGCGGCGGTGCATTGATCCCAAACCTTGTTGAATATTTAAAACGCCGCTTGAATGTGAGTATTGAAGTCTTTAATCCATTCAAAAACATACTTTATGACCCCACAATATTCGCACCCGAAGGGGTTGATATGATTGGTCCAGTTTTAACCCAGGCTGTTGGTCTTGCACTAAGGGGGGACTAATGATAAAAATAGACCTATCGCCAAGCCCTAAAAAGGCAAAGGCAGTAAAAGCCAAACCCGCAAAACCCGGTGCACCACCGATTAAGTTGCCCTCCATCAAAATGGGTGCACTCTATATTATTGGTATTGCGGTAGTTGTGGTCATTATCGCACTTTTTCTGATCATTCAGTCCAGTAAAATAGGTGGGCTAAATCGTAACATCACCGAATTGAGAACACGACTTGATGAATTGAAGGTCTATGTTGCGACCGTAGATAGTCTAAAAAAGCGAGAAAAGGAACTATTAGCACTCATCTCACCAATTCGTGAGTTAAATCAGAATCGGTTTTTGATCGCCCACATTCTTGATGAAGTTTCTGCACGCATTCCCGAGTTTACCTGGTTAACTATGCTCAATGTAAGTGCGCAAAATATTAACATCAAGGGAACCACAGCGTCAAATCTCCTGGTTGCTGATTTTATGAACCGCCTGGAAGAATCTCCATATATTGCAAATGTTGACCTCACAGTTTTGGAGAAGAAGACGATTGAAAAACAGGAGATGATGGAATTCACACTTACTGCCAATGTTAAGATTGATACAATCAAGGGAGGTACCAAATGAACTTGAGAGAACCGAAAACCCAGCAAACAATCGTATTCTTTATTGTTTTGATTCTGGTGCTGATTCTCTTCTTTAGATTTCCCTATACCTCAAATCAGAAAAAAATAAAAAGCCTTGAAGCAAAAAGAGATTCTTTGCAGATAAAGGTTCAGGAAGCCGAGGCAGCAAAAGCCCGTCTGCCTGAATTGCAGGCAAGGATTGCGCGCCTTGAAGCAGAATGGGAAATCGCCAAAGAAATGCTGCCCCAGGAAAAGGAAATTCCGAAATTGATTCAACAGATCTCAAATTCTGGAACCAAGGCGGGCGTTAGTTTTCTACTGTTCAAACCAAGCGGTCCAGTTGGAAAAACAAACTATTCAGAAATACCGGTTCAGATAAAAGTCGCTTGTGGATATCATCAACTTGGTAAATTCCTTGCCAATATTGGTAATCTATCCAGAATCGTGAATGTCCCATCAATTAAGGTTGCTCCGGGCAAGGATCGTAGTACTGAAGCAGAATTACAGGCAATCACTTATACCGTTGCTAAAAAACAGGAGGTGCCAAGTGGTGCTCCACGCCGTCGGTAGTATTCTCTCATTGCTCATTATCTTGAATCAAGCACCATCCGGTGATTCATTATTTCCGGTTGAAAAATATGATTATGAACAGGCAGGAAGGAGAGACCCATTTGTCCCGCTATTGGGTCTGGAACTGGGTGGTGGTAAGACTGGCCATTTGAGCCCGGAAAATCTACGTCTGATCGGCGTGCTCTGGGGCGATCGTGGGTATTATGCTCTGGTGAAGGATGGCCAGGATAATGGTTATATTCTAAAACGTGGTGACCGCGTTGCTGGTGGTCATGTCAGTGAAATCAATCGTCAGGCAATAATCTTTGAAATTATGCATGCGGGTGTAGTAACAAAATATGAGTTAAGGCTTCAAGAGGGAAAAGAAAGGAGGTAAATTATGAGATTTTTGTTGACAATTCTCTCAATACTCTCTCTATTACAGGGTGTAGTTATTAAAGATGTGATAGTAAAATCTGAGGGAGTAAATACAAAATTAATACTTGAAGCAGACGGGCCATTTATTGCTAATGCCTTCAGTCTAAAAGATCCGTCAAGAATGGTTGTGGATTGCTCTGGTGTTTCAAGCAACCTTACAGGAAAAACTTACACATTGAACTCCGGTGGTATAAAAGAGGTATCAGTCACTGGATTTGCTGGACAACCCGATCTTGTCAGAGTAGTGGCAAAATTGAATCAGGATTATTCGTTCCTGACAGCAACTGAAGAGAATAATTTTGTGGTTACATTACTCACCGGGCTTACTGCACCAATACCACAATGGCAGGCTGCCGCCGCACAAGCCACTGCATCTGCTCCGACCGAAGTTCCACCTCCGGTAGTTCCAACTTCAAGACCACCGGTTAGTATTACTGGTCGCCCCATAAGTATTGACCTTGAAAACGCTGATATTCTCACCGTCTTAAGGGCATTGTCAGAGTACGCAGGTGTAAATATTGTTGCTGGTAAAGATGTAAAAGGAACCGTGACTGTTAGATTACATAATGTTCCCTGGCACCAGGCATTAGAAATAATTCTGCGTGCAGCTGGCTATGCCTATCGTGAAGATCCCGGAGTTATCCGTGTTGATACTGCAGAGAACCTTGATAAACAGGATTTTGATTTACCACTCATATCCAATATCTATAAACTTGAATTTGCCAATCCCAATGAAATGCTTAATAAAATTCAAGCAATGCTTTCACCAAAGGGCAAGGCGAATGTCGATGAAAGAACCAATGCAGTTGTTGTTACTGAAGTTGAACCAATCCATGAAAAAATTAAGCAACTGGTAAAACTACTTGATACACCAACTCCTCAGGTAGAGATTATGGCAAAGGTCGTTGATATTGATGCCTCACAATCCCAGGGTCTGGGAATAGATTGGACAATAAAAGGATTGGAATCAAGATTATTGCGCGCTGATCTTACAAGCAATCCCAATCCAGCAATTGCCGGATATGGTATATTCAATATCGGTAGTGTTCCATCTCTTGCCCAGGTTTCTGCCACTATTAATCTGCTCGAGGAAAATGGTAAGGCAAATACCATATCAGCCCCCAGGGTATCAGCCGTCGACAATAAAAAGGCATCAATCCTCGGTGGTCAGAGATTTGGTATTCCTACCCGCGATATGGCAGGTAATACTGTGATACAATTCTATACGGTTGGTACAAAACTTGAAGTTACACCCCACATAAATTCGCTGGAAGAAATCACTATGGAAATTCATGCCGAGGTGAGTGAACTTGACAAGGCATCAGCCCTGGCTGGCAGACCCATTATTACAACTTCGGAAGCAGATTCCAAAGTACTTGTGAAAGATGGGAATACTGTGGTAATTGGTGGTTTCATCAGAAAGAAAGAGACAAAAAATGTTCGGGGTATACCAATTCTAAAGAGTATTCCTATTATCGGCGCACTTTTCCGCGAGACGACTACAACCTATGAAGATCGTGAACTATTGATCTTTATCACCCCGACAATAATAAAGTAATGAAATAACAATATCGACTGAAGATTAAATAGAGAAAGCACAAATAAACCCCGAAACACAGTTATGCAGTGATTCGGGGTTTATTCAATATAAACAGGAACCCGATGAAAATTATTGCCGGTTCAAACAAAGGTAGATATTTAAAGGTTGCACGTTCAGGAATAAGACCTACGAAGGCGATTGTACGGTCAGCAATATTCAACATTCTGAAAACAAAGATTGATAATGCCAGAATCATTGATATTTTTGCCGGAACTGGCGCCTTAGGAATTGAATCTCTATCTCGTGGTGCTCAATTCTGCGTATTCATTGAAAATCATCCTGCTGCGTTGATTGAAAATATTAGAAAGTTGAATCTTCAGGCAAGTACAATGGTTATCAAACAAGACTTTAGACCAGCGTTAAAGAGATTGCACGGTATGAAATTTGATATTGCCTTTATTGACCCTCCTTACAAAACCGAATTTATACTTAAAACCCTTAGATTACTGTATTTTTACGAACTCTTAACAGACGAAGGCATTGTTATTGCCGAATACACACATTTCAATCGTTTAACAAAACCTGAGGAATATGTTACTTTAAGAGAAAAAAGATACGGTGATACATTAATATCTTTTTTACGAATAAATTATGATAAAAAGGAGTAAGAGATGAAGAAAGCAGTCTATGCCGGGACATTTGACCCTATTACCTATGGCCATATTGATGTCATTGACCGGGCAACAAAGATCTTTGACATAATAATAATTGGCATTAGCAGCAACCCAAAGAAAACACTCTTTACTCTTAATGAAAGAATCACTATGATAAGAGAAATCTATAAAAACAATCATCAAATATCTGTCCAGGGATTTTCGTCATTGCTTGTGGATTTTGTTAAATCGGTTTCAGCAAAGACAATTATCCGTGGGATCCGCGCAGTCTCTGATTTTGACTATGAATTTCAACTTGCCTTAATGAACAGAAAATTGAATCCCGATATTGATACTCTATTTCTTATGCCTTCGGAAAAATATATTTTTGTTAGTTCCTCTCTGGTCAAAGAGATTGCCTCGCTGGGTGGTGATATCTCTAAATTAGTGCCGCCTGTGGTCAGGAATAGACTAATAAAGAAGTTAAGCATCAAACCTTAATGCTCCTTTCAATAAACATATGGCGTTTTATCTTCTGAGTTGTCGTTTTGGGAAATTCCTCTTCGCGTATTTCAAATTTCGTAATCCGTTTATAAACAGGTAATATTTCGTTTATTCTCTTAATTTCTTCCCGGAAAATCTTTTCTATATCACCAATGCCCAACGTAACATTCTGAACGATACTATATTGTTCAAGTAATTCATAATCCGGATAGATCAGTGCACACACTTCCTCATTTTTGGTTGCCGGGTCAATTCTGGGTACAACGAGTACTTCCTTAATCCATTTGCTGGCGATGAGTTTTTCTTCTAATTCCTCGGGTATAATATTCTTCCCTGTTGCAGTGACAATAAGACTCTTTTTTCTGCCTGTAATATAGATGTAACCTTCATTATCAACATATCCAAGATCACCTGTGTAGAGCCAGCCATTCTTCAAAATTTCATCAGTGGCTTCCTTGTTATTGTAATAACCTAACATCACATTTGGTCCTTGCACAATCAATTCTCCAATACCATTCTCATCAGGATCAGCAATTCGCACCTCAACCCCGGGTAATGGTTTTCCAACCGAACTATTTCTTGGAGACTCCGGTGGATTTACAGAAATTACGGGCGCTGCTTCGGTCAAACCATAACCCTGCAATATTGGAATTCCCAGATTTTCCAATCCCCGGGCAACTTTTGCAGATAATGCTGCACCGCCTGATACGGTGAGCCTTATGTTCCCCAAACCCATCTCTTTCCTGACCTGGGCAAACAACGGTTTGCGCAAAAATTTTAATACCGCACCAATTCCGCTCATTGCAGAGAAGACTAATTTAGTTGGAATTGCTGCGTTTGCAATCTTCCTCTGTAGTCCAGCAAGAAATTTTTCAAACAGTAAAGGTACCGCAATCAAACAGGTCAATCGTGCTTCCTTCATTGTCGCAATCAATTCATTTGGTTTCAGACTTGGTGGATAATATATGGATGAACCACGATATAAGGGATAGAGGAAACCACAGGTTGCTTCAAAAGTATGATGCATCGGTATGATGGATACGAAAGCATCACTTTCATAAACCGGTATCACCTTCTCTACGGACTTCAAATTAGAAATTATGTTTTTGTGACTGAGCATAACTGCTTTTGCCAGGCCTGTAGTGCCTGAAGTAAATATCAAAATCGCAAGTGCCTCAGGGTCAATTTCACATCGGTCTTCTCCAATTGCCTCAGGAAGATGTCGGATTTGCTTAGTATTTATTAACCACCGAAATTCTCTAAGCTCGCCTTTAATTGCCTCTATCTTGTAAATTTGGCTGTCAGAACATAATGCACCTTTTGCCCTGCTTTCCCGTAGGATATGCAATATTTCACCTTCTGATAGCAGTGAATCAATTGGTACACAAACCAGACCCGCCCGGTTTATGGCAAGATAGCTCACTGCCCAATCCGGACTATTTTCACCAAGAACTCCAAATCTATCACCTTTCTCAACTCCCAATTCAAGTAGAAATTTCTTTAATGCAAGTACTCGCTCTTTGAGATTTCGGTATGTATAGATGAGATCGCCTTTTTTAAGCGCAATATTGTCGGGATAATTCTTTACAGAATTCTCAAAAATTTCACCGATCGTTTCCAATGTTTCCTCCCAAAACAGTAATATTGTCCTTCGCCTTTTTCATAAGGATTGGCACCAATTCCTCAGCCGCGTACTTATCACGTAGAAGGAAAAACTCTATGAGCATTGGCAGGTTAACTCCACATAATACTTTAAGATTCTTATTGACTTTCAAAAGATTCAGACAGGAAATTACACAACTGCCACCAGGTAAATCAACAAACAAAATCTTTTCCAGATCATCTCCCCCAATTGCATTTTTTAGACTCTCCGCAAGTGATTCACAAGATAAATTTTCATTAGAAAAAACATCAACCAATTCCTGCTTACCCAAAATTTTCTCTACGGTATTAAGCAATGCTCGTGCAAATTCTCCATGCCCAATTATGATGCCTTTAATCATAGCAAAAAACCCCCTGAAAGGCACAATACACAGGATAATCAAAAGCCCGAGTTCCTGCCATCTGTTTTTTCATAAACCTGTCACTATATTATTAGCCATTTCTCAAACCTGACTTAAATTTTGTTCACTCAATATCCTCATCAAAATGAACACTTGGCACTTCCTTTTTGAAAAAAACTCTCTTTAGTTCTTCATTGTATTCACGGGCAACATTTATCCCCCTTAATTCAAGAAGATAGTTCATTGCCACAACTTCTGCAATTACCGAAATATTCTTACCGGGTGTGAGTGGTAACAAGATATACGGTATTTTCACACCAAGAATTTCCTTTACCTTTCTTGCCAGACCGAGCCTTTCATAATCACCTTTTGTCTCTTCCCAGTACACAAGTTCAATAATAATTTCAATACGTTTGCGTAGACGAATTGCTTTGACACCAAAAATTCTAAAAATATCTACTATACCCACTCCCCGTATTTCCAGATGGTGCTTCAATCTATTACTCTTTTCTGCTCCGGTTCCTATCAACATTTCCCCACGACGCACGACCTTCACAAGATCATCTGCAACAAGCCGATGTCCCCTTTCAACAAGATCAAGGGCACATTCACTTTTTCCGATACCCGGTTTGCCCAAGAGCAATACACCAACACCGTATATGTCCATTAATGTTCCGTGCAAAAACATGCTCGGCGCTAGTTTGTAGTCAAGATAGGTTGAAAGTCCGTGGATAAAGGGAGTTGTTGATAACGGAGTCCTCAAGATCGGTATCTTTCTTTTTTCTGCTTCCTCAATAATCTTATTATCAATCTTTAGATTCTTTGTAACAATGATACAGGGAGTACCGAGTTTCATAACCTTCACAATCCGTTTTGCCTTTATCTTTTCCGGTAGGGTTTTCAAATATGAGGTCTCGGTCTTTCCAATAATCATTATCCGTTCACTCAAAAAGTACCCAGTGTATCCGGCAAGGGCAAGTCCTGGTCTGAAGATATCACAACTGGTTATTTTTCTATACTTCAAGTATTTATCACCGGTTATGATCTCAAAACTAAAGTCTTTCTTTTTATCCTCGTACAAAATATAGGCAGTAATCTTGTTTGTATTCATACTCTCTTGGTCTTGGCAGCAATTCTTTTTCTTTCCTTGAATTTGTCCTCATACTTCTGTAATTGTCGCTCGGCTTTTCTGGCAACATCTATAATACCCTGATAAATATCCTGGGTGTTAACTTTGCACAGAATCGTTGAATGTTTCACTAACAACGTTAGTTCAACCATACTCACTGATCTATCTTTTTCCAGAATCAAGTGCCCATTGATAATATGATGCTCAAACCTCCTTAGTTTTGCCAGTTTCTTGCCGGCAAATTCAGTTAAGGCATCACTTAATTCAAAATTTCTTGCCGAGATTGTTATGTTCATTATGCCTCCTTCTCTTTTGAAGACAAATAAGACTGTATCGCCCAATCCACAAAAAATACAATAAAAATCATCTATTTTGTATTTTCAAAGCCTTTAAATTCTTCTCCAGGTTACCCTTAAAAAGATAGGATGCAATCGCGATACCATTGGCACCTGCTTTAAAAACCTCACGGTAATTCTTATTATCTATTCCTCCAATACCAATAATAGGGATGCTCAATCTATTTCTAAGATGTCTGATCATATTCAACCCGCATATTCGCGCATCACTTTTCGTTCTGGTTTGGAATACTGCGCCAACTCCCAAATAGTCTGCACCGGCTTTCTGCGCATCCAACGCTTCAACCAAATTATGAACTGATGCACCAATAATAAATCTACTCCCGAATATTTTTCTTGCCTGGAGAAGGGGCATATCGTCCTGTCCCAGATGAACTCCATCAGCATCAACGGCCAGGGCAATATCAACACGGTTATTAATAATGAATTTCAACTGCGGATTGTATATTAATTTCTTTATTCGATTAGCGTAGTCAAAAAAATCTCTATCCGGCAAATTTTTTATTCTCAACTGAAGCATTGTGGCACCATTATTTTCAAGAATTTCAATTGTTCTTCTCAGCATAATCTTATGAAGATATTTTTCATCAATTATTGCACAAAGTCGGGGATCAAATTTTTTCTGAATCTTCTCTATTATGGATTTTTCAAAATCATAGATTTTGAACCTTATCATTTTCATAGCCCGGGCAGATTTTTTGGTCTTATAACGCAGAACTTCTTCAATGATTCTTGCCGATTCCTTAGCCCGGGTGAAATTCGCCAGCAGAAGATCTTCATCCGTATATCTCTCAACCGTATCAAATCCGGGTTCTATGCCCGGGTCATTTTCAACATTTCGATGAATAACTATTCTATTGATGGATAACGATTTCTTGATATTCAAAAACTCTATCCTCATTTTTCTTATTTTATCAAGATCTCGCAGGTTTTTAATTTGAAACCTAACATAATCTTCAAGAAATTTTAATGATTCAGTGAGTCTATTGATATTCACATCAAGAATAACTTCCCAGGACACAATAAATTATATTGAAATATAGTTTACTGTCAAGAATAACTTCAGATTATTTGTGCACCCTGATTTGAAGAGGAATCTTCTATTTTATGATTGAAATAAAAAGCAGAATTGCTATTACCACGAAAATAATCATCATCATAAAAATAAATCTATTGATTTTTTTCATCTGAGATTCCTGGCTGAGAAAATACTTAAGGAAACTGTCACTAATATTCTGAATACTAATTTTTGTCTCAGCCCCGACCTTCAGTAACGATGCGCTTGCCTGACGGTTTTCTTCAACCTTAGCGCAGACATTTTGACTTGTAGACTCATAACAGACGGTCAAATTTTTTAGATCATCAGCCATCTTCTGGGTAACTGTTTCAAAATGTTCTCCGATATGATCAAGATTCTTTATTATCTCTTGAACAATTAATTTCTGACTATTATTTATACTGACAATTGACTGATCTAACTGATTGACAACTCTCTCTATACCATCAATATTCTTTTTTGACCCCACTTGTAATTCGCTGATTATCTTCTGTAAGTTTTCAAGGTCTATATGCAGTGATTTGTGAATCAAACCAATTGCCTCCTTTTGCTGCTGGGAAAACACAGTGATAGCTTTGTCTATGGCAATAACTACTTCGTCAATGCGCATTGCCCTATGTAAATCATCAACAATTCTTTCAATTTCTCCAACCAATCTCTCAAGACGATTTATTGAATCAACATCAATGGTACTGGTGAATCTTTGCATGATCTCGGGTTTTTCTGGTTCTTTGTTGAGTGTTACCGAATGTATCTCTGGTATCTCAGTATTGATGGCGGAAGGTTTTTCTGTCCGCAACTCAGTGATTTCTTGTTTGACCTCTTCGGCTTTCTTTTTTTCACCAACCGTATCATAGATTGTTGCCATTTTATCTGCCATCGTGCGGTCATTGACTTTAAGATTTTTTAGCATTTCCATTGCCTTCATTACTTCTTTTTTATTACCCGCAGACATCTGTCTTTCAATATAGGTGAAGAGATACATTGCAGCATCACTTTTCTCATCAAGGTCAACAAGCAACTGGGCAATTGAAAGATTGACATCTATGTTACCCGGGTCATAACGCAGAATCTTTTTGCAGAGAGCAAGGGCATTGCGTAAAAAATTGTCCTCTTTGAATGCTTCTATTCCTTTTTCATATGCGATGAGTGCCTCTTTTGGTTTATTCACTTTTATATACAGATCACCCAAGCGATTAAAAAGGTTACCATCACTTGGATTCATTTTAATTGCCCGCTCCAGAATGCTAATGGCTTCCTTCAACTTACCTACCATTTCAAAACTGGTGGCACTTTTTAATAAATCTTTTATTTCCTCAGTTCTTTTCTCTGGCGCCATAAATCTATGATCAACAAAATATGGAGCCTGGTTTTATCCAGGCTCCATATCTGGATTCATTGAATCCATTATTCATTTGCAGTGCGTTCGACCTTAATGGCTTTGTCTCCTTTCGGAGTTTGCGTAATCTCAAACTTAACTCGTTCGCCTTCTCTAAGGACCCGATAGCCTTCACCCACTATGTCTTGATAATGGACAAAGACATCACCGGTTCCATCTTCTTTTTCAATAAAACCATAGCCCTTCTTACCATCGAACCACTTTACTTTTCCGTAGACCAAATTTCCTCCTTTCGAGCCTATATCGCCCTTGACATTCATAAGGGCAACCTCTACGGTCAAAGCTTATAGTATTATATTTATTTTGTGCGTTCTGTCAATAGGAAAGAATTAAAAATAAGAAAGGGGAGGTATTTACCTCCCCTTTCTTACTATGGGTACTACTTTTTTTTCTTCTTACCTTTTTTCTTGGTTTTCTTCGCGCCACATTTTGGCATTGTTCCTCCTTTTTATTTTAGAATTATACTCGGTATTTTCATTTTGTCAATAGGATTGTTCAATGAAAAAAATTATCACCTCTGGAATGAAGAACAACATAACAAACAAATCTTTCGTTAATACTGATGAAATTTCTAATCACAGAAGATCTAAATTTTATATTGACATCATCTCTAATCAGTATATAATCTCCTGAAAGGAGTCTCTATGGCAACTTATATACTTGTAACCAAACTATCTCCAGAATTGACGAAAGATGTTAAGAAGAGGGCTGAGATTGGGCGCCAGTGGATGGAAAGAGTAAAGAAGGATTGTCCTCAAGTCAAATTTCTTGCCCACTATGCACTTTTAGGACCGTATGATTTTCTGGATATATATGAGGCACCTGATGAAGAGACCGCGGCAAAAGTATCAATGATCAGTCTATCCGGTGGTGCTACTTCTGCTGAATCCTGGACTGCAATTCCATACAAGAAATTTCTTGATTTAATAAAAAACCTATAGAATAATGGAAACTCTAACCTGTATTCTGCGATGTCGTGGGGGATTGAAAGCCCGCGATCTTTTTTTGTATTATGGACCTGCAGATTGTTGGTTGAACTGGACTCTTTTTGGTGGTAACAAAGTGTGTCATTATGGATGTCTCGGCGCCGGCACCTGCGTCGGTGCATGTCCAAAAAATGCCATAACTATGGGCAAGGACTGGTTACCGATTATAGATCCTAACAAGTGTGATGGTTGTGGAATCTGTGTAAAAGAATGCCCGGTGAAAGTCCTGGAATTGATGCCGAAAGATCATCTAATCTATCTCGCTTGCAAATCATTTACCCCAAAAGACAACATAAAAGAAATCTGCAAAACGGCCTGTACCGGCTGTAATATCTGCGTTGATGTTTGCCCTTATGAAGGCGCCATTAAGGCAGAAAACAATCTACCTGTGCTTGATTATGAAAAATGCAATTCCTGCGGTATCTGTTTTCATAAATGTCCTGGTAATTGCTTTATTGACCGTGCAGTAGCAAGACCCTATGGGATTGTTTCAATGAAATGCGATGGCTGCGGTGAATGTATTAAGGTTTGCAAATTTGAGGCAATAAGTGGAGAGCCAGGTAAACGACACACGATTGAAAAAGAAAAATGTATTGGATGCGGTAGATGTTTTGAGATCTGCCCCATAAAGGCAATTACAATGGCAGGTGCACTCGGCTATACCAGGGCTGCATAACTTAAATAGGAAGGAGTTATGATTATTGAATATGCTAATTCAAAACCAGACCAGGCGAATATCATACTGATAGGATTCCCCTTTGACCGAACTACTTCTTTTATTCCTGGTTCAAGGTTCGGACCTCACTACATAAGAGTTTGCACAGAAAACATTGAATGGTTCTCGCCTTATCAGAATCGTTCGCTTGACTCCTTGAAGATTGCCGATTTGGAAGATTATGAATTCCGTACTGGAGATCAAATTGAGGAAATGGAAGAAAAAGCATTTGAACTATATGACAAAGGAAAGACTGTAATATTTTTGGGCGGTGAACATACTATTACCTTTCCCATCATTAAGGGTGTGAGCCGTTCAGCAGGAAAATTGTCGATCATTCACTTTGATGCCCATGCAGATTTGAGAGATGATTATCATGGTGAAAAGATAAGTCATGCAACTGCAATGAAAAGGGTGGGAGACATTATCGGTATGGAAAATATCTATCAATTCGGAATTCGTTCAGGTACAGAAGAGGAATTCTCTCTAAACAAGAATTTGTTCCGTTTCTCAGCTTATCAACCCCTTAAACAGATAATCAACAAAATTTCTGAACCAATCTATATTACCATAGATGTTGATGTCATTGATCCTTCGGCACTGCCCGCGGTAGCAACCCCTGAACCAAATGGTATTACTTTTAAAGAATTGCTTGATTCTCTTCTGCTTCTGAAAGGGAAAAGAATCATTGGAGCAGATATTGTAGAATTTAATCCCCTGGTAACATCACCCTATGCATCCGGTTCAACCGTTGCTGAGATATTGAGAGAATTGATATTAATAATGAAGTAAAGAACAGGTGATTATAAAACACAAAAGGAGGATTTATGCTACTTCTGATAATTTTCTTGATCAATCAGGATTTTTCAAATCTGGAGAATAAACAGGTGTTCTATCCTGAAGCGGTGCTTGCTGAATCAACCCATTCATACAATGTCCTCCACTATCTGATAAATCTGAATCTTCCGATGAACTCGCGCTATCTCTCCGGTGCAGTTACAATTGCTGTGCGCAGTAATATAAATAATCTGAGTCAAATTGACCTTTATCTCGCAGGTCTGAATGTGGATTCAATAAAAGTTGATGGAATTACCGCAACCTACAGTCATATTGCCGAAACCCTGCTCGTAAATCTACCCGTAATTCATAATCAGGGCGATTCATTTGATGTAAAGGTTGGCTACAGTGGTACTGCCTCTGGCAATCTGGGATATATGTGGTATCAGAGTATGCACGCAATATCATACACACTGGGCTGTCCATTTGCCGAAAAGCGCTGGTTTCCGTGCTATGATCGATTATGGGATAAGGCAGATTATGGTGTTGAATTTTATATCACTGTACCGGATTCCTTTACAGTATGTGCAACTGGTGAGTACCTGGGTAGAAATGTATCTCAGGGCTATGCCACATATCACTGGAAACATTCTTGTCCAATCTCTCCTTATCTGATTCACTTTGCCTCAAGTATATACACCACATATTCAGATTGGTTCTATCCGGCACCGGGTGAAAGTATTGAAATAAAATATTATTTCTGGCCCGAGGATACGACCATTGCACACACCGCATTCTCCCTCACCACAGATATGCTTTACTTTTATGATTCGCTATTCGGCAACTACCCATTTGAACGGTACGGAATGGATGTGGTAAATCCATTTTACTACGGCGGTATGGAACATCAAACAATGAGTACAATCCACCGCCAGTGGATTATTTCTAATGACTATTATGGTATGGCACATGAATTATCCCATCAATGGTGGGGCGACCTGATAACCTGCTTCGGCTGGCAGAATGTCTGGCTCAATGAAGGCTTTGCAACATATTGTGATGCTCTTTATAAGGAGAAGAGAGAAGGACATCAGGCATTTGTTAATACAATGATTTCTCGAAGGAATTCATACTTTGGTTCTGAACAATCTTTTCCCCATCCCATATATAATCCACCACCAAATTACATATTTGATTGGGGCCACAGTTATTGTAAAGCTTCCTGGATTTTGCATATGATCCGCTATCTCTGTGGTAATGATAGTATCTGGTTGAATCTATTAACTACCTATCGTGATTCATTTGCTTACAAAAATGCCTCAACCAATGATTTGAATATGGTGATGAATCAAGTTTTGGGCAATGACTACGATTGGTTCTTTGATGAATGGGTATATGATATGGGCTATCCTTACTACAATATTGTGTGGGATAAGAACTATGAAACACCAAACTGGCGTCTAATCCTTGATATCAGTCAGATTCAGACGATAGGTCCTGCAGTGTTTCATATGCCTTTGCCCATTGGAATCAATTTTTCCAGCGGTGATACAATTGTTGTCCTTCAGATAAACCAGTCTCCTCAACACTTTGAAATTATCCTTAGTCAGGAGCCGACATCCATAACTGTTGACCCTGAGAACTGGCTAATTCAGAAGAATGTGGTTACAGGAATAGGAGAACAACAGTTTGCCCAGAAGATCAGCGGTCCGGTAATTTCAACAGTCAGCCGGGGAATAAAAATAACATTTTTAAATCCGCAGGACATCAAAGTCTATGATGTTACTGGAAGGTGCTTATTCAATGAATTCACCAAACAACTGGACTACACGCCGTCAAATGCCGGTATCTATTATGTGGACATTGGTAAAATGTTTAAGAAGGTGATAATTGTTAAATAAAGTCTTCTTACTTTACTTTCTGTGCCGCAGTAATACCAGCCCGGAAAGCCTTAATATTGAGTTCTTCAGTTCCCTTAGGTACCCGCGACAGAATTGCTGACTCTACTGCCTCTTTTGAGACCACTCTTGACAATTCAATGATTATTCCCAGGGCGACAATATTGGCAACCAGGCTCTTACCAACTTCTTTTTCAGCGATCTCAGTAATAGGCAGGGAATAGACTTTGAAATGTCCTGAAGGACATTTCATAACATATCCTGAATCAATCAGTACAATACCTTCTTTCTTAACATCATTGATGTACTTGTCGCAGGCTTCCTGTGTAAAGGCAAGCAAAAAATCAATATTTACTGCCTTTGGATAATCAATATCTTCATCACTGATTATTACTTCTGAACGACTTGAACCACCTCTTGCCTCAGGTCCATAAGATTGACTCTGGGTGGCGTTTTTACCATCATAGATTGCTGCTGCCTCAGCGAGAATCTTTCCTGCAAGAATTAATCCCTGTCCGCCCGAACCACTTAATCTAAATTCATATCGGAAAGACACAAAACCTCCTTTTACACAAATTCTACGCTTGGCGATTGGCTAAATCCAGGCAGATCACGCCCATTATTCAACCAATTCAATAACCGCTCAATATACTTCATAATGAAATTCATTTCTTCTCACGTACACGATCTACCAATTTCTGGTATTCCTCACAAAACTCTGGTCTTTCAATATCATGAAGAACACCAATTGTGATTTCACCGCGTCTTCTTTCATTGGGCAGTTTACGGGCTGTCTCTACAGGTATACTATTCTCTTTGTAAAATTTAAGCATATCAACCGCATTCCCCAGGCGGTTGGGTCTACCATAATACGTGGGGCATGGAGATAAGATTTCAATCAAAGAAAACCCTTTTTTCTGCAATGCCTTTTCTATCAATTTATCAAGTTGGGTCGCATGGTAACAGGTTGAGCGTGCTACAAATGAAGCACCCGCTGCGATAGCCAGATTAGAGATGTCAAAATCCGGTTCAGTACTACCATACGGTGCAGTACTTGCCCTCTTACCAAAAGGTGTGGTTGGTGAAACCTGACCACCGGTCATTCCGTAAATGTGGTTGTTATACAATAAAACCGTCATATCAAGGTTTCTTCTTGCTGCATGGATAAAGTGATTGCCACCAATCGCCGTAGCATCTCCATCACCGGTGACAACAAGAACCTTCAGTTTTGGCTTAGCAAGTTTCAAGCCTGTTGCAAAAGCAATTGCCCGGCCATGGTGTGTGTGCAAAGTATTAAAATCCATATAACCTGGTGTACGGGAAGAACAACCAATACCAGAAACAATCGCGACATCATCCTTCTGGATCTTTGCACGGTCAATTGCCCGCAACATTGCCTTCATTATTATACCACAACCACAGCCCGTGCACCAGATATGAGGAAATTTATCAAGTCTTAAATACTTCTTATAAGGAAACATCCTTTATTTTCTCCAGTATCTGCTGAGGTGTGATAAGACCACCATCTACTCTATTCACTTTCACAACCTGAGTCTTTGTTGCATATTCAACTTCATGGGCAATTTGACCCAAGTTCATTTCAGGAACAATGAACTTTTTGACAGTTTTTGAAATATTTTCCAGTACTTCATAAGGAAATGGCCAGAGCACAAAGATTTGGAATAGTCCAACCTTTAATCCCTTTTCCCTTGCCTCATGCATTGCCCTTCTTGCCGAACGAACACTTGAACCATAAGAAACAAGACAAATATCAGTATCATCAAGAAATTCAGTTTTATAAGCGATTATTTCGTTCTTATATCGTTCAATTTTACGATTGATCCGACGATACAAAGCATCAATCTTTTTCGGATCATTGGTTGGGAAACCTGTTTCGTCATGGCTCAGACCTGTAACATTGAACCGATACCCGGTTCCATAATGGGCAATGGGTGGGATATCAGAGTCAGTAAATTTATAAGGAATGTATTCATCTGGTGGGTCTGTAGTAAGTTGCCTATCAACAATTCCTATCTCACTGGTATCGGGGATAATAATCTTCTCATTGATATGACCAACAATTTCATCCAGTAAGACAACCACCGGAACACGATATTTTTCTGAAAAATTAAAAGCCCTGATTGTCCATTCATAAGTCTCCTGAACAGTTGACGGTGTTACTGCGATAATCGGGTGATCACCGTGCGTTCCCCATCTTGCCTGCATCACATCTGCCTGGGAAGGAAGCGTGGGGAGACCTGTACTCGGTCCACCACGCTGGACATTCACAACTACCACTGGTACTTCTGCCATTGATGCATATCCAATATTCTCCTGCATAAGGGAAAATCCCGGGCCGCTCGTAGCAGTCATTGATTTCAAACCGGCTAATGATGCGCCAATCAAAGCACCCATTGAAGCAATTTCATCCTCCATCTGGATAAAAACACCACCTACTTGAGGCAGCCTTCTTGATAGAACCTCAGCAATTTCAGATGAAGGAGTGATGGGATAACCAGCAAAAAATCTCATTCCCGCAACAATTGCAGCCTCAGCACATGCTTCATTGCCGGTCATTATCTTGATCGCTTTATGGTCGGATAGTTTCATAGTTTTATAGTTAGATAATCTTATAATCTAAAATAATATTTCTCTGATATCCTGACCCCCTGATATCCTCACAATTTCTCCACCTCTATTGCAAAATCTGGACAATATATCTCACACAATTGACAACCGGTACAAACTTCGGGATTGGCAACTTTAGCCTTGTCTCTATCCATCACAAGAACCTTTTTAGGACAAAATGCAACACAAATCTCACAGCCTTTGCACCATTTTTCATTGATTGTTACAACAAACTTCTGGGTAGTTACTGGCATAGTTAAGGATTATATAAAAAATATGGAAAAAGTCAATAGTCAATTGAAACAAATCTCATCGCTACTCGCTGCAATGCTCATCAAGGGATTTTATTTGAATTGGTATTCCATTTTTGTTCAGAAAATACCCAATAATTTTCTTTATAAGATATCTGATTTCGCTAAGTGTTTCAGATAACTTCATATAAGGTTTCTGTGGTTTAGAAAATCCTATAATTGAACCAACTAAATCCAATTTATCAGCAAGGATTGAATCTGTCGCGCCGATGGTTAGACGATATATATCCCTTATTCTCTTGATGAAATAAAAATCATTCTGGAGTGTAGTAAATTCATCCTTCCAATGGGGCAACTTCTGGGATAGTAATTCAAAAAGTCTTGAATTTACGGGTTCGGTGATTTCAAGATATGCCTTTAGAATCAATAAAATCATCTCAATATCTCTTAGGCCGCCTGAGCATTCCTTAATATCAATTTCAGAATTAATAAATTCCTTTTCTATAGGATGCCGGGAATGGATTTCTTCCAGCATCTGTCTTATATAAATATCCTTTCTTTTGAAAATCTTTTCCTGCAAGACTGCATTTAAAAATTTCCTTTCAAAACGGCGTGAACCCGCAATCAGCCTTGCACCGAGGATTTGGGATTGTTCAATAAAAATATCCGGTCGCTCCTCGCTTAATAGTTCTTCAATCTCCTGTAATTTGATTACAAACCTGCCAAAATACTCTGCGAATCTATGGTGTGGTATGGTGCCTCTTTTTATAATCTCAGCATTCATCCTGCTGATGACCCGATTGGAATAATTGAGCAGATCAGGGTCTTCTGAGTTCAATATCACTATCAAATCATAATCATCATCAAATGCCTGCTCACGGGCATGACCACCTGAAGCAAAGATTGCAAGCACATCCTCAGTAACGATTCTTTTATTGAATTCTGTATCCACCTCTTCGCGGCAAAGGTCATAAAGGGTTCTTATGTACTGGTCAGCAAATTCAATAGACTCGGCATTTGTAATCTGGGGTGGACTTCCCCTTAATGTAGCAAGCGAAACCCGCACCATTTCAAGGTCATAGTAGTCGCCCAGTTTCTCTCTCTTTTCAGGAAATGTCTTAACAGAACTGACATCGCTATAAACACCATCCGCAAATTCTTTTAAATCTTCCGGATTTTTGAATAACCTCAGAGATTCTAAATATCCGTCAGTAATTCTATTAAAATAGCGCTTCAAAAAATGACTTGCGATTAAATGAATATTTGTGAGTTCGTTCAATTCATTATTAATCAATACCAGTTCTTCCTCATATGATTCTTTCTGTAACATCCTTTTCAATTTCAATAAATTTTTAGTATCGTTGGATCTAAGGAATTTATTTACAAGTTGGGGATACCGGTGATAAAGAAACAAAATATTGCGCACAATATCAGGAGTTCTGTTTAAAATCTTTAAGAATTGTGCGTTCAGTTTTTCAAATATGCTGAAAGTTTTTTTGTTCTCGCCGAGGAAAGTCAGAAAAGTTAGCAATGTATAGAGGTCAAATTTGAGCCAGCCAATGTAGCTTTTGATTATGCTCTCTTGCTTTTTTAAATCGAATGTATTAAAGTCGGTGATAAATCCATCAAGCACATCGGGGTTCTTAAAAATATCAAGGACATCATCCCAGAATGATGTCCCCCGAAAGAATTTAAATCTTTTGATAAAATCCGCTGCAAGATTTTTGGCGTAGTCCGGTTTGAACAACGGCACGAAGATTGAAATCTCCTTGAGATGGAGTTTAATATCATCATACAGGATTGGTATAGTTTTGCGTAAATTCATTATCTGTTCATAATAATGCACAAGCAGATGTTGCTCGGCATTACAGGAGCCAATATCTCCATAACCTAAAATCCGGGCGACCTTCCTGATGTTCTTAAGACTGTTTTCATCAATGACAATCTCTTCTTCCTGGGTTACAACCAATTGATATAGATATCTAAAGATTTCAATAAAGGTGAGGGCGCTCTCAAGTATCTCATACTCACCTATCCTTCGGGAATCAATCTTTTTCAACTCATCTATTATATCCCAGGCATTTACCTTATGGATATTAAATATCGTCTTTTTTGCCGAGATGATACTCTTTATTGGTCTCAAACCATCATCCTTAAAATTAATATGTAATCTGACGACCGGTTTTGCCAGAAGTGTCCTTACCTCACCAACAATACCCCGAAGATAACCTTCATGAAATTTATTATTTCCCGATGAAGAGAAAAAATATCGGGCGATGATTTCTTTTTGAAATTTTTCAAAAAGTTCTTGATCTCCAATAATCAACGCCGCGCCGAGCATTTCATTAATTATTACAAAATCCCTCAATTCTGTCTCAAGGGCTTTTTTGTATTCATCTATTGATGCGGAAAAATGTCTGGCACCGATATGTTCAGAAAGATGAAAATGCAGGGTTGTAGCATATTTTAACATCTCCTGATTTAGACGGGCAATAACGCGGTTGAATCCGGCGCGGTCTTTTGAACCATCATCAATAATTCCAACATCAATATCATCCTGATCTGATTTTGTGCCCACGCCCATTATTGCATAGGCCGGGGTATCCATACCTCTCGTGATAATTTTCAGAAGTTCATCAATATATGTGGCGGTGAGCAGACGAAATCTATTACCTGCTTCACGCATAAAATTCTTGTAGATTGAGAATCGCTCCTGCACCGGGTGAACGAGCTCCATTCTCAGCATATCAAGCAACTGGCGGTCCATCCATAATAGGTGCAGGCTGAAATAGGTGCCGATATATTTCAATCTCTCTTCATCATTATCCGCAATACCTGCAACAATCCTTAATTCTTCAGGAAAATTGTGTGCTGGATGGAGAAAGTGAACCATCTCACGCTTTTTATGGATTTCAATACGGTCACGCATCTCCTCATAGAACCTTTGAACCACCTGGATATGCTTTCTATAGTGATTCCCAAAATCACGAGTCTTTTCAATTAAAATCGTGATGAAATCCTTCATTTCATTTGTTCTCCTGCTTCTATTCCTTAAGGAAACTTGAAACCGAATGGGGAATTATAATTTGTCCATAACCGAGTTCTTCGCTAAGATTTAAGATGGTGAAAAGTTTTGTTTTAAATTCTATCTCTTTATTTATGCGTTTTATTTTTTTTATAATATGTTCCCAGAAATCTTGCTTTTCATACTCCTGATTATAAATTATGTAAATATGTCTTATATCCACGCTCATATCCACTTTTAACTCAATATCCTTCACGACACGGGGGGAAAGGACTTTTTCTACAAACAAATCCCAGGGATGGGCAAGATAGAGATCAATGGGGAATTTACCATCTTTCAATTCAACGATTGTAGTATATGGTTTAAGATTAGAGAGATTCTCCGTGTAAAACTCAAAGACACCTTCCCTCAAAATATAATCAACATTGAACCAGGTCTTTGTAAATGACCAGGCGGTATGGAAACTGGTTATCTTTTCGCTGATCATAAGTTCATCATCATAGTTAATAATCCGCAGATTCTGGGGCTTGGGATGGTTAATAAACTCTTTTAGTCGCTGGGCATTTCTGAATAACAGGTCAATATCCCAGTAGGCAGTATATTTAAGATAACCCTGCATTAATAAAGACAATGCACCAATGATAATGAAATTCAAATCTTTCTTATCCTGAAGTTGGGAAATTTCAGCAACGACCTTTACAAAATTTACGCGCCTCTTCTCATCAATAAAATTAAGCCATTCAGGCATAGACATTATCTATCTCCTTGTTTTTTATGATTATAAACGAATCGGGCGAAAAATCAAGCGGATAAAATCAAAAAGGGCAATAAGGCATAGAGTGATTTCAAAATATACATCAATAACCTATTCTAACTAAATTAGACCAAGTGTAACAGAACCGAACAGTTGTGCAATATAAAAGCAGAAATAAAAAGGGCATATGTCATAAATCTATGAAATTCCAAAAGTTTTGAGAAAAATCTCCAGGCACGGTTTTTGCATACTTAATAAGATCAGAACAGGAGGTGCATTATGAGAAACAAGAATTGGCTTTGGATTGCAGGTTTTTGGATGTTATCTATTGCAATACCTGTGTATGGAAGTGAATTCATTATAGATACGAATACCGTACTTCTTCCTGCCCCATATGATCAAAATTCCTGCGCGATAGCCTTTGACGGCACAAATTATCTGGTGGTATGGGAGGATTGGCGAAATAGTAGCAATCCCCGTATCTATGCCTCGCGCATTGACCAGTCAGGCAATCTGCTTGACCCAAATGGTATTCCGATAACCGCAGCCAATTCACAGTCACCAGCGGTTGCCTTTGATGGCACGAATTACCTTATTGTTTGGAAGGATAACAGGAACGGGAATTATTCAGATATCTATGGGACGTAAGTTTCGCCCTCGGGCACGGTCCTTAACCCATCAGGCATTGCCATATCAACTGCAACAAGCAATCAAACTTCTCCAGTGGTTGCCTTTGATGGCACAAA
>CAYQKL010000011.1:24474-61548 GCA_964418185.1 uncultured bacterium
GGTTGCCTTTGATGGCACAAATTATTTTGTTGTATGGGGTGACAGAAGGGGCGGTCTGCCCGAAAAGATTTAGGGTGGACGAGTAAACCAATCTGGAACTGTTCTTGACCCTGATGGCATTCCGATTTCCACTGTGGCAACGAACGGCCAATACTTTCCATCAGTTGCATTTGATAACACGAATTATTTGGTGGTATGGGATGACTTTAGAAGCACGACCCATAATATTATGGGCGCGAGGGTGACTGCTGCCGGTGTGGTCCTCGACCCTAATGGAAGATATATCTCAAATGCCGCAAGAGACCAGCTCTATCCAGCAATTATTTTTGGCAGTACAAATTATTTTGTGGTATGGGATGATTATAGAAGTAATACTGATTATGATATCTATGGTGCACGGGTTGATCAATCATCTTCGGTGCTTGACCCTAATGGTATTCTTGTTACGTCCGCAATCAATTATCAACTGAATCCTGATGTTGCCTTTGATGGCACAAATTATCTTGCAGTATGGGAAGATGCAAGGGGCATTTCTTATTATAATATCCGTGGTGCCAGGGTCAATCAATCAGGGGTGATTCTTGATCCCAATATAATCTCAATCTCAGCCGCGACCAATGACCAGATGTCTCCAGCGATTGCCTTTGATGGCACGAATTATTTTGTGGTCTGGGCAGACCAGCGGAGCAATGCTTGGGATATATGCGGCACACGTATAAATCAGTCAGGGAGTGTGCTTGAGCCGAATGGCATAGCTATATCTACTGCCGCGAATTACCAGGAAGAACCAACAATCTCTTTTGACGGCACAAATTATTTTATTGTATGGCAGGACAGACGCGGTGGTACCTATTATGATATTTATGGAACAAGGGTCAACCAATCCGGAACAGTGCTCAATCCCAGTGGCATCGCCATATCAACAGCAGCAAATAACCAGACTGCTCCAGCGATTGCCTTTGATGGCACAAACTATCTGCTTGTTTGGGAAGATTACAGGAACGGTAATTTTGACATCTATTGTACCCGTGTTGACCAGTCGGGCAATGTGTTAAATCCCAATGGTATTGCGATATCAACAAACACAGCCGACCAACTTGTTCCATCAGTAGCATTTGGTGGCACGAACTATATTGTAGTCTGGGTTGATAACAGAAACGGCTCTTGGGATATATATGGTGCACGGGTAACACCCACAGGCACAGTGCTTGATCCAAATGGCATTCCAATATGCACGAATAACTATACTCAGTTATCTCCAACAGTCGCCTTTGATGGCACAAATTATGTAGTTATTTGGGAGGACAATCGGAATGGTTCCTGGGATATTTATGGTGCCTCAGTTGACTTAAACGGCACGGTGGTCTCTACTTTCTCTGTATGCTCTCACACAAACAATGAGAATGACCCGGCCCTAACAATCGGCACAGATAGTCAAATCTTTACCGTCTATTCACGATTTACTGATTACATTAATAACAAATCAGTAAATACGATGCGCATCTGGGGCACACTCTACTCATTGATTGGAACTGAAGAAAATTCTCAAGCAGAAAGCACAGGTTTTATTCTGCTCCAGAATCTACCCAATCCTTTTGAGAATACTACAATGATTAGGTACAGGGTCAGAGAACCCGGTTCAAGAGTTATCCTTATGGTTTATGATAGCCAGGGAAGGAAGGTAAAGACATTGGTTAATGACTCAAAGCCTGCTGGCGAATATTTTGTAAAGTGGGATGGAAAGGATGAAAGCGAAAATCTTCTGCCTGAAGGCTTATATTTCTGCACACTGAAGAACGGTAATTATTATGGGGTGAAGAAGATGGTGCTCCTGAGATAGTCAGTGACTTTATCCAACTGAAGTCGGATGCTACAAATACTACATTATAAGGGAATTTGAATATCGTGCTGTAAACTTGTCATTCGGTAAAGAAGTAAGTATGGAGGTCAGAAATAAGAAAATGAAGTTACATCGCCACATTAATAATTCCTCTGCCTGAAAAATATTAAAAAAGATTATTTTTGATTTCAATCGTAAACTTGACAATTTTCTTTTTAAGAATATAATGTATTCAAGGTCATTTGATTTATGATAAAGATTAACAAAAGGTCGTCACTGTTGATTTTAACCATCATCACTTGTTCAAGTGCCATCCAGGGAATCGATAACCACCAAGGTATTTATAATGATTATATAATCCATAATCAAATAAAAAGAACCTTTACTATTTTCATCCCGAGTAAATTCAATAAAAATGAATCAATGCCCCTGCTGATTGTGCTCCATGGCGGTGGTGGAACCGGGGAAAGGATGATCAAACTTACCCGGGGTCAATTTAATAGCCTTGCCGAGTACGAGGGATTCATCGTTGTATACCCTGATGGCATTGAAAAACACTGGAACGACGGTCGAACCGGAGTCAGTTATCGAACACATAAAGAGAAGATCGACGATGTCGGTTTTATTTCAGCATTGATCGATACCTTAAAGGCAAATTTCAACATTGACCTAACAAGAGTCTATGTAACCGGCATATCTAACGGCGGTTTTATGGCGTATCGTTTATCAATCGATTTAGGCTCCAAGATTGCGGCAATTGCCCCGGTCGCTGCATCAATGATAGTGGAGCTCAAAGATGCATTACCTTCCTGTCCTGTGCCTGTATTAATAATTAATGGCACAAAGGATCCGCTTGTGCCCTATGAAGGTGGCAAGGTTGGGTTCTCATTTTTTAAGAAGATTGGAACCGTCATCTCAACGAGTGCCACTGTTGAATTCTGGGTCAAAAACAACGGTTGTATTTCTGAACCAAACAAGAAACTGTTGCCTGATAAGGACCCTGATGATGGAACTCGGGTCTGGGTTGAGCAATATGGTGGAGGTAGAGACAGCAGTGAAGTAATTCTTTATCGAATCGAAGGTGGAGGCCACACCTGGCCGGGTGGATGGCAGTATCTGTCAGAACGGATAGTAGGCAAGACCTGTCAGGATATTGAAGCCAGCCGTGTCATCTGGGATTTTTTCAAAAAATACCGAATAAAATAAAGTTATTATCTGAAACAACCCTCCAATGTCTGGAGATTCTGTTGTGATTTTTAAATTTGTTAATCGAACCGTCGCAAAGTTTGGTAAGACTTTCTGGTGACGAGTCATCCGCCTTTCAAAGCGGTAATTTATTTCGCCTCTTTCTTTTTTATCATCCTAACGCTATTAGAGCCACACTTGGGGCAGGTGTGCTCTTCAATCATCCCTTTTACATAATGGAGTTTAAACTCTGCACCGCACCTTAAACATTTGAAATCTGCCTCATCAGGCATAGAACCTCCTGGTTTTATAGTTTTATGGTTGGATAGTTTATAATAGTTTCTATTGTTGCATTACCTTGTATTCAGACCACTAACCATCCAACCATCTAACTATTCAACTATCCAATTATTCCCCTTCACTCAATACCTTAATCGTATATTCAATCTCTTCTTTTGTAACCCGTGCACGGTGTTTTTCAATATCAATCATCGTCTTTGCAAACCTCTGCCCTTCTGCAGCACTTATCCATTCCAGGAAAAGCCTATCCGGTCTGATCCCAAGTTTTTCTAATTTATCCCATAGTTTCTCCACCCTCTTCTGGGTCCAGCGATTGGCATCAATATAATGGCAGTCAACAAAATGGCAGCCAGATACGACCACGATCGGTGCGCCCTTCTTAAATGCATATAAAACCCAGTCTTCATCAACCCTTCCACTACACATCGTCCTTATCAATCGGGCACTTGATGGATATTGCAGCCTTGCACCACCACAGGTATCAGCACCGGCATAAGAACACCAGTTACAGGCAAAGACAATGATTTTCTCATAAGGATTCTTTTCAAGATAGGCATCAATCTGGTTATAAACCTGTTCATCTGTGAAGTGGCGCATCTTTATAGCATCAAATGGGCATTCTGCACCACAGGTTCCACACCCTTTGCACATCGCCTCAATCAATTCTATTGTCTTCTTCTTTGGGTCAACCTTTATCGCTTTATAAGGACAGGCCTGGGCACAGATTGTGCAGAAATGGCAGACTTCAGGATTAATTATAGATGTTATCGCCTCAGTGGTCAATTTCTCTGATGAGAGAATGGTCAGGGCACGGGCTGCGGACGCACTTGCCTGGGTTACTGAATCTTTAACATCTTTTGGTGCTTCAGCACAACCTGCATAGAAAACACCGCTGGTCGGTGCATCAACCGGTTTTAATTTTGGATGTGCTTCCATAAAAAAGCCGTCTGAAGTTTTGGAAAGGGTCAATAATTTCTGGACCTCGGGCATATCGGAACGAGGTGTGACACCAACCGAAAGGACAATCATATCAAGTTCGTGTTCAGTAATCCTGTTTGTGGTCGTATCTTCAACCACTACTTTTAAGTTCTTTGTGTTCGGGTCTTCAACAATCTCTCCAGGGATACCGCGAATATATTGGACCCCGGATTCTTTGCTCCTTTTGAATAAATCCTCAAAGCCCTTGCCAAATGCCCTTATGTCAATATAGAAAACCCTTGCCTCAATGTCTGGATAATGGTCTTTTAAGAGTAATGTATCCTTTACCGTATTCATACAGCAGATATTGCTACAGTATGGCTTACCCTTTTTTGCCGAACGAGAGCCAACACACTGGATAAATCCAACAGTCTTTGGTCTATTCTTATCACTTGGCCTGAAAAAATGGCCATCTGATGGTCCGCCTGCAGAGATGAGCCTTTCAAATTCCATACTGGTAATGACATTGGGATATTTTGTATAACCATATTCCTCAAGCTCGGTCGGGTCATAGACATCCATACCGGTTGCTACAATCACAACTCCGGTATTAAATTCTATTATTTCATCCCGCATATCATAATTAATACACTTCTTATCACACTTTTCTGCACACTTGCCACAGGCAATTGGATTTGTGCCAAGGCAGGCCTTCATATCAATCAAGTATGCCGAAGGGACTGCCTGGGCAAAGGGAATATAGATTGCCTTTCTTGAGGATAGACCTAACTCATATTCGTTGGGCACAACAACCGGACAGACCTTGGCGCACTCACCACAGGCAGTGCACTGGGTTTCATCAACATAACGGGCTTTCTTACGTACCCGGATATGGAAATTGCCAATATAACCAGATATTGATTCTACTTCACTATAGGCAAGGAGTTTGATATTTGGATGTCGACCGACATCCATCATCTTCGGCCCGAGAATTCATATCGCACAATCCATTGTGGGATAGGTCTTGGCAAGTTGTGCCATCAACCCACCGAGTGCTGGCTCTTTTTCTACAAGATAGACCTTTACACCAGAGTCTGCCAGGTCAAGTGCAGCCTCCATTCCCGCAACACCACCACCGATAACCAGTGCAGCCTTGGTAACTGGAATCTCCCTTTCTTCCTGTGGTTCAAGGTATCTTGCCCGTGCAACATAAGCCTTCACAATATCAAATGCCTTGCTCGTTGCCTGTGCTCTATCAGCCATATGGACCCAGGAACAGTGTTCACGGATATTTGCCATATCCACAAGGTATTTATTCAGACCCACTGATTTGACACAATTTCTGAAGGTTGACTCATGCATCCTTGGTGAACAGGCAGCAACTACAACCCGATTTAATTTCTTTTCAGTTATCGCCTTCTTTATCTCAGCCTGGCCCGGTTCTGAACACATATACCGATTCTTCACTGCATAGACCACATCCTTCAAATTTTTTGCATCTTCAACCACCTTATCAACATCGACTGAGCCCGCGATATTGGTCCCGCACTCACAGACAAACACACCGATTCTAAGTTCTTCCTGTGGCATTCAAATCACCTCCTTTCAAATCTGGTTTTCTTGTCTTATAGTCTTATCGTCTAATAATCATTGACTATCCACTATCCGACTATAAGACCATCCGACTATAATAGCCTATCCAACCAACTTCTGCAACACCCGTTCAGGCTTCACCCTGTGGGTATGAAGCCCCACTTCCTCAGGCTTCAAACCCTGGGCAAGCCCTAATAACTGAAACAAATAGATAACCGGGATATTGAACTCCCTGCCCTTTTTCCGGGCAATCATCAACTGACCTAAATCAAAAGAAGAAAAACAGGTCGGACAGATAAGGCCCATACAATCTGCCTGCTCTTCGTCTATTGCTGAAAATATTGATTCGGTCATCTCTAAGGGCAGTTCATCATCCATACAACCCTTACCACAGCAGAGCATCCGCTCTTTATGCTCTACCGGGATTGCACCCATTGCCCGGACAAAATCATCAAGAATCCTCGGATAGTCTGCATCATCCACATGCATTATCTGGCTCGGCTTTAATAGATGGCATCCATAATGGATACCAACCCTTATTCCATTTAATGATCTTTTCACCGACCTTGTTATAGCACCCATTCCCAGGTCATCCCTTAAAAGGACTGTCACATGTTTCACCTTTATTTTGCCCTGATACTCTTTGTTAATCTTCTTTAAACGCTGGTTTATCTCAAATTTTAATTTTTCATCTTCAGCAAGCAAATATTGTGCCTCTTTTAATGTTGAGATGCAACCCGAACACATTGTTATCACATCAAGCCCGGTCTCTTCAGCAACAGCAAGATTGCGTGCAGCAATTGTAAGCCATTTCATCTTATCTCGACCTTTGAAATAGATCGGGTCAGGGCAGCAGGTGAATCCTTCTATATCAACGAGTTCAACACCCAAATTGGGCAGGGTCTTCCTTATTGCCAGTTCCATCTGCGGATATTTTAAGGGCATCATACAACCCCAGAAAGGGACTACCTTCATAATAATATTATAGAAACATTACGAAGAATGTCAAGCTTTTTCTTCACTCTATTATCTCTTTCAATTCATCAATCGGGATTTTTTTGAGTTCAGGAAGGCCGAGTTCCTGACGTATACGATTCACTGCTGAGGTGATTACTACACTCACCCCGGTCTTGCCAATATTTTCAGAAAGTTTTGTAAGATTTTCTGGCGCAGTTCTTTTTTCCACACAGATATTTTTTAAGGCGATTATTACCTCAATGGGTCTAACATCCTGCGGACACCTTTCATAACAGGAATAGCAATTTGTGCAGAGCCAGATTGGTGAATCTGGACCGGTCAAATCCTCCTCCATACCGAGCAGTGCCTTTAATAGAATGACCCTGGGATTGAATTCTTTGGTAAATCTTGCAGCAGGGCAGGAGGCAACGCAGGCACTGCACTGGTAGCAATAGTTATGGTGCTTGCCCCCCGGGACTTTGTTCAATCTTTCCCGAAAACGAAAATTGACCGTAATCTTCTCACTTCCCATAAAACCTCTCTTCAATCGCATCTTGAATTTTTTCGTCCGACTGAAGTCGAACGCTACGGGATTTATGGTAAATTCGGATGCTACAATCTACTTTCATATTCATTCCCACAGGGTATCGGCAATCAAATTTGTAAAATTTGTGGTTTCAATCTTTATCTCTTCTAACCTCTGGGCATCGGGTGTTTCCTTCATCGCACAGTTAAAATGGATTTCACATTTTGGACAGGCAAGGACGAATAAATCAGCACTGGTCTCCTTTGCCTCTTTCAGTCTCATCATTTGAATCCTCTTTGAATAATTTGAACAGTTCATCCAGGCACTCACCCCACAGCAGATTGCCCTGTTTTTACTCCGCCTCATCTCTTTCAAATTCAATTTTGGAATTGAGTTGAAAACAATCCTTGGCTCATCATAGATTCCAAGATGCCTTCCCAGTCTGCAGGGGTCCTGGAATGTGATGGTCCTTTCCAACTCTTTAAATTTCAATCTTTTCTCTCCAATTGCCCGGATAATTACCTCTGAGATATGTAGCATTTCAATCCCAAAATCAAAATATTTTGCATAATCAATCTTAAAGGTTCTGTAGCATTCAGGGCAGGAGAAGACTATCTTTTTAACACCAGATTTTTTAATAACTTCAATGTTATATTGTGAAAGTTTTTTAAAGTTCTCAAAATCACCCTGCCATAACAAGTCATGGCCACAACACCTTTCATCTTTCAAGATTACGGGAACAATATCCAGTCTATTCAATATCTTTATTGTTGCATTTGCCGACCGTGTAGGAAATACTCCAATATCACTAAATAGGACATCAAAGAATGGGGCACAGCCGACAAAATATAGCACTTCGCCGTTTTCGGCAAATTTCAATTCTTTATCAATCCAGTCTATCCTCTTTGGGGATAGGGATGGTGTTGCCATTATCCGCATCAAAGAGTGTGCTGCACCACCATGGGAGCATAGTGCCTCTTCGCCAATTCTATTTGCCTCAAGCCTTATTGCCTGGGTGAGGCTGATATAGTCAATATCTGCCGGGCAATGTTCATCGCAGATTTTACAGGTCAGGCAATTCCAGATATTCTGGTCTTTTAATAAATCACTGTTTACACCCCGCAATGCCCGATTGAGAAGGATTCTTGGAGAATAGTTTCTATTGAATCTTGAGACCGGGCATACACCGGTGCATTTGCCACACTCAAGACACAGAAGGGCACGGGAGGTTTTTATGATATCAAGAAGCATAACCACTCCGTTTCTCAAGGGTATCAGATGACCAGGGTATCAGGATATCAGGGACAATAATCATTTTTCACCTTCTTCTTACGGATGTATTTTATAAAGCCGTTGATCCCCCGAATAACTTCTTCATATTCTTTAATCCAATTCTTTCCTATTTCCTCATCTAAATAACACTTAGCAATAATCTTTCTGATGTGATTCTGTGTTTCGCCTGTTTCTTTTCTTGCAACGTTGAAACCTTTAATTTTTTCATCGTAATAGTAAGATGAATATTCTTCAGCAATATTATCACATACGGAGGAAGATGACCTCTCAATCTGGTCCCTGATTTTAAATTTTTCATCTTTCGGTAATGTTTTACAAAATTTGTGGATTTCTTGCAAGAGTTTAAACGCCTTTTGCCACACCCATAATTTTTTAAAACCGCAAGCATATTGCTCTTTGTAAGAATATTTTGGTTGCTCTTCTTTTATAAAAAATTTATTCATTTTTTAAATTGATATTTCAGCCTTCTTCTATTTTTATAATTTATATTTTTCATTTTTCTGATATCCTGATTTTCTGATCTCCTGGTTCCCTGATCTCTTGTTCACCTGATATCCTGATCTTCTGATACCCCGATATCCTTTGTAATGACCGGGCTTGGTCCAAGTTTTCTTATTGTTTCAGTGAATTCTGTAGCAACCCTGGCAAATTTGCTTGTCTCGGCTGAAGAGATCCAGTCAAGTTTTAATCTTTCTGGTTCAATTCCCAGCATTGCAGTAAGTTTTTCTGTGATTTTATGGACATCCGCAGCCTTCCGCGCACCGAACATATAGTGGCAGTCTTCAAAATGGCAGGTCGCAACAAGGACACCATCTGCACCGAGTTCAAAAGCCTTTAAGACCATCCCGGGTGTAACCCTACCGCCACACATCACCCGGACGATTTTGATATTCGGCGGATACTGTAGTCTTGCCACACCAGCCCCATCTGCCGCAGGATATGAACACCAATTACAGCAGAAGGCAACGATGCGGGGTTCAAATTTAGTCTGATGGTCGGATAGTCGAATAGTCGGATGGTCTAATGGTCTCATGGTGTGATGGTCTTATTGTTTTTTTGTTTTGTTGAATGTCTTAAATAAGAGATGAATCCGGAGATTAGTTTACCGGTTGAACAGGCTTGTTCGTAAATTTTTTCGAATTCGTCTTCGTCAATATAACCATCATCAAGAGCTGCGTAAAGGTCATTCCTTATTTCACCACATGAACGTCTTGCATAATTCAAAAAGTTAATAAACTCCTTATCCGTATTTGTCTCAAACCCTTCAGCAATGTTGGACATTACGGAAAGGGCTGCCCTTTTTATCTGATCACAAAATACATAATCCTTTCTAACTATAGACTTTCTTGTAATTTCACTCACCATCTTCCTCAATTTCCTTGCCTCCTGCCAGCATTTTAAATCTTCAAATCTTTTTATTCTCATTTTTTTCCTCCTTTCAAATTTTGACTATAAGACCATAAGGCAATCCGACTATAAGACTAATGAAACAGCGCCTCAAGTTGTGCCTTAATCTGTTCGTATTTGAAGTGTCTTAAGTCAATTGCGCCGGTTGGACAGGCAGGAACACAAGTTCCGCAACCCTTACACAACGCCTCATTCACCTGGGCAACAAAGATACCTGGTTCTTTCTCTGTAAGTGTGATTGCGTGGAATTCGCAGACCTCGGTGCACCTTCCACACCCCCGGCAATAGACCTCATCAACGGTTGAGGTGATGGGTGGAAGGACGATCGTCTCCCGACTGAGCAGGGCTGATACCTTTGCTGCAACTGCTGATGCCTGGGCTATTGAATCACCGATATCCTGAGGGAACATACAGCAACCAGCAAGATAGACACCTTCAACCGTGGTCTCAACCGGACCAAATTTTGAATGCCTCTCCAGGAAGAAGAGGTCTTGCCCCCTTGGAACTTTTAACAGATCAGATAGTTTCATTGTTTCATTTCCATTGGGAATCATTCCAACCGATAGAATCACCGCGTCAACCGGAACAACAATCCTCTTGCCAATGACATCATAATCCATTTCCACATGCTCAGCATATTTCTCACCCAAAACTTCAGGGACTTCACCCTTTGCCAGTTCTGAATAGGGGATGAACAGAACTCCTAATTCCCTTGCCTTTCTATACATCAATTCTGCACCCTTTGAATAGACCCTTATCCCCCGGTGGAAGATTGTGACATCAATGCCCCTTCCTCTTAACAATACTGCCTGTTTTATTGCTGCCTGGCAACAGTATCTTGAACACCAGGTATTACCAACTTCTGCACGGGAACCAACACATTGAATAAATACTACACTCTTTAAATCTTTTATTTTTTCTGAATCATCAATGAGCATCTCTTCAAGTTCCATACTGGTCCAGACATTGGGATACTCTCCATAGCCAAACTTATCAAGTGGTTTATAGAGGTCAGCACCGATTGCAAGGACAATTGCTCCAACATTTAATTTAGTCGAAGAATTTCGGTTATATGAAATCGTCACATCAAAATTGCCGACAAAGCCTTTTATATCCTTTATTTCGGTTTTGGTATAAATTATAACACCTTTTTTCTTCAATTCCTTAATCTTTTCTTCAATCAGTTCTCTTCCTGGTTTTCCTGTAGGATAGACACTCGATAATCTACGCACCCTGCCCCCAAGTTCATCCTCTTTTTCAACGAGATAGACCTTTAGTCCCCGTTCAGCAAGGTCAATCGCCGTCTGCATTCCACTGATACCACCACCGATTACAAGAACATCACGACCAACACTCAGATTCTTTGGATACAATGGTTCAAGTCTCTTCACCCGTTCTACAGACATCTTAATTATTTCCTTTGCCTTTTCTGTGGCAACTTCAGGCTCCTGCTGGTGAACCCAGGAGCATTGATTTCTAATATTTGCCATATCAAAGAGATAGGGGTTAAAGCCAATCTTTAAAAGGGTTTCCTGGAATATACCTTCATGGGTCTTGGGTGTGCAGGCAGCAACAACAATCCGATTCAGGCGATGCTCAAATACTGCATCCTGGATTTTTTTCTGCACACTCTCAGCACAGGCAAATAGAAAATTATCAACATATACTACATCTTTTAAGTTCTTTGTATACTCAACGAGTTGTTTTATATCAAGAACAGAAGCAATATTCGTTCCACAGTGGCATACAAAGACACCGACCCGTGAAGGACCGGTAAGGTCAAGGGGAGAAATTTCTTCTTTCTTTTCTTCCACGATTTCTTCTTTCACTAAGATTCCCGCCTTTACTGCTGCACCGGATGCCTCGGCAATTGCATCCGTGATATCCTTTGGACCTGTTGCACATCCACAGAGATAGATTCCTGGCCTTGTGGATTCAAGTGGATGGTTACAGGGGTTTATCTCCTTAAAGAATCCATCAAGATCAAGTTCAATACCAAGGATATGGGCAAGTTCTTTTGTCCCCTGATTTGGAATCATTGCTGAGGATAAGACTACCAGATCTACAACCAAACTTTTGATCTCACCTTTCAACTGGTCTTCATAAGAGAGAATAAGTTCACCGGTCTTCTTATCTTCTATGATTTTAGAAGGTTTTCCTTTTATATATTTTACACCCGCATCAAGGCTTCTTCTATAGAACTCTTCAAATCCCTTGCCAAATGCCCTGATATCAATATAGAAGACCATTATCTCAGAATCTGGATAGTGTTCACGGATGACCAGGGTATCTTTTATTGTATTCATACAACAGATTCTTGAGCAGTAGTCAATATCTGCCTTCATATTTCTTGAACCCACACACTGGATGAAAGCAATGCGTTTTGGTGGTCGGACATTGGTGAAGGTTAAGAGCTCACCCCGGGTTGGACTGGAGGCATCAAGGAGTCTTTCCAGTTCAAAACTTGTGACGATATTTTCAAACCTTGTATAACCGTATTCACTCGCCTCTCTTGGGTCATAGTATTCAACACCTGTGGCAACGACAATTGCCCCGACATTTATGTCTATCACTTCTTCTGGCTCATCAAAGTTGATACACTTCGCCTTGCAGGTCTGGATACACTTGCCGCAGACAATTAACTCCCAGTGCGTAATCTTATCTTCCCTTTTTTCCACTGCCCTTTTCATTATCTTTCTTGCCCTTTCCGGAACATTGTCAAGACATTCTTCCCGGCTTCTTATATATGCTGAAGGGACTGCCTGGCTATATGGCGTATAAATTGCCTTTCTTGATTTCAGTCCTAAATCAAATTCATTGGGGACAACGATTGGACAGACCTTGGCGCAATCACCACAGGCAGTGCACTGGTTAATATTTACATATCTGGGGTGTCTTATAATTTTTACGGAAAAATCTCCTGCCTCGCCTTTTACCTCTTTTATTTCAGATAAAGTTAGTAGGGTGATATTTGGATGTCGACCGACATCCATCATCTTTGGTCCGAGGATTCAAGCCGTGCAGTCCATTGAGGTGAATATCTTGTGGATCTGTGCCATCCTGCCACCAATATTTGGACCAGATTCCACAAGATATACCTTGAACTGGGCATTTGCCAGGTCAAGCGCAGTCTGAATCCCGGCAATACCACCACCAATAACCAGCACCCCTTTCTTCATAATACTCCTTTTTTATCCCATCGATTGAACTTGGACACACTACTACATTGAAAGTGTCATCTCCGACTGATGTCGGATTTTACTAAGAAAACAACAATTTCTTTCCGTATTGATAACCTTCTTCAAATGCCTTTAAATTCAAAGGCACAGCCTTATCCGGAACCGAACCCGGGATTGCATCCTTCATTGCCTGATAACTTACAACATTTGTTACTGCTGTAAAGAAACCGAGCATTACGATATTGGCAACTATTCTATTGCCTAACTGTTCAGCAATTCGGGTTGCAGGAACCGAGAGAATTTTAATTTTACCTCTGGCTGGTCTTGGCTTTACCAGATCCTCATCAACAACCAAGATGCCGTTTTCATCTAAATCTGGTTCAAATTTATCGTATGCCTCCCGGGACATCGCTACGAGAATCTGTGGTTTTGTCAAATAGGGATATAGAATTCTATCTTCAGAGACCAATAGTTGGGCACTGCACGCACTCCCCCTTGCCTCAGGGCCAAAACTCTGGGTCATCGTTGCATGTTTGTTGTCAAATATGGAAGCTGCTTTACCCACAATGTAGCCACTCTTAATCACTCCTTGTCCACCATAGCCAGAAAAGCGGATTTCAATTTGCGTTGCCATTTAACCTCCTTCATTTGCCAATTCGGGTAGGCATTCATCTGCCATACCATATAACTGGTATTTATCACCGAGCACGGTCTTGAATCTTTGATTCATTGCCTCAATAAATGTGGGTCTTTCGCGGTCCACAAATTTACCCACGATTATTGGTCCCTGAAACTTTATCTCCAGTTCTCGTGGATCAGCATTATGCTTAATGACACTATTATCATGGTAATACTTCAAGATATCCAGGCCAGTGCCAAGCCGGTTCAAACGGGCATAAAGTGTAGCACAGGGTGCAATCACCTCAACAAAAGAGAATCCCTTTTTATTGAATGCCTCAAGAATAGCATTGGATAATCGTCTGATATCAAGTGCAGTATAGCGTGCAACATAGACCGCACCACAGGTATCCATCAGGTGTGGCAGATTAAATGGTGTGTCAAAATTTCCATAAGGGCTTGTTGAACAGATTGCGGTCTCGGGTGTGGTTGCAGCAACCTGACCACCAGTCATTCCATAAATGAAATTGTTCACGCAAATTACCACAATATCCATATTTCTTCTTGCCGCATGAATGAGGTGATTCCCGCCGATTGCCACCAGGTCACCATCACCTGAAAAAACTACAACCTTTAATTCGGGATTGGCAAGTTTTAATCCCGTGGCAAAAGGAATTGGTCTTCCATGGGTGGTGTGGAATGAATCAAGTTTTATGTAACCAGCAACCCTACCTGTGCAACCAATACCTGAAACGACTGATACCTTATTGAGGTCCAGATTTGATCTTTCAAGGGCTATCAAAAATGCACTCAGCGCGGGCCCAATGCCGCAACTTGGACACCAGATATGAGGCATACGGTCCATTCTCAAAAGATTCTCTTTTGGATGTTCGGTGGGCTCTTTAGATGCTACAACTTCTTCAGTTCCAATCTCACTCATTTCAAACCCTCCTTTATTGCATTTAAGATGTCATCTGGATTATGAACCCAACCACCACCATGGGGGACAAGAATCGTCTTGCATCTTCCTTTTGCGCATCGTTCAACTTCAAGTGCAACCTGTCCATAATTGATTTCAACTGTAATCAAAGATTTCACCTTTCCAGCAAGTTCAAAGATTCTCTTCTCAGGAAATGGCCAGACAACAATCAATCTTAAAAATCCAACCTTTATTCCCTGTTTCCGTGCTTCAGAGATCGCCTTATAAGCAACCCTGCTTGATATTCCGTATGAAATGATTACTACATCTGCATCATCAGTTCCTTCCTCTTCGTACCTTATAATCTTATCTGCATTCTTGCGAATCTTTTCTACAAGTCGGCGTACCAACTTCTCCTGTGCCTGCCAGTTCATTACCGGATATCCACGTTCATCATGGGTAAGACCGGTGATATGAAACCTATAACCATCACCCGCTTTTATCATTGGCGGAACAAGATCTTCACCCGGTTTGAAAGGAAGATACGAATCCTTCGGACCATTGTACCACCTGCGCCCAACTATTTCAATATCTTCAGGTTTTGGGATAACAACCTTTTCGGTCATATGGCCCACACATTCATCCATCATCAAAAAGACCGGAACCCGATATATTTCAGAAAGATTGAAACAGTCAATTGTGAAATCAAAGCATTCCTGTGGTGAATTTGGAGAGAGGGCGATTATCTCATAGTCACCGTGTGAACCCCATCTCACCTGCATCATATCTGCCTGACCGGTTAATGTTGGTAAACCAGTAGATGGTCCACCCCGCTGGACATCAATAAGAACGCAGGGTGTTTCAAGCATCGCGCCAAGTCCAATATGTTCCTGCATCAAGGAAAACCCTGGCCCACTGGTTACGGTCATTGATTTTTTTCCAGCCCAAGCCGCACCAAGCATGGCAATCGAAGAGGCAATCTCATCTTCCATCTGGATAAACACTCCCCCTACCTCAGGAAATCTTGCAGCAATCCTTTCTGCCACTTCGGTTGATGGAGTGATTGGATAGCCAGCGAGAAATCGACATCCCGCGGCAAGTGCACCTTCGGCACAGGCGTAATCTCCATCAAGATAATGGGCACCGGTCAAGACACCTCTTGGGTCTGCCTTCATAAACCTCCTTTTTTGTCCATCAGTTCAGATACTGTCTTTTCGCCGCCAAGGGTAACATATATTGCAAACTCAGGACAAATTATCTCACAGAGATGGCATTCCCGACACTCTTCAGGATTCTTCACATAGGGTGGATGATAACCCTTAAGATTGAATTCCTTTGATAGTTCCAGAACCTTTTTCGGACAAAATTCCACACAGAAGCCACATCCCTTACACCGCTCTTTAATAATATGAATCTCGCCCTGAGGCACTTTTATCTTATCTGCATCAAGTGGTCTCCTCCAGAACTTCATATTCAATCCTTTATTGCAACAGTGACCATCTCTAAGACTGCCTTATCCTTGAGATTCTTTAACTGGGATGAACCACTCGGACAGGCAACAGTGCAGGCACCACATCCCTGGCACAATGCCTCAATCACCTTTGCAATGTTCTTATCTTTATCCTTTTCCCTTGCACCAAATGGGCAGACACCAATACAGACACCGCAACCAGAACACAAATCTTGATCAACCATTGCAATCAATGGCTCAAATGTGATCTTGGGCTGGCTCAAAATACCGATTGCCTTGCTTGCCGCACCTGATGCCTGAGCAACGGTTTCCGGGATGTCCTTTGGACCATGCGCTGCACCAGCAATATAAATTCCCAGAGTATTGGTCTCAACCGGACGCAATTTTGGATGTGCCTCGGTCAAAAATGCATTGGCATCGCACTGAATTTTTAATTTGCGCACAAACTCCTCGTTATTTCGTGTTGGCACCATTCCCATTGCAAGAACGACCAGATCTGCCTCAACCTCTACCTTCTTTCCCACAAGTGTATCCGCACCAAGGACGATCAATTTCCCATTTTCCGGATAAACCTTTGATACCTTGCCCCTTATATAAATTGCACCCTCATCAGTTGCCCGGTTATAGAATTCTTCAAAGCCTTTGCCCGGTGTTCTAACATCAATATAAAAGATTATCGGCTCACCATCGTGAACACGGTGTTTGTATAATATTGCATGCTTTGCCGTATACATACAGCAGATCTTTGAGCAGTATTCAAGATGATTTTCCTTATCCCTTGAACCTGCACACTGGATAAATACCACACGTTTCGGAACCTTTCCATCAGATGGCCTTCTCACTTCACCTGATGTAGGACCTGACGCAGAGAGCAATCTTTCAAACTGTAATGAAGTGATAATATCCGGACTTGTGCCATAGCCATATTCTTTCAACTTTTCCGGTTCAAAGATATCAAATCCAGTTGCCACTACAATCGCACCGACATCAAACTCAAGGATCTTATCTTCCATATTATAATTAATTGCCTTGGGTTCACAGACTCTCTCACATTCAAGGCATTCACTGCATACCGCACAGTTTACACACCTGTTTGCCTCATATTTTGCGGTATTTTCATCAAATCCAAGTTCAACCTCATCAAATCCTGCGCGAGCATTAAGTTCAATTTTGGGCATTTCAGCACGCGATTTCTTTGGTGTTTGTGCTATTTTCGTCGGCTCGGGTCTGGCAACTGGCCATTTTTTCTCCTCAAATTTTACTCCCGTGAGATGGGCATCAATACTATCCGCTGCCTTTTTACCGGCTGCCACTGCCTCAATGACCGTAGCTGGCCCAGAAACGAGGTCACCACCAGCAAATACCCCTTCAACATTTGTCATCATGGTCTCCGGGTCAACTGACAGAGTACCCCATTTTGTCAATTTATATTCTCGGGAAAGCCAATCAATTTTCGGCTTCTGTGAAATCGCTACAATGAGATTATCAACTGGTATTCTAAATTCGCTACCCGGTATTGGTATTGGTCTTCTCCTACCTGAGGCATCAGGGGCACCAAGCTCCATCCTGATACATTCAATCTCCTGAACTTTATCTTTACCAAGAACTCTGTTAGGAGCAACCAGGAATTCTATCTTTATCCCTTCTTTTATCGCCTCTTCTACCTCCCAGGAATTGGCTGGCATCTCTTTATTTGACCGACGATAAAGAATTGTAACATCACTACCCAATCTCTTTGCAACCCTTGCTGAGTCAATCGCGGCATTCCCACCACCAATTACTGCTACCTTTTTGCCAAGACTTACCTTATTTCCAAGATTAACATCCCTCAAGAAACTGATACAGTGCAGGACACCGGGTAGCTCTTCCCCTTCAATATTTAATTTTAGTTCTTCATGGGCACCGGTTGCAATAAAAACCGAGCGATATACGTTTCTGAGTTGTTCAAGACTCAAATCCGCACCAACCCTGGTGCCGGTGATTATCTCAACACCAAAGGACTTAATGTAATCAATATCTCTTTGCAACTCTTTTCTGGGCAATCTGAATTCAGGGATACCAAGGGCCAAAAGTCCACCAACAACCTTTTCAGCCTCATAAACACTTACTTGATAATTCTTCTTTGCTAAGAAATAGGCACAGGCAAGGCCGGCTGGACCAGACCCCACCACTGCAATCTTCTCACCCGTGGGCTTTCTCTGGGTCAATGGATAGTCGCCAAAATCCGCAATAAATCTCTTTAAAGAGGCAATGGAGATGGGTTCGTCAATTTCTCCACGCACACATTCAGTTTCACAAGGATGGTTGCAAACCCGACCGCATACACTGGCAAAGGGATTTGCAGAACGTTCAAGTTCCAATGCCTCTTTAAATTTACCCGCACGAATTAACGCAATATATCCCTGGGCATTTACACCAGCTGGGCACGCTGACCTGCAGGGTGGATGGCCAATTTTGGTAATGGTAAAGCGATTGGGAACAGCCTGTGGAAATGGTCTATAAATCGCATGCCTCAAATTCAGGTTACTCTCAAATTCATTAGGAACTAATACTGGGCACACACGTTCACATTCACCACAACCATTACACTTTTCCCAGTCAACATAGGTTGACTTCTGCCTAACCTTTACTTTAAAATTACCCACTGTTCCGCTTAATTCCTCAACTTCACTATATGGTAACAATTTTATATTCTTATTTTGCACCACCTCCACCATCTTCGGGGTCAGGATACACTGGGAACAGTCAAGGGTTGGAAAGGTCTCGGAAAGTTGTGCCATCCTGCCACCAATGGATGGCGACCTCTCTACCAGAATTGTTTCAATACCAGCATTGGCAATATCCAGTGCGGCCTGGATTCCGGCAATGCCACCACCAATCACAAGTGCCCGTTTTGTAACATCTACAAGGATGGGCTCAAGTGCCTCATCAAAACGGACCTTTTCAATCATCGTTTTAATGATATCGCCCGCCTTTTTCGTGGCAATCTTTTTATCCTCATGAACCCAGGAACACTGCTCACGGATATTTGCCATTTCACAGGTATAGCGGTTCAGACCACCACGCTCGGTCGCATTCCTGAAGGTATTTTCATGCAGGGTTGGTGAACAGGCAGAAACCACTATCGCATCAAGGTTCTTCTTTTTTATCGCATCAATAATAAGTTTCTGTCCAGGGTCAGAACACATATACTTGTAGTTTTCAGCATGAACCACACCGGGATATTTCTTAATTTCTTCGGCCAATGCCTCAACATCAACGGTCTTAGCAATATTTATTCCACAATGACAAATAAAAACGCCAATTTTTTTCATGGTAAGTACTCCTTTTTTATCAGAATATTATATTCTGAATTATAGAAAAATCAATAGTCTCAATTCATCAGTTTTTCTTCTCTATAGGCAAAAGATTTACTAACCATTAAAGTGTCGGTAAACGAACCAAAGCTACTGTTCCTTCACCAACTTTACTCTTAATCGTAATTCTGCCGTGATGCAAATTCACAATTTGTTGGACGATGGTTAAGCCTAAGCCAATACCACCTTTATCCCTCGTTTTCGTCGTATAAAAAGGGTCAAAAATCTTATTGAGATCTTCTTCAGGAATACCGACACCGTTATCTGCAATACTCAAAACCACAAAACATTCACTACCTTTAATGCCCTCGGCAAAAATTCCTATTTCAATCTTCCCCATTTTACTTACTGCCTGCACAGAATTAATAACCAGATTCATAATTACCTGCTGAAGTTGATTAGAATCACCAAGTATTTCAGGAACATTTTTATCATATCTTGTATTTACAACAACATCTTTTAACAAAAACTGATCCTCCAGAAGGAATAATGTATCATCGACCAATTGGGGCAAATATATCTTTCTAAGTTCAGGCTCTGTCTTTTTTGCAAAATTCAAAAGGTTTCTAACAAGCCGGCCAATGCGCATGTTTTCTCTTTCAACCAACTTCAAATCTTTTATCCACGTTTCTTTATCAATATGACCTTGTTCAAGCCTCTTTAAGAAAATCTGAATATAATTACTTATTCCATTAATTGGGTTGTTGATTTCATGTGCTACACCTGCAGCAAGTTGTCCCATTACAACAAGTTTTTCTGAATGAAGTAACTGCTCACGGAGATTTTTGATTTCAGTCATATCTCTAAAAATAACACCAATGCCTCTTATTTTTCTATGAACATCTTCCAAACGAAATGCTGCGTATGAAGCAAAAATCTGTTGGTTCTCTTTACCTATAAGCATTACATCATGTTTTGTCGTAGGGATACCTGTACGGACTATCTTATCAAAAATGCATTGTCCATCACAAAGGCTACTTTTAAAAACTTCCGCACAGGGTTTCCCAATGACTTCATCATAGCAATATCCAGTAATCCATTCCGCAGCCTTATTGAAAGAAGTAATTTTCTTGTTGAGATCAATTGTTACAACACCACCTTCCATATTCTTCAGTAGACTTTCCAAAAAGGGCCTAATAACATCAATATCCAACCCAACAATCTTGGGATTTTTCATAACAAATATTATATAAATATTTCCGCGAATGTCAAGCATGATTATGCCTATGTTCACAATTGACAATTCAGACAAACTATCGTATAATTATCTTATGAAGAAACCTTGTCTATATATGTGTGAAATAGGGTATCCAAGTATAGACAAATTTTATCTTACGCAAGAAATTGAGAATGTTTTTGGACTTAAGGTCGTATTTATGCAAAAATACGAACACCCTTCTTATGCATTTGACTCCAGGCGACACCAATATCTGACATACAGGATAATAAAAGAACTACTTACCCAGGAACCAAAGGATGCACATAAAATCATCGGCATCACTGATGTTGATTTATGTACACCAATCCTCGAATATGTTTTCGGTGAGGCACAAATGAATGGCAAAGTAGCAATCGTCTCCACCTACCGCCTGCGCCAGGAATTTTATCATCATCCTGCCGATGAGAATTTATTGTCCCTGCGTATAAAAAAAGTAATTATGCACGAGATTGGACATTGTTTCGGTATGTATCATTGTGATAATAGTGAATGCGCCATGTATTTAGCCAATAATATCTTTACTCTCGACTGCAAGAAAGCACATTTTTGTTCAAGGTGTAACGAGTTTCTTAAAGCAAGAATACTAAAGGAGTGTTATGGAACAATATAAAATTCTGGTTGTTGATGATGAAGAGATAATGCGAAGTTCTATGAGTGAGTGGCTAAAAGAAGAAGGATATTTAGTGAAAACAGCAGAGAATGGCTATCTCGCACTGGAACTTGCAAAAAAAGAATTATTTGATTTGGCAATCATTGACCTCAAGATGCCAGGGATGGATGGCATTGAGGTGTTGAAACATTTGAAGGTGTTGTATCCAAAAATCCCCGCAATAATAATTACTGCCTATGCAACAATTGACAGCGCGGTTATCGCTATGAAGGAAGGTGCAACAGACTATGTTGTTAAACCATTTGATCTCGAAGAAATAAGCCTTGTAATAAGAAGATTGATTGAGCATCAAAAACTGATAAAGGAGAATATCAGACTCCGGCGAGAACTCACCAAAAGGTATAGATTTCAAGATCTAATTGGGAAATCGTCAGAAATGTCGAAAGTGTTTGAAATGATAAAAACCGTTGCACCAACAAAGTCTACAATATTGATTCGCGGTGAAAGTGGAACGGGTAAAGAACTCGTCGCGAGGGCAATTCATGAATTGAGCCCAAGAAAAAAAGGACCTTTTGTACCAGTCGCATGTGGGGCAATGCCCGAATCATTGTTAGAGGCTGAATTGTTTGGTTATGAAAAAGGTGCGTTCACTGGTGCAGTTTCCCCATATAAGGGAAGAATAGAAACTGCCCATGGAGGAACTCTATTTTTGGATGAAATCGGAGATATTAGCCCTAAGACTCAAGTTGACCTGCTCCGTTTTATTCAAGAACGGGAATTGAGACGTATTGGTGGTAAGGAAATTTTGAAAGTCGATGCGAGAATAATTTCAGCAACCAATAAGAACCTTAATGAAATGATTAAGAATGGAGCATTCAGAGAAGATTTGTATTACCGACTCAATGTGATAACAATAGAATTACCACCTTTAAGAACACGAAAACAAGATATTCCACTTTTGCTTGAACACTTCATTGAAAAATACAACCTTGAAACCGGATCCAATGTGGAAAAGGCATCACCCGAAGTTATGAAATTGTTAATGGATTATGATTGGCCAGGGAATGTTCGAGAACTCGAAAATGTTATTGAACACAGTATTGTTGTATGTAAAACCAGTGAGATAGAAATAGGGAACCTACCACCCTATTTATTGAAAGAAAAAACAACTACATTTGGGACAAAAGCAAATGAAACATTAGAGAAAGTAGAGAGAATGCATATTTTGAATGTACTCAATGCCCATGGTTGGAATATTAAAAGAAGTGCAGAAATATTGGGAATAAACCGCCTCACCCTCTATAAGAAGATAAAGAATTACAAGTTAAAGAAAGAATAGGTTGAATCATGTTTATAAAATTATCATTGTTTATTAAATAACCATAATTTTGCACCAAAATTCAATAAGAATTCTAAATGTTTGTTTTTTAAACACTGTTGGGCAGATTACCCTAAAAATCCTCTGAAAAATCGTGCCTTTTTTTGCTTTATCTTGGCACGATTTTTGCATATAAAGGATATTGAGGTGATTTATGAAATGTCCGTTTCTTGAAGAAATATTAGTTCGATACTGCACTGCTTGTCCCGTCAAAAAGATGTTGCCAAGGGAAAGCCTTGTTGATACAAGCACTTGTGAAACAGATTATGCTGAGTGCCCTATTTTTAAAGATTTTTTAGCCAAAGAAAATAAAACAAGAAAGGAGATAACAATGGCTGAAATCAAAGAAAAAAAGGAGAATCTATGTATCTGGACAAAGGCTGGTGTCATAGCATACAGAATCTGCACAAGCAATTATGATTGCAAGAACTGTTCTTTTGACCAGGCACTGACCGATGCCAGTGGCTCCTATGTGGAATCACCGGTAGTGGTTGAGGCAATAAAAAAACTGAAGCAACTTCCTGCAGATCAACGAAAATGCCGTTATATGTTAACTGGTGACTTTGCCTATAAGTTATGTTCAAACAACTATGAATGCTGGCATTGTTCAGTTGACCAGTATGTCCAGGATATGATAGAAGCAAACCCGTTTTTGAAAAGAAAAAGGGAAAGGGAACAAAAGAAGGAAAAACAGACAAAAGGCTTCGCATACAGAGAGGATTATTACTACACTCCTAACCATTTCTGGTTAAAGATTGAAGGTGATATAGTGAAGGTAGGCGTTGATGATTTTGCTGTAAAACTTATCGGGAAAATTGATACGGTGAAAATCTTGGCAGATAAGGTGTTTGAAAAGGAACAGGAATGTTTAGAATTGGGTAGCAAGAATCGAATGACAAGGATGAAATTACCACTGTCTGTCGCACTAATTGAAATCAATGAAATTGTAAAATCACAGCCATCTCTAATAACCAAAGACCCCTATAATCTCGGGTGGCTCTTTAAGATCAGACACCCGCAGGAAATCGGTGAATTTAACAAGGGTGATAATGTCCGAATATGGTTAGAAAAGGAATTTGATAGACTCCATGAGGCGTTTGAAGAGAATGTCGGAGTGACCATTGCTGATGGTGGAGAAATTGCCAAGGATTTGTATGAGCGTTTGACTGATGAACAGTGGTCAATCTTAGTCAAGAAATTCTTATCTTAATTCTGCCTCTTTGTCAATTCAACTACCGGTAATTGCTGAATCAATCTACCTTGCTGATAGAATAGGATAGAATAACCCTTTTGAACTACTTCACTAACATTCAGGGTGATTGCGTGAAGCCTAATTTTTGCTATGCTAAACAAATTCTCAACCATTTCAGGATATCTGCCAAACCGATCAATGATTTCATCCCTTAGTGTGTCCAATTCATATTCAGACTGGACATCCATCAATCTCTTATAGATAGCCGTTCGCTCGTAGGCACTGGATATATAATCAGCTGGGAAATAACCAGAAATCCTTAGATTGAGAATTGGTTCAAAAGTAACTTCTTTGCCCTGCAATTCCTGAACAACGTTATTGAGGATCTTCACGTAATGATGATAACCAATAGTGTTAATGAAACCTGACTGTTCTCTTCCCAGGATATTACCGACCCCCCGAATTTCCATATCTCTTATTGCCAGCCTGAAACCAGAACCGAGTGTGGCATAGGACATCAAGGCATTCAATCTCTTTTGCGCCTCATCAGTAATCCTGGTCGAAACAACAAAGTACGCATAACCCTGGATTTCTGCTCTACCAACTCTGCCCCTTAATTGATGGAGATCTGCAAGACCAAATTTATCTGCTTCATCCACGATAATCGTATTCACCCTGGGCATATCCAGCCCTGATTCAATGATTGCAGTTGATAATAGAACATCATACTTGCCCTCCACAAATTCAATCATCTTCTTCTCGCTTACCTCAGATGCAATCTTACTATGGAGTAGGCAGATACGCAAATCTGGCAAAAGGGCTTGAAGCCTTTGCTTTACAGTTTCAATGGTCTGTATTCGATTATGCACAAAGAATATCTGACCATTGCGATTAAGCTCAAACTTAATGATCTTCCTTATCTCCTCATCATCAAAATAGATTATCCTTGTTATTATCTCCTTTCTTCCAACCGGTGGTGTATGTATTACAGAAATATCCTTTATTCCAGCAAGACTCATATAAAGAGTTCTGGGGATTGGTGTTGCCGAGAGGTAAATTGTATCAACTCCAGGTTTTATTTTCTTTATTTTTTCCTTTTGCATCACACCAAAGCGTTGTTCTTCATCAATAATCAAAAGTCCAAGATCTTTGAATACTACATCTGGTCTTAAGAGGCGATGCGTACCAATGACAATATCGATCTTACCTTCCTTTATTTCTTTAAGAACCATTTTTAACTCATCTTGCCTTCTGAATCTTGAGACCATTTCAATACGCACTGGAAAGTTTTTTAGGCGGCTAATAAATGTATTATAATGCTGAAATGCGAGGAGGGTTGTAGGACAGAGAAACATTGTCTGTTTTGAATCAACTGCTGCCTTGAATGAAGCACGAATTGCTATTTCAGTCTTACCAAAACCCACATCTCCACAGATTAAACGTTCCATTGGCTTTGAAGACTCCATATCCTTTTTTACATCTTCAATTGCCCTCTTCTGATCCGGTGTCTCTTCAAAAGGAAATCCATCTTCAAGTTCTGTCACTTCGTTATTATTGGTTGAAAAGGCAAAACCTTGAGTCAGCTGCCGCCGGGCGTATAGATTTACTAAATCTCGCGCAAGAACCTCAGTCCCCTTTTTTACCCGCTCTTTTGTCTTTAACCAGAGTTCACTGCCAATTCTACTCAACCTTGGTCGTCTGCCTTCGCTACCAATATAGCGCTCAAGTTGATTCAACCTTTCCACTGGAACATAGACTTTATCCCCATCTGCATAATCAATATTCAGGCACTCCACCTTCTTACCCTCAAAATCGATCTGAACCAATCCCTTAAATTGCCCTATACCATAGTCATTATGGACCACATAATCATTAATTTTTAATCCTTTCAAATCATCAATGAACAGTCCCTTAAATTTTATCTTCTTTTGGGGTAGATACCCATAAATATCAGATTCGCTCAAGAATACCATCTTTCTATCCATATCAATAAAACCATCCTTTACCGGGAAGGAGATTGCATCAATTGATCCAATGATGCTCTCAAGACTATGATGGAGCGATTCTTTAATCAAAAATTTATAGGTGTAGATCTCCTGTTTAATGTCTTCGCGCAATTGCTTTAGATTTCCAAAATATTTACGAGATGGACTGAGATGAAAATCGAATTCACCAGGCGATTCTATAACCAATTGTGTAAGATCAAGATCAATTCTTGTTTCGGTGAGGAATATCACATCTTTTTTCAAGGATTCAATAATTGTGGTAAGCACATCGGGTCTAACGAGTCTTGCTGAAAAACTTTCGATATGTTCAATTGAACGCTGGGTCTGCGTATTGAATCTTCTAATTGAGGATATCGTTTCTCCTTCAAATTCTATTCTTATCGGCTCTGAATCGGGTAAAAAGAAGTCAACGATTCCACCCCTTATCGCATATTCTCCTTCTTCTTCCACGATTTCTTCACGTTGAAGTCCACTTGCCGCAAGCCGATATATGAATTCATTTCGGTCTATTTCCTTCCCCTGAACAAATTCAAACTCTTCTTTTAAGTGGATCTTTTTGTTCAAATAATCCGCGCTTGTAATTATCACATCTGCCGGTTCAAAGAATGAATTAGTTTCATCAATAATTATTGCCTCGGGCAAGAGTTCAATGATTTCTCCACCAAAACGTTCAATGTTGTTCTTATTCGTAATGTAAACCACAGGAACTGACTTCTTGCTTAGTTCTATAATAAAGAGGGAAAGTGCAGAGCCAGAAAAACCAGAAACCGAAACAATCATTTTGTCATTCAACAACCTGAGGATTTTCTCAATCTCCGGGAAAAATTCAAAATCTCGCATATATTCTTATTTTATACCCCTGAGCAAAAAAGTCAACTTATATCAAATTCGTGCTTGACTTATAAGGAAATTTAACTAAAATTCAAAAATGGAGAAAAACATGATAAAAACTGAAGAAAAAGTAGTCAGTTCAATGGCAAGTTTTTTACCTAAAAAACTTGTGGTATCCAAAATCAAAAAGGAAAAACTATCTGAGATATTTAATGCAGTTCTCCTTTTTGCTGATATCTCTGGTTTTACCACAATGAGTGAAAAACTAACGCGTTTGGGAAAAGAAGGAGCTGAAGAGGTTAACAAAATAATAAATCGCTTCTTTGACCCCCTGATAAAGATTATCTACAAATGGAATGGTGATATCTACCGATTTGGCGGTGATGCATTTCTTGCTTTTTTCCCTGAAAAAGATGAACACCATCCAGCCAGCAAAAGGGCAATCACTGCTGCACAGGAGATACTCAAATTTGTTAAGACCCATTCAAAAACTGAAACAAAACTTGGAACCTTTAAAATCAAAGTACATATCGGTTTGACAAAAGGAAATGTCTATTTTCAAGATTTGCAGAATAATTTCTTTCTGGGTGGCAAAAGTGTAAACTACCTTATGGCGCTGATTGATTCTGCTGGTCCTGGTGAAATTGTGGTGAGTCAGGAAGTAAAGAACGAACTCAATGATGTAGTTTTTGAGCAGCAAGATGAAGTCTGGAAATATTCACAGATGAAGAAAAAACTGCTTGAGCCAAAATCAGAAGAGATGAAACCATCTGAAGGAGTGGCCAAACACAAAGTACCCGAATTAAGCCATTATATTCCTGAGTGGCTCGTAAAAAGGATTATTTTGAAACCATATTTTGACCATAAAGATGGTGAGCACAGGAAAATTGCTGTAGTATTTTTGCACTTTGCCGGCATCCCTTATGACAAGAATCCTTTGAGGGCAGGAAAAACTATAAATGAATTTTACGAAATTGTCAAAACGATAATTCAAAAATATGATGGCTGGATAAATGCACTTGATGTCTATAAAGATAGCGAAAGGATTCTCGCCGTCTTTGGTTTTCCATTTGCCTATGAAGATGATGAAAAGAGAGCAGTGCTTTTCACCTATGAAATACTAAATCATCCAGAACTAAAAAATTTAAACTTAAGAGCAGGTGTTAATTCGGGCTCGGTTTTTGCCGCACCCGTTGGCAACGAATTGAGAAGGGAATATGCTACTTTGGGCGATGCTGTAAATCTTGCAGCAAGGCTGGGCGTAAAAGCAGAGAACAGAACAATTGTCGTGAGTGAATCAATATTTAACAAAACCTTTGCCCTATTTGATTATGAATTTCTTGGTGAAAAAGAATATAAAGGTAAAAAGAAAAAAATCCAGACCTACAAACTGTTAAAGAAGAAAGAGATTGAAAAGAGGGCATTGTCAAGATGGATTTCAGAAAGTGAAAAGATCGTTGGCAGAGAAAGAGAGATTAGTGACATAAAGAAAACCATAGAACTCTGCATCAGGAGCAAGGGACAAATTTTGAGCATCAGTGGTGAACCCGGCATTGGAAAATCAAGATTAGTGCAGGAAGTTATAAAGATGTGCGAAAAGAAAGATTACCAAATACTCAAAGGCAACTGCATTTCCTATGGTAGTGCGTTCTCCTATCATCCCTGGATCGATATTCTAAACGACTTCTTCAATATTCTGCCCGAAGATTCAATCAAAATTAGATCCGCGAAGATAAAAGATAGAACCACCGCAGTGAATCAAAAATTGATTGAATGGCTGCCCGTGATTGGAGAAGTACTTGGTGTACCATTTCCTGAAACTTCACTTACCAGATACCTTGATGCCAAATTAAAGAAACAACGGGTGTTTGATATTATCTTTGATTTTGTGAAATATGTTGCCCAGAAAAAGCCAGTATGTCTTATAATGGAAGATTTGCACTGGGCGGATACCGCTTCAATGGAACTTGTGAACTATATTGGCAGAAATATTGAAAACCTACCAATCCTCTTCATACTCGTTTATCGTCCCCTTAAAAGAAAAGAAGAATTCGTAGAAAAAATCTGGACAAAAGAAATTGTTCTTAAAGAACTTTCAAGTGAGGCGAGCCTGGAACTTGTTGGAAATCTGTTGAGCATCAAAGAAATTCCAGAGGATCTAAAAAGAATCATAATCAACAAATCACAGGGAAACCCATTCTATATTGAGGAGTTGGTGAAGTCATTGATTGAACAGGGCTATGTTATAGAAGAGAAAGGGATGTGGCAATTCAAGGGTGATCTAAAAAAACTACAATTACCTGATACTGTTGAAGCAGTTATACTATCAAGAATTGATCGCCTTGAACTGCAGGAACGGGATGTTCTTCAGGTCGCCTCAATCCTGGGCAGGGAATTTGATGAATTTCTGATTAAAGGCATATATCCCGAACAAAAAATATTAAAAAAATCACTTGCCAACCTTGAACGGCTTGACCTGATAAAACAGGAAAAGGGATCAGAGCAACATAGATACTTCTTCAAGCACATCCTGACTCAGGAGGTTGCCTACGGAACAATCTCCTTTGCTCGTAAGCAGGAGTTGCATTGTCAGACCGGTGTTTTCATTGAAACCGAACTTAAGGAAAGAAAAGACGAGTTCATCGGCCTTCTCTCTTATCATTTCTATTTAGGTGGAGATTATGACAAATCCCTGCTGTATTCAGTAGAAGCCGGAGAAAAAGCGAAGAAGGTCTATGCCAATGAAGAGGCAATAGAATTCTTTACCAGGGCAATAGATTCCTACGAAAAATTAGAGGGAAAGATCTAAAGAAGAGTGGACACCAATCTTATCGCCCCTATTTTTCCTTCGGGGGATTAGAGCACCGATTTATAATTTAAGCGAAAAATAAAAAACAATGAAGTAAGAAGATGGCTAAAGAAAATTCGGAAATTGCCTGGGATAAATTTATAAAATGAACACGAATGCAAAGAAAGAACTCTTAATCAAGGCATTAGAAGGTAATGGAGATGTTTTAACCCTTATCGGTAGATACGATGAAGCGATTGATTCATTTCAAAAGGTTGCAAGTTATGGTAAGGCTTCAGGGTTAACATTAACAAGGGCAAAAAGAAAGATTGCCGAGATTTATCAGAAACAAGGGAAATATGAGAGTGCATTAGTGCTCCTTGAGAAAGCACAGATTTTTATAAATAGTGATACAATAGAAGGGCAACTTGAAAGGGCTAAGATTTATATTTTGAGGTGCGGTGTTCACAGAATAAAAGGTCAGACAGAAAGAGCAATAAGAGCGGGCGCAATAGGGTTAAAAATGATTGAGAAGCTGTCCGCGGTTATTCCTGAGCACATAAAAATAGAGCACAATAAAATAGCTGCAAATGGTTTCAATAGTCTGGGGGCAATCTTCTGGACTAAAGGCGAATATAATAAGGGAATTGAACTATATCAAAGGTATTTACGGATATCTGAGCAGATTGGTGATAAGCGAAGCATCGGCATGGCATATAACAATTTAGGCAATGTCTATCAAGAAAAAGGCAAATATGATAAGGCACTTGAATTATATCAAAGGTGTTTAAGAATCCTCGAAGAGATTGGTGATAAGCGAGGTATTGCCATAGCAAGCGGCAATTTGGGACTTGTCTATCAAAGTAGAGGTGCTTATGACAAGGCGCTTGAACTATATCAAAGGTATTTACGGATATCTGAGCAGATTGGTGATAAGCGAAGCATCGGCATGGCAAGTCTTAATTTAGGGATTATCTATTATGAAAAAGGCGAATATGATAAGGCAATCGAACTATATCAAAAGCGTTTACGGATATCTGAGCAGATTGGTGATAGGCGAGGTATTGCCATAGCGAGCGGCAATTTGGGAAATGTCTATAAAGGAAAAGGAGATTATAATAAGACAATTGAACTATATCAAAAGTCTTTAAATATATCTAAGGAAATCAATGATAAGCGAAGCATCGGTATAGCAAAAGATAATTTAGGTGGCTTATTTTTGGAACTTGGTGAATTGAAAAAAGCCGAAAAATATTTATTGGGTGCAGAAAAGGTATTAAAAGGAATTGGTGACAGGTATTTTTTAATAAATGCATTTACAAATCTCGCGGAACTAAAGATAAAGCAAAATTTTATTGAAGAGGCATTAAGATATATAGGTGAAGCATTAAAAATTGCCGCAGAAATGAAGTCAAAATCAGACAAGGCAAAGGTTCTTCTTTTGCAGGCGAGGATTTTGCATCAGGGGTTATTGAGGGTGATAAGGGGTTATAAGGGGTTATCAGGGGTTGTTAGAGGCACTTTTGGTGCCGATAGCCCTTGGCAGATAGCAGATAGCAGATTCAAAGAGGCGATTAGACTTTTTAAGGAATTGAACCAGCCTTTTGAACTTGCCAAGGCGTATTATTATTATGGTGAAGCGTTAAAAGAATGTAGGGTGCAGTTTCAACTGGACGAGAAAGAAATCGTCCGACTGAAGTCAGACGCTACAAAATACCTTCAAAAGGCAAAGGAGATTTTTGAAAAGATTGGCGCAAAAATTTGGTTGAAAAAAGTTAATGAATTATGGAAACAGATGTGAAACAGGATATAATTAAATCACGAAAAGAATTATTTATCAGGGCATTAAGAGGGAGGATGTGGGTTTATGATCATATTGGACAATATGATAAAAAAATTAATGATTGTGTGAACAAAATCCATTTTTGCAAAAATATTGGATACGAAAATAGATCAATAATTGCAGAAATAATGATAGATTATGGCTCTTTAGATATTGCAGAAAAAATTGGCGCAAAAGATGAAAAAATTGCTGCCCAGCGCGTTATGGCTAAAGCCCTTGTGCTTTCAGAAAATAGATTCCAGGAAGCAATTATTTATCTTACGAAATCTATTGCACTTGCCCGTAAATTGAAGACTGAATTTGAGCTTGCCAAATCTTTATATGAACTTGCTAAAATATATCTGTCTGAACGTGAAATAGAGAATATGAAACGGGAAACAGTAGAAAGGATATTGAGACATCCAAAAGAGGCAGAAAAGATTCTTAAAAAAATTGGGGCTGAATTGTGGTTAAAGAAAATCAGGGATTAATTATCGGTAGCAGAAATTTTTGGTGGTTAGATGACTGATAACTTAAGAACTGAGTTGTTGATTAAATCTTTGATGGGACGTGCTGAGGTCTATAATTTGATCGGCAAAAATAGAGAAGCAATAGATGATTTGAGTATTTATATGGAGATTGTTAAAAATATGACTGATAGGCAATTTGAGGCTAAATGTCTTTTACAACTGAGTGAGATCTATGGTTCAATCGGTAAATACAAAGAAATGTTAAGTTACGCAAAAAAATTACTTTTATTAACCAAAAGAACAAATGACAAAAAAGGAGAAGCTGAAAGTTTTGAAAATATCGGATATGTGCATTATATGCTTGGTGAATATCCAAGAGCAATTGGATATTTTATTAGAGCTTCTAACCTATTCCAGAAAATAGGCCATAGAGAAGGTCAAGCGAGGAACCTAAATAATATCGGTTCTACACACGATAGTCTTGGTGATTATACAAAGGCTCTTGACTATTACACTCGAGCCCTAAAGATATTTGAAGAGATAGAACACCGAGAAGACCAGGCGAGGAGTTTCAATAATATCGGTTCTGTGTATGATACTTTCGGCGATTATTCAAAGGCACTTAAATATTATACCCGCGCTTTGAAGATATTTGAGGAAATAGGCTACCGGGGCGGTCAGGCGAGGATCCTCAATAATATCGGTTTTATCTATAGCAATCTTAGTGAATATTACAAAACCCTTGAATATTACAACAGCGCCCTTAAAATAAGAGAAGAAATAGACGACCACCAAGGCCAGGCATATACTCTCAATAATATTGGCTATGTGTATGCTTGTTTTGGTGATTATCCAAAGGCACTTGAATATTATGCCAAATCCCTGAGGATATATGAGAAATTAGGGTACCAATATGGTCAGGCATTGTGTCTCAACAATATCGGCAGAGTCCATCTTGAAGATGAAAACTATGGTCTTGCAAGGCAATATTTCATAAGTGCAAGAAAAATTGCACAAGAAATCAGAGCGAAAGAAATCTTGCAAAGAATTTATCTCTTTTCTGGAGAACTTGAGATGGTGCAGAATAAAACTAAGAAGGCAAAAGAATACATAGAAAAGGCACTAAAACTGGCTAAAGAGTTGAACATAAAATCGGGCATATCTCAGGCACTTCTTCTCCAGGCAAGGATTTTAAATCAGGGGTTATTGAGGGTGATAAAGGGTGATAAGGGGTTATCAGGGGTTAAAGGAGGCGCTTTCATTTCAGATAACGAATGGGAGAAAGTGGATAGGAGATTTAAAGAGGCAATTAAAATTTTTGAAAGACTGAATCAGCCCTTTGAACTGGCAAAGGCGTACTATTATTATGGTGAGGCGTTAAAAGAATGTAGCGTCCAGTTTCAACTGGATGAAAAAGAAATCGTCCGACTGAAGTCAGACGCTACAAGATACCTTCAAAAGGCAAAGGAGATTTTTGAGAAAATCGGTGCAAAGGTGTGGTTAAAAAAAGTCTCTGAATTAAGTCAATTAGATTGATTCAATAAGTATTATCCACTAACTGCCACACCAAGGGCGATAGAATTCAGTTTGGTCTCAGCATCATCAGCACGGGAGAGTAATACCACTGGTTTGCTTGCACCGGCAACAATTCCTGCAGCCTTTGCTTTAGCAAAATAGATCAGCCCCTTTGCCCAGATATTGCCGGCAGAAATATTGGGCATTAAGATAAAATCAACTTCACCGGAGATTTCACTTCTTATCTTTTTATGCCCTGCCGCTTCTTTTGAAACCGCCACATCAAAACCAAATGGACCTTCGATTATTGCATTTGGAATTTCACCATTCTTATTCATTTCCACAATCTTTGTTGCATCAACCGTTTCGGGCATATCTGGATGGACCGCCTCACTTGCTGCAACCAGGGCAATCTTGGGTTTTGATACGCCCAATCCATTCATCAGCCAGATAGCATTATTTATAATATCAACCCTCGTCTTTAGTTCGAGTTTCGGATTCATTCCACCATCGGACATAAATAACAATTTATGATAACCAGGTATCTCAAGGACTGCAATATGGCTTAGAATTTTCCCTGTTCTCAATCCGTATTCTTTATCCAGCACACCTTTCAGGAATGTGCTTGTTGAAATCATTCCTTTCATTAGAAAATCACCTTTTTCTTTTACGATTGATAGGGCAGTTTTGAGACATTCCTGTTCATCAATTATATCTATTATCTCAGTATTCTTTAAATCAAGGTTGACCTTTTTACTCAGCTCATTAATCGCTTCTCTGCTACCGATTAGACAAACATTTGCCAGCAAACCCTGTCTTATCGCCAGATTAATTCCGTCAAGCACGGGTTCATCTTCTGCCTTTACAACAAAACAATTCTTTTTGCCTTTGTTTTTTGCAAAATCAAGAAGTTCTTGAAAATTTCTCATAGAACCACTTCTTTATCCGCCCTTTCTTACAGAGGGAGAAACAGCGGGTATTTTTACATTTTTGAACTAAAATCCTTTTTGAACGCTGCAGCGAGTTTCTCTTCCCAATTATTGAGCGTATCCAGTTTACCAAGGAAAAATCTGAGGACGGGTGGCTCAGAAACCCATTTCATTCCTCTTATCAGTTGTCTATTCTTATAAAGCCAGTTTATTCTATCAACTGCATATTCAACATGAGACACCGAATAGACCCTTCTTGGAATCGCAATTCGCGTAAGTTCAAGATCAGCATACGCTTCAGAACCATCAGGATTTCTTTCCATTGAAACAGTACCCCGTTCCATTGCTCTGACTCCAGAGGCGATGTATAATGCCGCAGTCAATGCCGCAGCAATATACTCTTCTTTGGGAACATGGGCTATGAATCTTTTTGCGTCCAAATGGCAAGCCAATCCACCGGGAGGTGTAACTATCGGTATTCCTGTTTGTAAAAGGCGATTAGCAAAGTATCTTACGAGTTCAATTGAGCTGCCTGCGACACTAGGATCAGTCATTTCTCTCATTCCAACTGCCATCATACCAACTTCTCTTTGTGACATACCGCCATATGTAAAAAATCCTTCGTAGACCGGTAGCCATGGTGTTATTTTTTCAAACAGCTCCTTGTTATTCGTTGCGATGCAACCACCACGAACACAGGTATTTTTCCTGCCACTCATATAAAAAATGTCTACCAGACTGCACATTTCCTTCACGATCTCAGCAACCGTCTTGTTTTTGTATTCATCTTCACGCTGCATTATTAGATATGCATTTTCGCAGATTAAACTGCCATCCAAAACGGTTAACAACCCGGCATCCTTTGAAATTCTGACAATCTCTTTCAAATTTGCCATTGAAAATGGTTGACCACCAAGTAGATTTGCCGTTGCTTCCATCCGCACATAGGCTATCTTATCTCTTCCATATTTCTTTATAACATCTTTCAATTTCTGAGGGTCCATACAGCCCTTAAACGGATTAGTGCTATCGGTCTTAAGAGCCTCATCAATAAAGATTTCCAATATTTTTGCGCCTGGCAATTCAATGTGGACTTTTGTCGTAGTGAAATGGTAGTTTGTTGGCACAACCATTCCTTCTTTAATGAATGTCTTTGCAAGAAGATGTTCTGCTGCCCTTCCCTGATGCGCGTTCATCACATAATCATAACCTAGTACTTCTTTTACTGCATCAGCGAATTCATAAAATGTCATACTTCCCGCGTAAGCATCATCCGTTGTTATAAAACCTGCAAACTGATTATCACTCATTGCATTGGTGCCACTGTCTGTTAACATATCAAGAAAAATATCTTTTGTTTTGAGTTGAAATGTATTGTATCCAGCTTCCTTTATTGCAGAAAGCCTTTGTTCAATTGGAGGAAGAGAAATTTTCTGAATCATTCTTGTCTTATACATCTCCACCGGAAACTCTCTTCCATCTAATGCTTTAATAATCATTATACCTCCTTATTCAAAGTATCTTTCTTAAGCTCTTTATCAATCGGCGGTTTTGTTTTTCTGTACCGATTGTAATCCTTAAGGCATTGGGAAAACCATATTCTTTTATGGTTCTCGTTATAATACCCTGCCTCTGCAATGCTTCAAAGACAATCTGACTGTCCCTGGGAAATTCAACAAAAATAAAATTGCCGTGTGTGGAACAATAAAATAGTCCCATTTCTTTATAGGCATCGTAAAGAAATTCTCTTCCCGCATTATTCACCCTTACGGTTTTTCTAACAAACTCTTCATCCTCAAGTGCAGCAATACCAGCAATTTGTGAAATTCGGTTGACATTGAAAGAGATTCTCAGTTTCATCAAATTGGTAATCACATCCTTGTGGGCTATACCATAACCCAGCCGTGCACCAGCAAGTCCATAAATCTTGGAAAATGTATGTAGTATCAAGATATTTTTCTTCCGCTCTCTAAAAATCTTAAATGAATCAGGATACTCAGGATCATCAATGTACTCACGGTATGCCTCATCCATTACTACTAAAATGTCATCGGGAATTTTAGCAAAGAATTCTTCTATCTCTCTTCTTGTTACCATTGTTCCGGTTGGATTATTTGGATTGTCAATAAATACCAGTTTTGTATTCTTCTGGATAGCACCAAGCATTGCCTTTAAATCATGAGTATAATTCTTCATCGGTGTTTCTATCAATTGTGCTCCGGCGATGCTCACAGCAATTTTATACCAGATAAAGGCACCTTTCCCAATTACTGCGTTATCTTCAGGATTCAAATAGGCAAGGGTAATAAGGGGTAGAATCTCAACCGAACCATTGCCCACAATGATCTCATCACTGCTGACACCAAATTTTTTTGCCAGAACATTTTTTAAATAGAAGCAATTGTCATCAGGATACAAAAATGATTCTTTCAGTGCCCGGCGCATTGCTTTTATCGCCAAGGGCGAGGTTCCTAATGGGTTTTCATTAGAGGCAAGTTTGACAATTTCACCTTCAAGATTTAATTCCCTTACTACTTCCTCTATTGGTTTTCCTGGTTTATAGGGCTTTATCTTTTCAATAAAGTCTCGGGCTTTTAACACTAAACCTCCTATCTTAAGCCGAGCACATCACGAAAGCCGGGAATATCCAAAAAGCCATGACCACTCACATTAAAAGTAATAACCTTCTTTTGACCGGATTCACGGCATTTTATCGCTTCGTCAATTGCGGCACAGATCGAGTAAGATGATT
>CAYQKL010000012.1:0-47833 GCA_964418185.1 uncultured bacterium
GGAATATGGCAGTGGCGCCAGCGCACGAATTTTTCAAGAATAAAAAAGATTAGTATTCCCGTTATTACAAGAAGCGAAGTATGTAAGTTATTATTGATTTGCTCAAAAGCTTCGGGTATGAGATGAATTAGTGCATCGCCAAATAGTGTGCCGGCAGCAAAACTGACAAGGAACAGAAGGAAACGGGACATCTTCTGCTGGCGGATAGCGATGAATAGAAGTCCGATGAGCGAAATCAGACTGACGATGATAACACTTATAATAGTGTAGATTGCTGCGGTCATCTGTATATGAAATTATATTAAACCTTCGTTATCTTGCCTGCGCTCAAACAATCAGTGCAGACCAGCACCCGTTTTATTTTGCCATCTATTTTTATCCTCATGCGTTGCAAATTGACATTGAATCTTCTTTTTGAGACATTATGGGCATGGCTGATCTTTGAACCGACCTGCGCCTTTTTTCCACATATTGAACATTCTCTTGCCATTATCTTCTCCTTTCGCAAATCAATTATAAAGAATTTATCCTGTTTGTCAACGGGAACGGCTATTCTTGTTGTTGATTTATCAGCAAAAAAGTTATTCAATTCTCCCTTTACAAATATAAATTTATATATATAATATTTCAATGCAAAGGGCAGTGGTGTTGATACTGGATGGGGTTGGGGTTGGTGAGTTACCCGATGCTTATAAATATAATGACCAGGGAAGTAATACCCTGGGAAATCTTTCAAGAGAAGTTTCGGGATTGAATCTACCTTTTCTTGAAAGGCTCGGGCTTGGAAATATAATAGAGATAGAGGGTGTAAAGGGAGTTGATAAACCTATTGGCTATTTTGGCAAAATGGCAGAAGTCTCTCCGGGTAAAGATTCAACGACCGGTCACTGGGAGTTGATGGGCGTAATTTTAAAAAAACCATTTCCTACCTATCCGCAGGGTTTTCCCGTAGATATCATAAATGAATTTGAAAAGAGAATTGGTTATAAAACCCTGGGCAATTATCCTGCATCAGGCACTGAAATAATAAAAGAACTGGGTGAAGAGCATATGAAGAAAAAGATGCCGATAGTCTACACATCTGCCGACAGTGTATTCCAGATTGCCTGCCATATAAATGTCTTCAGTCTTGGTGAATTATACAAATTCTGCGAGATTGCCCGAAAGTTATTACAGAGTGAACACGGCGTTGCTCGGGTGATTGCCCGTCCATTTGCCGGCAGTCCACCAGATTTCTATCGCACAAAAGATCGCAAGGATTTTTCCTTGAAGCCACCAGAACCTACGCTTCTTGACCGGGCAAAGGAAAGTGGTTATGAAGTTATTGCTATTGGAAAAGTTGATGATCTGTTTGGCAATCAGGGTTATACAAAATCATTTCATTCAGTGAATAATCTTCAATGTGTTGAATATCTTATGGATACGCTGAGAGAAATAGAAAAAGGTTTAATTGTGGCAAATTTTGTGCAATTTGATATGGACTGGGGGCATCGGAATGATGTAGAAAACTTCGCCCGTGGCCTAAAGCAAATGGATACGGAGATCGAAAAGATTTTCAAGAACCTTGATGACGGTGACCTGCTCTTTATTACTGCAGATCATGGCAATGATCCAACTACCCCTTCAACCGACCATTCAAGAGAATATGTGCCGTTGCTTGTCTATCAGAGTCACCGGAAGGGTGGAAATTTAGGAACCAGGCAGACTTTCAGTGATCTGGCAAAGACAATTGCCCGCTATCTGAATATTAGAGGCATAAGTAATGGCGAAGATTTTCTGGATATTATTTTGTCGTAAAATGAAAATAATTGGGGAAGTATCTTGAAGATATCTAAGATTTTGATAAGGAAGGTCAAAGAGGCGATAGCATATTCCTATTCGCCGTACTCAAAGATTCAGGTTGGAGCAGTACTCTATTGTAAGAATGGTAAGATGTACACGGGCGTGAACATAGAAAACAGTTCTTACTCCCTAACTGTATGCGCAGAGAGGGTTGCTTTATTCAAGGCACTTTCAGAAGGGGCAAAGGACTTTGTTCTTTTGTTAATCTACTCACCCCAGTATGACTTTATCACACCCTGTGGTGCTTGCCTCCAGGTAATCAGCGAATTTGCGCCTGAGTTAATTGTGGCTACAATGAGTAAGGATGAAGAATTCAAATTTCTTCCTGTGCAGACTTTATTAAAAATGCCTTTTAGAATAAAAACTTGAGGGAGATATAGTATGCTTTTTTATATTGGTATTTTGGTCAGAGATTTGAAGAAAAAACCATTTTTTGATTTAATAGAGAATTTAAAAAGGTTCGGTTCAAAAATCGAGCAAGCAGAAAAACATCTAATAATCTTTTCTAATACAGACATTGACATCATCAATTGTTTATTCAAATTGAAGGAGATATATCCTGATATCCGTTATGGCCTCTCCCAGTATATTGGTATTGCAAAAGGATTAGCACGTATTGCCCAGATTGGTGAGATACTGATTTCTGCGGATATAGAGTCTGTAGTTATTGAAAACTTTGATATCACCTCATTGGGGATGCTCACAATTGAAGGTATGAAGACTGAGATACTGGTATGCCGCATTGAAGGTCCAAAGGGAAAAGAAAGATTTCCTGAGTTGAGAAAATATTCAGAAATAATTCCACGAACTATTATGCTTGATGCTTTCAAAAATCTGCTTAATGTGACAAAATCTGCGCTCATTTTTGCACCCGATGGTACTGGAAAGACGATGTTTATTGATGGATTGATTGAAGAATGGGTAAGAGAAAAGGAGGTTTTACGAACCACTGTTCCGGCATATCTCTCAAATGTTACCTTGAAACCCGTTTATGATCTGGTAACGCAGTTATTCAAAATTGAAGCAAATCTTAATCTTGAGGAAAAACAGAAGATCATCGAAAAAAAATTGAAAGAAATTGGTATTCGGGATATTGGCACAAGTTATCTTGCTATCCTTGATTTTATGGGGATTGGCGAAGAGGAAACAATCTTGAGAAAAATGGAACCTATGATTCGTAAAGAATTGATCATAGATACAATCTGTAATGTACTTGCTAATATATCGCATTTGAAGCCGGTTTTTGTGATAATTGAGGATATTGAAAATCTGGAACCATCAAGCACGAATTTCATTCAATATTTTATTACTAAACTTGCTGATGAAGATGTGAGGTTCATTTTAACTGCCAATCGTTCTCAGGTAAATCTGAGCGGTTTGAAGGAATTTGAACTTCTGGAAATTGATCGAACTCAAATAGAAGAATATTTGTATAACCATATCAACGAGAAAATTGATCTACCTACGACCACGATTTTTAATATTAACCAATACATTAATCTTTTTCAGGAAGAACAGGTAGGATATTTCTACAGTTTGTATAATGGTGAGAACCCTCTAATAAACTTCAATCTTCCTTTTTCTGATTATAAAACAATCATTAAACGCAGGCTGGAGTTGCTTGATGAAAACAGAGAGTTATTGTATGCCCTTGCAGTCCTTGGCTCTGAAATTGACCCGCAGGATTTTCCCCTTGCAGAAAATATCCAGGAGCAACTTGAATATCTTCTGGAACATAATTTTTTGAAGAGAATAAATGAAAGATATTCTTTCACATCGCCCATATTGCAGGAAGAGATCTATAATCTGATTCCAGATAAGGTCCAGCGCCATGCAAGGCTTGCCGATTATTATCGCAGACGTGAAGGCTATGAAGAGTATGCGTTGTTCCATTATTTAAGATCGGATAATTACAAGAAGGCAATGGAGTATTTATTGAAGTCAACCAAAATCGCTATTAAAAAAGGTGGTTACGAATCAGCAATAAATTACTATAATCAGGCATTGGAATTATGCCGTCGGGAAAAGGATGTTGCCGATCTTGAGACTATTATTGCCATTAACGAAGGGCTGGCTGATATATATCGTTCAATGGGTGATGAGGAACAGGCAATGAAATATTACAAGGTTGTGCTTGACAGTTACAAAGAGATATTAAAAGAATAGTTGATGGATTAAGGTTGGAATGCTCGTATTAAAGGTTTAATTCCAAGAAAGAGATGATTTTTTTTCTACTCCTCCAGCTAAATAATGATACCCTCAAAACCGATAGTTTAAACATTGTTAATTATTCGGCGAAAATTATCACCTATCTGTTGGATAGTTCAATTGTAGTTTTAAATGATTCAGCATACATCTCATATAGAGATATTCAATTGCATTCTGATAGTGCCTATTACTACATAGATAAAAAAATTCTTGAGGCATTTGGTTTGTGTCATCTACGGCAGGTAGATGATTCCATTAAGGGAACACATCTGAAATATAATCTTGATACAAAAAAGGCGATGATGGACACGGGCAGGACCCAGATAGAAAAAGGGTTTATTGAAGGTAAAAAAATCTACTGGGTTGAGGAAAAGGTGGTGAATGCTTATGATGGTAAATATACAACCTGCAGTGATTCACCACCTCATTATTATTTTTATGCACCCAGGATGAAGGTCTATCTGGGCGATATGGTCATTGCCCGCCCCATCTATCTTTATATTTATGATATGCCGGTGATTGCCGCGCCATTCTGGTTTGTGCCAATCTCTTCAAAGAGAAAATCCGGGCTGTTGCCATTTAAGGCAGGCAACTCCCGTATCTATGGAAAATATATCCGTGGATTTGCCTATTATTATGTGATTTCGGATTATGCTGATCTAACCCTGCAGATTGATGCCTATGAAAAAAAGGGCATAATGCCCTATCTTGAGGGTATCTGGGATTATGATCCCTATTCAAGTGGTAATTTTCTGGTAAACTACATAAAAGAACTTGATACAAGGTTAACAAGATATAGCATTGAAGCGAGAGATAATTCACCTTACTTTTTATTCGGCTCAAATTTTAACTGTGACATAAAATATGTGAGTGATAATCAATATCGTTCAGATTACGCCGAGACCACAATTGTATGGGTTGATAAAGAAATTACTTCCCAGGCAACTATTAATCGTAATTTTGGTGAGATAAGAAATTCCCTTATTCTGGAACGAAAAATTGATTTTGGTGATACTACAACCTTTGAAAAGATTCCTTATTATACTATAACAACTCCAACAAGACAATTGGCTTCTTTTTTGACATACTCTTTTTCCGGTCATATAGTGTATGACCATCAGCTTACGCCTGCAGCAGAAAAGGAAGCAGGTGGTGCAAATATTCATACAAGTCCTTCTTTCAAGCAGAATGTCCTGAACTTTTTTTCTCTTTCACCAGGATTGGACCTTGATTTTGCTGTTTTCAATAAGGATACCCTGGGTAATAAATATCCGATGCGGATGGGTTATTCATTTTTTGCGAGTGCCAATACGAATCTCTATCGGGTATTCAGTATTGAAATATTGGGTATTAAGGGTATTTTGCATAAGGTTATGCCTAATATTTCATATCGTTATACACCAGATTTTGATTTTGGAAGATTCCCTTCGGTGTATGGCATCCCCGGTTATTCAAAAACCAGCAATATTGGGTTTGGGGTGACTCAGGAATTTGAAGCAAAGGTTGGTGAGAAAAATGAAAAGAAAAATTTTGCTCAGATTTCTTTGAACAGTGGTTACAATCTTCTTAATGATACAATAACGCCAGTAAATCTATCGGTGAATCTACCATTGAATCCTTTTCCCAAGCCCATTACCAGTTTCAGTACTCGCTTTAATGCAGTTTACAATATCTATACAAAGGAATATACCTATGTAGTTGACCAGGGTGCCGGGCTTCAGACTGAGAATTTTAGGATTAGTATTACCCAGAATTACACATATACAAAGCAGGAGACAAAATATCAGATCTGGTTCAATGGTGAAATAAAACCAACAAGAAACTGGATGGTGAACTATAGTGCGCGCTATGACTATCAATTAAAGAAGCTGGTTGATTACAGCATGACATTGACCAGAAACCTCCACTGCTGGGAAGGGGTTTTCAGTTTTTCGCAGTTACAGGATAACTGGCGTTATGATTTCAAGGTGCGGATAAGAGAAATTCCTGAGGTGGCAATTGGCCGGGGTCTATTGGGTTATCTCATTGAATAGAATATATCGTCAACCGTTAAAACAGAAGGGACAGAATGGAAGATCAATTTACAATAATGATCTTCGCCATTTTTTCAATCACAGGATTCTTTTCTGGTCTTAAAACCATTTTGATGAAATAGATACCTGCTGGTATATCATTGAAGGAAATAGTGTAATTACCGGCTGGTTTCTTGCCCAGAGTACACTGTTTTATTAATCTGCCTATGGCATCATAGATCATAAAATTAACTTCGGCGTTCTGCTCCACACTATAACCAAATCTGAATTCCCGCATTGGATTTGAATACAAAATGATTCTGCTTTCAGGATTTGCTGAAGAGATTTCTTTTATTCCTGTGTAGATATATGATTTGCAGAGGATCCAGGTATTGGGATCAAATCTGATTGAATCGACACTCTGACTGATCAGACATTCAACGTGAGTGGGTGAACCAGTAATGGCAATATTTAGCAAGGTGTCAGTGCTTGCTATAAACAATTTGATTTGGACCGGTATGTGAAATACGGCTGGCGCATTGGTTTGAGTCTGATAAATGTTTATTTTCACCAGATAGTTACTTCCTGAAGGTTCGCAAATCCAGTATACATTGTATATTGGATAACCCTGGCCATAAACCCATTCATCAAAGAACCAAGTTAGATCTGTACCGTAGACCTGGCTCAAGACGCTCTTCAAGTCTTCAGTGTTTGCACAGCCATATTCAAAAGAATCACGATAAACACTGAGTGCTGAAAAAAACTGGTTAGGATTCAGATATCTTAACATATGCACAACCCAGGATGCCTTGCAATAGGTATGACCCCAGTTAAAGAGCTGGTTTGATGGTGGGTTATAAATGGGATAGCGTGATTGAGCATCGGCAGTAAAATAATCCTGTGCCCGGTTTTTCATAGTGGTAATAAAGTTGTTATAGCCAAAGCGGTACCAGTTATAATTAGCATCACTGTATGTAGCAAAACCTTCGTTTAACCAGATATTTCGGAAATCAACACAGGTAACCATATCGCCCCACCACTGATGGCTTAATTCATGTGCCATTCCATTTTCAGAACTATTCAGTACCCAATTGCGATGGATTGTAGTCTGGGTTTGATGTTCCATCCCACCCCAGGCAAATGGATATACTGCATCCTGACCATAGCGGTCAAATGGATAATCACCATAAAGTGAATCAAATAGATACATTGCATCAGGCATATGCTGGAACGCAATCCTTGACTGTGCTGAATCCTGGGGCCAGATAAAATGCCGTATCTCCACTGAATCACCATCTGGATCATGATACCACTGGGACCATTTTGCAAATCTTGAAACGCCAAAATGCATCAGGTATGTGGTAATTGGTATAAACTCTTCATAGGTCCAGGTTTTGGTATTATTGGGATTGTTTACAATATTAACCAATTGTCCATTGGCGCACACCACAAAAGAGTCCGGTGCAGTCACTTTAATAATACAACCCTGGTCAGCCTTGTCAAATGGTTCATCATAACACGGCATCCATCTTCTTGCATCCCAGGGTTCACCAAGGGTGTAGGCAATTGAATGGTAGGTATTACTATTATAATTTTTAGGCCAGTAACAAAATCCAGTCTGGGAACTGGTTACACTCCAGGAGCCGTGATAACGGATATAGAGATTGAAGGAATCACCACTATTACATGGCTGGGGTAGATTTATATGTAGGGTCTCGTTGGCTGTAGTATATGTCGCATTGATATTATTTACTTTTACTGTATCAATGATAAGCGTATATGAATGGAGTGTGACAAAATTCAATCCATTTGTGTTGCTCCGACATTTTATTTGATTGATACCCTGCAAAGACCGTGATGTCATCGGCACTGTTACATCCAGCTGATATTTCAGTACATCAAACGAATGGAGTGATTCGGCACGAGGAAGATAAAAATTGGCCGCTGGATAGAAATACTTTGCCTCCTGGAAATCAGTGCTCCATTGTAGAAACAACAAAAAGATTAGTGTCATTTAAATCTCCTTTTAAATATTATAATAGTAAATTCCAAGAAAATCAAGGGTATAGTTCCTGCAGCAAGTCTATTGCTCTGACATTAAAGGTGACATTTATTCTCCAGGGGTCGCCCGGCAAGACTGGGAAATTATGGAAATTGCACGGCGCATCAGGATTAAATTGCTTTAAGATTCTACCCCCCTCCAGAAAAAACTACACTCGCGCTTTTGATTTATCTGATAAATCAGATAACAGCAATTCCAAGGATATGTCTAAGTCTCTGATAGTTACGCTTGATATCTTGACTGCGTTGATTAGTATATGTAGTGGCAATAGTAGGCTGTCAACTAATCATTATTAATAGTAGGGACTTACTGAAAGGAGGAATAAGATGAATTTCAAGAAAGAATTTATTTATATACTGTTATTCATGCCTTTGATTATGTATTCAGCGAATAAGCAGGGTGTAGCACATAATGGTTTGATAAGAATTATACATCCAGCGTCTGGCGATGTCATTTTTGCAGGCCGAACATACCTCATTCAGTGGAAATCAGATACAGATATCAAAGATTTTGCTATTGTGCTCTATCGCTCAGGTAAACCCATATTGAATATCGCAGACCGGTGTTATGGAAAAAATGAATTAGAATGGCAGGTGCCTGAAACGCTCATTTCTGCAGCAGACTATGATATAAGAATATCAGATGTGAATAATCGGAGTTATTATTGTTCAAGTGGCAATATCAGGATTGTGGGAGAAAAAAATTACACTGTGTTTCCTTTGAGGTACCGAAAGAGTAGTCGTTGGAAAATAACGACGGTTGACAGTGGTAATGTTGGTTACTACTCATCAATTGCGGTTGATGGTCAGAACCGGCCTCATATCAGTTATTATGATGGAGCGAGGGGTAACCTTAAGTATGCTTATTTCAACGGAACCAACTGGGTTATTCAAGATATTGATACCCTGGGTAATGTTGGTAACTGGACATCTATTGCGGTTAACAGGGAGAACAACTATGTTCATATCAGTTACTGTCACGAAGGCAATCGTGATTTGAAATATGCCCTGTGGAATGGTGCAGGATGGCAGATTGAAACCGTTGATGGAGTCTCAGATAATCGCGGCGAATATACCTCTATCACCCTTGATTCAAATGGTGACCCCCACATTAGTTACATCAAGGGAACAGACGGTGATTGTATGTATGCAAAAAAAGACGGCGCCACCTGGAATATTGTGTGTGCCGATAACGAAGATGATGTAGGAAGGTATACGGTAATTGCCCTTGATAATAATGATCAACCCCATATCAGTTATCACGACTATACAGATCGGCTTTTTAATGTTCGCTACTGGTGTAAATATGCATTCTATGATGGATTTAGCTGGTTGAAGCAATATATTGATTCCCGCAAGCATACTGGTTATTATACAAGTATTGATGTTGACAGCACAAATAACCCCCATGTCTCATATCAGGGTTTTAGTCACTGCCAGTATGCCCACCATACGGATAATGGCTGGGTTATTGAGACAATTGAACCAGTGAGCGGAGAGTTGCATATGGGTGGTACATCAATACTGTTGGATGATGTTGATAGTCCTCATATATGTTACTATCGTGCCAGTTCAGATTCTTATCCCTGTCTGAAATATGCGCGCTTCAAAGATTCTACCTGGATTCTGGAAGTCATCGATGACACAAGTGATGTTGGAGGATTCTGTTCAATGGCGCTGGACGGTGAAGGTTATCTACATATAAGCTATGTTGATTGGACAAACCAAACACTGAAATATGCTAACGGGTCTATTGCCGATATCATTGTTTTTCCTGCTGAATTACATTTTGGTAATGTAAAGAAAAATCAAACATCGGAAAAAACCATTACCATTATAAACAGGGCATTATTTCCGAGGATGATTGAGAGAATTGAAATTGGCAATAAGGATTTTTCCACTATTGGCCAGACATTTCCGCAAACCATAATGCCTTCAGAAAGCATTATTGTAACGATACAATTTGCTCCTTCTGAGCAGCGAGAATATATTGATACACTCATAGTCCACAGCGATGACCCACTTTGTCCGAAGATCCGTGTTTTTGCTGATGGTAATAGCTTTGAAGAAGTAAGAGTCTATCCCAATCCATTCATACCATCCCGTGGGCACACTTATATAAATTTTGGTCGTCTGCCTGCCGGTGGGAAGATTTATGTATATTCAATAGGCGGCGAGCGACTCTGGTTCACAAATATTCAAAGCAACAGTGATATTTACCGCTGGGATACAAGAATAGATTCGGGAAAATTGCTTGCATCTGGCTACTATTACTATGTAATATATGATGCGCGGGATACAGTTGTGAAAAGAGGTAAATTATCAGTCATTAGATAAGGAGGTTATAATGTTGGCAAGGTATAAGATCCTCATTTTCTCAATATTTTTAAGTGCCAATGTTATTTATGGACAGGATACTTTGATCTATGAGAATGGGCTGGATTTCTTAAGACTCGGAGTGGGTGTAAGAGCGTGTGGAATGGGCGAGGCTTTTGTGGCGGTTGCCAATGATGCGAGTGCGCACTTCTGGAATCCCGCTGGTCTGGGTAGCCTGTCTAAATTGACCGTGATGTTTACGCACGCAGAATGGTTATTTGAAACCCGCTTTGAAGGTATAAACAGCGCTATGCCTTTCAAATTTGGGACCTTTGCCCCTTATTTTATGTATTTAAGTTCTGGTCAGATAGAAGAGACTGACGAATTTGGTCGGGAAACAGGTACTTATGAAAACTACGACCTGGCCGCAGGCATTGGCTATGGCATACAACCGGAACAGGGTTTACACTTTGGTTTTGGTGCAAAATTTTTTCAGGAAAAATTGCAGAATTACTCTGCTTCGGGAATTTCTCTTGGAATCGGCGTCTTATACCGTTCACCAATTGGGATAAGTTTCGGGCTTTCAGGAATGAACATTGGTAAAGGAACAAAATTCATCGATGTAAGAAACAATCAGCCTTTGATCATTCGGTTCGGTATAGCGTATCAAGGTTCGATTCAGCCCATTAACATCATACCTGCTCTGGATTTTGTTTACGATCGGACTTTTAAGATAAATTTTGGTGGCGAAATAATGATGTTAAATGTACTAACACTACGCGGAGGCTATCGGATAGGACTCAGGCAACAATGCTTTACTATTGGTTCAGGAATTTCGGTGCCTGTTCAATCAAGAAAGATATACATTGATTATGCACTTACAGGATTGGCTGAACTCGGTGGGGGCCACAGGTTTTCTTTAGCCTTTGATTTTTAGAAAAGATGGAGATTTCGATTTCTGAGATTTCCCTTGGAATCCACCGCCGTGGAGGTTTTGCCAACCTGCGCTTGCTATTTCCATAATCCAAAGAAATAACCAAGTGCCCTGAAGACAATATAGGTGTGTAGTATAACGCCTGCACCAAGGACTATTGGCCAGAGGAAATTTGGTCTTATTCTAACGATTATCTCCTGACGATAAAGTGTAATTGTTCCTATTAATGTTGCATACATTGAAAACAGTAAAGCAATAAAAGAAAGCATTGCCGCAGTCGTAACATAGGCAAACGGATTCGCACCTTTTACAAAATACTGAATACCAATGAGCACAAATGAGATCACGAGATATATGAGCCACCAGAGGAAGTATACGTTTTTTATGTCATTTTTGTAGAATCTGCGCAGTCTATCAGATATATTCCAGGTGATATCAGCATTCTGTCTTACCAGTGCTTCGGCTGTGGTCATCTGGGTATTGAAAAAGAGTAGCCACGCCATAAGCAGGAACAGAAAGAATCCGATCTTGCCCAGAGGAACTGCGAAGAATTGTGCCTGATGTTTTACTACATCAAAGCCCTTGGGCACAAGCCCGGTAGGCCTTAAGATGGAATCCGAAAGTCCAACAAAGATAAATATCGTAAATAGACTACCCAGGAAATAGCCAATCCATAAGACAAAATGGGAGCGTCGTATCCAAATCTTTACCCGGGATATATTTTCTCCATTCTTTGCGGGTATAAATCCCATATTATTGGGATTTGCGGATTTACCAAACCAGCCCGGGATTGCCTCAATATATCTTGCCATTCCCCAGCCTGCATCGCGCATCCAGTAGGTATACCAGATTAAAGTCGGACCTGCGCCAACCCAGGCAAGAGTTGACCCCAGAACCCACCAGTCCATTTCTTTTGGAACCTGCCAGATAAAAAGGCTTGAAAACATCCGTGATAAAGTATCTAATTTTATAGCAATAATCGCTGCGATGATCAGGATTATCCAGGCAATTATTGTTGACCAGGTTGCAATATGTTCAACATATTTTCTTGCGATATTTGAAAAAAAGACTACGGCGAATACCAAAATAAATGTGACATAAGCCCAGAACACAGTACCGGTCTTAACATCCAGGGGCCAGTTCAATAATTCCCTCAACGCTGAAGCAGCCGCGGTAGCCCAGGCTGGAAGCATAAATGCAAGAAACATAAATAAGCTGATAGAGATGATTGCACCAGGATAGGATAGAATTCTTGAGTTTCCCTGAACTGCGTGTTCACCTGATATTACAGTCCATCTGGCAAGTTCCTGTGCCCAGACGGTTTGCAAAAACAGGGTTAATACCATCAAGCCAAGCCAGCCCACGCCAAAGCGGGATGTTAGATGGGGATAAAGAATGACCTCGCTTGTGCCCAGACCAAGGGCAACGGTCATCATTACTGGGCCAATCCAGAGCATAAACTTTCTTCTTGATGGTGGCTCAGGAACCTCCGGTTTACTCTCTATTGATAAGCAGCCGAGTTTTGTTTTTTCCATAGAAAATTATATTATGATTCTTAAAAAAATCAATACTTGGATGCAGGATGAAGGACATAATGTCCATCGTCATAAGGTTTCACAGCCATTATCAAGTTTAAATTCCAATAGGGAGATTCTTACCCTGAAACCCTGCCACTCACCCTTCTCTCTCCCCGTTAAAACGGGGAGAGGGTTAAGGTGAGGGAGTTACGACTTATGGCTTGATGAGTTTTATCCGCGCGAGATTGCCTCTGTCCAGGGAAACCCTAAGAAGATAGACCCCAGAAGGTAGACTTTTTATCCTTTCGCCGCTAATTTTCAACTCATCTTTGCCTTCCAAATCGTATTTGGCTTCAAAAAGAACCACACCAAGGATATTATAGATTCTGACACCAACAGAACCTTTTATCCTTTTATTGAATTTCAGATGGATATTTTCTCTAAAGAATGAGGATGAAGAGAAGATGGTTGTTAAATCAGAAGAAGACTCCGCAATACCTACTAACGAGGTCTCAAACTTCAGGATAAAGGCGTCAGAACTATCTGCCTTTGTTCCTTGAAAATATGCACCACCACCAGGGTTAAAAACAGGAAAATCGGTTGACTTAGTCCCACCTACTACAAAGATATTACCTGAACCATCGGTCGCAATGGAAATGCCCTGGTCATCATCATTTCCGCCGTAATATGTTGCCCATAAAAGGGATAATGGTGGGTCTATCACAAGTTTTTCATCCCTTGACCAGTTTTTAACATCAAAGGTTATTAAACCATTCTCTTCTTTGTATGCAACATCAACCCCCTTTTTACCTTCATAACTAATTACCTCACCATCTATTATCTTACCAAGAGGGGTTGTAAGAAGAAGTTTTTTTCTATTCTCTATTTTGTAATCAGCGTATTTTATTTTTATCGCACCAATATCCGCATTTTTATCAACCTCAAACTCATAATGCCATCTGCCATCCTCATTCTTAAATACCCAGTCAATACCAGGGTAAACCTCTTTTATTATCACCTTTCTGTAGGTCTTAACAAATAGAATACCTTCAGGAGACTGGGGCAGATAGTAGTTCACATATCCCGGCAGTTCGTCCTCATACACAATCGTTGATTTATCAATCCTTGCATTCACAAGTTCCAGGTCAATCCTTGCATAATTGAGCAGGTCATTTTTGGATTTTAGATTTATAGATTCTGTGATTTAATCAGAAGATTTTTCAGGTTTGTAGATAACATAACTTACACCTTTATCTGTAATAAAGAGTCCGAAATTGTTATCTCTTGCCCGAAAAAGATAGGTCTTGAAGATAATACCGGAGCCTTTAATCATGCTTTATAACCCCTCTTCTTTTAGTAGCAAGAAGAGAGTAGCAAGTAGAGACAAAAAGTGGAAAGTGGTCAGAAATAAAAATAATTGACTGAAATAAAAAAATGGGTATAATTTATTTAGGGAATAAGGAAGGGGATACTTTCCCCTTTTGCGCCCGTAGTTCAATTGGATAGAACGGCGGACTCCGGCTCCGCAGGTTAGGTGTTCAAATCACCTCGGGCGCGTACCAACTTTGCTGAGAGGCATCAAACAGAGTGCAGATGAATGTCAACAGAAAATTGAGTATCCCGAATGTAATGAGGGATCAAATTAAAAGGAGTTTAGATGTCATTAAGAATCAATAATAGAAGGAGGCAGAATGGAATTCTATGAGGTGATAAGAAGAAGAAAGAGCGTGCGCAAATATAAGTCAGATCCGATTCCTGCAGATGTTCTAAATCGTATTTTTGAAGCGGGTCGGATTGCACCATCAGCAAAGAATATCCAGCCCTGGAAATTCATTGTGATAAAAGATCCGGAGAATAAGAAAAAAATTGCTGACGCCTGTCGTGGTCAACTCTGGGTGGCAGATGCTGATGTGATTGTGTGCGGCTGTGCCTTAGAAAAAATTGCCTGGGGAAGGATGGGTGGTTATATGAGTTCTTTTGCCGTTGATCTGGCAATTGCAATGGATCATATCATCCTTGCGGCGGCAAATGAAGGTCTGGGCACTTGCTGGATTGGTGCGTTTGAAGAAAAGAAGGTAAAGGAGATTCTTGGTATTCCTGAGGATGTGCGGGTTGTTGCCCTGACGCCGATCGGTTATCCTGCAGAAGAACCAAAAGATCGGGGAAGAAAGGATTTTAATGAAATTTTTGTATATGAGAAATACGATTGATGTGTCAACTGTCAGAAAAGCAATAAGTATCAAAACTTGCTGAAGAATATGGAATGAAGAACATCTGTATAGGCAATGCCCAAGTGTTGATTTAAAAAATAAGATTTGCAAGACAAAAGAGGCTGTGTCGTAATCCTGATTTGAAATTAAGACACAGCCTCTAAATCTTTGGTCTATTGCTTATGTTTCTTAACGATATTTCAATCTTCTTATATGGTCTTCTGGACTATCAATTCCTTCAGTTGAATGCTTGAATAGCAAAGTACGCGGGAAACCTGGGCATCCCGAAAATACCGTTCCACCGGATAATCTTTCATATAACCATAGCCACCATAGACCTGAATTGCATTGGTAGTGATATCGGCGACAGCCTGATTACTAAGACATCTTGCAATTGCTGCGACACGAGAAAAATCTTTGTTATTGTCCCGGAGCATAGCAGCATCATAGGTCAGAAGTCTAATTGCCTCTATACTTGTTGCCATATCCGCAATTATTTCCCTGACCATACCAAAATTGATTATCGACTCACCAAATTGCACACGTTCTCTGGCATATTTGATTGCATTCTCCATACCAGCCTGACAGATCCCTAAATTTATTGCTGAAAAACCCAGATTAGCAAGAGAACATATTTCATCAAAAACTATTTTCCCATCACCTTCATTGCCAATACGATTTTGATCAGGTATATTGCAGTTATCAAAGACAATCTGTGTTATTCCGGCAGATTTCATCCCGATTGTATTATCCTTTTTATTCCGTGTGAGTGCAGTTGTTGTATTATCAATAATCAGGGCATCAATTTTGTTGTTGATTTCAACGAAGAGAATAAATGGACCATTGGAAATCCCATTTAGTAGTATATGATTCTGACCAGTAATACTATATGCATTTTGGTTTTTTTCTATCTTCAATTCATTGGTTGAATATTCGGCAAAGCCGCCAACTATGTCACCGGTTGCCGCACCTGCAAGGTATTTTTTCTTCTGATCTTCCTTGCCGAATTTGACAACTGGATATGAAAATAGAATATTGTGGGTGAGAAGGATCAGCGCAGTTGATGGGCAGACCCTGCTGATTTCTTCCAGACAGACAAGCAGAGAGATTGTATCAAGGTTACATCCTCCATAGACTTCAGGAATGGTTGAACCAAGAATGCCCATCTCAGCAAGTTTCTTAATATTTTCTTTTGGGAACATACCCTGTTTGTCAAATTCATCGACTTTTTCAGCGATTACATCTCGGGCAAATTTTCGGATTTCATTCTGTAATAACTGAGTTTCTTTATTAAATTCCATTGTCTACTCCTTCTTATATCCGACTTCACGAATTATCTCAAGAGCAATCTGACCGCGCTGGATCTGATTTGTACCTTCATAAATCTGGGTGATCTTTGCATCGCGTAGCATTTTTTCCACATTATATTCCCTCAGTATTCCATAGGCACCCATAATTTCAATGGCATCCCGGGTTGTCTTCATTGCAATGTCGGTTGGAAATAGTTTGGCGAATGATGCCGGTTTAGTAGTACTTTTTATTCCCGCATCTATCGACCTTGCAGATGCGTAGATAAGGGCACGGGCGGCTTCAATTTCAGCCGCCATATCAGCAATTTTTCGTTGAATGTACTGATTACCTAAGATATTTTTCTCTACGGCAAATTTTAGGACCGATTCATAGGCACCCTGGGCAACACCAAGTCCTATGGCACCAACCCCTGGTCGAGCACGGTCAAAATTACGCATCGTATAGATAAAGCCCATTCCTTCTTTTCCCATAAGATTCTCCCTGGGCACCCGGCAATCAGAAAAGACAAGTTCAGTTGTGGTTGATGTTCGTATGCCAAGTTTGTTTTCGTGTTTGCCAAAGTCGAAACCCGGCATACCTTTTTCTATAATAAAGGCAGAAATTCCCCGAGCACCGCGGGCTTTATCAGTGGAGGCAAGGACAACATAGACATCGGCAATGCTTCCATTGGAGATAAATTGTTTCACACCATTTAATATATAATATTCTCCTTCTTTGCGTGCTGTAGTCTGAATGTTTGCAACATCGCTACCTGCCTGGGCTTCAGTAAGACCAAAGGCACAAAGCAATTCACCACTTGCAATTTTTGGCAGATACTTTTTTTTCTGTTCTTCTGAAGCAAAATATATTATCGGTCCTGAACCGAGTGCACCTACTGCATAGGCAGTTGCCGCACCCGCACATATACGTGCAGCCTCTTCACAGGCAATACTCATATCCATAATCTTTGCACCGGTGCCACCGTATTCTTTAGGAATAAAGATTCTTAACAACCCCTGTTTTGCCATTTCCTCGATAATTTCCCTGGGAAATTCGGCTTTCATATCAAGCTCGTCACGTGCCGGCAGAATGATCTCTTCAGCGATCTTGCGTACTCTTTCCTTCAATTTCTTCTCTTCTTCAGTAAAGAAGTATTCCATAAACCTCCTTCAATTTTGTTCTTGCTAATATTATAAAGGTATATATTAATAATTTTTCAGACAATGTCAAGTCAATACCATTAAAATTTGATCTGGTTCTTATTATCCAGTATGGCTTTTATCTTTGACTTCTGATAGAACAAACACCAGAACAATCCAGCGTAGTGAATAATTATTTTTCTTCCAGCACCTTGAGCCTTACTTCGGTTCTCTTCAAATATTCCTGTGCCTTTGTGTGGTCTTTATTATACTTTAACACTTCTTTGAAGATCTTTAAGGCATCTTTAAATTCACCAGCAATGAATTTTGATACACCAGATTGATAAAGCGCCTCTATTTCCTCATTCGTTTTTGTTTTCTTAACTATCTGGGCTGTGGGAGAAGCCTGGGGTTTATTCTTCAAATTCAATAAGGAATCAGTTCGATAAGCGCCACTGATTGCCTCTGTCTTAGAAGAATCAAACTCGGCAACCTTCCGATAATAATAGAATGCCTCGGCATAACTATGTGAATCTTCTTTTGTTCTTGCCAGATTCATTAGACTATCAATCCAGATTTTCTGCAGGTAATTGTAGGTTTCTATCATCTTGGCATCAAGGGTAAAACCACTGGTCTGCGACTCCTGTAGTTTTTTCAATAATTGCCTTGCAGTTGGGAGTTCAAGATTTTCCAATGCATAATTGAATGAGTCCAGATTGGACGAGAATTCGTGGTATTTTTGCTTCAGTAAATTTCGATCTACTATCTTCACCATTTCAAAGATAAAGGTATTATTGTTCGGGGAGACCGTAATTTTTCTGTTCAATGTCTCATATTCTGGCGCATCAAGGTGAAAATCATATTCGCCGGGTGGGAGTAATAGCACAAAGGCACTCTTCAGGGTAGTAAATGATTTCTGAAGATTCACGACACTTACGCGTACCTGAGGGATTGTTTGTTTTGTTAATGAATCGCAGATTGTACACTGGATATTGACGCTGGCATCTGATTTCTGGGAAAAAAGTAAACAGAAATCAAATATTATAAGAAGAATATATCTGTATAATATCCCCTTTCTAAACATAGATGATTATACCAAATTTTGGTGAATTGTCAAGGTATTTTTATGAAGTTTACCTACATCTTTGGTTTCTTGATAATTTTTTGTAGTAATCGGATTTATCCGACAGTGAAAATTCAAATTTTACATATATATACATTGCCCAAACCTTGATTTTTAGAGAAAATTGATTATTATTGTCTATATGAAGATCATCAAACTTGATGAAGTCAATTTAGAAATACCACAACTTGCTGGAACCAGGGATACTACCTTACAATGGTTAATAACCAAGAACGATGGTGCACCTCATTATGCAATGCGGGTCTTCACAATAAACCCGGGCGGAGAAATTCCTGTGCACTCTCATAACAATATGGAACATGAAATTTTTGTCCTTGAAGGAGAAGCGATAATGAATAATGGAGTTTCTGAGACTCTGGTAAGAAAAGGCGATGCCCTGTTGATACTGCCTAATGATAAGCACGGGTTTGTTAATAATTCAGATACGCCATTCAGATTTATCTGCGTAATACCGATTGTGTAGTTAGTGTCTGTGGATCTGTTTGATGTAATTATCGTTGGTGCTGGACCTGCAGGTAGTAGTGCAGCATTGACTGCAGCAAAAGAGGGTGTATCTGTATTGCTTCTGGAAGAACATTCCCGGATTGGTATTCCTTTGCAGTGTGCTGAGGGTTTATCCCGAAGTACAATAAAGGGATATTTAGATATCAAACCCGAGTGGACAGCCGTAAATCTTGCGGGCTCAGTGGTTCGGGGCCCTGATGGCGAGGAGTTCAAGATTGAATATCCCAATGTAGGCTGGATTTTAAATAGAAAGGTATTTGATCCGGCACTGGCGTCACTTGCGGTAGAGAGTGGAGCCGTGCTGAAGACAAATGCCTGTGCTATAGGCATAGAAAACGACAGAATAATTGTTAGAGAAAATAATGAAATCAAGAAATATCGTTTTCGTTTTCTGATTGGAGCCGATGGTATGGCATCAAGTACCGGTAAGTGGTTTGGTATTGATACCAGACTCAGTCTAAGCGAAATTGAAATATGTGCCGAGTATCTACTTAAAAATCTCAGGATTGAACATAATTATACATATTTGATCTTTGATAGAAATATTGCTCCAGGTGGTTATGCCTGGATATTTCCTAAGTCAGAAACTTCGGCAAATGTAGGCTTGGGTATTTCGCCGTTAATGACAAGAAAAAGACCAAAAGATTATCTTGATGAATGGGTAAATAGAGAATTTCCTGGTGCTGTAATTCATGAGAGAATCTTTGGTGGAGTGCCCGCCAGGATATTAAAGAAATTTTCTGGTAAAAGTTTTTTCTTGATCGGCGATGCAGCAAGATTTACTGATCCGTTAAGCGGTGCAGGTATTGCAAATGGCATAAAATCCGGAATTATTGCCGGCAGGAACGCAGTATTAAGGTTGAAAGAGAAAAAGGACTATTATGAAAAGGAGATTGAGAGAGAGATACTGTCAGAAATAAAGTTTCACAAAAAAGTGCGTGAAGCCTACCTGAAATTGAATGAAGAGGACTATAAGCAAATCTTTGAACTTGGTAAAAGATTCTTTGCAGGTAAGACCATAGATGATATCAATACCCATAAACTGGTCAGAGAGGTAGTAATCAACCTGCCCTATCTGCTTCCTCTTTGCCTGCGCCTTTTGTTCTAAGTTAGAGATTGCTATTTGCTTAAAGAAATATCTACCGGATAACTGATCTCACCGATAACCGTTTTCACATAAGCCTTTGCCTTGATTCTGTAAGAAGCAGTTTTGAATCTCAATGCCTCAACAATTGCCTGTCCAATCTTTGTATATTCAAGATTTACTGTTGTTGTAAAATTTTCTGATTTGCCAGCAGAGACTTTTAATCCTTTACCTGTGGTGCCAGAGAATACATCGGTTTGATTCACATAGAATGTGTAATCAAGTTTGTCCAGAACTGCATCCACATCATTAGGATTCTGCACCTTTAATGCAAAATCAACTTTGACATCCGAGAATGTAAAATCGTGCGGGTTTGCAGAAAGAAAACTAAATTTACATTCCTTTATGGCAAGGCGCTCTTTTATCGCAGAGCAGGAGAGGATAAGAAAGACAAAAAATAAAGTTCTTGTTTTAGTCATAGTGGATTATAATGATAATAATTGTTAAATCAAGAGGGCTGAAGCAAATAAAAAGGGGAGCAGAGCTCCCCTTTTTATGAAACAGATTATGACTATGTTGCTGGTTTTGTAAGTTTGAAATAATGTTTTACTTTCCAGCCTTCACTCAGGAGTGTGTAGTAGCCATCATATCCCTCTGGATCAGGTTCAGCAAAGAACTCATAACGGACAAAGATCGTCTGGTCAAATTTTGCCCAGTTTTCTTCAGTCGTTCCTGAACCATCATCCGCAAAACGGAACTGGGCAGAGAGCCTTATATCACTTGAAGTTGTAATATCAATTGCTGCCTGTTCAGTGATTGTGCTGTTATCAAAGGTATAGCGATACCAGGTTGTATTCCAGTTCCACTTGAAGTCACCAGTTACATGGGTGGTATCAGGAATGCCAACGACAGCACGGAACCAGATTTCACGATTGTCCGCAAGCAGACCTATATCCATCTGGGTAATCGTATCATTCATATGGGTGCTATCCCAGATATCTGGTGTGAACATAAGATATAGGTGTCCAGAATCAATGGTTACACCCTGGCTATCAACCGGAAATTTGATGGTCCAGCGATAATACAGGTCAGCCCATTCATCAGGAACATCAAATGAGTCCGGACCTTCCCATAGCGGCGGTGCGGCAAAGAATGAATTGCTATAAGCATCTACATCAGTCATCATACCGAGCATCGTAAGACCCTGGACAAGATTATTCGCTTCGTATAGTTCATTCTCATCAGTCTTACTGCCGCAACCCACAAACAGAACCAGCAACAATGAAAGACCGATAACCACGAGTTTTGGCTTCATATTACCTCCTTTTTTCTATTATTGATTATATTCCAAAACTCCTCTCTGTCAAGATATATATGCAAATTTTGTGCCCGACAACAAATTGAAAACATTTGAAAAATCATTAGATTATTTACTCTCTTTACAGCAAAACAATATGAAAAAAGATAATTATTATAAAAAAAGATAATGGGAGAGGCATAAAATTCCTCTCCCATTCTGATCATACTAATCTATACGTATCAACTTGATGGTTTCCTGGTTGTCACCGATTCCAAAGTAGATACCCTGATTTACTCTCATTCCATTATCATCAATACCATTCCATTTGCCAATTCCCTTTTCAAGATTGAGACTGCGCACAAGTCTACCAGTCGCATCATAGATTTTCACCTTATTTACATTCGGTGCAAAATTGATTATTGCTAATCTCTTGAACGGATTTGGGGTTGCATAGGCTTGCCTGTTCTGGTTCTTGCTAACAGGATTATTCTCTGCCACTGAACCAGGCCAGAGTTCGATATCGGCACGGATAAGAATGTCCATTGTGGCATTATCGCGGTGTGGTGCCCAGGAGCCAGTGTATTCATAACCCCGCATTGAGAAGAGCGGGTCAATGTCCATAGAAAACCCGGGTTCACCAGCATTCTCGGCAATACCGCCAACATAGAACGCACCATTGGCAATCATAAAGTAATGATTGGAGATATCAATGTTTTTCCAACCTGTATCAGTAACCACGACAAGGGTGTCAAATATTACAGTACCCGGATCGCCATTAGGACCATTATCATCAATCAATTGGAAATGGACTGGTGCATTCCCGCTCGTGACCGAACCAAAATGGAACCTCATTTGATTGACTTTTATCGGATAGTGAGGTGGATAGAACTTATTGCCCCAGCCAGAGTTTGGTCCATTCCAGGACATTGCCTGTTCATAGGTTCCGTTGTCATACTGGAGTGTTGCTGGATAGGTTACAACTCTGGTTTCAACCAGGGTTGAATCATTGGAAGGTGTCATATCACCACTCAATAATGATTTCACTTTTAGAGAATATGGACCATTTACAGTTGGTGTCCAGGAAGGTGTAAAGAGAACAGAGTCGGTTGCGCCCGGTGCAAGGCTTGCGATAGTTACTGTATCAGTAAATACAACTGCATTGGATTGATCCCTTATCTGACAATAGACATCAAAATTGGATTCTGATTGATTCCCTGTGTTCTTTACTACTGCCCAGATATCTATTGTATCACCATTATAAACAAAGAAACCACCGGATACATCATTCATAACCTTCCAGACTGCAATATCATGAACCTGATAAGAGGTTGATTCTGGTGGATAGAAAAGGATAGCAAGGTTAGCATGGAGTGTGTTGTTATTCGGAACATTGTCGTGATTGTATTGCAGACCAACTGTGCCCGATACATTCTCAATACCTACGGTCAGAAAGTTTGTTCCGCCACCAGGTGTTCCATTCTGGACAAGATACTGAAAGGTGATTGTGCTGTCTATTTTTGAGAGAATAATCTCAAAGGTATTCAGACTCGTTCCCACATTCCAGAATCGGACACTATCATACTGAATGATACAAGTATCGTGGGTGGAGTTTGTCCAGTACCAGCAGGTTCCCTGGGGTATAAAGTCCATATCGCTCATCAGGGGTGCCAGCACATTGTTTGGTGTCTGGGGATTGGGCAGGGTCTGGAATGGATGGGCTTCAAGGGTTGGGTCACCAAAGGCAATGTAGCCATTTGAACCAACATAAAATGAGTTAACCTTATACCAGTAATAAGGAAACTCAAATCCAATAGAGAATGGGCCCACTACATTGTCATCTGCCAGACCCGTAATCTGTGTACCGACGCCTTTTATGTCGATCCAGTTGAAACTGGGACCGCCAGTGGTATCACTATCAATCCAGCGATAACCATAGGCATCTGGACCACCTGCACCAGTGATTGTTGGTTCGGTGATGTTCAAGAAAGGTGAACCAGCAATCTGAAACAATATTAATAAATATATCATAGAACCTCCGTAGATTTATTTTAATCAAAAACTTCTGAAAGTCAATGCCCTGATTTAAAACGCAGCGACATTCAAGGTTTCTATTACTTCATAGACCTCTATGGGTCGACTTATGTTTTTTAGTTTGACTGCCTGAAGTTTCTTGGTTTGCACATAGTCTTTTATTGCCTCATAGGTTTCCGCACTGATCAAAATCTGTCCGGGCTGGGCAATGTCTTCAAGCCGGGAGGCGATATTTACTGTTGTAGATACAACCGTATATTCCATTCTTTTCTCATTACCAATATTGCCGGCGATTACCTCACCGGTGTTGACTCCTATGCCGATTTCAAATGAACTCACATCGGAAATTTTCAATTTTTTCTGCCATTGTTTTTTTAATTCTCCAACCCGTTTTTTCATACCGAGGGCACATTTTACTGCCCTTAATGGGTCATCTGGATGGGTAACCGGCGCACCGAATATTGCCATAACGCAATCACCAATATATTTATCAAGGGTCCCTTCATACAGAAAGACCTCTTCAGTCATACTGCTCAAAAAATCGTTTAGAATTTCCACTGCAACGACTGTGTCAATCCGTTCGGTAAGCGAAGTGTAACCACGAATATCACAGAAAAGAATTGTGGCAATACAGTGCTCGCCACCGGGTTTAAGCGCCTTTTCTTCAGCAACAATTTTTTTTACAACTTCGGGCGAGAAGAATCGCTGTAATCTTTCTGTGATCTTTTCTTCTTTCCTAATCTTTTCATATAGTTGAGCATTCTCAATCGCGATTGCGGATTGACTGGCAAAAGAGTTTATGAATTGGATATCATCCTCAGAAAATTTATTTGTGCCTGCCGGATTATCAAGATAGATAACACCCAGAATTGACTTTTCCTTTGAAATCAATGGTACACAGATTACTGAACCAATTGCATAAGAAATAACACTTTCTTCGGTTTTAAATCTTTCATCTTTTGTTGCATCCTCGGTCGCAATTAAGGATCCGGTTCGGTATGCTTCATAGGCAATGGTCTGGCTTATTCCAGAGGTTTTCTGAGAATCTACACTTCTACCCATATTCCGCGCAACTTTGATTTTGAGCCTGTCTACCTGTCTGTCATAAAGCATTATGAAACCTCGTTTTGCCTGGACTATTCGTAAGGCAAGGTCCATCAAAAGATTCAAAAGGACGTTCAGGTCAAAGACAAAATTTATGACCTTTCCCACTTCGCAAAGGGTTGCAGCAATTTCCCTGGACTTTTCCGCTTCGGATAATCTTCTTTGATATTCTTTGATTTCTCTCTGGAGTTCCTCTATAGATTTCAGAATCTTCTCTTTTTTATCGCCTCTGGTCAATGACGTCTTCAAATTCCTAATTTTTTCATCAAGGTCAAAGATCTCACCAAATCGGCGTGCAATAACCTTTTGTTCTGGCACCTGATTCAATTTTTGTTCATCCACAAATGTAATAACGATATTTCCCAGCTGAATCTCATCACCATAATTTAGTTTTTTTTCAATAACCCGTTCACCGTTGACATATGTGCCATAACGACTCTTGTGGTCTTTGATTATGAAATTTTCGTCTTTTCTGATGACTTCGGCATGGCGCCGGGATACGAAGATATCATCAAGAACTATATCATTATCCTCGAGCCTACCCAGGGTGAGACATTCCTTTTCTAATCTTATTATTTGAGTGTCTTCGTTAGATTTATGAATGAGAAATGTTGCCACTATCTGCTGATTTGAACATTATCAAAATTAACTGATATTGCGGATTGAGATTGACTGTAAACCCACAGACCAACCTTGCCTTCATTAAATTGATCGTCAGCTGTATCGATCTTCAAATTGCCATTGAAATATACTTTAAATTGATGGCCACAAACCTCAACCCACAGATTGTACCATTCTTCTGCACTTATCGAATTTAATTCTTGTTTAAGTGGAATAAAATTGCCATTTTCCACCTTCCCCAGCATTAAGATCTCCTGGGAAACCACCGCAAGATAGTAATTAATACTATCCTTCAATCTTAATACCAAACCCACTTCACCAAGGGTATCAGATGGGTTGATCATCCTGAAATCTACACCAATAGCGAAATCCACTACGGGTTGATTATATAATGCCAATCCCTCATCCTGGGTACTACAGTTGTAAACATTTGGTTGAGATGGCGCGGTATTATCTTCAACGACCCGCCAATTACCTGATATACTTTTAAAGTCAAAGGGCTCAACAGTACCAATAGTATCACTGTCAAAATTGAATATCATTGCTGAAAAATAGAGGTCAAGTGTATCAGAAGTGCCTGCAGGCAAACTCTCAGGGTAATAATCAATGGGTATATAATAAGGTGCAAATGCCATTATCTTATATATACCCGGGTCAATTTCAGTAAATTCAAATCTTCCTTCTATGTCAGAATAGGTTGAATCATAGGTCTCATGATCAGAAGTTAATAATTCTATCTTGGCATGCTTAACCTTTCCCTCGGGCGAATGAACAACACCAGTAAGATATGCCTTGTCTGGGTTGTTCGGATCAAATTCATTGTCCCGTGGTGGTTTTAGACAGGACACCACGAGAATCATAATGATTATTATTGGAATCAATATTTTTTTCATTTTTCCTCCTTTAAAAATACCCCACAAATCTCTATTTAATTCGCGCATTGTATCCAATCTGAAAATATTTATTAGTCAACTGACAATAAAATCCTTTATCCCGACTGTTCATTGATGACTTCACTACTGATTTTGTAGATACTACATCGTAGATATTATAAGCATAAACCCCGATAAAACCAAGCCAGGAGATTGCGGCAATGTTATACCAGGTTCGGTATTCTCTATAGGCACGATCCATTTCATCCTCATTGCCTGGCTCTATGTCCAGATACTTTTGATGCTTGACCTCCTGAATTGAGGTGGCAATTAAACAAGTAGGCAAAGTGATTGCGGTTGCAATCATCAACTTTTTCCCTTTTGAATTTTCACCTTTATACATCTGCCCCCAGCCTGGGAGACAACAACTTCTTGCCAGTGCACCAGTAGTGCTCATCTGGGATGGTTTTTCAATTGGTTTGGTCGGTTTCGTCACTGGTTGCTGGACCGGCGCAGGCGGTGGTTGGATAGTCACCATTTCTGCCTTTGCTTCTTCAAATACTTTGATAATCTTGGGCGAGACTGTGGCCGGGTCCAGTTCTAATTTCGGATCCAGATCCAATGCCCTCTTAAACTGCTCCTTTGCTTTTTCTCTATCACCAAAGGCGACATAGCTGAATGCCAGATATTTGTACGCCTCAACCTGTTCATTTTGATTGAGTTGTTTGAGATACTGGAGGGCATTCTCCAGTTGTGTTATTGCACTCTCATATTCACCATTATTGTAGTGTAACTTTGCCTTCTCAAGCATTTTTAATAATGAGTCGCCACTCACGGACTGACCAAGACTTAGACTGATAGAGATGATACTAAGAAATATGCTGCATTTTCTTAACATAATTTCTCCTTTCTTAATTTTATCACTTTGATTGTAATTCAATGTTTTTCTTTAACACCTGGTTTGGTTCTATAACTATTACCTCTTCATACGGTTTGAATGAAGGATTGATCAATTTTAATATATGCCGACCAGATGTTATTCTTATTGGTTTGGCAATAGGTGTTGTCTCATAAAACTTTCCGTCAATATAAACATCTGCCCAGGGTTTGACAATAAGTCTTAGAGCACCCTCAAGTGGTTCAAGACGGACATTCAAATTTACTGTATCTTCAGGAGCAAATCTAATATTTCTTTGCCAGATTTTAAAATTTGGGTTTTCAAGTCGTAGTGTATGTACACCTGAATTTACGGACAGAACCCGGGCAATTGGCGTGGTTTCAATGTATTGTCCATCAATAAAGATTTTTGCCCAGGGGATGACCTTTATCTTAAGATAACCTGTGCCTGTAGATGGAGGCAGAGGTTTTGGTTTTATCGGTTTTGAAATGGTCCCGGTGTCAGTTTTTGTAACTTCTGGTTCTAAGGTGATGTTCAAACTCACTGTGTCATTACCTTTGATCTCAAATTTCTGTAGAATCGGTTTATAATCTCTTTTTCTCAACTCAATCTGATGTTCGCCGATCATTAGACTTTCCAGTATGGCAGGAGTCATTGTATCAAGATTATTATTATCAAGAAAGATTTCTGCACCAGGCGGGGAGGAATTGATCACTGCAATTCCTTTGATTTGCCGGGGTTGCGGATTTGAAGCAATATTTTTCGGAAGGAATTTGAAAAATGCCATTAGAACTAATAACAGAACAATAATTCCGCCAATAACTCCAAAAACTGGCATACCTGGTTTTTTTGCCGACCTTTTTTCTGTTACCAATGCCCTTTTGGCTATCGGTGGGGTCTTTTCTTTCTTCTTTTTTAATTCCTCCAGATAAATTCTTGCCTTAGAATCATCCGGATCCAAAATCAATACTTTTTCAAATTCATCTATGGCATCATCTATCTTCTCATAGCCAAGATTCATAAAGTAAACTGCTCGTTCATAATGTCTTTCTTTTCTCTTGTGGAGCAGATTCTTGAAATTATCAACGGGCGCAGCAATAAATTCACCAATATCCCTACGTTTGACATCAATCCTTGATTTACGAAAATAGAGATTAATTTCCGCGGAAACTTCATCAATATTTTGATATCTCTTATCTGGATCTTTTGCCAGCATCTTTTCAATAACTGCGCTGATTTCCTGGGGAATAAGCGAATTTGCTTCAATTGGTTTGGTTGGTTCAATCGTGAGAATTTCGTGTATAACCGATGAATAGTTTTCACCCCGAAAGGGCTTAACGCCAGTAATCATTTCATAAACTACCACGCCGAGCGAAAAGATGTCGGATCGCGGATCAACTTTTTTGCCCGCGGCTTGTTCAGGCGACATATATGCCGGTGTCCCAACAATTGAGCCGGTGACGGTTATAGAGGTCAGATCCTGTGCTTGGGCAAGTCCAAAATCAGCAATCTTCACGGTACCATCATAACCAATGAGAATGTTGGCTGGTTTTATATCTCGGTGGACCACACCCTTCTGGTGAGCATGATTCAACCCTTTGCTGATTTCATTGGTGATTGCCAGGGCAATTTCCAGGGGAACAAATTTTACAGTGCTTATCAGTTCTTTTAGACTCGTGCCATCGACATATTCCATCGCAATAAAATAGACATCCTCCTCACGACCATAATCAATGATGTTCACGATATTCTCGTGTTGCAGATTTGCGGCTGCCTTTGCCTCTCGTTCAAACCGGGTGATGAAGTCCTTATCCTGGGCAAGGTGGCCATGCAAAATCTTTACCGCGACAATTCGGTCAAGGGAGAGCTGAACCGCCTTATAGATTGCAGCCATCCCACCAGTTGCGATCAATTCTTTTATCTCAAAATTTCTGATTCTTCTATTAGTCATAAGCAACCTTAGAATTATATAGAAATAGAACAAATAGTCAATCATAACTTTAATATTAACTCCATAAAATGCACTTGACAACTTAAATATTTAGATTATGATTATATGCGGAGGTGCAATGAAAAAGACCGCTATTTTAAAGGAATTTTCTTATAATCCTGTGCGTGCGCCAAGGGGCTCACAGATAAGTTGTAAATCCTGGCAACAGGAAGGCGCATTAAGAATGCTACAGAATAATCTTGACCCTGAGGTTGCAGAAAGACCCGAGGAGTTGATTGTTTATGGAGGTGCTGGTAAGGCAGCGAGGAACTGGGAATGCTACTACAAGATTGTAGAATCATTAAAAAGCCTTGATAATGATGAAACCCTTTTGATACAATCAGGAAAGCCAGTTGGAATATTTAAGACATTTGATTATGCACCGAGGGTGTTGATTGCAAATTCTTTACTGGTGCCTGCCTGGGCAAACTGGGATTATTTTAGAAAACTTGAAATGCTCGGTCTGATAATGTATGGACAGATGACTGCGGGTAGCTGGATATATATCGGAACCCAGGGAATCATCCAGGGCACATATGAAACATTTGCGGCCTGTGCAAGGAAACATTTTGGTGGTACATTAAAAGGAAGATGGGTCCTGACCGGTGGTATGGGTGGGATGAGTGGTGCCCAGCCTCTTGCGGTAACAATGAATGAAGGGGTGATACTCGATATAGAGGTTGACCCAAAAAGGATTGAACGGAGGGTAAAACAGGGATTCTGTGATATGATGGTTGATAATCTGGATGAGGCATTGAAGCTCGTATTTGAGGCAGTTGAAAAGAAGATTCCACGTTCAATAGGGCTTGTTGGAAATTGTGCAGATATTGAACCCAAACTCGTGCAGAGAAACATCATCCCTGATGTCTTAACTGACCAAACATCTGCCCATGATGAATTGAATGGATATGTGCCTGTTGGTATGAGCCTTGATGAGGCTCTGGAATTGCGGTGCAGAAATCCCGAGGAATATAAAAAGAGGGCACTGGAATCCATTGCCTGTCAGATGCAGGCGATGCTTGAGATGCAGAAGATAGGGGCAATAGCATTTGATTATGGAAATAATATCCGGGGCCAGGCAAAGAAGGCAGGGGTTGAAGATCCATTCAAGATTCCTGGATTTGTGCCTGAATACATAAGACCGCTCTTCTGTGAAGGAAAAGGACCTTTCCGCTGGGCTGCATTATCCGGAGAAAAAGAAGATATATATTTGCTTGATAATGAGATTCTTAAGATGTTTGGTGATAATCCATCAATTCGGAGATGGATAGAACTTGCTCAGAAAAAGCTACCATTCCAGGGGCTACCGGCAAGGATTATGTGGCTTGGATATAAAGAAAGGGATAGGTTTGGTTTGAGAATAAACCAGCTGGTAAGGGAAGGAAAGTTAAAGGCACCGATTGTTATCGGCAGGGACCACCTTGATTGTGGTTCTGTAGCATCTCCGTATCGGGAGACTGAAGGAATGCTTGATGGCTCAGATGCAATTGCAGACTGGCCTATCTTGAATGCGCTTTTAAATACCGCATCCGGTGCCTCCTGGGTCTCGGTCCATCATGGTGGTGGGGTTGGTATCGGATATTCAATCCACGCGGGCCAGGTCCTGGTCTGTGATGGAACCCAGATGATGGATAAGAGAATTGAAAGGGTTTTGACCAATGACCCGGGTATTGGTGTGGCAAGGCATTATGATGCTGGCTATAAAGAGGCGATTGAATTTGCAAAAAAATATGAAATAAGGATACCAATGGAAAGATGAAGATAAATTTTAAATCCAAAGGATTTTGCAATGTTGGTATCATTTTGATTCTTTTTTACACCCTCTTTCTATTCTGTGGTAAGAAGATAGAGACCATTGTTGTTGTCTATGATACACCACCGGCAACTTTAGACCCACATTTGAGGAATGAAATCCTTACCACCTCAATTCTCTGTAATATTTATGAACCTCTTGTTGATTTTGATGCAAATATGAAGATGATACCGGCGCTTGCTGACTACTGGGAGAGGATTGATAGTCTGAACTGGCGTTTTTATCTACGCAACGGCGTGAAGTTTCACAATAAGAAAAAATTCAGTCCAGAAGATGTTGTATATTCACTCTACCGGCCATTTAATCTTCCTGAATCCCGATTCCAGAGTTTAAGGGATTATCTTGATACAATAATCATTGAAGACACAAACACCGTATTATTAAAACTAAAAAAATCCCATACCTTCTTGCTTTATGACCTTTCTGGTATTGCTATTATACCAGAGGGTTTTGAACCTTCAAATCAAAGACCCTGTGGAACCGGACCTTATGAATTTGTAAGAATGGATAAAGAACATCTAAAATTAAAGAAGTTTAATCTTTACTGGAAAAACAACCAATACTTTGAGCAGGTGAAATTTATCTTCAGCCCTGAGGTTCAAAAACGAATTGAGATGCTAAAGAAGAAAGAGGCAGATATCATCACCTATATTCCACTGAGTGAACTTGAGAGGCTAAAAAAAGCAGGCAGGGTCATTGCCACACCTGGTGTTGCAACAAGGTATCTGGAGATGGATTTAAATAAATTTCCATTTAACCGAATTGAACTTCGTCGGGCAGTTAATCTCGGATTAAACCGAGAACATCTGGTCAAGGATGTTTATAAAGGTTATGCTACACCGGCAAACCAATATATCTCCCAGGGCCTTTTCGGCTATGATTATACCCTGCCTTTATTTTTATACAATCCTGATAGCGCCCGAAGACTCATCAAAATGTTGGGCACATTACCAGAGATTGAATTTGATTTTGCTGAGGTCCGTGCAAATATTGCTGAGGCAATAATTGAGGATTTAAGAAATATGGGTCTGAAGATAAAACCAAATCCCTTGTCAGTTGAAAAATACTGGCAAAAAATTAATAATAGAAAATCAGATTTCTATCTCATTGGAAGCGTTCCCACAACCGGTGAGGGGATAAGCACCCTGCGCAGTTATTTTCACACAAGAGAACAGAAGAAAGGTTTAGGCCTTTTAAATAACACGGGCTATTCAAACAGAACTGTTGATACCTTGATTAAGAAGATGATTGCAGATTCGGAGTTGCGACACTGCGCATTCCTTGCAGGCAGGGTGCAGAGAATTCTGCTTGATGACCTTCCAAGGATTCCGGTAGTCTGGGAAAAAGAGATTTATGGTGTATCACCCGATATAGTCTGGACTCCGAGGCTGGACGAAAAGATTCTGATAAAGGAAATAAGAAGGATTGAATGAAAAGATATCTTTTCAAAATTATCTTTTTTGGATTTCTAACCAGTTTTTGTCAAAAGCCATTACCAGATAGCGTTGTTGTAGTATATAACCGACCACCGCGCACCCTTGATCCACATCTGCGCAGTGAGGTCGTAACCATTTCTGTTTTATCAAATATCTATGAAAGTTTGATTGATTATACACCGGATTTAAAGTTGGTTCCCAATCTTGCTATCCAGTGGCATAGGGTTGATAGTTTGAACTGGGAATTTGAATTGCGCAAGAATGTATTTTTCCATAATGGGAAGATGCTTAATAGCGAGGATGTAATATATTCTCTATACCGAACATTTTCCCTTCCTAAAACTGAAATAAGCAGACTTATCCATATCATTGATACAATTTACGCAATAAATCACACGAAATTTATCATCAAAACCAGATTTCCCTATCAATATCTGCTAATCGACCTCAATAGCATCTATATTGTGCCCAATGGTTACAATGATTTTGATAAACCAGTTGGCACCGGTCCTTATAAGATCGCTTTAATAACTGATAATTCAATTAGTTGTCTTGCTAATGAACAATACTGGGGAAAGAAACCAAAGTTAAAAAAAGGGATATTCAGATTTGTTCAGGATACAAAAAATGCGATAGAATTACTTAATAAAGACAGTGTAAATATCGTCTATGGGATTCCCGTTGAGGAGTATATAAAACTTAAGGATAGTTTAAGATTCGCGATTTGCTCTGGTGTGAGTGCCCGTTATATACAGTTAGATATTAGAAAATTTCCCTTTAATCTTACTCTATTGCGTCAGGCACTTTCCCTTGCAATTAATCGTGCAGAAATTGTTGATACGGTATATCACTCCCTTGCTGAACCGGCCAACCAGTTTATACCCAAAGGTCTCCTGGGATACATACCAGAATTTCCGCCTCTGTCTTTTGATCCTGATAGTGCAGAAAGATTGTTAAATAATACAAGCCAGATGATTAAAATAAGATTATATTATGGAAAGTCGTTTAAGAAAATCGGGGGTATGATTGTCGAATACTGGAGAAGAACAGGGATAGAAGTTGAGGAACAGGAACTTGAGCCAGAAAGATTCTTCAAGGGTATAGAGGAAGGTAAATTTGATTGTTTTCTGCTTTCATTTTTGATTAATTCACTTGATGGACTGAGCGGTATTATTGAACCTTCTTTTTATACGCCTAACCCTGAAATGGGTGATGGTTTGATGAATCGTGCAGGTTATTCAAACCATAAAATAGATAGCCTGATAGACCTCGCAATGTTAATAGCGGATGAGGAGGAACGATATGGAATAATAAAAGAGATACAGCAGGTCTTGCTCAATGATATGCCGGTAATTCCTCTGATCTGGGAGCCAAGAATTTATGGGGTTTCAAAAAACATAAGATTTACACCAAGGCTTGACCAAACGATTAGATTTGCGGAGATAGGTTTATAAGGATGAAGATGTCATTCAGGACAAAATTGATAGGTGCATTATTTCTAATAATACTTACGGTATTTACTGGAATGGGTATCTATATGACATTGAACCGAATAAAAGAGGTGAGGGGTGAAATAGTAAGCAATGCCCGGATGTTTGTTATCCTGACCAGTGATAAGATTGGTGATGCCTTTATCCACTATTTCAAAACTGCATTTTTCAAGTTCCGTGCCATCGCTCTTGAACAGAAAGCGATGAATATTGATCTTGAGAATATCCAGATAATTGATTTAACCGGCAGGATACACTATGATATGGCTCAGTATGAGAAAGGGATATCTTTTGCTGAAAATCCTTATTCTACTGACTCATTTGTGCTCCATAATATAAAGAAGATGGAGATAAATATAATGGCTGACGATCATCTCTGTATCATCACCCCGTATGTTGATGAATACGGGGTTCACAATTATTCAATTGTTTATCATTTCACATTAAAACGTATGAGCGGTGAGGTTTCTAATGTGGTCACAGGGAGTGTTTTTATGGGTTTCAGTATGTTGTTATTGAGCGTGGTTCTTGCCATTATCGCTTCTAATAGAATCACGGGGCACCTCAAAATAATCAGGGATGCGGCAAAGGATATTGCAGGCGGAGATTTTAACAGGGTAATTGCTATCAAAACCGGGGATGAGTTTGAAGACCTTGCCAGGGCATTCAATTCTATGAGTGAAAAGATCAGAGATAATATATGGCAACTAAATAATCTGATCAAAGAATTAGAAAAGAGAGATGTTCAGAAAACCCAGTTTCTCGCCAATATTTCCCATGAGTTAAGGACGCCACTCACTGCCTCGCTTGGTTATGTGGACTATTTAGAAAAGAATAAGATGGGTATATTAAATCAGGACCAAAAGCACAGTCTTGAGATTATCCGACGTAATTTAGAGCGTTTGAATAAAGAAATTCATTCATTGCTACTGATTTCCAAATATACTCTTGAGGGCATTAAATTACAACCTCAGGAATTTGTGATTAATGAGGTGATTGATGTAATCATCAGTAACTTTCAACCTGAGATCCAGTCACGCAGTTTGAATATACAAAAGGATTTATCAGTGAAAATGGTCTTTGCAGATAAAGAAAATCTATTCACAGTGCTGGAGAATTTGATCAACAACAGTATAAAATTTGCTGAGGCTGGTACTCAAGTAAGAATCAAGACAAGCGAGATGATAAGCGAAGATAAGAAATATTTTCAGTTCAAGATTAGTAATCAGGGGATAACTATTCCCACTCCCCAATTACAAAAGATTTTTGAGCCTTTCTATCAGATTGATGCAACCACCTCGCGAAAATATGGGGGCATTGGTCTTGGCTTATCAATTGCCCATAGTATAATTGAAGCCCATCAAGGTAAGATATGGGCAGAAAGTGATAAAGGAATTACGAGTTTTTATTTTATTATTCCGTCAAGGAGGGTGGAATGAACAAAAATATATTGGTCATTGATGATGAACCAGACATCCTTGAATTTGTAGAAAGGGTACTGCAGGATGCGGGCTATTCAATCGTCAAAGCGAAAGATGCAAAACAAGGGCTGGCGATCCTGCAGTCAGAGAAGATTGATCTCCTTCTCCTTGATATTATGTTACCCGAAGTTGACGGCTGGCAGTTAATGCAGATTATGAAATCAGATGAGCGACTGAAGAAAATTCCAGTTGCGATGTTAACCGCACGGGTTGATGCCTATGATAAAATTATCGGGCTAAAAGAAGGTGCAGTTGACTATATCTGCAAGCCGTTTACTGCCGAACAATTGCTCAAGCGAATAGATGAAATATTTTATTATATAGCAAAGAACAATCTATGAACAACGACATTGAAAGACTCCAATCGGAATTGTACAAGTATCGAACTTCCCTGTATGACCGGGCGACTGGTCTGCCTACGATCTATGCCATTTTTGATGACATAAGGAAGATCGTGGAACAAGAAAAGGTTATCGGAATACTTTATCTGGCAATTGGGGACCAGGCACGCATTGAACCCGTATTTGGTTGGGAAGTATATGATGAACTGGTGAAGGTCTTCACAATCAACGTAATGGGCGAAATCGGCCGGCTAATTCCAAATTCTGCATTAATTGCGGTTTCTTCAATAATGGGCGATGGATTTTTCATTTTGATGAGCAGAACTGAAACTGGTAGCCTGATTAATAAAGAATATCTTAAAATTCTTTCTGAGCGATTTAATGGGAAGATTGAGAAGATAAAGAATGATTTTGTGCATAGTGATGTGAAGGAAAGAATAGACCTGCACACAAGTTATCAGGTACTCAGACTTGATCCAATGGTGAGAACCGAGAGGCTTGTTTATCAGGCGATTGAAGACCTAAAGTATGCGGCATATTACAAAGAAAAATTGCAGGAAAAAGATTTGTATGCCGAATTGCAGAGAATAGTTCATAAGAAAGATATTTATACCGTATATCAGCCGATATACAACCTGCAGGATAGGTCAATCTATGGTTATGAAGCACTCACCCGGGGACCACACGGTTCTTTCTTTGAAGAACCTGACACGATATTCTCATTTGCTGCAAGGTATGAGATGTTGCCCGCAATAGAAGAACTATGTTTGAATAATGCCATAAAGGAAGCATCAAGGATAGACTCCAACGGGCTTCTCTTTTTGAATATCACACCGGACCAGATCCCCAAATTACTGGATAATCATTTTGTAAATACACTTTCTGAACATAATTTGGAGAATAATCGTGTAGTTATTGAGATCACAGAGAAATTTGCTATTCCTCATTATGGAATCTACCAGGAGATACTTGTCAGGACAAAAGGCAGGGGTTTGAGAATTGCCCTGGATGATGTGGGTGTGGGTTATTCCACCCTGGAAAGAATTAGTGAGATTGGTCCGGATTATCTGAAATATGACAGGACCCTGGTACGGGATATTGATAAAAATCTCATTCGTCAGGAATTGATAAAATCCTTTGTCAATTTTGCCCAGCGCATTAATGCCACAATTATTGCTGAAGGAATTGAAAACGAGAATGAACTGCAGTACATTAAGAAACTCGGTATTCGCTATGGCCAGGGCTTCTATTTATGCAGACCTAAACCTGCAAATGAACTTTGTAAATGATTTAACCTGAGGGACTATGACCGCCGGACTCATAAGGGGTCATTGATAAGGAATTTTTTTGAAGAAATTCTGTAATTAACAATAGCAAAGGGGGAACAATGAAATCTATTTTGACAGTAAGCATTGGTTTATTGGCACTTGGTTTGATAACAAAGATTGGTTCTGATGATTCTAACAATGAACTCAATCTCCGTATTCCGATTGAAGGGCAGAAAGGTGAACTGGGAAAATGTGAGATCTGGGTCCTTGACCCTGAAGATAATGTTGTAGGTGAAATTATCAGGTGGGTATACGTTAACAAAGATTATTATTCATTATCTGCAAAGGTGAAGATTAAAAAAGAAATTGGAGATCCTGACCTCTTGCGGATCAAGGTAAGATTTAAGAAAACAGAAAAGGTATATTCTCTATACCAACTTCAGGATAAGATGATTGTCAAAATCTTAGGTCAGGACAGATTTGTTGCCGGTACACCAATCATTTATCGGATTATTGTTAAAAATCAGCGGACTGATGGACCAATCGCAGGGGCTAAGATTAAGGTCATACTGACCGCAGAAAAATTTGAAAAGACTGTATATGAAGGCATCACTGATGGTACGGGGACGAGCCAGACAAAGTTTGACCTGCCGGAAAACTTGACGAAAGCTGATTTGAAGTTTGTTATTAATTCTGAACTGGGAAAAGATGAATACGAGACAAATATAGAAATAACGAGTGGGAATTTGATCTATCTGGTTACTGATAAACCAATATACCAGCCAGGGCAGACGATTCATATAAGGACATTATCATTACAAAAACCGAAACTGAATGCCGTAAAAAATAGAGAAGTTATCTTTGAAATTGAGGATGCAAAGGGAAATAAGGTATTTAAAAAGGCGATAAAGACCGATGAATTTGGCGTTGCCTATACACCATTTTTGCTTGCAGATGAAGTAAATTTTGGCAACTGGGTAGTCCGTGCAATCCTTGATAATGAAAAGACCGAAAAGACGGTAAAAATTGAAAAATATGTCCTGCCCAAATTCAAGATTGCTTTTAAATCCGATAAAGAGTTCTACCTGCCTGGTGAAAAGATGGAAGGTGACCTTGACATTCAATATTTCTTTGGCAAACCGGTTGTTGATGCGAAGGTCAAGATCACGGTTTTTAAGTTCGATGTTGGGTTCAATGAAGAGGCGGTAATTGAAGGAAAGACAGATAAAGATGGACTCTACCATTTTTCCTACCAATTGCCGGGTTATTTTGTAGGCGAGCCCCTGGAAAAAGGTGATGCATTTGTCCGGATTGATATTGAGGCAGTTGATAAGGCAAATCACAGTGAAAAAATTTCTTTAACAAAGAAGGTTGTACAGAACTTGATAAATATTGCAATTGTACCTGAAGGTGGTCTGCTCAGATCAAACCTTGAAAATCGAATATATGTGGTGGCAAATTATCCAGATGGTTCGCCCTGTCTGGGTCAGGTTATAATGAATATTGATGGAGTCAAACAGACAGGTAAAACCGATGACTACGGTGTTGCAGAATTTTTGTATACCCCCAGAAAGGCAAAGACAGATATTCTGGTTCAGGTGGTTGATAATAAAGGCGAAAAGGCAGAGGTAAAAAAGGATTTTAGCATTGATACTGAACAGGAGCAGGTGATTATTCGTATGAAAAGGGGAATCTATAAGATTGGTGACAAAATAGATTTAGAAATTCTTACTACAAAGAAGACAGGAAGGGTTTATCTGGATGTAATCAAGGAAAATCAAACCGTTCTTACCAAATCTATTGAGATAAAGGATGGAAAAGGTGCGCAGGAACTTTATTTAACCCAGGAGATCGCTGGTTCAATCTGGCTCCATGCATACATCGTTACCCAGGGTTCGGATATAATTCGTGATACAAGATTCTGTTATGTACACGGAGCAAATGATCTAAACATAGATGTAAAGGCAGACAAGAAAGAGTACCTGCCAGGAGAGGATGGTGAGATTCTTTTCACGATTACCGATAAAAATGGTCGGCCAAGGATTGCAGCATTGTGCCTGGCAATAGTTGATGAGGCGGTCTTTGCCGTGAGTGAATTACAGCCGGGATTGGAAAAAGTATATTTTACCCTGGAAAAAGAGATTATGACCCCGCGTTATGAAATCCATGGTTTTGAACCAGCAAACATTGTAAAAAAACCGGCAATTGATGAGCGCGCAGAGATTGTAATGTTTTCCACCCTGACTCCCAAAGAGCCATTTCCCATACACTATACAACACCAATTGAAGTGAATGAGAAGATTGCCCAAACCTTCTATTCTAAACTTACTGGGTTGCGCGGAAAATTCTACACCGCGATAAACAAATACTATGATCGGTATAATAACTATCCAAAAACGGAAAATGCCCTTGAGGTCTTTGTCAAAGAAGGATTCATAAAAGAAACCGAGCTCCTTGACCCCTGGAACAGAAGATACCGCATTACCTGTGAATCTGAATATTTTTCTTATTTCAGCATTGTCTGTGCTGGTCCTGATGGAGTTTTTGATAGTGAAGATGATATAACAGAATGGGGCTGGGGTAGGTTTGATGAAATGGATAGGGAGATGGTGAAGATGGTGCCAATGGCAGGAATGGCAGCATCTGAAAAACCATCAATTAGCCAGACCGCAGTTGATAAGAAGAGATTAGAAGGCAAAGGTCCTGAAGAACCCAGGGTGCGGGAATATTTCCCGGAAACCTTTGTCTTTTTACCGGCATTGATAACTGATGCCCAGGGTAAGGCAAAGATTTCTTTGACAATGCCCGATGCAATTACTACCTGGCGAATGACAATGCTTGCATCGTCTCAGCAGGGCGAACTCGGTTCTGGCCTTTCACAGATTCGGGTATTCCAGGATTTCTTTGTTGATATTGACCTGCCTGTGGCACTGACCCAGGACGATGAAATCTCCATCCCGGTTGCACTCTATAATTATCTGCCCAGACAACAGAAGATTAAAGTAGTCTTAGAAACTGGTGATTGGTTTGAGGTTTTAGGTGAAAGAGAGATCACAAAGACATTGGACAAGGACGAAGTTTCTGTAGTATATTTCCCGATAAGAGTCAAAGAACTCGGTTATCATCCAATAACTGTAAAGGCTTATGGTGAGGTAAAATCCGATGCGATAAAGCGACAGATTGCAGTATTACCTGATGGTAAGCATTTTGAGAGGATAATTTCAGACCGTCTTGAGGGTAATGTAGCAAAGAAAATAAGTTTCCCAGCGAATGCAATACCCGGGGCAAATTCATTATTCCTGAAATTATATCCAGGCATATATTCACAGGTCGTTGAAGGACTCGATAAGATGCTCGGGATGCCTTTTGGTTGTTTTGAACAGACTTCTTCGGTTACATATCCCAATATTCTGATTTTGAACTATCTGAGACAGACCGAGCAGATCAAACCAGAGACCGAGATGAAGGCAGAAGAATACATCAGCATTGGTTATCAGAGACTATTATCTTTTGAGGTAAAGGGCGGTGGATTTTCCTGGTTTGGTGATGCGCCAGCAAACAAACTTCTCACTGCCTATGGCTTGATGGAATTCAATGATATGGGCAAAGTCTATAATATAGATGAAAGGGTAATTGAAAGAACTGCCCAGTGGCTAAAAGCACAGCAGGAAAAGGATGGTTCCTGGTCTCCGGATAAACAGTATCTGCATGCTGAAGCCTGGGGAAGGATCCAGCACAGTGATATAATGCCTACTGCCTATATTGTCTGGGCACTGGCTGAGATAGGCCAGAAAGAGGGTGCTGCACAGAGAGGGCTTGATTATCTAAAAGGCAAATGGGAAAAAGTTAATGATGCTTATATCCTTGCACTCGTTGCCAATGCCTTTGTGGCAATGGAACCAAAATCAGAGATGACAATTAAGGTTTTACGCAGACTACTGGATATGGCAAAAGAGGATAATGGCGCAATCTATTGGGAATCAAATATGCCATCCATCACCTTTACAGAAGGTAAGGGTGCAGACATTGAGGCAAGTGGTCTGGCAGCTTATGCCCTTGTCAAATCCGGAAAGTTTTCCAAAGAGACGACCAAGGCATTGACCTATTTGATCCGTTCAAAAGATACTTCCGGAATGTGGTATACTACACAGGGAACTATAATTGCATTGCGGGCACTGGTTGGTGCACTTGGTGGTACGAGCGAGGATATAAATGCGACCGTGGTGGTAATGCATAATGGTAAGACGGTGAGTGAGATTAAGGTAGATAAGAATAATGCCGATGTGATGCAACAGATTGAATTGAGCGAGTATCTGAAGGACGAAAACACCGTGGAGATTCAACTCAAGGGTGAAGGGAATTTTCTCTATGAAATAACGAGTTCATACTATATTCCCTGGAAAGACCTGCCCAGACCACCAATGCCCTTGTTTGCCATTGATGTCAATTATGACCGAAAACAACTGGTCATGAATGATTTAGTGAAGGTTGATGTATCCATAAATCTTTTGAAGAGTGGAACTGCCCAGATGGTGATGATTGATTTAGGAATTCCTCCGGGATTTGAAGTCCAGACACCAACCCTTGATGAGTTTGTCAATAATAAGACCATTCAGAAATATAGTTTGACTTCACGTCAGATGATTGTCTATCTGGAGTCAATTTCGTCAAATAGACCAGTTAAGTTTACCTATAGTCTTAAGGCAAAATATCCGGTGCGAGCAAAGGTTCAATCTTCACGGGTATATGAATACTACAATATTGATAAAGAGGTAATTGCCGAGCCTTTTGAGATAAAGGTGGTGAAGTAAAACAGTGTGATTGACGGCGTAGGGGGGAAACACCCTACGCCGTTTTGCCTTCTAATCCTTGACTATCCACCTTATTTGGTTATAATAACAAATATGCCGGTCCTGACTCTTACATTTATTTTTTTTAGTCAGTATTTTGGACAGAATAAGATTCAGTATCAGGATTTCAATTTCAAGATATTGTCCACGGATCACTTTGACATATACTTCTACAATGGCGGTGAAGATATTGCTGGTTTTGCCGAGGATGTGCTTGAGGATGGTTATCAAAGATTGAGCAAGGATTTTGGAGTTGAGGTTGATTTCCGCGTTCCGGTTATACTCTATAATGCACCAAACCATTTTTCTCAGACCAATGTAACCCTTGAGTTGATTGAGGAGTCAGTAGGAGGTTTTACCGAAATCTTGAAGAATCGTATGGTCATACCATTTAATGGTGACTATGAGGAACTTCGGCATGTACTTTTGCACGAACTTACCCATGTATTCCAATTTGTAATATTCTTCCCTTCAAAACTTGAGGCAATACTCACCGGTGATTTTATGTACTCAATCCCGTTGTGGGTAATGGAGGGTTGTGCCGAATACTTATCTCAGGGATGGAACCTTGAGGCTGATATTTATATGCGTGATTTGGTTATGAATAATCGGGTAATTTCTATTTCAGAACTGGGCAGTTATGGTGGTTATATAATTTATAAAGAAGGTCAGGCATTCTACAATTACATAACCTTAAAATATGGTCGGGAAAAGATAAGTGAATTTATCCATCTATTAAAGGCAAAGAAGAATTTAGACAATGCATTCATAAGTGCCTTTGGTGTTGACGCAGAAGAATTCAACAAGCGCTGGATAAAATTTTATCAAATAAAATACTGGCCCAAAATCAAACTGGTGGAGAATTTTGATAATTTTGCCCGGACCGTTTATGACCACAAAAAAACCAGATCATTTTATAATACCTCATCCGCAATTTCTCCAAATGGGGACAGGATTGCATTTATCAGCGACCGGCAGGGGAATATTGAACTTATTGTGGTCTCGAGCATTGATGGCAGGGTTCTAAAGAGGCTTATCAAAGCAGAATACTCTTCCGGATACGAAGGATTGCATCTTTATCAAGGAGGCATAACCTGGTCACCAGATGAGAGATATTTGGGTTTTTGCGCCAAGGCACAGGGTGAGGATGTGTTATACATAATCAATGCCCGGAATGGTCGGGTATTCAAGAAGTATCGGTTGAAACTTGATGGAATCTATTCGCCAAGATTTTCATCTGATGGTGCCAGAATTATCTTCAGTGGGTTGAAAAACTCATTCCTTGATATTTATCAACTGAATCTAAAATCCGGAGAAATTGAGAAATTAACTGATGATATTTATGCTGACAAATTTCCGAATTTTTCCTCGGATGATAAGATCGTCTTTGTTTCAGACCGTCCTGATTCAAATGAAGACTATCACTATGGCAGTTATGGTGTGTTTGTTAAGAATGGTGAAAACCTCTTGAGAATTACACCCCGAACTTCCTATGTATCTTCTCCTTTTTTTAATGCTGATTCCGGACTGTTCTTTGTCGCAGATTATGACTCTGCATATAATCTTTACTATTTTTCTTTTAATGAGAAAAGAATAACCAAAAGGACGGACATTTTAACGGGTATCTATTATCCCTCAATCTCTCGGGATCTTCAGAAGATCGCATTTGGTTATTACAATGACTATGGTTATGATATTTGTGTGGTAAAAGAACCATTAACCAGAATGTTTGATTCTGATACTACTGAAGAAATGATTGCGGAAAATTCCTATACAGCCATTGAATTGCAGCAGGAAAAGGTAAGAAATTATCGTTTGAAGTTTACTCTTGATTATATTGTGGCAAGCGCATCTTATTATACACCCCTGGGATTTTCCGGGATGACTCAGATTGCTCTTAGCGATATATTGGGCAACCATCTTATTGAGTTTAGCACAAATTTCTACGGAAGTCTTACTTCATCAGATATTTTCCTGGTGTACTGGTACTTACAGAAACGAACTGATTTCGGAGCCGCCTTCTATCAATACCTAAACTATTTTGCGGAAGGTAATGATCTTGTTATCTGGCGCTATCTTGGAATGGGGGGCATGTTACAATATCCTTTCACAAAATTTTTACGTGCTGAGTTGGGGCTATATACCTATAAAATTTATGAAACAAGATGGCTTGACTTTTTTGATGATTTTTATTCTGATACATATATTGATACTGCTTATAAATTTACTTATCCTGAGGTTTCTTTTATCTATGATAATGCGCGGTGGGGTGATACCGGTCCTCAAAATGGTTGGCGAGCAAAAATCACCGGTTATGCTACAGTAATGAGTGATTTTGACATCAAGGCTGCGGTGTTTGATTATCGTCGGTATTTCCAACTTTCGCCGCGGGCAAGTTTGGCAACAAGATTGGTGCTGGCAGGAAACTTTGGTAAGGATGATGAACTCTGGTCTATTGGTGGACCAGGTTCGATCAGAGGCTTTGATTATTATACATTCACGGGTTCGGATTTGGGTTTTTTCAATTTTGAGTACCGTTTTCCTTTTATTGACCGCTTAAGACTTGCCTTCCCTTTGCCTATGGAGATTAAGAACATTCGGGGTGTTTTGTTCGCTGATTTTGCCGGTATCTATTCTGACTCGTTCAAGGTCTATGAAACCGTCGATGGACTTCTACCAATTCGTCTTAAGGATGTCAAGATGGGGCTGGGATTTGGTTTGAGGTTTAATTTTCTTTTTGCGATATTTAAATTTGATTTTGCCCGCGCCAATGATCTACAGAACTGGATTGATGAAAACGGTGAACCATCACACTGGAAATTCTATCTCACAATTGGACCGGAATGGTAAGAAGGTTGGGCCGTGAGAGCATATATTTATCTTTATCTCTTTTCTTTTTGTTTACATGTTCCGGGGACAAAAAGACAACAGTCTGTTTCTGGCATGTAATGGGCGGACCAATAGGAAAGAAACTTGAACGTATGATTGCTGAATTTAATAAATTGCATCCTGAAGGTGAATTAAAGTCAGTCCAGATGGGTTCTTATGATGCACTGGCACAGAAACTTATGGGTGCAATTGCTTCTAATTCACCACCCACGATTGCCCAGATGTATGAATCCTGGACCGACCAGTTCTATAGGGCTGGTTATTTAGAACCTTTGCATAATTTCATCGTTGGTGATTCATTGTTTAATTTACAAGATTTTTTCCCGGTGTTTATTGAAGATAATACATTTGATTCAATGATCGTTACATTGCCTTTCAACAAAAGTCTGCCAGTATTTTACTATAACGCAACAGTCTTTGATTCTGTAGGTATTACAAATTTCCCTCAAGATTGGTCTGAATTCAGGGTTGCCTGCGAGAAATTGAAAAATTTAAGGATCTGGCCAACTTCCTGGCCTATTGATGTCTGGTATTTTGGTTCAATGCTTTATCAGGAAGGTGGAGAGTTATTCAATCCTGAAACTAAGAAACCGGGGTTTAACCGTGCTGCAGGTGTAAAAGTTTTGAAATATGTCGTTGAATTGGTAAAAGATAGTCTCTTTTATCTAAATCCTGGATTTCAACGCCAGGATGAATTCTTGAGTGGCAATGTGGCAACCATACCTGCATCCATTGTCTCCTGGGCGTTTTTGAAAGGCAGACCAAAATTCAAAATGGTGGTTGCACCATTCCCCCAGGGAACAAAAAAAGGGGTGGTGATTGCAGGAACGAATATTGGAATGTTTAAAAGATCAAGTCCGGCAGAAAAGGAACTTGCCTGGGAATTCATCAGGTGGTTCTTGGAACCGCAGCAACAGTTGGAGTGGACAAAGGCGACTTATTATATACCAGCAAGAAAGAGTGTAACTGAATTGCCTGAGTTCCAGAAATTCCTTACAGAAAATCCCAATTATGACAAAATCATTGCCCAGCTTGAATTCGCCCATACAGAGCCAAAGACTAAAGAATGGTTTACCGGTCGTATATATTTGAACGAAGCATTAGAAGAGGCATTGAGGCTTGAACTTTCTCCTGAACAAGCCCTTGAGAATGCGGCAAAAAGATTTCTTGTTGACCTGGAGTGATTATGGAATTTAAACCAGCAAAACTTGATAAACTTGCGCTGATCATTTCCATAATTACTACTACACTATTAGTGCTATTGTCCATATTTTTTGTTACAAAGCCCATACCTTACGGCTGGGTATTTGCTATAGTAATGATGTCTATTGTTATCATCAGTTTCCTTTTGAGTCCAAAAACATACTACATACAGGGAGGGAATTTTATCATTGAAAAGGTTTTGGGAACAAGAATTTCTATTCCCCTTAACGAGATTGAAGGAATCATCGCGGTTGACGACTTCAACAAGCTAAAACCAGTGCGTTCTATGGGTAATGGAGGTCTATTTGGATATTATGGTCTCTTTACTACCGCTGAATATGGGAATATCAATTGTCAGTTGACCAGTCTAAAAAATATTCTAATCCTTAAATCAAAAAAGGGGTATTTTGCAATCTCGCCGGAAAATTCTGAAAGAATTTTAGAACAATTGAAGTCAATGGCGGGCATAGTAGTGAAAACCGAGATTCCAAAACCAGAACCAGTAAAAAATAAGGCAAGTTTTTTGATCTTACTCCTTCCTGACACAATCTTTACTCTGACCATAATTATGATCATCCTGCTCTATCAGCAGTTACCCAATAGAATTGCTACACATTTTGACTTTCAGGGGGATCCTGATGGATGGAGTAGCAGGATATCATTTCTTTACAATGGAATTTTGCCACAAATAATATTAATGTTGATAAATTTAATTGCCTTTTTTGCTACACGCGATAAATATCGTGATCCAAGAAATGTATATTTCTTGGTAATTATTATTTCAATAATTCAAATTTTCGTTGCCTATTTATCCCTTGATGTCTACTGGTTCAATATGCGCGGGTCACACCTGATACCAATGGGTTATCTGATAATTGGATTTACAGGGTTATTGTTGATTTTCATCTATATCTATTACCTACTGTTGAAAAAAAGTAATCCGGCAAAGATTTAGAATTTTTTATTTAATTCTGTGTGGTTGTATCGAAAAATAAATCAGGGTGATGATTATACCTACTTAAATATCTCTTTTCCTTTACCGACAACTTTGTTTAATTGTTCTTTAAAATAGTCGCTGTTTTCAATAATATGTTTGGGAATCTGCTGGCAGTAGTATTCCCAGGAACGTTTTATCTCGGCACCGAGTAATTGTATCAGGGTACCGTCGCGTAAACCTTGCTCTACTTTTGCCTGATTGTATAATACCAGGTCTGAGGCAAGTGCCTTGGCTAACCGACGTGCCCGTTCATGCCATTTCTTATCTTCTTCACTCATTTCAATGGGTGGCGGAGTGATTGGTTTGGTAACAGTCTCCTGCTCTCTTTGCGGGACGACTGGTGCCTGGATTGCCTCAGCCTCAGGGGCTTCTGGCTCAGGAGGTGGTGGAGGGACTTCTGGTTCTGGGGGTGGTGGTTCAGGAACTTTTTCTGGTATTGGTGGTTCGACTTTTGGTGGAGTTGGTGGTTCAACTGTAGGTGGAGGAGTTTCTATTTTAACTGGTTCAGGTGGCGGAGTGGGCGGCAGAATTTCTTTTTTTATGGATATTACATTCTGACACTTAGGACACCGAACCTTAACACCGGTTTCCGGAATTTTACTTTCATCAATATTATACTTTGAATGGCAATTTGTGCATTCAACAATCATTTTTTAACTCCTCAAAAATTCTCTGACACTGCTTTCTTAACTGCATAAGCGTACCAGAGTTTCTTATTATATATTTTGCCTTTTTTGCCATTGCTGATTCAGTTTGCTGTGTTTGTAGGATTTGATCAAAAGTTTTCCTGGAAATATTCCGCCTTAGAGCCCTCTTTCTTTTTATCATTTTTGGTGATGTAACCAGGATTGGATAATCAATTTTCTTTAATAACCCGGGCCAGTCAAAAAGTAGGGCGGCATCGATTACCACCATTTTTGAACGATTGTTATCCAGTCTTTCATAGATTTTCTTTAACAATCGTGGATGAGAAAGTCGGTTCAGGATT
>CAYQKL010000012.1:47933-53595 GCA_964418185.1 uncultured bacterium
ATAGCTTCAATCGCACCAGCCGCACCGAGGGTGTGACCAATCATTGACTTGGTTGAATTGAGTACAATCTTTGAGGCATGTTCACCAAACAGGTCTTTTATTGCTTTTGCTTCAAACTTATCATTAAGGTCGGTCGAGGTGCCATGGGTATTAATATAGTCAATCTGTTCTTTCTTGATACCTGCCTCCATAATTGCCCTTTCCATTGCCCGTCGTGCACCTTCACCATCGGGTGAAGGCGCAGTGATATGATAACCATCGCCGGTTGCACCGAAACCTATGATTTCAGCATAAATCTTTGCACCTCTTTTTAGGGCGAATTCAAGGTCTTCAAGGATGAGTGTGGCAGCGCCTTCAGCCATTACAAAGCCATCACGTGCTTGATCAAAAGGCCTTGATGCCTTTTGTGGTTCATCATTACGTCGGGAAAGCGCGCGCATATTGCTGAAACCAGCAAGGGCAAATGGTGTTACCGGTGCTTCAGCACCGCCCGTGATAATTATTGAGGCATTTCCCATCTTGATTTCGCGAAATGCCGTACCGATGGCGTGCGCACCTGATGCGCAGGCAGATATCGTGGTATAATTTGGTCCCTTTAAACCATAATGAATTGCTACATAACCCGAGGTCATATCAGGAATCATCATTGGAATTAGAAATGGAGAGACTCGCGCCGGCCCCTGATTTACAAATTTTGTATGTTCTTCTTCCCATGTTAGTAGACCACCTATACCAGAACCAATTATTACTCCGACATTGGTCTTGTCATATTTTTCAAAATCAATCTGGGCATCAATAACCGCTTCAATCGTTGCCCAGAGACTTAATTGAACACATCGGTCAAGCCTTTTTATCGTCTTGGGATCAACCTTAGTTTCAGGTCTAAAATCCTTTACTTCGCCTGCGATTTTTACTGTGTGCCTTGATGTATCGAATGATTTTATTAAATCAATACCGCTTCTACCCTGGAGCATGCTTTCCCAGGTGGTCTTGACATCACTACCAAGTGGTGTGATGGCGCCTATGCCTGTAATGACGACGCGTTTCATTCTTATTTTAATTTTTCTTCCAGATAGGCAATCGCCTTACCAACAGTATCAAGTTTCTGGGCATCTTCTTCTGGGATCTGGATATTAAATTTTTCCTCAAATGCCATAATAAGTTCTACTGTGTCCAGTGAATCCGCGCCAAGGTCTTCAATAAATTTTGCATCAACATTTACTTTTTCTGGTGGAACATGAAGTTGTTCCACAATAATATCTCTTACATCATCAAATATTGCCATTTTTTGTCTCCTTTCATTTCTTGTGTTACCATCTTTGTTTTTATTACATTACCATTCCGCCATCAATGGCGATTACCTGACCGGTAATATATTCTGCCTGGTCTGAACATAGAAAAAGTGCCAGGTTTGCAACATCCTCTGGTTTGCCAAAACGGCCCAAAGGGATCAATTTGGAATACATCTCTTTTACTTCTTCAGATAATTTTTCGGTCATTCTGGTTTCAATGAATCCAGGTGCAATCGCATTCACGGTAATATTTCTTGAAGCGAATTCTTTGGCACAAGATTTTGTAAAACCAATTATTCCTGCTTTGCTTGCCGCATAGTTAGCCTGCCCGGCATTACCAATTAGACCTATGACTGAAGCAACATTGATAATTCTACCAGAACGTTGTTTCACCATATATTTTACCATAGCTTTGGTCACGAGGAATGTACCGGTGAGATTGATATTTATGACCCGATCCCAGTCTTCTTTTGTCATCCGCAGAAGCAATCTATCATTTGTTATACCCGCATTATTCACTAAAATATCAATCCTTACAAAATCGTTCACAATTTTATCTATTGTTTGATTAACTGATTGTTCATCCGCGATATTCAGGTAGACAAAGTGAGCTTTTTCACCAATCCGTTTCAAAGTTGCATTTCCCAGATCCTGGTCAACATCCCCAATGATTACTGTTGCACCATTTTCAGCAAATTTCACCGCGATCGCCGCCCCTATACCACTGGCGCCACCAGTTATCAGAGCAATCCTACCATTAAGAATCATAAGCAATTTTACTTAAATTTTGGCAATTGTCAAGATACTAACTCATTCCTGAAGTTGTTTTACCATCTCCAGTGCATCAACAAAATTTGGGTCAAATCTCAATGTTTCTCTCAGTTCTGTTAATGCACCAGAGATATCTCCTTTAAGATAAAGGCAATAGGCAAGGTTATAATGACCAAGAGGATATAGATAATTATCTTTGACCTCTTGCTGACACAGCAATAATCCCTGTTCAATCTTTCCAGTCAAGGCATAGGCAATTCCCAGGGTAGTAACTGAACCAATGAGCGAAGGGTATAGGGCAATAGACTTCTCCATCAAATGGATTGCCTGATTGGGATCCTTTCCCAACAGCATATTTGCCTTCTGTAATAATAACTTTGCCTGCTTGATATCATTTATGATATATTTTGTATAACGGTCATCAAAAATTTTGTCTATTTTCTCCTGGTTTCCATAAACTTTTATATCGTATATTGGTTGGTATTGAAAATCACCCGTCTGCGTATATTCATCTTCTCCAAGGACCCTATAAAGACGATAGAAATTGTTTTGATAGACCAATTCAAAATGCTTCAATGTTTCAGGAAAGAAATGCATTAGAAATGCCACTGAATTTGTAGATACCTCCTTCTTTCCCGCAATCCATCGACTTCCATCACGACTGTTATCAAGCAGAATTTTTATATCATAAACAAAATAATCTATCTGGCGTTTCTTGCATAACAGATAGAAATTTTCTTCAGAATCATAAATAACATCAAAAAATTCTTTTACCATCTTTTGACAATCTTTAACCTCAAACTTTGGCTGCAGGGCAATCGCCCGTTCTGCATAAGCGAAAATAAGAGGTCCCACACCAAAAGAAGACAAGAATGTAGCATTTTCTGGAGTTTTGAATCTGACAAATCTGACAAGCTCAATGTTATTGAGGCGCCAGTTATAAATATTTTCAGAAATTTCATTACCGAATACTGCACGCAGTAACCCTATATATCTTGTTGGCTTGTGGAGGTGATAACATTGACAGAAATTGAACAAAAATATGCCTGTCAATCCTGTGGGAATCAGAATTTTTATAGGTCTTCGTAATTTTCCAGAATCAAGTAGACATAGCGATACACTCAAGGTAACAACAAGAAAGTTGTTTACTACACCCATCCTTTCAATTGCAAGATAACTCAAAAAGAAAGTCAGGGATAAAAACAAAAGCAATCTTATGTGATTTTCCGATTTTCTGTGTTTCAACAGATTCATAAATCCCCACACCGCAGGAATAATTATCGGAAAGAGATTTTTGAATAGACTCACTGGATGTGGACTGTTGAATGCCTCAATCCACAACGACCGGGCAGGATAATCAAGTATTTCTGGATCTGATGGTTTTATCCCCAAAAATTTCATTTTGGCTATTATTAATGACCAGACATGAAGGTATTCTGTTTCTATTGCCATTAACCTGGAAAACAGGATGCTCAATGGAAGTAGTATTAAGACTGGTATCATTGAACGCCAGCCAGAAAATGAATAGATCAATGGTTTTTCATTTTTGGGATTTAGAAAAGTGATTCCAATCGCCGCGCCAAAACCAAGGGCAAAGGCAGGAGAAAATAGATATAGACGACTTTTTAGTACAGGTACAAGAAGACTGCCCAAAAAAGGTATCAATAAAGTGAAAAAAAGGATTTTGCTGATGTTGATCCTGGTTTTCGGATTTCTCTCAAAAATCCAGAGATTCAATACTGAACAGATGATTACTGTGAGAAATATAAAACGAGAAAAATGCCAGCCTGCAAGGCTGATCAAAAAGCAAAATCCCGCAATTAGTGAAAAGAGAATGCTATTCTGCTGATTTCTTATGGCATAAAAATATGCCGAGAGTCCAAAAAAGATAAAGGGCAGGACAAAATCCTCATTTAAAAAACCGAATATAGAACGTCCCACTGCAACCAATGAAAAGTTCAATAGCAGACCAGCAAGTATTGAGTAAAAATAATTCATTTTTAATGCCCTGCAAAGGGCAAATATGGCGAATATCCCAAGACTTGAACAGCAGGCAATGAAGATTATTGCCCAGGTATGGAAAAGAAGATTTTTTTCTTTTAGATTCAGGAATCGGTAAAGCCAGCCACAGGGATATTCCATCAAGATGGTCAAATTTTCAAAGATTTTCACGCCATCAGATGCCTGAAGTTTTGGATCAAAATCCGGAATGGAATTACCATTTGCGATAAGTTCGGCATAATGATATTGGAGTGCATTTTCGGTCCAGTAAAACGCCGTGGGATCCCGGGCATCATAGTATTCAGAGTTTGTGCTCAGTCTGACCCGAAATAGCACTGAGCCAAAATAGATCACAATTAACACGAGGGTAACAAGAATATTTCTCAAATTCATTTTGCCAGCCATATTGTGTAAACTGGGCTATTATATTTGATTTCATAGCCGGCATTTGAAAACAATTTGAATTTATCTTCAAGTCGCCTATCTATATCATATATCAATGACCATTCAGGAAATACCTTATCCCAGACTGCACAGGAAACTTTTCTTTCTGCTATGGCATTAATCAATTCGTTCCGCCATAGAGGAAGTGCAATTTCTATGAGATCGTACCAATGAACGGATTTGAGAGCCTCTATCGTAGTGTAGTCTTTCTTTTCCCGAAGACTTTCTATCAATCTGTATGGACCTATTAATTCTTCATAGCCGACGATCTTCAATCTTTGCGCTTCATTTGCAACATAATGGGGAGCATGGATGGGCATTTTTTCTGAAGTATTGGAACGGACAAATTTTGCCGCCTTCACAAGTTCATTCCTCGGAAGATAACCAAATCCCTGATAGTAATCAGGTCGCAGACTACCGAGAATGATAAAAACAGATATTGAAATCCCGATAAGAATGATTTTGGTAATCTTTCTCTTTGGTTCAATGAAGAACAGTTTTAGATAATGAAAAGCCACTCCATTGCCCAGACTCAATGGTAGTAAGAGGTCAATCATATTGTGGGGCCAGCAAGTTGAACTGACAAAGAGAAAGAAGCTTGTGTATTCGATAAAAATGATTATAGGAAATATAAGAATTCTATTGTTTATTAACAGACTAAGAATAAGCCCACTACCGCCAAAAATCCATAAATAATTCAAATCTCGCACAAAGGTATTCAAGAATCTTATCGTAATTGTAGCATCATAGCCTTTGAAAAAATGAAAGAGAAAAAGTTGATTATAGGCGGTTTCCTTATAACTTAGAAGAAAATAGCCATAGATAATCAGACTTGTAACAAAAAATCCCAATGTTGTAAACGCTATTGTTTTGTATTGTCGGGTAAACAGTAGAAACAGAATAACAGGAGGCAGGATGAATAATCCGGAGAATTTGATGCCGAAGCCTATCCCAGCAAGGACACCAATGAGAAGTGCACTGTAGGGAGTGGATCTTCCTCGCGAAATTATCCACAGTACTAATATTGTGATTGAAAGAGTGAAGACCTCGCGCTCAAAGATATGATAACGAAAAAGTAGAGAAGAGAGGCTGAAGATACCGGTGACAAATAGGGCAATATACTTGTCAAAGATTTTTTGACTGATATCAAAGAG
>CAYQKL010000013.1:0-46244 GCA_964418185.1 uncultured bacterium
CTGGATTATACACATCAAAATTGACATAATAAGAATTTATGCCGTCTGAATAGGCCAGATGACCGATGTTTCCATCGCCAATGACAAATGAAGGTGGTCCGAAGTTAATATTGGATTGGGAGACAACAATTGGCACCGGGTCAGACCATTTATTCTCACTGAGATACAGAGCAAAATAGATTGTATCCTGGGTATTATTTTTTAACCAGACCAGACAGGGTGGATAATCAGGCACATCCCTTATTGCAATTGCCGGAGCAGTTCCTTCGCCAACCTCCATCTTCCTTGACCAGGTTGTGCCATTATCTGTAGAATGGACTGCATAGATAACCCCGCCTGATTCATAACAGACCCATAACTCATCCGTGCCCTGAATATGCAATAATTTTCTACCATTATTGGCAAATGTCGCCTCAGGGGAACTGCTCACCAAAGATTTGCTGAAATCCGGTCTATAGATGTATATTCCTTTTTCCGTAACTGCAAAAGTTGTATCAGCATACCTCGGGTCAATTATGAGGTCATAAGGAACCATATGCTCAAGATTATTACTCACCTCAAACCATTTAGCTGCACCATCTACAGAAAGATAAGCACGCCCCTCTAATGTAGTTGGATACAAGACTCCTATGTAAAGTATCGTAGGTTCCTCAGGGTCAATTACCAATGAACGAACTTCTGGCAAGACTTCCGGTGGTTCTTCACCCAACCCTTTATTCTTAGGCACCCATTTGTCACCGCTATTAGTGCTTTTGTAAACACCACTATGAGTACCCGCATAGATGATTGATGTGTTTACAGGATCGACTCCTATCACTTCAATAACTGTGTTCGGTAGTCCATTACTTCTCTCCTCCCAATTTACACCCGCATTTGTGCTACAGTAAACTTTGCCATTATTACTACCAACATAAAGTGTCTCTGGGTATATAGGGTCATTTACTACCGAAAATAACCCGGGTTCAGGTGTAGCAACTGAAAATAATTCCCAAGTTCCTCCATTATTAGTGCTTCGCGCTACTGGCCATGGATCGCCTTGTCCAAAAACAGCATAGATCGTATCAGGCCTCACCGGGTCAATTGAAAGTCTTATACGCGTTGGATTGAAAGGAGGTTCGTAAGTGAGATACCAAGAATTACCATAGTTTTCACTTTTGTATATATAGTTTTGCTGTGCTCCCGTTTCAATGGCTAAGAAAACATAGTTAGGATGTTGCGGATTTACTATAATGTCGTAGGCGACATACCAAACTGATTTCAGTAATGTTGTCCAATTATTGCCATAATCAAAACTCCGATGCGCTGAACCACTGCTCAAAGTATAAATCACTTCAGGAAACTTCGAGGTTAATGCCCGCCCTGCGGCAATCCTCATACCCTTTTTTCGTTCCTCCCAATAATTATGGCTGTTTAAATATTTATATACTGCCAAATCACTGCCCGCCCACATTTTTGTTCCATCTTGTGGATGAATTATCATTGTAAGAATAGTATCAGCAATTATACCATCACTCATCATCAACCAATTGTTACCGTAATTCGTTGACCGGGCAACACCGTGTTCACCAGCCATGTAAACAATAGCGGGGTCGAATGGATCTATTGCAATATCAAAAATCCACATAATATATGCATTGCCTAACCAGGTCCAGTTATCGCCATAGTCTTCGCTGCGATAGATTTTGTCAAAATCCCAGGCGCATGCATAAACATAATTGGGGTGAGATCTTGAAATCGCCACTGCCCTTGAATCACGGGCAAGTTTCCATAACCAGGAATTTCCACCATTAGTAGAAAGATATACCCCACCAGTGCCATTACCAGGATCACCAACCGATGCCAAAATCCGGGAAGAGTTAGGAAATACAGCAATATCATATACTGAGCCACCTTGCACTGGGGAAGATAAAGAAAACCAATTTACACCTCCATTAGTAGTTTTGAAAAGGGTTGGCTGATTCTCAGCACCTGCACACCCCAGATACACCACATTGGGATTATTCGGATCCATTGCAAAACTAAGGGATGGGTATTGGTGATGCCATAACTCTTTGGTTCCCAGGTCTGACCACCATCGGTTGACTTCCAGACTGGAACATCACCGTTTTTGCCGATATAGACCGTCCACGCTTCATTTGGATCCGTAATCACACAGATGGGGTTAGTAACATACTGACTTACTATCGAATCCCAATAGTCCCCTTCATTCACTGACTTATACAACTTATGCATCTGGTCAGCAGCATAGATGACCCAGTAATTCCATTCTGGGTCCCAGCCCATTGACATATCATCCGCCCTGCCTGCAGGCGGACCATTCAAACTCTGCCACTCTAAACCAATGGCCAGCAAGGGCAGAGTTATGGTAAGTGCTAATACAGTCTTAATCTTGACCTCCTTTTTTATGCACTCATTCTATCTTTACTACTTTCTTAACCACCCAACCATCACCTGCCCGAACCATAACAAAATAAACCCCGCCAGGCAGGTTTTTTGTATCAATTATTATTCCTCCATCCTTCGCACTTCCATAAAACATCACCTCCTTTCCCAAAACATCATAAATCTTTATTGAAAAATCTCCTATCATGTATCCAATCATCACCTTTTCTTTGAACGGATTCGGAGATATATTTACATTTAGCACTGAAGATGCAGAAATTTGCCTTCTCTCACCAATGCCAATAGAGAGGTCCTTCCGTTTGTAATAAATAAAGCCAATGCCATTATTTAAGCTATCCCTACAATCTCGCCAGAAAAGATGTAAATACCCACCACCACAGGCAAGGGAAGGACCAATTGATTTATATGGAGCATAGGTCAATCTTTCCTCAGGAAGCCAGGTCTTGCCCAAATCCGTGCTCATACGATAATAAATCTCAAAATTATCATCAAAACCATTACGGTCATCCTCCCAGACCAGATGCAGATTATTACCCTCAGCAAGAATATCTGAAGCCACTGCCCGATGCATCACAGTTAATGAATCAATCTCCTCCCAGGTATTACCACTGTCCCGACTTGCCCTGTAAAATATATCCCCAGTCCAGGGATAAGGAGAATATTTGTAATCACACCACTCAATATGAAGCGCTCCACTATCGTCAGTCGTCATTGCAGGATGAAAAGAACTTATTGAATCATACTGCGAAACACACCCACTATCACTCCAAGTTTGCCCCCCATCGGTGCTCTTTTTGTAGTATATCTCAAGCGAAATTGCCAAATTTTCACAAGTAACTAAAATGACAAATTGATTGAGAGTCTTAATACGCGCCCACGCCGAATTCCTCATACCAACCTCCTGAGCTGGCAGCCATGAATTACCATTATCAGTGCTTTTGGAAAATATTACCCTACCATCCGAACGATAAGCAATTACATATACATTGCTATCTATTGCACAAATTGATGGGTTACCTGAACCAGCGTTTGGTATTGTGTCAATTGATAACCATGAATTGCCGCCATCGCTACTTTTTCGATAGCAAATTCCTATATTTTGCTGTTGCCAGACTACATGCAAGTAATTCCCATTTACAGCAATCCAGGGGAGAACCGATGATCGGTCATCCTCCACACTCAACCTCACATCCTCGCCCCAGGTCAAACCTGCATCCGTAGAACGTTTGTAAAAGATTTCATCATGAGGAGATGGATTTGCATATCTTTGCCACCAAACCAGATGAATCGTATCCCCACAGCACGCCGCCCTCGGGGCCCAACCACCACCCTGCATAAAGACCAAACGCCTATCCTCACTCCAGCCAGTCTGGGCAGATGTAAAAGGAGCGAGTAGAAAGTAGAGAGTAGCAAGAAAGACAGAAGTTAGAGGCAAGGAGTTAGTGGTTAGATTAAAAAAGAAATTCCGTAAAATTCTCATTATTTCCTCCACTTAATTATATCACTGATGCCAGTGAAGTCAATAAGATGTTAGACAGAGCAACCTCAGACAAACCTTATAAATCTCACATAGAAATAGTCAAAGGCATCTTTGTTAAAATCGTGAGAGATAAAATACCGCTGATTATTTTCTGATTCATCTGGTTTATTAAGATAAGATAAGATAAGATAAGATAAGACATACTCAATTCTGTATAATAATTTTAATAAAATATTTTCAAGTTTGTTAATACATAATTTTCATCGGCACTAAAAATGGATTCTACAAAAGATCGTTAATCGTTATACGGTTTGGCGGCTCGTATCGTGGATCGGCAATGGGTTGCGCTTGAAAAAATTACGAATAACTTAACCTTTTATGACGAAACGGGCATCGTAACCGTTCAACTCTACCTCTCCACCTTTAATTTGCAAGGCTAAAGCCTTGCCCTACAGGAGATTGATTCACCGGACTAAAGTATACCCTGATGAAAATCAGGGGACCTACTCCGTTCTCTGAGTTGAGCAGGAAGGTTTTTGTTCTTTGCAGGAGTTAAACATTATTAATATTAGAACCGTCAAGTAGAATAAGAAACAATTTTGTGAGAGGTATTTGTTGAATAAATCTGTGATGTGTTTACGCAAATACTTGACATTGAAAAAAAATGAATTAGAATAATATGAAAATATGGATATTGAAGATCTTGTTGTCAGAATTGAAGATTTCATCGGTTATCTCAGAAAGGAAAAGAATTATTCTGAGCATACACTCAGAAATTACCAGAGTGACCTCAGCCAATTTTTTGAATATTTAAAGGAACAGGGAACCGTGAACATTGATAGAGATGTAATTTCCCGCTATATCGGTTTTCTGTTGAAGTATGGATTGGATTCCCGTAGTGCCGCAAGGAAATTATCTACAATAAAGACCTTTTTTAGAACTCTGAAGCACCTGAGAGTGATCAGCGATAATCCGGTTCTGGGAATAAGAACACCTAAAGCAAAAAAACATCTACCCGGTTTTCTTACCTATGAACAGATAAAACAGGGATTTGAAATCAATAATTTAAGGGATCGGGCAATAATGGAACTGTTGTATTCCTGTGGTTTGCGCGCAAGCGAACTCGTAGGTCTGAATCTTGAGGATGTTGACCTTAATAGGGAAGAGGTGAGGGTGAGAGGTAAAGGTAGAAAAGAACGGATTGTGCCGTTGGGCAGGGTTGCAAAAATGTCCATTATAAAGTATCTTGGTCAGAGAAGCCAACAGACAAAAGCGGGTCTTTCATCAGCCCTTTTTCTTAACTACCGCGGTGGCCGTCTGACGACCCGATCATTGCAGAGGATAGTACATAAATATCTTGTGAATCTGGCAGATGCTACAGGGACAAACCCGCATATTCTTCGTCACACATTTGCTACCCATCTCCTTGAAAACGGAGCAGACCTGAGAGCAGTTCAGGAATTGCTTGGTCATTCATCACTTTCAACTGTTCAAATCTATACTCATCTGACAACAAAGCATTTAAAGGAAATGTACAGACGTACCCATCCGAGGGCAGAATGATCATTTACACACGGTTGATCATAGGTCTCAGGTTATTTAGGAATATTACTCGCTACCTGTTGTTTGCAACATCTTTGATAAACGCAGCTATCCGGTGTTCACAAATTGATGTCTGGCATAAGATGAGAAATGGCAATTTTGAAATGGTTACCAAGGGAAGTTATCAGGGAACTCTGAAATATATGCCTCACCCTGGCCAATTTGAAAACCTTGTCAATCGGTATCGCAGGGAAATAGAAGATAACCTTGACTTATTGCCCTTGATAACAAAACAGTGCTACACAATTCAGGAAACCTTATCCTATCAGTATAAATTCACCTGGCTTGATGAAGATAATGGATTTCTGGTTTTGAGATATTTTGCTCATATCTATAATGACCGGATACTTGCCGGCTATCAAATTTTGTTCGTCTATGATACAGATAGAAACAGGTTAGCAAAAATATTTGTCTCCGATGTTCCTCTTGAATAGTCTATTATATTTGATCATCAGTTTTTCACAACAATTTGATACAGGAGATTCCATACTATTTTATAAGGGTTACAAAGAATTTATGAATGGTGATTGGGAAGATGCCGAGAATATTCTGTTACAACATTATGACCTTTACCCTTTGTCAGTTTATAGACCGCGGGTTCTTTTTTTTCTTGGTGAGATAAATTTTAACCGAGAACAATACGACCAGGCAAGAGAATGCTGGAGTAATTTGAGAAAATTATATCCTGAATCAGAGTATTATATTAGGGCTACCCTGCGGCTTGGCGATGCCTATTTTAGGCAGAAGCGATATCACTCTGCACTCAAAATGTATAAAGAGGTAAAAACCCTGAGTACAGCGGAGAGTATTTTGCAGGAAACAGACCTGAAGATACACGAGGTACTATATTATCTTGGTGAGTACAAAAGTCTTATTGATGCATTATACCATTTTATAGATACAAATTCAGATACAACAAGGTCTGGTGGAATCATTGCCAAAACAATGATGCGGGCACTGCGAATTCATCTGGAAAAGAAGGAATACTATTCAGCCCTTACATTGCTTGACCGACTGCAATCAACCTATCCTGATTCACCGGTGATCACCGAGGCATTGTTTGAACGGGCGAATGTATACAAATTGCTTGACGATGTTCAGGGATACAAAAAGACCCTTTCAATTTTTGTGGCTAAAAGGGATACAGGAAATTTTTACACCTATGCAGTTATTGAACTTGCAACTCTTTATGGCAAAGAGCAAAGATATGATTCCTCTTTGTATTACTGGAGTTTGCTCAAAAGTAGTGACAAATTTAAAGGTAAGGCCTTAATGGAGATTGCCCGAGTTTATTATATGATTGGACAGAAGGACGAGGCAACAATTGTCATTCAGTCTTTGATAAATGAATTTTCTGAATCGAGACTTCTTTTTGATGCATATATGCTGTGGATGAAGATTCTGAAAGAGCAGCGTGATTTTCAACAGGCAATTGGAGTTCTGAAGGAGATGCTGGATAAGGTTGGTTCGAATCCTGAAATATTTCTGGAACTGGGTAAAATCTACTTTGAAACAAAAGATTATTCTTCAGCACGCAAGAGTTTTCTTATGGCAAGCGAGTCATTCAAAGACCAGCGGGATGAGTCAGCACGGGCATTGATTCTTGCTGGTGATGCCGCTGGCGCAATGGGGGATAAGAAAACAGCAAGACAGGATTATCTGAATGCCCGTCTCATTGCTCAATCTGAAGAAATAAAGAATCTGGCTATGAAGAAGATGAGCCAACTGGACTAAATGCTATGCGGGTTTATTCTTTTGTTCTTCTTCAATATGGTGTTTGATTATACGCGCCTGACTTATATAGATAGTGTCCTCACAGATGTTGGTAGAAAGGTCAGCAATCCTCTCCAGATTTTTTGCGACAAGAAAGTACTGTATTGCTGAACCAATCTTTTCTGGTTCCTCAAGCATATAGGTGAGCATTATCCTGATGACCTCATTGCGCATTTCATCCACCGCGCTGTCTCTTTCGCAGACTTTTTGTGCCCTTACTGCGTCATTGTTTATAAAACTATCAACGCTTTCCTTCAACATTTCATTAACGATTTTTGCCATTGTCCAGATATTTGATATTGGTCTTATTCGTGGTTGGTCAACAAGAAAATTCACGCAATCAGCAATGTTCACAGCATGGTCGCCCATTCTTTCCAGGTCATTATTCATTTTTATTACGCCAATGAGAAATCTTAAGTCAGAGCCAACTGGTTGATGTCGGGCAATCAACTCAATGCATCGTTCCTCAATTACTATCTCTATCTTATCAATCTTCCGATCAATTTCTCTGATCTCCCGGGCAACCTTGATGTCTCTCTTCTTGAGGGCTTCAAGTGATTTATTAATAGAATCCTCTACCAATGTTGCCATAGTCAGGACATCGTTCTTCAAATTCTTCAGTTCTTCATCAAAAAAACTTGCCATTGTTCCTCCTGTTATTAACCGAATCGTCCGCTGATGTAATTAAAAGTTCTTTCATCAGACGGATTTGTAAAAATCTTTCTTACCAGGTCAAATTCAATCAATTCACCAAGCAACATAAAACCAACCTCGTCAGCAATACGCGCAGCCTGCTGCATATTATGTGTAACAATAATTATTGTGTAGTTTTTCTTCAATTCAATCAATAATTCTTCTATACGGGTAGTGGCAAGCGGGTCAAGGGCAGAACAGGGTTCATCCATCAACAAAATTTCCGGTTCTACTGCCAGCAACCGGGCAATGCATAATCTTTGTTGCCTTTCTGCTGATAGGTTCAAAGCGGATTTCTTCAATATGTCCTTCACCTCTTCAAACATTGCTACTGCCCTCAGTGAACGTTCAACAATTTCCTGAAGCACTATTTTATTGGTTATACCCCAGATCCTTGGTCCATAGGCAACATTGTCAAAAATTGACAGCGGAAACGCATTCGGACGTTGAAATACCATACCCACCTTTTTTCGCAAAAATATCAGGTCGCACAAAGGAGAATAAATATCTTCATTGTCAACAATAACACTTCCCGTTATCTTTATATTAGGAATCAGATCATTCATTCGGTTGAACACTCTCAGAAGGGTAGATTTGCCACAACCTGAAGGGCCAATAATACCTGTGATCAAATTTTCCTTTATCTCAAGATTGATATTTTTCAGTGCCTGGAATTTGCCGTAAAATAGATTCAGATTGGTTGTCTTTATGATCATCCAAACCGTCCTATAATGTAGTCATTTGTCCTTTTGTGTTTTGGTGCAGTAAAAATTTGTTCAGTGGATGCAACTTCAATGAGTTCACCAGCAAGAAAGAACGCAGTTCTGCTGCTCACTCTTGCTGCTTGTTTTGTATTATTGGTTACCAGGACGAAAGTGAATCTATCCTTCAAATTGAGCATTGTTTTTTCAATCTTTGCGGTGGATATCGGGTCCAGTCCAGAACATGGTTCATCCATCATTATTATCTCTGGTTTTAGGGCAATGCTCCGGGCAATACACAGTCTTTGCTGTTGGCCACCAGAAAGACAGGATGCCGAATCCCAGAGTCGGTCTTTAACCTCATCCCATAGTCCGGCCGATGTAAGGGAGAAATACACCAGTTCTTCAAGTTCTTTTTTTGTGTAGTCATTGTGCATTTTCGGTCCATAGACAATGTTTTTGTAGATTGAACCAGGAAGTGCAACCGGTGTGGCGAATATCAAACCAACACGCCGACGCAATTCATTGACCGGAATATTCTTTATATTAACATTATCAATCTTTATTTCACCGCGTATAGATGCCCCATCAAGGTCCGCTAATCTATTTATTGCCCGCAGCAAAGAACTCTTGCCAGAATTTGCAGGACCAATAATCGCAAAGATTTCATTGGCGTATATGTTTAGATTAACACCTTTCAACGCTTGAATGTCTTCATAGAAGAGATTTAGTTCTTTTATTTCAATCTTTGGTTCTGCCATTCTAATAATATCTCGCAATAAATCGATGCATCAGTCGGTAAGCAACAAAATTTATCAGCAGAATACTTATAATCAAGACGGTCGCAGTACCATAGGCCTTGGGCATTGATATACCCTCACGGGCAAGTATGTAAAAATGCACCGCGAGAGTACGGGTTGAAGAGAACAATGAGGTTGGTATGTTCAGAGATGAACCGGCGGTGAATATCACTGCTGCTGTCTCGCTCACTGCCCTGCCAAGGCCAAGAATTATTCCCGTGAGGATACCAGGAAAGGCGGTTGGTAAGACAATCTTCAGGATTGTATCTATTTTACCCACGCCCAATGAATAACTGATTTCCCGATAAGCCCTGGGCACTGCCTTTATTGCTTCTTCTGATGTCCTGATAATAGTAGGTAGAATCATTACTGCCAGGGTTAAACCACCGGATATGATACTCCAGCCTAATCTCAGAGTAATAACAAAGAATATGAAACCAAATAAGCCAAATATGATGGAAGGCACACCCGCAAGACAGTCCGCACCAAAACTAATCAATCTTCTTATTGGGCCACCCTTTGTATACTCGGTGAGGTATAGAGCACTTCCCACACCTAACGGTGTTGCAACAATAATTGCAAATAGTGTAACAAGAATAGTACCGATAATTGAAGGAAAAATTCCACCTTCTTTGCCCATCGCTTTCGTTTTTCCAGTTAAAAATTCCCAGGTTAGTGATGAAAATCCGTTTCTAAAAATAAAGGCAATGATAAAAATAAGGATGAAAATTACAAGGATAGTGCAGAATAACAAAAAAGTATAGGCAATGATCTGGTTAGTTCTTGGTCCTATTCTTAAAGTCATTCTCTGCGGCCAATCCTCGTTGCAATGATATTGAGTAAGATAATAATAATAAATAATATTGAACCACAGGCAAACAATGCAGCACGATGGTCACCAGTAGAATAGCCCAGTTCCAGGGCAATGGTTGAGGTGATAGTTCTGACCGAATCAAGAATTGAAACAGGAATCTTTAGTGCATTGCCCGCAATCATTATCACTGCCATTGTTTCACCGATTGCCCTACCCATCCCAAGAATTATCGCGGCGATTATTCCTGATCGGGCAGAGGGGAACAGTACCATCAGGACAGTCTGCCATTTTGTAGCACCGAGGGCATAAGAGCCTTCGCGATATGTTTGTGGCACCGCAACGAGCGAATCATAAGAAATACTTACAATGGTTGGTAAGATCATAATTCCCAGGATAATTGCAGCGGTCAGGACTGAAAAACCTGAACCGCCCAGAGTCTCCCTTATTAGAGGCACGAGTATGACAATCCCAATGAACCCATAGACTACTGAAGGAATACCGGCAAGCAGTTCAATAATGGGTTTGAGAATTTTTTGAACTGAAGGAGGGGCAAATTCGGCAAGGAATATTGAGCAAGCTAAACTCAACGGAACGCCAATGACAAGTGCACCGAATGTTACGGACAATGAGCCAACAATCATTGAGAGTATACCAAAATTACCTTTTGTTGGTGCCCAGTGAGCAGAGAAAAAGTTCTTTAATCCGGCTTTTAAAATAATGGGAATTCCTTGGGCAAAGATAAAGATTGTTATCAACAAAAGGGAGATGATGGCAGAAAAAGATATGATTAAAAGAATTTTTTCGGATATCCGTTCTTTCATTCTTTATCGCTTATTTTCGGTGTCGGAATAAGACCTTCATGCATCAGGATTTCCTGGGCTTCAGCAGAAAGGACATATTCAATAAAGGATTTAATAACACCAACAGGTTCTTCTTTTGTTAACAGGAGAAAGGGTCGGACAAATTTGTATTTACCATTCATTAAATTCTCAACCGATGGATGGATATCATCTATTGATAACGGTTTGACCCTTTTATCAACAAGCCCTGAGGAGATATATCCAATTGCCTGGGGAGTGGCAGCAATTATTTCCCGGATTGCACCGTTTGAATCCTGAACAAGGCAGGCATCACTTATTGCGGACTTATGCATAATTAGTTCTTCAAATGCGCCCCTTGTGCCTGAACCCTCTTCCCTTGTTACTGCGATTATCTTTTTGTCGGGTCCACCCACTTGTTTCCAGTTGGTTATTTTGCCCGTAAAAATATCTTTCAATTCATCTTGTGTCAAATTCGTGATTGAATTGCTTGGGTGCACAATGATTGTTATGCCATCTATAGCCATTGTAAAGGCATGAAGTCCCTGCTCTGAAGTTTCCAGGTGTCTTGAGGAAGTGCCGATAGCACAGGTTTTATTGAAAACTGCCTGGATGCCAGCGGTTGAACCTCCGCCCTGGACATTGATTTTTATCCCGGGCTTTTTTGCCATATACTCTTCCGCAAGTTTTTCTATGAAAGGTTGGACTGAGGTTGAGCCGGCAATGATCAAATCTTTAGATTTTTGAGGGCAGGTAAGGAATAGCAGAGAGAGAATTAGTAAGATACGACGCACAGGGAATTTTACTCAAAAAAATGCGTCTGTCAACTGATAATATTTTTCATCTTGCCTTTTCTTCAAGTTTCTTTATAATAGTATTAATGACTAAGATTTTTTTGCTCTGCATCTTACTTGTAACAATCTCTTTTTTATGCCTCTTCCCCTGTCTTGGCAATGATTTTGTAAACTGGGATGATGATGTGTACATTGTGAAAAATCCAGATATAAGAGAATTAACGATCAAAAATTTAAACCGAATATTCTCACATTTTTATGCCGGTGCATATGTTCCCCTTACTATTTTCTCCTTTGCTCTTGACCATCAGATTGCCGGGTTAAATCCATTGCCTTACCACATTACAAATCTAATTTTGCATTTGATAAACACACTTTTAATCTTCTGGGTCATATATCTTTTAAGTAAGAGATTGAGTATATCATTTTTGACTGCATTATTTTTTGCAATACATCCTTTGCATATTGAACCGGTTGCCTGGGTAACAGGACGCAAGGACCTGCTTTATGGATTTTTCTTTGTTGGTTCAGTGATTTCCTATATTTATTATAAAAAGTACGAAAAGAATAGGTTCTATTTTTTTTCTATAGTGCTTTTCATCCTTGCATTATTTTCTAAACCGGTCGCAATCACCTTACCTTTTGTGCTCTTGATACTGGAATATTTTATTTTTCACAGGCTGGACAGGAATGTCCTGAACAAATTAGTTCCCTTATTTCTTCTTTCTATCTTTTTCTTTATTGTTGCTGTCACTGCCCAGAAATCAGCCGGTGCATTTCCTGAGGTCGAGTTGAATCTATTGCAGCAGATAAATATTTCCTTCAGCAATTTTCTGTTCTATTTAAGCAAATTTTTTGTTCCTGTTAGGCTTTCTTGCATATACCCTGTGCAGAATTACTGGTTTGCGCCATTGCTGGTTCTAATAATCATTGGCGGTATACTCATTTCATTAAGGTGGACACGGATAGTTGCTTTACTAATGATCCTTTTCTTAATAATGTTACTTCCTACATTGCAACTTTTTCCTGTGGGACAGATACTTTCAGACCGCTACACCTATCTGGGTCTCACGGGTCTTTGCTATCTAATATCAAGCGTATTCTTTGAGTTATACCAGATCAAAAAAAATGTCATTAGATATTTTACCATATTGATGATTTTTATTAGCAGTGGCCTGTTTTTTCTTTTATCAAACAGGCAGTGCAGAGTCTGGAAAGATGGTTTCACTCTGTGGAACTATGTAATAGAGATTTATCCGGACATTCCATTGGCATATAATAATCGGGGTATACTACACAGTAACAATAAAGAATATCATTTAGCACTCAAAGATTTTGACCGGGCAATAAGTCTAAACCCGGTTTATCTCAATGCCTATATGAATCGCGGAAATATCTATGGGAGTCTGGGTGACTATGACCGGGCATTGAGTGACTATTATATGGCACTGGGAATAGATTCTACCTATATTGATGTATACCACAATCGTGCGGTTATCTATTTCAATAAGAGAGAATACAGGGCTGCCCTTAATGACCTGTTGAAAATAAGAAAACTTGGAGGAGATGTGCCAGATGAGGTAATTGGTTACATCAAGGAACTCGCCGATAAAGAACACAATGAATAGTATCTATGCCCAATACTATCTGGTTTAGACCTGCCGTTTTCTTGAAATCAACTGTTTTATCGTTTTATATATCTCTGGTTTTGGACCAGGATAATACCAGGTATAGAAGTGGTTATTATGATATAAAGGGTCAGTGTTGTTAGTGAAACCCGTTTTACAGAATTCCTCAGTATAGGGGATAGGTGAGAATTCGCACAGATGGGGATTGATACCGAGTCTATGGCAGAGTTCTATGCCAGTTACGATCTCTTCGTATGATTGCCCGGGCATACCATAAAGGAGATATGTATGAATCTGGTCTGGTGTAAATCCTGCCTGTCTCAAGTTTTCCACCGCCCTTAAGAATTCATCTGTATTGACTTTGTTACCAGTAGATTTTTGAGCATCAGGGTTGGTTGTCTCAAGGCTTAGATACATTGTTTTAAAATTTGCCCTGAACATTAACCGAGCAATCTCTTTATCAATAAATCGACAGTGTAAACCATTAGAACTGTGGAGATTGATATTGAGATTTTCAGCAACCATTTTTTCAAGGATATGTGGAAATTTCGTATTGTATAGCAGGGCATCATCAAAAAAAGCGATATTATTAGTTTTTTCGGCTAAATAACCGATTTGTTGAAGAATTAGTTCAACATCATAAGAATAGTATTTCGGCGACAAGACCTTTGTTGCACAGTATGTACACCTGAAGGGGCAACCTCTTGAGGTTATTATTACTCCATATTTTAGATTTTGATACACAGAGAAATCAGGGCACATACTATTTTCGTCAGTTGTTTTTTTTGAATATCCCTTATCCTGTAGAAATCTTACCAGTTCAATCTCTGCGGCACCGGGTATGACAAAATCTGCTTGAGAGTTTCTTTCTGCATGCTCTTTACAGAGTGTTGCATAAAGTCCTCCGAGCACAATCGGTGTCTTTGAAAAATTTTCTTTTAATATGCTTATCGCTCTGTGAACGCCCGGATACCAATAGGTCATTGAAGAGGTGACGAAGATTATGTCTGGTTGTTTTACCTTTTTTGTCTGGTCAACAAATATTTTTTCGGGAATACCATATCTCTTGTACCTGCGTGGAACATCTTTGTAGATTTCTGGCTTATTCACAACTTCATAATAGTACTTTCCCCTGCCAAAAATATCAGTTCTGGTTTCGGTCCTGAAATACGGGCTCAAGCGGTCCATACAGTCAATAAAATCGATTTCAAAATCTAATTTCTTTAAGATATCTGCAACAACCAAAAGACCCATTGGTTTGTTCCAGAAGTCAAATGCCTTGAAATCATAGATCCACGGATTAATGAGCAGTGCCCTCATAAATGTTCTTATAGAAAATTAGGAAATTTCAAGGATGCTACTTTTTAAATTCAAATGGGTTTATCTTATGTTTTTTCATTAGCCTGATCAAAAAATTTCTTGAGACTTTTAATCTTTGTGCTGCCCTCGTCTGGTTACCCTGAGTCTGTTTCAGAACTTGAACGATAATTTCCCTTTCAAACTGGGCAAGGGCTTCTTCATAGGAATTATCTGGAAATTTTTGAACCACAACTTCTTTTTTGGATTCAAGATGGATGTCGTCGCGGGCGATTTTTCTACCCTGGGCGATGATTATCGCCTTTTCAACTGTATTTCTTAATTCCCGAACATTGCCAGGCCAGTCATAATTGACCAGAGACTCGAGTGCTTCAGGTTCAATACCATCAATTTCTTTGTGATAATCCTTCTTTATCTCCTCAAAAAAATGTTCCGCAATGGGTATGATATCCTCTTTTCTATCCCTTAATGAAGGCAATTTTATGGGAAAGGTGCTGATTCTAAAATAGAGGTCTTTTCTGAAAAGCCCCTTTTCTGTCAGTTGTAAAAGGTTCGTGTTTGTAGCAACAATTATGCGCACATCAACCTGGATCTCTTTTTTCCCACCAAGTTTTCTGAAAGATTTCTGTTCAAGTACTTTTAATAGTTTCCCCTGCAATAATAATGGAAGACTGCTTATTTCATCAAGAAAAAGGGTACCCTTATGGGCAAGTTCAATCAAACCCTCTTTTCTTTTTTTGGCATCAGTAAATGCGCCTGGTTCATAACCAAATAGTTCTGATTCAAGGAGACTCTCAGGAATGGTTGTGCAGTCAATATCAATGAATGGACCATCTGAACGATTGCTTATCTGATGCAGGTATAAGGCAAATAGTCCCTTTCCCGTGCCGCTTTCACCTTCAAGAAGAATTGTTGAGTCAGTTCTGGCAACTTGCTGGCATTGATTGAATACTTTTTTCATTGCCTCTGATCTAAAGACGATTGGACTTATCCTGCCTTTTGTAAGAACCGTCATCTTTTGACGATGAAAATCACGCTCGCGCTTGATTTTGAAATTTTGTTGTGCCTGTTGAACAAGGATCTTTAATTCTGTGGCATCAAGAGGTTTTATCAGATAATTGAGTGCACCCAATTCCATTGCCTTGACTGCATCTTTTATCTCACCATAGCCAGTGATTATTATTACATTGGTTTCAGGATTATATTCTTTCATTTTTCTCAGCAGGTCTATACCACGGATATCAGGTAGAATCTGGTCAAGGATTACCACAAAAGGGTCAGTCTCAATAAATCTTCTTAGTCCTTCTGTGCCATTTGGTGCAGTACTAACTGTATAATTTTCTTGTTCAAAAATCTCAGTGAGAAATTCTCTAATTGCTGTATCATCATCAATTATCAAAATCGTCTGCATATTAGATATTAACCAGAAATCAAGTTATGTCAATACCTTAATATGTTCAAGAGTTAAACAATTGCTCTTGAAGAGAACGATTGCAGAGAGGAGATCCTCGAAATTTCAGCAGATCTTCTGGCATAGTTTTTGCATATTATGTATGCGGAAATAAAAATGAAATATTTACCCAATTTGATCATTGACTTAGCCGTGTACTTAAAAAGAACAGATTTGAAAACAATGCTTGACCAAGGAGTATTATTATGTATAATGTGTTATGTATTATTATGGAGGACTTATGAATAAAAGGATCTTTTCTCTGCTCAGATTTGTGCTCATATTGGCAACGATTCTCGTTATGACCTACTCAAAAAAAGGACTTTGTTTTGGTGAGCCTGGTTATATAATTGCATTGATTTATTTTCTTTCCAATCTCATAATCAGTCGTCTGCCCGACAAATTGATTTCAAAGCCCGGTGCTTCATTTGCGATATTCTTGTTTGACATTTTTATTATTTCAGCCGCGGTATATCTTAGCGGAGGCATTGAGACTGATTTTTACCTTATCTATTTTCTTGCTATTTTCATTGCTTCAGTGGGACAGAGCACGGGAGGAAGTGTTCCAATCGCCATAATTGCAAGCATTATGTATGCCTGGCTTATGTATCGGGCAAATCCAGGAATTTCACTTCTTGATTCAAGATTTCTTATTCGTATTCCTTTTCTTTTCATTATTTCACTGGTGAGCAGTTATTGGTCAGAATCAATGCGCCGTGAACTGAAAAACAGAGAAGAGTTAGAGAGATTCAACAGGGAATTGAAAAAAGAGGTTGATAGGATTGCGGCAAAGGAAATTGAACAGAGAATCTATAACGAGAAATTGATTAATAGCGTTGCTTCAGGGATAATTGCTCTGAAAAAGGATGGTCTCGTTACAACAGTTAATCCAGAGGCTGAGAGGGTATTTGGAATAAAGAAGGATGATCTATTGGGTTATAACATAAAGAGTATAGAAGGTATTGATCCACTCTGGGAAAAGATTGTTGAAACTATAAAGACCGGAAAGCCTCTGATCCGTGGTGAGGTTGAAATTCTCAATTCCGCAAAAGACGAAATACCCATAGGTTTTAATATCACTCCGGTTACAGATGTTAGTGGTGAAGTCTCCGGATGTGTACTTATTTTTAAAGACCTTTCTGAGGTAAGGAAGCTGGAAGCACAATTGAAACACACAGAAAGGCTTTCCTATTTAGGCAAAATGGCGAGTTGGGTTGCCCATGAAATTCGCAATCCTTTGACTTCAATTGATGGTTTTGCCCAATTATTGACAACTGTAAAAGACAGGGAAAAGATGGAGGTCTATATTGCAGAAATTCGTAGGGGAGCTGCGCGCATAAACCACATTATAAGTGACATTCTCACTTTCGCCCGTGCAAAGAAGATTGAATTTTTGAAGATCGAATTGAGGCAGTTATTAGAATCAATTATTCGGGAGGTAAGAGTTAAGGTTATCTTAGATTGCCCCAGCCAGTTACTGATAAGGGGTGAAGAAGAATCAATAAGAAGGGTGTTTGTAAATCTGATAAATAATGGTGTTGAAGCAATGGATGAAAATGGTATACTCAAAATACACTGCCATTCAGAAAACTCCTTTGTTATCACCGAGGTCATTGATAATGGCGAGGGCATTTCCGAAAAGAATTTGCAAAACCTATTTACACCATTTTTTACAACCAAGCAAAGGGGAACAGGCCTGGGGCTGGCGATTGTAAAAAAGATTGTTGATGAACATAATGGAAAAATTGAGGTTAAAAGTCAGATAGGCAAAGGTACGACCTGTGTTGTCTATCTGCCAAAATATGTAGAAGCAATAAACAGGGAGACACTATGAAAAAAAGGATTCTAATTTGTGATGATGAAGAATCAATTAGAAGTTTGCTGGTTGAAACCTTAGGAGATGATTATGAACTGGTTCAGACCGACAATGGGCGTGAGGCAATCAAATTGATTACAAAGGAGCAATTTGACCTGCTTATTATGGATATAAAGATGCCGGGTACACATGGACTTGAGGCAATTGAGCGCATTCGGGAACGAAATAAAACCATTCCGATAATTGTCTGTTCTGCCTATCGTTTGATGGAAGATGATGTGATTATTAAGACCTCAGATGTTGCTGCATTTATAACCAAACCCATAGATTTGCCTTCTTTGAAGGCAAAGGTTTTTGAAGTAATTGGAGTATAAATTGGCTTCACGAGTCGGCGAGTTACTGATTAAAAGCGGACTTATCAATGATGAACAGCTTATACAGGCATTAGATATTCAAAAGCAAAGTAATAAGCGACTCGGAGAAATACTGATTGAGTTGGGATATATATCGTCGGAGGATCTGGTCTGGATACTCAGCGAACAGGCATCCATTCCCTTCATAGAAATTCGCCCTGAGGTTCTGGATAGTGATTTGATCAATTCCTTTCCTGAAAAACTGCTATATAATAATTGCATACTTCCCCTCTATGAAACCAATGACAAAATCTATGTGGCGATTGGTGATCCAACAAATCAATCTGCGATTGAACAATTGAAAAACCACACGAAAAAAGAAGTTATTGTTTCTGGCGCTGAACCCCAGAAGATCAATCAATTACTGGATAAGTACTATCTTGTTCAGCAAACCGAAGGCATTATTCTGTCGGTTCAATCTAAAGAAACAATCAGGATAAGTATTACCGACAACAAAGCAACCGTTGAAATTACTGACAAAGATGGCAAGACTACGGTCAAAGAGGCAAATGCTGAGATAGTCATAAAACTTGATGAGTTTAAAGAAAAACAGGAATAGATATTATGCAGGAGATAAAAAAGTTGCTAAAATTTGCCATAGAAAAGAAGGCGAGTGATTTACATCTTAGTGCGGGATCGCCAATAATGATCAGGATTAATGGTTCAATGAATAAGATAAGCGATGATATTGCCTCTGGGGAGATTGTTCAAAAATTGATATTTGACATTCTTACTGAAGACCAGATAAGAGAACTGACTACAAAAAAAGAACTTGATTTTTCCCTTCATCAACCTGATATTGGCAGATTCCGTGTAAATATTTTTCATCAACGACAGGGGCTCGGTGGTGTTTTCCGGGTTATACCGGATAAGATTCCTGATATGGTGAGTCTTGGATTGCCCAGGGTTATCCAGGAATTAATCGACCTTGATTATGGTTTGATTCTGGTCACCGGACCAACCGGTAGCGGCAAATCCACAACCCTTGCTGCAATGATTGACTACATAAATACAAATAAAGATGGCCACATCATTACTATTGAAGACCCAATTGAATTCATTCATAGTTCGAAGAAATGTGTAGTAAATCAGCGCGAGGTTGGCGATAATACCCGTTCTTTTGCCAATGCCCTGAGAAGTGCCCTGCGGGAAGACCCAAATTACATACTGGTTGGCGAAATGCGTGATTTAGAGACCATTGGTCTCGCACTCACTGCGGCTGAGACTGGTCATCTTGTCTTTGCAACCTTGCATACTTCAAGTGCAGCAAAGACCATTACCCGGGTTATTGATGTCTTTCCCACAACCCAGCAGGATCAGATTCGGGTTCAACTTTCAGAATCTCTTCAGGGAGTCATCGCCCAGAAACTCTACCCGCGCAGAGACCAGGCAGGACGCGTTGCCGCATTTGAAATCCTCATTGCGACTCAGGCTGTGCGTAATATGATTCGTGAACAGAAGGTATATCAAATAGAATCTATTATTCAGACTGGCAGACAATTTGGTATGCAGGATATGGAACAGGCGAAACGTAAACTTGTTGCCGATGGTAAGATTTCTCCAGAGTATTTGAAAGAGCGGCTTACACTCTATTAGGGTCTCCCTATTTCAACCGCGTGGATTAAAGTTTGTTCCACGCGGTTGAAATTACTACATGAGCTCAAGATTTTTAACAAACATTCTAAAATATTCATTGTCCGGGAATATGCTTGAGAAGATTTTTGCAGCGATAGGGGTTGCCTGCTCTGGATTCAGGCAGTAGTGCATTCTGGAAAATCTGCTCCGGAACTTTTTGACTTCTTCTTTTACATTCTTGTTTTTTGTTATCACATCGGCAATCAATTCAGCAAGTGGACCGAAGTCATTTTGTTTCATTCCGAACCTCGTCATTTCCTGCACGCCCATTCTGATTCCGCTTGCCGCAAGAAAACTTTCATCATCAGGTAATGCCTGGTAATTTGTAATGATGTTATTATCTTCAAGGCGGCGCGCAATTTCATTGCCACTGCCATATTTTTTTACCCTTATGACGACCTGATGGGTCTCTGTAAAACCGTCTTTCTTCTCGCCTTCTACATCTATGCCGCAGTCCTTTAATGCCCGGGCAAGTGCCTTTGCATTCTTTTGCACCTGAGTTTGATATTCTTCTTTGAATGCATTCATCTCGTAGGTTGCCATTAAGAGCGCAAGAAGCGTGCCCAGATGATGATTGCTCGTAGAACCCGGGAATGCCCGGCTCTTTATCTCAACCCAGAGTTTTGATAATGGAGAATCCTTTGCTATTGTTGAGGCAATTACGCCCCTTTGCGGTCCAAAAAAAGTCTTGTGGGTGCTACCTGTAACAATATCGGCACCTTCTTTGAAAGGTTCCTGAAATGCACCATAGAGGCCGAGCACATGTGCCATATCAAACATCAGTAACGGTCTTGGATTCCAATCTTTTACAATATCATAAACAAAGCCCACGGGCTCTTTATGCAGGAACATACTTTTTCCAAAAATTATAAGTTCGGGTCTATTACTTATCAGGATTTCAGCGAGTCTGTTCAGATCGGTTTTATGCATACATTCAGCCTGGACCGGGAAATTTATTACATTTTCCTTACCAGTTGCTGGATCTTCATCCACATAGTTAAATAGTGCACCCATTGGCTGGGAACTCAGGTGTCCACCTTTATTCAGGTCGTTGTTCATTACTAATCTCAAACGTCTGAACGGTTCACCGGGCTTTCGGTCGCGATTGACAAATTTTGTCATCGCCTTGAAGACGACTTCATTTGACATCTGGCCACTTATTGGACGTAGTTCAATGTTTGGACATTTAAAATATTCACCCATCTCCTTTCGAAGTTCTTCTTCTACATCCCTGATGAAGTCAGTGCCCTGATAGAAATAAATCTCTTCTCCCTTCATTGTTCTATGTTCGGCATACCTTCCCGAAGGGTCAGAAATTTCGCAGAGTTTTACGAGCAAACTCGGCGTGGTTTCTGAGGGGATCAGGTTTATGCATTCTCTCTGTCGCCACTGATTATTTCTTATTACCTTTTCAGATAAGATCTCAATCTTCTCTTCTAATACTGCCAATGGACCTCCTATCAAACCTGATTATATCCAGGAAGTTTGTTTAGTCAACTGCATATTAAGTCATTGCGAGTCCTGTAAAACCCACTCTATCCTATTTGGAATAAGGACTTCAGTTCCGTAAAAAAAGGAGACCGAAGTCTCTACTCCAGGTTTTTTCTCGCTACTTCTACTATCTACTCCCTACTATCTCCAGATAGATCAGATAAACCAGAAAGAGCAGACAGACCAAAGACCCCCTTATCACCCCTTACCCCCGATTGTATTGGATGGATAGTTAAATTGTTAATTCTGTATTTTGCATTCTGTATCGTGCATCAAGGAATGAGATTGCTTCGCCCTCGACAATAGTCGGGGCTCACAATGACAATAGAACCAGAGCGTCGACCTTTGGCGTCTGCCTCCTAATGACAAAAAGGATAGAGGACAATATGAAATTAAAAGGACTCAGGTAATATATGGCTTGACTTTTCGTACTCCATAGATAATATTATTAACTTATGAATGCTGCGATAATCGGTCTTCAATGGGGTGATGAAGGTAAGGGCAAGGTTGTGGATTATTTATCAAAGGATTTTGATGTCAATATTAGATTCCAGGGTGGACCAAATGCCGGGCACACAGTCTGGCGCAATGGGAATAAATTTGTCTTCCATCAAATCCCGAGTGGTCTTTTGAATAAAAATACGATTGGTTTTATTGGTGCTGGTTGTGTGCTTGACCCTGCGGTATTCCTTGAGGAGATAGATGGTCTTAAAAAATTTGATCCTGATATTGAACAGCGAATAAAAATCTCGAGATTCTGCCATCTAATAATGCCTTATCATATCCTTCTGGATAAGATTAAAGAAGAAACTACCCACGGTATTGGAACAACCAAGAAAGGTATTGGTGTAGCGTATGAAGACAAATATGCCAGGATCGGAATAAGGCTGGGCGATCTCTATTATCCAGAGCTACTGGAAAAGAGACTGCGGGCAAACATTTCAAGAAAGAATCTTATATTAATGGAAATATTCCATGCTGAGCCACTTTCTGATACTGAGATTGTGGACAAATGTTTAGATTACGCAGAAAAACTGAAACCGTTTGTGATTGATGATTACGAGTTTATCAAGACCGGAATTGCGGCGAAGAAGCCAGTTCTGTTTGAAGGCGCTCAGGGTACATTATTAGATATCAATTTTGGCACCTATCCCTATGTTACATCTTCCCATACTATCACGGGTGGAATTTTTGTCGGTATTGGTGGCGTGCCATTTAATCTTGAACGGGTCATCGGCGTTGCCAAGGCATATACAACCAGGGTCGGACTTGGACCGTTTCCCACAGAGGACAAATCTGGTTTTGGTGAGAATCTCAGAAAATACGGTAATGAATATGGCGCAACCACAGGTAGGCCAAGGCGGTGTGGTGCATTTGATGCATCAGTGGTAAAATACACTGCTCGTTTGACTAACGCACAGGAACTTTTTTTGACCAAACTTGATGTTCTATCAAATTTTGATACCATAAAGATGGCTGTCGGTTATTCAAATGCCAAGGATTTTGACCCATTTATCGCCGATGAATTGAAACCGGTATATGAAGAATTGCCCGGTTTCAAAAAGGATATCTCAAATATTAAATCTTTTGATGAACTGCCTCCTGAGGCAAAAGAGTATATTAAATTGATTGAGCATTATACGGGCATTAAGGTGACCTATGTTTCAGTCGGTGCCGCAAATGAGGCGGTCATTAAGGTTCCCTGAAATTTAACCCACCGATTTAACCTTTTTTCACTTTTCTTGTCTAAAGAGTAGAAAAAAAGAAGGAGGTGTTTAATATGAAGAACGTACTGAAACTCTGGGAACCGTTCCAGGATTTGGTAAGGTTTGATGATGAGTTTGAGAGTCTGTATGATACAATGGCAAGGAGATTTTTTACGCCAGAACTAAAAACCTGGATGCCAGTAATTGATATTGCTGAAAATAACGGCAATATTGAGGTGCGTGCAGAGATACCAGGGGTAAACAAAGAGGATCTAAAGGTGACGGTTGATGGCGATGTGCTGTCTATCTCAGGGGAGCGCAAGAAGGAGACAGAGACAAAGGATAAGAAATTCCATCGGATTGAACGTTACTACGGAAAGTTCTGCCGTACCATTAATCTACCGTACACGGTTGAGATGGATAAGGTAAAGGCATCCTATAAAGACGGTGTTCTGAACATAACCTTACCAAAGCCTGAATCAGCAAAGACAAAAGAGATTGAAGTGGAAGTTAAATAAACCCACTATGGGGTCGGCAATGCCGACCCCATTTTCTATTAGTTTCTTGACATAGAAACTTATTTTGATATAATCTACGATGAATCAAAAAAAATTAAAGATAAAGAAAATTCGCCAGCAAAAAATCAAGGAACTGATTGAATCAAAAGAAATCTGTACTCAGGAGCAACTTGTTTCTGAACTTTTAAAGAATAATCTACCGGTAACTCAGGCAACCCTTTCCCGTGATCTGCGTGAAATTGGTGTGGTCAAAATGTTTAAAGGTCTTGATCATCAAGTATACCGGATTGCGGAAGAGGTGAGTGGCTCACAGCGAGAACTTAAAAATAAATTCCTCAATTTTGTCAGGGACATAAAATCTACGGGCAATTTGATCCTGATCAAAACACCACCAGGTGAGGCACAGGGTGTGGCAAGGGTGATTGACCTCGCAGAGATGGAGCACATCTTAGGAACGGTCGCGGGTGATGATACAATTCTTGTAGTAGTTGATGCACCAGCAAACCTTTTAGGTGTAAAGAAAAAATTCAACGACCTTTTGGTTAGTGCCAAGACATAAATAACCATAATTTTTAGAGCTAATTTGCCTATTGACATCTTCCCCCATTTTGTTATAATTATTCGTTTTTTATGAATAATTATAAAGGAGGTACAATGAATAAAGTCTTACTCGCCTATTCAGGCGGTCTTGATACAACGGTGGCAATAAAGATGATAGAAGAAAACTATCATTTCCAGGTTGCCACCCTGACTGTGGATGTGGGGCAAAACGAGGATGTTCAAAACGCACGGGACAAGGCACTGGCGACCGGCGCAGTCCAGGCATTTATTTATGATGCGCGTGAAGAATTTGTGCGTGATTACCTGTCACTGGCACTGAAGACTAATGCCCTTTATGAAGGTGTATATCCGCTTGCCACCGCCCTTGCCCGGCCATTGATTGTTAAACATCTGGTGCGCATTGCCGAAAAGATCGGGGCTGATTACATCGCCCATGGTTGCACGGGGAAAGGCAATGATCAGGTAAGGTTTGAATGTGGGGTTGCAGCATTGAATCCAAATATCAGAGTTATCGCACCGATGAGGGAATTCAATCTAAAACGGGACTATGAAATTGAGTACGCAAAGAAACATAACATACCGATAGAGGAAAAAAAATCTGTCTACTCAATAGACGAAAATCTCTGGGGTCGTAGCATTGAATGCGGACCCATTGAAGATGAAACAGTGGAACCGCCCGAGGAGGCATTCTTGTGGACGAAATCACCCCTGAATGCAGATGATCAGGTCCAATACATAGAGATTGAATTTGAAAAAGGTATCCCAGTGGGCCTTAACCGCGAGTTTCTGAGTTTTCTTGATATAATCAACGCTCTCAATGAGATTGGTGGCAAACATGGTATCGGCAGGATAGATCATATTGAATCACGACTCGTCGGTATAAAATCGCATGAAGTATATGAAGCACCGGCAGCGATGATACTTATCAAGGCACACCAGGATCTGGAAAAGCTCATTCTCTCTCGTGAGGTCCTACATTTTAAGCCTTTTCTGGAAAACACGTTCTCGGACCTCGTGTATAATGGCTTGTGGTTCAGCCCGTTGACTCAAGCAATTGCTTCGTTCATTGAGACAACTCAACAGAATATCACTGGGACTGTACGATTAAAGTTATATAAAGGCTCGGCGACCGTTGTGGGTCGTTTTTCCGATTATGGGCTATATTCTAAGAATCTTGCTACCTATGAAGGAATGGATGCATTTGATCAGAACAATTCAAAGGGATTCATTGAAATATGGTCTCTGCCTTTAAGGGTTAATGCGCAGGTCAATGCTCGGAAGGCAAAATCAGAAAAGCACCCAGAAATGTCTCTTGTCCAGGGAGAAAAAATATGAAAAATAAAACTACTGGTTCTATTCCATACATAAAGAAGCCACTGCCTGGTAAAAAGGCAAAACAAATAATTGAAAATGAGGAAAAGTATCTCGCAACGACAACCAAACATCTACCTCTGGCGATAAAGAGTGGAAAAGGGTCAATCATTGAGGATGTTGATGGTAATAAATTTATTGATTTCACCACGGGTGTCTGTGTTACTAACATAGGTATCTGTCATCCCAAAATAGTTAAGGCGATCAATGAGCAGAGTAAGGAATTCATTTATTTTGCAGGCACGGACTTTTCTTACACGGTTCAGGCACAACTTGCAAAGAGATTGACTCAGATAACTCCAGGTAACTTTGCGAAAAAGGTATTTTTTGCCAATTCCGGTGCTGAATCGGTTGAGGCGGCAATAAAGGTGAGTAAGTGGTCAACGAGAAGAAATCAGTTCATCGGTTTTATTGGCGGGTTTCATGGCAGGACTATGGGCGCCAATGCCTTTATGGGTTGTAAGGTTGTTCAGCGCGAAAGATATTTTCCAATGATGTCCGGAATCTGGCAATTGCCCTATGCCTATTGTTATCGCTGTGCATATCACGAAAAATATCCTGGTTGTGACATCTGGTGTGCGAAGATAATAGAGGAGGTCTATTTTAAACAGTTGATTTCACCAGAGGAAATTGCCGGAATAGTTGTAGAACCAATACAGGGTGAAGGTGGGTATATTGTTCCACCAGATGAGTTTATCCAGGAACTGAAAAAGATTGCTCAAAAGTATGGCATTCTTCTGATTGCCGATGAGGTTCAGACCGGGTTGGGCAGGACCGGTAAGATGTTTGCCATTGAATATACTGAGGTTGTGCCAGATATTATTACTGTAGCAAAAGGGCTTGCATCTGGTTTGCCTATCGGTGCAGCAATTTTTGATGCCCGTCTTGATTTCAAAGTTAAGGGGGCACATTCCAACACATTTGGGGGCAATCCAGTTTGCTGTTCGGCTGCACTTGCGACACTTGAAGTCATAGAGCAAGAAGATTTACTCAAATCGGCATTGGAAAAGGGTGAATATATGAAAGACCGATTAGAGCAATTGAAATCTCATTACGAATTCATTGGCGATGTGCGGGGTAGAGGAATGTTTATTGCTATTGAGTTGATTACTGATGCACGCACCAGAAAGCCTTTTTCTGCGCTCGCCGACTACATCACTGAATACTGTTTTCAAAAAGGACTTGTTCTTATGCCTTGTGGATTTTCAGCAATCCGTTTTGTGCCTGCGCTGAACATCCCAATGAAACATTTGAAAAAGGGATTTGATACCCTTGAATCGGCATTTGCCCAAACCAAGAAAGATTACCTCAAAATTGTGAATAAAGGATGAGCAATTTTTTTGATGGTTCATTCCTCGGAAGGGATCTTAATTTAGAGAAAAAGGACAGATAATGGCGAAGTTTAGAAGAACTCCGGTATGGCATAGAAGGTTAACAAAGAAAATTAATCCTGCAGTGGCAAAATTCACAAATTCTACCACTGAAGACAAATTGCTAATCTACTACGATATTATCTGCAGTCAGGCACATTGTGAAATGTTAAGAAAACAGAAACTAATGAGCAAAAGCGAATATTCAAAGATAAGGAAAGCTCTGAACAAAATACTTAACGAATTCAGACAGGGTAGATTTACTCTAAATCCTGAATATGAGGATGTTCATATGAATGTTGAATTCCACCTGAGAAAGAAGACTGGCTTGATCGCAGAAAAGTTGCATACCGCAAGAAGCCGGAATGATCTGATTGCAACTGAATTAAGATTATACTGTCGGGACAGGATATATGAGATACTAAAAAAGATTTTTAAACTACAGAAGGCAATTCTTTATCAAGCAAGAAGAGACAGAGACACTATCGTTCCTGGGTACACTCATTTGCAACAGGCGCAGCCAATGCTTGCATCATTCTATCTTGGTTCTTTATTCCACAAATTCCAGCGCGACTTTATACGGCTACTCAGTGAATATGATGAATTAGGTGTATTACCCCTTGGAAGTTGTGCCTTTGCCGGCACAAAGATTGACATTGATCGTAAATATCTTGCGCTGAGATTGGGCTTCAACGATATTGGCAAGAATGCGCTGGATTCAGTTTCAGACCGTGACTTTGTGATAGATTTCTTGTATTCCCTTGCACGAATAATGGTACATATCTCAAACCTTGCAGAAGACTTGGTAATTTTCTCAAGTAATGAATTCAAACTTGTAGAACTTGACGATTCTATTGTAACCGGTTCAAGTATTATGCCGCAGAAAAGAAATCCAGATATCTGTGAACTTTTGAGGGCAAAAACAGCAAAGGCATTTGGTAGACTGACCGGCGCGCTTGGAATATTGAAAGGATTGCCCTCATCATATAATCGTGATCTTCAGGAATTAAAACCCATACTTTTCGAACAGGTCGCTGAAACATCGGACTGCATTGATGTTACAAGACTCGTGGTACTCAATATGAGATTTTACACGCCTAATCAAGAATGGGCGAAAAAACCAAACTTCATCTGTGCTACAGATCTGGTAGAAAAGTTTGTGAAAAAAGGATACCGATTCCGTGATATCTATAACCTGGTCAGCGAATGTATTAAGAATGCCAGGGGAGATATTGAAAAATTCATTGGTCTGATTGCCAAAAAAACCGGTGCAACACCGCGTGAAATTACCGAATCGCTCACTCCTGAATCCTCGGTGAGAACAAAGATTTCAGAGGCAGGCACAGGTTTAGATACTGTAAAATCATCACTGAAACTTATGGCAACAGAGATCACTTACAACTACCATAAAATGCGCAATATTAAAAGCATGAACCCTCAAGATTCTTATTAGCCTGCACTCTGGGAACGAAATCTCAGGTGCCTATTTCTTAGATATATTCAATCGTGCTTGGCGGTTTTGGGGTTATGTCATAAAGGACCTTGGTCACCTCAGGAATTTCGCGGATAATTCTCTTCTGAATCCTTTCAAGGATACTATAAGGTATTCTGGTTGGCTGGGCAGTCATTGCATTCTTTGACTCCACGCTTCTTATAACTATGATTTTACCAAATGCCCTTTTGCCTTTTACTACGCCAGTGGCGCAGTCAGATAATAGTACTGCAAATGCCTGAAAGGGCTTCAAATGCTTTATCTCCCTTTCAACTATGGCGGTTGCCTTACGGACAATCCGCACCCTTTCAGGTGTTACCTCGCCTACTACTCTGGTTGCCAGGCCAGGTCCAGGAAATGGCATCCTTCCATATACCTCTGCAGGGAGCCCCAATGACTTTCCAACCTTTCTGACATCTGGTTTATAGAGTTTTACCAGCGGTTCAATTATAGAAAGTCCATATTTTTTTGGATTTATACCAATCTGGGAAAGGACATTATGCTGGGATTTGATCTTGCCTTTGGTTTCTTTTATATCTGCCGCAATTGTTCCCTGTATCAAAAATTTTGCTTCAAATTTCTTAACTGCCTTTCCTAGGGTTTTATAAAATGTATCCCGGAAAGCCTTACGCATATCTTCCGGGTCTTTTTTGCCTTTCAACGCCTTAAAAAAATCTTTGCTGGCATGCATCACAACTGTTCTTATACGTTTTTTTTTCAAGATTTTTGATACCTGTTCTGCTTCATTTTCACGCATAAGACCATCGTCAATAAAAAGTGCAATAAGGTTTTTTCCTAAGGCACGATGGGCAAGTGCTGCACAAACCATAGAATCAACGCCGCCACTTGTTGCACACAGTGCGGTTCCTTTGCCCACTTTCTTTTTCAGATATCTTAACTGTTTATTAATAAACTTTTTTGTATCAAATTTCATTTAAACCTCCTAATTTCTTAACTGGGCGGTACTGGACTTGAACCAGTGACCTTCGGTATGTGAGACCGACGCTCTGACCAGCTGAGCTAACCGCCCCTAACAACATCGTCAATCGTTGTACGGTGTCGCAGCCTGTATCGTCTATCGGCAATAGGTTGCGTTTCGTAAAATTACGAATAACATTACCTTGGATGACGAAACGGGCATCGTAACCGTTCAACCCTACCTTTCTACCTTTTTATTTGCAAGACTACCCATTGCTATGTTTAGTCCTTTTGAGCCTTTATTATCCGCAACAAGATCGTCTACCGCATCTCTAAGACCGTTTGATAATTTCTCATTAGCCAAACCAGATCATCAACCTTTCCCATAACTGTCTTTTATAGCCTTAAACGCCACCAGATAAAAATAACTATCAAAATACTCAAGCCAGAGAAACTGAGGATAATCCAGAACGCATATGGATGCCCTTGTAGGGGCAATGTAACATTCATTGAAAAGATTGATACCACCATTGTTGGCACCATCAATAGAATGGTAATAATATTCAGGACCTTAATCAGGATATTCAAGTTATTGCTTACGATCGATGCCCGTGCATCCATTAAACTGGCAAGAATTTCCGAATAGTTTTGTGCCTGCTCATAACACTGATTATTTTCAATTGTAATATCATCAACGAGTTCAAGATGTTCAGGGTTCAATTCAAATTTGGTCGCATTATGTTTTATCTTTTCAATTAACATACTATTAGAATGGATTGCATCAAGATAATAGACCAGACTCTTTTCCAGAGAAAACATACTTATTAGGTAACGATTCTCCATGGAACGATTTATTTTTTGTTCCAGTTCATCAGTGATGAGATTGATGACTTTCAGATGGTCAACAAAATGGTGGATTGAGCGATAAATCATCTTTAGTAACAGTTCGGTTAAGTTAGAGATACTGAAAAATAGTTTTCCATCAAATAATGTAATTTCTTCTAAAGAGAGAATGATCATCAAATTCTTAAAAAGAAAGATACCAACCGTTGGAACTTTGAAAAGCAACTGGTCCCGTGCCTCATACTTCTTGGGTCGTTTCAAAATAATTGCGATGTGCTCGGGTTCAAATTCTAAACGGGCAAGTTCATTCGGGTCAAGGGCAGAACTTAGTGTATGCTCATCAATTTTGTATTTTTCAGTAAGCAGGTTTTTTTCATTTTCATCAGGGTTTATGTAATAATGTATGTGAGCAGTTTCTTTTTCAGTTTCTACAACTTTGTTATGGATAATTTCAAAACGTTTTAACAAGGTTCTTCCTTAATGACCCTTCTACCTACAATCCGATATTTACCGGACAGAATCAGGTTTATTGCCTCAGTATATATTCTGTGCTCTTGTTCCAAAATCCTTTCTGATAGCATCTCCGGTGTATCATTATCAAGCACCGGAACCACAGCCTGTGTGATTATTGGACCACCGTCAACAGTATCATCAACAAAATGGACTGTGCAGCCAGAAAACTTCACACCATACTCAAGGGCTTTTTTCTGAACCTCAAGTCCTGGAAATGCCGGCAGGAGCGAAGGGTGGATATTAATGATTCTACCAGCAAATGCTGTTAATAATGGTTGTTTAATAATACGCATAAACCCAGCCAGACAGACAAGGGCAACATTGTGTTCTCTTAGAACCCTCACATAGTTTTCTTCATATTCAGGCAGGAGCCAGGTCTTTTTTGGACCGGGGTCAAGCCAGAGTGCCTTAATATTGTGTTCTCTTGCAATTTCCAGAGCGCGGGCATTTTGATTGTCACTGATCGCTATGGCAAGATTAGCCTTGCAGGTGCCATTCTCAATGTTTCTAATTATCGCCTCAAGATTTGATCCCCGACCTGAAGCCAGGACTGCAATATTTTTATTCATAGGCAATTCTATTCAGTTCAGTCAAAAAGTCAATATGAAATTTTATGATTACAGAGTTGTTATATGTTCTGCGGGATTGATGTCATATTTCTGTGGATAGACCGCTCTTAAAATATTTATCTTCTTGTCCATCTCCATATCAATGATCGGTCCTTTTGTTTTTTCGCCCTTACTGTTCAAGACAATCTTGATTATCGGTCTATCAATATGTGCCGGATTCTGGCGCAAGACTATACCGACTTCGTTATTATCCAGTTCAAGACAACTGCTCACTGGATAAAGCCCTAAAATCTGTATGAATACCTTAGTGAGAAGCGGATCAAAATAGGTATTGATATTTGACCATAAGACCCTTATCGCAACTGCTGGCAGATAGGGCAGAAGTTGATATGGTCGGGATGTCGTCATTGCATCAAAGGCATCACAGATACGAACAATACGAGCATACAAAAGAGGTTGGATCCTGGGATCTGATTTCTCCGGGTAGCCAGTTCCATTATAATTCCAGTGGTGCTGATACGCAGTGACAAGTGAAGCAAAAGAGACCTCATCCAATCCCCTTGTTTTTATTATTTCGCTGACACCGTAAAGCGAATGGTTTTTCAATACTTCCCATTCTTCTTTTGTCAATGTGCCGGGCTTATCGATTATGTCTTTTGAAATTGCTACTTTCCCTATGTCGTGGAGCAGACCTGCAGTACCGAGTTTAACCAGATTTTTTCTCTCCAGGTCAAGTCGCTGCCCCATAGCCAGAGCAAGCACGCCCACATTCAGTGAATGGTTGTATGTGTATTCATCGAAATTCTTAATGGTGGTAAGGGCAATCAATCCAAATTCATCCTGGGATAGACTATCAATCAATGTATAGATTACCCTTCGAAAACTCCGGGTATCCACGGGCTGTCTATTCCAGAGATTTTTTATCAGATTCTTTGTTACCTTCAGTGCCTTGAAATAGGTCATTTTAGTTTGTTCACCATCTTTTAAGAATTCAGGAACTGGTTCTTCCTGTTCAGAGATGAAATTGACCTGGATCAAGCCAAATTGTCCCTGGTTATACTTCTGGATAAATGTTTCCCGGTCGTACTTAAAGAGGGAGGCGAATTGTAATATCTCCTGTGCCTTAAGGTCGGGTAAAAATGTAATGGATTTGATACCGAGTCTTTTCAGATTTTCTTCAATAAACTGCTGGCTGGCATAGCCTTCAATTTCAAAGCGCATACGCACCTTATTGAAGAATATGTAGTCCCGATAGCGAAGTATTTCAATCTGTCTGCCGGTTGAAAAAAGGTTGTGCAATTGATTCATAAATTTGTTAACGAGTGTAACGACAACATCATTGTTGAGGTCATAGACAAATGTTGCCTTAATAAGTGCATACAGAACTGAAACAAAATCTTTGCTAGTCTTATACATTGCTATTTTTCTCCGGATTCTTGTCAATAAATTTGAGTGCGGTCTGACATACTGCCTTGATGTCTTCATTCCGCTTTCGAGTTCCTCTTTTGAGAATACCAATCGCCCTCACACCACCTGCCTTTGCAAGGGATTGGGCTGCAAGTTGCCTTTTAATCAAATACCCTTGTTTGCCAAAAAGGACCCATTTGAAAAGAATCCTTTCCAAGTCATCTATCATTCTGTTGTTTTGAGTTGCAACCAGACAGTTAAAGTATGCTTTCTGTTCATTATAATTTAGTCTTAGAAAATTGCGGCTCTTTATCATATTAATAAATTGTTTGTATAATGCAGGGTAACTCAATCTCTCAAGGGACTGAAGTACCCTTATCCTCACATTTTCATCTAAATCGTTGAGAAGCTCTGATATCATCTTTGCCTCGTTCAGTTCAGTAAGCGCGTCAATTATCGCAATTCGCACCAGCGGAGAAGGATGCAATGTGAGGGTTTTCAAATGGGGGATCACTGAGCGATTCTTTATTAGACCCAGTATGACAATGGCACTGGTCAGGATATTCGCATCCGTATTTTTCAGGAATTCTAATATTGGTCCGGGGTCACCCTGACATATATATGCCAGTCGGTCCTGCAGTACTTTTAGCCTGACCGGATTCCTGATACCTTTAAGAATGCGGATGAAATAGGGAACAGATTTTTTTGAGAAGAAACCAACCAGAGCAGTAAAATCATTAAATGCCTGGTCATCAAGTGTATCAGGAAGTCCGGCAAAGCCAACGATCATCGCTTCGTTTTCTATCTGGGCAATGAGATTGATATCTGAGTAGTTCCATAATTGATTCACGATCAGACAGGCATTTGAGAAATCACCGGAATTGATGCAGAGTTCCAGAATTTCAACAAGTGAATCGATGATCTCCTTGGACTGGATTCTCTTTAGCACATCTACAAGGGTGGAGACAATAACCCCGAGCGAAATTCTGTTTTCATCTTCAGCAATACTCAGTTTCAGTGCCTTCAGTTCTTCTGGTGCTATCTCTGTAGAGATTTTATCTGTAAATGTTATCTTTTCCTTTGTCAAAAAATTGCTGATTACCTCATCGTAATCTATCTCAAGTTTGGGCATTTCTGGTAAGGCATAGCCAAGTTTTTCTTCCTCTTCTTCTTCAACTACACAGAAACTAATGTGGGAAAAATCACATTCCCATAGATTTAGGGCAATATCCTGGTCCCGGTCTGAACGACTTGCGATTTCAAGAAAGATTAGTAATTCATCAGGTGTGATACCTTCGGCAAACATGATTTCCCGGATTCCATCACGAAATAGTCTGAATGCAATACTAATATCCTTTTCAGTTTCTTCATAGACCACATTGCCTTCGTAACGGATTGAAAATCTTTCTATTTGCAGAATGAGTTGATAACTGGTATTTAAATAATCTTTGAGATCTTCATAGAATTGGTTGAAAAATTTATTGAATGTTGGATGGCTTGTCTGGTATATTTGTGCCGCTTTAATGCTTTTGATGAGGTCCATCGTGAGGTCCTGAATTCTGATCGCCATCACCTTTAAGTATAACGAGCAAAAACTCATTGTCAAGAACTTAACCAGCCCCTGGACTACATACTGGATGCATGGTCAATCCTGTATCGTGTATCCTGAATCATGTATGAGGAGGGAGTAGGAATTCAAATCCCGTGTAGAGGCAATAGTTTAGAATTTGTGATTTTAGATTTTGAATATGGTCGGGATTTGGTGCTTAGGATTTAGTTTTTGGTCCGCTACTCTGTGTGACAGATGGTGGATTGGGATTTATTCAGAAATAATCTTCCTCTATATGGGTGGATGCAGTCCTATTTGTCTGTCACTCTTTTTATCTTGACATACCATAATCTTTGTGTATAATCTCCTGGTTATGAAAAACAGTTATGATATCATTGTAATTGGAGGTGGTCCAATCGGTTCATATACCGCCTACGGTCTTGCCAGAAGAGGTTTTGAAGTCTGTGTCCTTGAACAGAAAAGGGCAATTGGCAGCGGTGTGGTATGCACAGGAGTCATAAGCAAAGATTCTTTTGAACGCTATCAGTTACCTGCAGAATCAATTCAATCCCGAGTCAAATCTTTTTTGTTTGTTTCACCGACCGGGCAGGAGTTAAAATATATACATTCTAACACATTTGTCTATGTAGTAAACAGAGAAATATTTGATTGCAAACTCTCAGAACGCGCCCAGAATGCTGGTGTCAAATATTTTCTTGGTGCCAGAGTGAATTCAGTCCAAGGAGTTCATAAGTGTTACAGGGTTTGTGTAGATGGTGAAAGATATCAGGCAAAGGCAGTAGTAATTGCAACGGGCGTAAATTATCAATTACAAAGGGACCTTGGTCTTGGTACCCCACCGCGCTTCCTGCACGGTTCACAGATTGAATTGCCGGTTTGCACTGACGATACGAACATAGAGATTCATATCAGCAGGGGCTATGTTCCTTGTTCATTTGCCTGGGTTGTTCCATTGAGCAGGAGGAAAGCGCGCATAGGTATGCTCCTTGAGAAATCTGGAAAATCATTTCTCAAACGGTTTGTTGAAAAAAAACTGAATCATATCAGTCATCCCGGCATTGAAAAACAGATAGCAGTCAAACCCATTGCCTACGGTCCAATCAAAAAAAGTGCAAAAGGAAGGATTATGGCTGTGGGTGAGGCTGCCGGTCAGGTCAAGACCACAACTGGTGGTGGTATATTTATGGGGTTGTTGTGTGCGGATATCGCCGTTGAGAAATTGACACAGGCGTTGAAAAAGGGATTAACCCTTGAGGATTACGATATTACCTGGCGCACCGCCCTATCATCGGAACTGGAAATTGGCAAGAAGGTTCGTCAGGTAGCATCTCATCTGGATGACCGGGCAATAGAAAGCTTGTTCACATTCATCAAACATAACCGATTCTGGGTTGAACTTCTAATACCTAAAGTCAATTTTGACTTTCATTCAGACTTATTTTATTACTGTCTTAAGGGGTTTTCTTTCCTGCTCAAAAGACCTTGACACCCTGAAGTTTTTATATATAATAATACCCTATGAAGAAATATTGCAAGGATAATGATTTTATTGCCCGGATCCGGGAGATAAGTCAGCAGAATATTACTGACTGCTATCAGTGTGGACGTTGTACTGCGGGCTGTCCATTTGCTGAGTATATGGACGAACCGCCCAATCGTATTATCCGGTATATTCAACTTGGCTTGAAAGAAGATGTACTCAAGGCACAGAGTCCATGGTTCTGTGCGGCATGTCTTGTCTGTGAGACAAGATGTCCCCGGGGTGTTGATATTCCGCGTATAATGGAGGCAGTGCGGACGGTCCATCTACGCGGTAAGGAACAGATACTTGATATTGACAAAATTGACAAAGAGATACTGCAGGAAGCACATCCCCTCGTTTTGATGAGTGTGTTATATAAATATTCTTACTGATTATGAAGGTATCATATTATCCCGGTTGTGATTTGTATACAAAAGCAAAGGTGCTGAATGAGTCAATAAAGGCGGCTTTTGGAGCGGTGAATATAGAACTGAAGGAACTTGTAAACTGGTACTGTTGTGGCACAACCTTTACCCTTGCGCGTGACAACAAAATGTCATTAATTGCGCCGTTGAGAATTCTGGCAAAGGCACAGAAGGAAAACGGAGCGGTCCTTGTTCCCTGTTCAATCTGTTATAATACACTGAAAAGGGCGAACTATATATTCAAGAATGATCAAGATACTTTAAATATCATAAATGAACACCTTGATGAATCCTATGATGGAAACGAGAAGATTTTGCATCCTTTTGAATTCATAAAAGAACATCAGGATGCATTCAAAAAGGGTGTTAAGAAAAATCTTTCAGATTTGAAACTCGGATGCTATTATGGTTGTTATCTCTTAAGACCTAAGAATGAGATAGAATTTGACGACCCGGAATCACCCACAATGATTGAAGAATTCGTTCGTTTAATGGGTGCGACACCAGTAAGTTTTCCTCTAAAGGTTGAATGTTGTGGTTCATATCTGATCATAAATTCTCCTGAGGCAGCACTGGATGCATCTTACAAAATTCTAAAGAATGCCCGGGAAAAAGGCGCTGAAGCAATAATGACTTCCTGTCCATTGTGTCACTACAATCTTGACAGTTTCCAAACTCGTATATCCTCAATGCATTCTGATCATAAAACAATACCTGTTTTTTATTTCAGCCAGATAATGGCAATTGCCTATGATCTGCCTGTTCAGGTCTGGGGTCTGGAATATAACAAGGTTTCGCCAGTAAATTTATTAAAGGAACATAAACTATTATGAAAAACTACGAAGCGATGTTTATTTTTCATCCTAAATTAGAGGATGAACAATTGGAAAAAGAAGCCGGTACCATAGAGAAATTGATAAAGACCAGTGGTGCTGGTGATGTGAAGTACCAGTTAATTGGTAAGAAGATACTTGCCTATCCCATTGCGAAGCAAAAAGAAGGTTTTTATGTCAATTACGAGTTTTCAATACCACCAGCAAAGGTTGTTGAAATAAAAGATAAACTGAAACACCGTGATAACATATTAAGATTTATGATTATCGCAAAGGAGAAGAGGAGATGAGCCAGTTACGATTGGGGTATCTTAATACAGTTCACCTGATTGGACGTCTGGTTGCTGACCCGGAACTACGTTATACGCAAAAGGGAGCGCCGGTATGTTCATTCCGGATTGCCACAACCCGTCGCTTCAAGAATCGTGAGTCGGGCGAGACTCAGGAGGAAACCCTCTATGTAACAATTGTTGCATGGCGACGGCAGGCAGAACTGGTTAATGATTTTCTAAAGAAGGGCAGTGCAGTAATGATAGAGGGAAGACTCAGGTCGCGGCAGTGGGAAACAGAAAGCAAAGAGAAACGTTCAGTAATTGAGGTCGTTGCACACAGAATACAATTTCTTGATCTGCCAGAATCCAGCACGGAGTCAAGTTCAAATAGCCAGGTAGATGTGGAAGTGGAAACAAAAGAAGAAGATAATCTTGAGACACCATTTTAATTGAAAGGAGCAGGAAGTGGCAAAGAGATGTCGTTTATGTGAGAGTAAAGTCAGGGTACTTGATTACAAAGATACCGCTTTGTTGAAGGGCTTTATTAATGAACGAGGTAAGATATTGCCGGCAAGGCTTACTGGATTGTGCACGCTACATCAACGGAGACTTGCCCAGGCAATTAAACGCGCCCGTGAGATTGCCCTGTTACCATACGAGATGAAGTGATATTATGAAGGTTATTCTTATCAAAGAAATCAATAAGTTAGGAAAACGAAATGAGGTTGTTGAGGTAAAGGACGGTTATGCCAGGAATTATCTCTTTCCCAACAAGATGGCAATTCCGGCAACCTCAGCCAACATAAAAGGGCTTGAAAAGACACAAAAACATTTTTCCCAGGGTATTGAAAGGATAAAAAAGATGAGTGAGCAAATTGCTGAAAAACTCAATGACCTCAGCATAAAAACACAAATCAAGATCGGCATTGATGGAAAATCATTTGGTAGTATCAATCCTCAGGATATCGTTGAATTACTGAAGAATGAGAATATTGAAATTGACAAAAAACAGATTACACTAAAGGAACCAATCAAACATCCGGGAATTTACGATATAACGGTTAAACTGCCCCAGCATATTACCGCAGTATTCAAACTGGTAGTTGTTGAGGAGGGAGAGAAATCTTAGAAGTTTTTGTAAATGGTGTAGTTGAGGACCAGCAGTTTCATAACTATGTTGTATTGCTCAAAGAAAGATATGGTGAGCGGACCCTGCCAATATGGATTGGGGACAATGAAGCAATGGCGATTGCGATGTGCCTTGAAGGAGTCAAACCAGCAAGGCCTCTTACTCACGATCTGATGAAGATAATGCTTGATGCCCTTGATGGCAAGATTGTAAAAATTGTAATTAACGATTTAAAGAATGAAACATACTTTGCCCGAATCTACATTGAGAGTGATGGGAAACTTGTTGCGGTTGATGCTCGACCCTCAGATTCAATCGCCCTTGCCCTGCGTGTCAATGCTACAATTTTTGTGGAAGATGATATAATGGAAAAAAATGGACTTGTTTTCAAAGGTGATAGTGTGGAAGAAGAACTTAAGAACAAACTGCGTGGGACAAAGCCTGAAGAATTTGGTAAGTTTGAAATCAAATAAGTAATTTGTAATAGACAACCTAAAGAATGCAAAGAAACCTCTTGCAGGTAAAAAAAAACTGGGAAGAGTTTGCAAAAAAAGATCCTTTATGGTCAATACTGCCAATCCCTGAGAAAAAAGACAATCGCTGGACAATAGAAGAATTGTATGAGACCGGACGGCGAGAAATATGTTCAGTTATGAAATACCTAAAGCGGCTGAAATTGAAATTTAATCAGGACCGCGCCCTGGATTTTGGCTGTGGGGTTGGTCGTTTAACCCAGGCATTATGTGAATATTTTGACGAATGTATTGGTGTAGATATTTCTCTGCAAATGCTTCAACTCGCTGCGCAAAACAATCGTTACGGTGATCGCTGTCAATATCTATTAAATTGTTCTTCAGACCTCGGAGTCTTTAGAGATGGAGTCTTTGATTTCATCTACTCTAATATTGTATTTCAACATTTACCACCAAGCTTGACCCTTGGCTACATAAAGGAATTTATCAGGATTCTTAAGCAAGATGGCATCATTATTTTTCAGATCACTACTGATATTATTGGTTTGAAGAACAAAATTAGAAGGGGTATGAATTATGTCTTACCGAAATTTTTGAGACATTTTTATAAAAGATTAAGATATAGAACATGGGCGATCAAGGATATGTATTGTATAAAAGAGGCATTATTAAATGATTTTGTAGTCCAGAGCGGGGGCAAGATCATTGATATTGCTGATGATGATTCTTCTATGCCCAGATATAAAGGTAAGAGATACTGCATTACAAAGTCCGACTTCAGCAATTAAGAATATTGACTATCAAACGAAAATAATTATAATGAACTATGATTATTGATCCTCTTGATTTAAAGATATTAAGACACCTTGAATCGCAGGGTTTTGTTCCGATTGATGATATCATCAACAAATTTCATATAAGCCGCGATGAAATCTTTCTGCGTATCAAGAACTATGAGGAACAGGGTCTTATAACCACCTATGGAGTAAAACTGTTTACACCGGCAATTGCTGGTGGCAAATGGTATCGTGGCTGTGCATTTGTGGATGCCGATATTGAACCCGATTTTAAGAATGTCTATCCACTTATTGAAGAGGTGATTGTAAATACTACAATGCCTTCAGGTATACTACCAGCCTATTCGTATATATTTTATGGACGCGATTTAAAACACTGCTATCGCCTGATCAACAAAACAGTGGGAGTAAAATATGTGGAACTCTATAAAATCGCTGAGTATAATATTTCAATACCCAGGGAGTTAACCAAAGAGGAATGGCAATTGATTGATCGTCTCATTCGGTCAAAGATTACCTTCGACCGGATATATGAGATACTTGAGAATCAAGGTACTGATGCCGATGTTCAATTAGCACGCCTGATGTTGAATCGCAAAAATCTTCGCGGCATCTTTTCGGTATTCCCCAATATAAACTGGAGAATCATAAAGAATTTTGCGCATATTCACCTGGCAATTACTACCAGGATGAGACCCAACGAACTGAAGAGGTTTTTAAGGAAGTATGGTATCCCTGCGGATATCTACAGCAAATTCAAGAAGAGGTATTTACAACTGGAATTTGATCTCTGGGGCTTTGTAGATATGACCAGGGTGCTTAATCAATTGAAGAGAGAAAGGCGTATTGCTATTCAGGGCATCTCAATTGCTGACCACAATGAGATCTGTGATGACTGGATTAAGACTTTTATCAAAGAGAAGGCGCATTGATTTATGAAAAAGTCCATTCTTACAATAATTCTTCTTATTTTTGTTATGAATACCATCTATTGTCGGAATCAGAAAAAGGAAGTGAAAAAAGAAATTGCACCGGTCTGTAGTGAACTCAAAAAAACCTTGAAGAAGAATGAAAATCTGGGACCAGTATTGAAAAATCTCATTGGTGACCATCAACTTGTTGAATCAATTCTGAAAATTTTGAATCGTTTTGATTTCCCTTTCCGCAAGTGTTTACCCGGCGATTCACTGATTGTTTTAAAAGAAAACAATAGATTCCGAAAACTTACCTATTTTCAGAATCCAATGACAGTATATTATGTGATAGATAATGGAGTTTTTTTCAGTCTGGCGATGAAGTATCCTTACATCAGCCGATTGAAAACCCTGCTAAAGGGTTGTATAAATTCAACCCTTTATGAATCAATGTTGAAAAGGGGAGAGACGCCGATGCTGGTCTACAAATTTGCCGATATCCTTGCCTGGGAAATAGATTTTACGACTGAAACCCAGAACGGAGATTCATTTTATATTGCATTTGACAAGGTCTTTTGTGATTCGCAATTTGTAGATTATGCAAACATTGAGTTTATCCGATATAAGGGCGAGGTCGGTGATTACTATGGGATTTATTACAATGACCCAAGTGGTTATGACGACTATTATAATCTTAAGGGTGAATCACTGAGAAAGGCTTTATTGAAATCACCATTAAGATACAGTCACATATCTTCATATTTTGCAAAGAAGCGCTACCACCCCATATTAAAGGTATGGCGACCCCACCATGGACTTGATTATGCTGCACCTGTTGGCACACCTGTGTCATCCATTGGCGACGGAGTGGTGACATTTAAGGGATGGAAGGGTGGCTATGGCAACCTAATAGAGATAAGGCATAAGAACAATTTTAAAACGAGATATGGGCACTTATCAAGGTTTGCTAAAGGGATTTATCAAGGTAAACATGTGAAAATGGGTGAATTGGTTGGTTATGTTGGTTCAACAGGATTGTCCACCGGAGCACATTTGCATTTTGAATTGCATAAGGATGGTAAGCCAATAAATCCATTGACTGTAAAACTTCCCAGGGCACCATCGGTGAAAAAAGAATATTTTAAAAAGTTTGAACAGGTGCGTGATTCACTGTTGGTTGTGGTTTCAAACTATCAATTTGAGGCAAAAAATGATACTTTACAAACTCACTAAATACGAATTTCAACCGGCAAAGCAATATCCAACTGCTCAGGTTTTTGTAGTAAGGTCAAGTAGTTTGATATTTGGTGCCATTAGGATATGTTTGGAATTTGAGATTTTGCTTATGAAGGAGGTTTAATGCCGATTCATTTAAGGGCGAACAAAGGTGATTATGCCGATACTGTCCTTGTTGTTGGTGACCCGGGACGGGCAGAGTCAATTGGCAATAAGTTGAGTAGTTCAAAACTCGTAAACAAGAATCGCGGTCTTCTGGGTTATACGGGCTTTTACAAGGGTAAGGAGATCTCGGTCCAGACCACTGGAATGGGTTGTCCTTCTGCAGCGATTGTTGTTGAAGAATTGATACAACTTGATGTCAAAAGAATCATTCGCATTGGCACCTGTGGCGGTATTGCAAAACATATAAATTCCCTGGACATGATTGCTGCATTGACTTCTGCCCCATATGATGGAACGACGCTTTCATACCTTGATGGTGAACCTGTTGCGCCTTATGCTACATTTAAAATTTTGAAGGTAGCTGATGATATTGCTCAGAAAAGGGGTCTAAAGATTTATTTTGGAGGAATAGCGAGTGTTGATGTGTTTTACAGTCCGGATCCTGAATATGTACCCAAACTTCAGAAAAAGGGTATTCTTGCCGTAGAAATGGAGACGAGTTTGATATATTATCTTGCCAATCGTAGCAATCTTGAGACTGCCTCATTTCTTCTCGTTTCAGATGTTGTAGGCAGGGGAGAAGAGTTCACAAAGTTTGTTAGCGATGATGAACTGAAACAGGGGATGGAGCAACTGATAGAGGTTGTTCTTGAGACCTGCTATGTACTTGGCTAATCCGCGCCTATTTCTATTGTCATCAGCGTTGTTCTGTATTTTGATTAACTGGAGGTAAAAAATGGATAAATGGCGATGTGCAGTCTGTGGATATATATATAACCCTGAGATTGGTGATCCAGAGAACGGTATAATGCCGGGAGTATTATTTGAAGAATTGCCGGATTCCTGGGGTTGTCCTGAATGTGGGGCTGAAAAGGAATTATTTGAAACCTGCACAGAGGCAGATGACCTTGACACCACTGAGAATTTTTAGATGAAGAGAAGCATAAACATTCTGCTTTTGATTGTCTGGATCGTAGTCATATTTGTGCTCACTGGTTTTCCCTCACTTGAGTCTCCAAAGATCAAGGAATTTCCCATAGATAAATTTTATCACTATCTTCTGTTTTTTGTCTATGGACTTCTGGCAATACGAAATATGAATATTATGGTCTATTTCCTTTCCGGTCTGATTGTTATTATCGTGGCTGAGGTTCAGCAGATCTATATCCCGGGTCGTGATTTTGAGATACTTGATATGATTGCTGGTGCTTTTGGTCTTCTCAGTATTTTTCTGATCGATTTTTTGCGAAAACACTGACAATAATGATTTATCAAAGACCCAGGGGGACAAGGGATATTTATGGAAAAGAACTGGAAAGGATCGAGCTCATTAATCAATTAGCGAGAAACTTCTTCAGATTGAATGGATTCAGCGAGATAAAGACCCCCACTTTTGAATCTATTGAACTTTTTGTTCGCTCCATTGGTGAACATACGGATATTGTTGAAAAAGAAATGTATACATTTGAACACGATAAAAAACTATTGGTGCTGAGACCTGAGGGGACTGCTTCGGTTCTGCGGGCAGTTCTGGAGAACAGAATTGATTTGCCCTGCCGTCTGCTTTATATAGGTCAGATGTTCCGAAAGGAAAAACCCCAAAAAGGAAGGTATCGCGAGTTTTTACAGATTGGCATAGAATTGATCGGTGAATCTGCGCCATTTTATGATGCCGAGACCATTAACCTCGCGAGGTCATTCTTGAAATACATCGGTGCTGTCGATTTTCATATAGAATTAAACTCTATCGGTTGTCCGATTTGTCGGGATGAATATAAAAAGGTTCTTGCAGATTATCTCAAACCAAAAGTTGATTTGCTCTGTCAGGATTGTAGACGTAGATTTGAGAAGAATTTTTTGAGGATTTTTGATTGCAAGAATGAAGTCTGTCAGGATGTTTATGGTGGTGCGCCCAAGATTGTTGATAATCTGTGTGCTGGATGCAATGACCATTATCAAAAAACAAAAGAATTTCTGGAGAAAATGGGTATTGAATATATTGAAAATAATAAACTTGTTCGGGGTCTTGATTATTATACCCGGACTGTATTTGAGTTCAGATTAAAAGGGCTTGGTTCACAGGATACAATCCTTGCTGGTGGCAGATATGATTTGCTGATGAAAGAACTTGGTGGTGATGACACCCCCTGTGTCGGCTGGGCAATGGGTGTGGAGAGGATGTTGCTTGTCCTGCCCGAGAATCTGCCTGAGGTAGCAAAACCTGTCAGATTCTTCATTGCAGTAATGGGCGATGCCCTGTTTGATGAAGGAAAGAAATTGCGGGAGGTTATCTTAAGCAAAGGGAAACTCTGCATAATGGGAAATCCTGCGGATAAAATAAAATCACAATTGAAGGATGCAAATCATTATCAGGTTGACTATGTGATTATCTATGGCGAAGATGAAGCAAGAGAGGGTGTTTATACAATGAAGAATATGTTGAGTGGTGAACAGAAAAAAATTCTAAAAACCGAATTCACTGAATTCCTGAAGACTTTATAGTAGACTAATAAAAAAGGGGGCATTTGCGTGCCCCCTTTTTTATTTTGTGTCATCACTGTATCACAATGATCTTATTGATTCTGTTTGTATTATCCGTCTTTATCTCAACAAAATAGACGCCACTGGGTAGGTCAAGTCTCTGGCTGATCTTGCTTTCGCCTGCAGGCAATTTCTGATTCAAAACCTGTTTGAGGAGTCTACCACTGAGGTCGTAGATTTGGATCTTTACGAGTTTCTGGGTGTTCAAGGTAATCTTGATATTCAGGAGTCTATTCGTGATTGTATTGCACACAAAGCCTTCTTTAACACTCGCAGGAACATTGTTTTCTTCAATTCCCACCGGTCCTACACCACCGGTTATCGCATAAGCAAAACCCATGGGTGCATTGGGAACAGTCTGTCCCGCAATGGTCAGACGCCAGATTCCGGTTGCCGGGCTATTTACCCTGAAGCACTCTTCAACATTACGGTTATCCCAGGTCGTGGGGTTGGCAGTGGATTGCCCACTCGTATATTGATTCCCACGATAATATGTTCCGCCTGGAGCAGTGAGCGTGACATTGAGGTCATTGATTAGAGTTGGATTGGCATTGGCTGCTGCAGCAGTATCGGTCCAGGCAACAACAACCCTGAGCGGCAATGCAGAATTTGTAACCGCAAATGAATCGATCTTTGATTGGCCCGTGCCTACACCAACAGTATCATCCTTGATTATCAATTTCCTTATATCGCCGGTGAAGTACAGGACACTATCCACATCAATCCTGCCCCAGCCTATGTCATAACTTGGAATGACATAAGAACCCACATTCGGGTCACAGGATACCATTGCCATTGCCCGCAATAATGCTGCACTCTGATACTTTATGGAATCTGCAGGATTTGCCACACCAGACGGGTAATAGCCTGCAAGTAGATAATGCCGGATTAAACCAATAGCACCATTTGCTGCTGGTGTTGCCATACTTGTGCCGTCCATTGACCAGTATGCATTTGTTGTTCCACCCTGGGCTGAGTAGATTGCCTGTCCTGGTGCCATTAAATTTGGTTTTATCCTGTTATCCTGGGTTGGACCGCGACTTGAGAAAGAGGCAATAGCATTGGACGCGGTTCCATTCTGGACTGCACCAACCGTGATGACATTCTTTGCAATCCCGGGATTACGAATTCTCGTTGCTGAATATTCATTGCCCGCGGCATAGAGATTCAGAAAATTCGGATGGGCATAGATATAGGCATCAGTCGTCGCATCCTGGGTCAGGTATGCTCCACTGGAATTACCCCAACCCCAGGAACCAGAGTGTTGAAGGATATTATAGCCAAGTCCTCTGCCCAGATAGATTGTATCATACATTGGTGTTAGATTCGTTGAGACAACGAGACCGCCTGATGAGTTCCCGATATCACAGAAATATATCCGCGCTTCTTTTGACATTCCATCCCTGGTGCTCGTACCCAAGGTTGTATCATTGCCTGCCATTGTGCAGTTCACATGTGTGCCGTGCCAGTA
>CAYQKL010000013.1:46344-47676 GCA_964418185.1 uncultured bacterium
GTTGGTTCAGTCCATAATTGTATCCACTGGACACCAGCAATCCTTGCGACCTCATCAATCTGGCTCAAATCTATTATCGCATCAATGGTTTTGCATAATTGATGGTCAATCACCTCAACGACATCAAATCCCATAGACTCAATCTGATTGGCAATAGCATCGGTGTTTTCATTTGGAAATAACTGTATTGTCACCCTCTTTGTTCCTGTCTGGCTATTCAGTATCTCTGCCTGGAGTTTATAAGCAGGCTGGAAAATACCGGTCCAGCGCACAAAGGATTTTTGATTGGCAAGGGCGATCTGCTCTTCAGTTGCGTAAGAGATCAATGCATATTTTGGAATATAACCTATTACATCAATCCCGAGTTCCTCTATCTGGTCAAGATAATGGGAATATACCGGACCATCAACCTGTATTAGATAGTAGCCCACATCCTGAGCGTTTACCTGTAGATTAGTGGGAAGGTTCGGTTCACCTGAACGGGTATCAAAGACAATACCATTTGAGAATGAGATTTGTGTGGGGTTATCATCGGGAAGTGGAGTGCACGGTACTACTGTGCCCTGGGAGTGGATGTCAACCGCATAGACCATAGCGGTTATTAACATTAGAGTCAACCATCTCATAATGCCTCCTTTCAAGGGTTTGACTCCTCATCATATAATAATAAAATTTTTTCAATAGTCAAGGGATAACAATACCGGTATATTTACTTCTTCTAATAACATACAGATCTGATTAACCTCAGTGGTCTAATTTATGCGCCAATGAAAATTAAGCATTGTGCGATAAATCGCACCCGATTTTCTTCTCGCTACTTGCTACTCTCTGCCCGCTACCAAAGCAAGAAGGGTAAATATGGGTGAACAGGGGTGAAGAAGGGTGAAAAATGGTGAATAGGGAGAAGAAGTGAAACGTTTAACGTAAACTGTGAAACGAAAAGAGAAACAGGACGATAAAAGGTTCAAGAGGGCAAAAAGGCTATGTGCTAAAGGCAAAAATGGTAGAAACAAGAAAAATCTTTTGAATTTATGATTTGGGATTTAGACGCGAAACAAGTTTCGCTACTCCAGCCTCCATGTTTACTTCTTTGCCGAATGACCAAGGACCATAGACGATACTGGCAGCGACACCGTACAACGAAAGGCGATTTTTAAAGACAGGGGTGAACAGGTGTGAAGAGGGGTAAATGAGGGGTAGATTTAGAAGTGGAGTAGGAGTTTACTTCCGTGACAACCCTTATCAACCTTTATCGCGTTTCATAACCCTTGCTTGTAGAGTTTCTTCCCTTCTTGACACCTCTGAAATTATGTATATAATGTTATACTATGG
>CAYQKL010000014.1:0-47040 GCA_964418185.1 uncultured bacterium
GTGGGCTGGCTTGGTGGAATAATCGGTGCAGGTATGTTTCTTGGTGGGGTTCTAATGGGAATATTTGGCAGAAGATTCAACCGAGCAGTCATTATCATCTGTAGTATGATCATTCTTGCATTATTTTTCATTTTTGGCCCATTTTTTATGCACCCGGTGTTCTTTTATGTCATTGCATTTGTCTCCGGAATGGTCTTTTCATTTGTGGGTATTGCCCAGGATACCATTCTTCAAGAGGATGTCCTGAAATCAATCAGGGGCAGGACCTTTGCGACAAAGGAATTTGTAATTAACCTTACATTTCTTGTATGCGCAGTTCTGATTGGTTTACTTTCAAGAATTTTCAAACCCTTTGTAATTCTTAGAATCGCAGGTCTATTCATTGCCCTGCAAACAATCTTATCAATTTTTGTGCTCACTTCAATCTCCCCTGAGGAACGAAAGAAATTGTAAATCAGCCCCGTTGACAAAACCATATAAATCCATATAATTATTATATAAAAGGAGTGCTTTATGCCCGGTCGCGTGCTTTTTGAATATGACGAGAATTTGAACATTGTGTTTACTGAGGATCATTGGGAGATAAAGACAAGACAGGATGTAGACGAATTTTTTGCCGAGTACCAGAAATTTTTTCAGAAATTGGGTAAGAAAGTCTATATGATTTCTAATATTGATGATCTGTTGGTTCATGCTGAGGTTGCTGACTATTACGGTGATGTGGCGAAGAATACGGTTGCCATATATCTACTTGGTTTTGCGCGCTGGGGAACAAAAGATTGGGCAAGGATGACCGTACGCACAACCTCATTGAAGGCAAGATTTTCGCCCAACATATACAATACGCGTGAAGAAGCAATTGAGGCGATTAAAAGGCAGAAGAAATCATCTGCTGAATAGGACAGGAGTATGTTCCTCGGGATCGTCTAATTGAACATAAAAGGAGTTATATGGAATATCTGAAATATGAATCCCCTAAGATTGCTAAGAAAGCAAAAAGACTTATTGAACGAGATAAGAAGGTGATGTTTGGTGCCCACACCCGAACCCGGGAAATTCCACTGGTTGTTGATAGAGCAAAAGGTGTCTGGGTAATTACCTTAGATGGGAAAAAATACCTTGATTTTGGTGCGGGTTTTGCAGTTGTCGGGACCGGACATTGTCATCCTGAGATAATAAAAGCCGTAAACAAACAGATAAGAAGACTTATTCATATCTCAGGAAGTGATTTCTATTATGAACCCCAGGTTGCCCTGGCTGAAAAGTTGGTGAAAATAACACCGGGCAATTTTGACAAACGCGTATATTTTGGCAGTTCTGGTGCTGAAGCAATTGAAGCATCATTAAAGATTGCGCGTTATTATACCCGACGAGCGAGAATGATTTCGTTCTTAGGTGGTTTCCATGGTCGGACATTTGCGGGAATGACAATGTCGGGTAGCAAGCGAGTTCAAAGAGCGCACTTCTCTGGACTGATTCCAGAGGTGTATCACACACCTTATCCTTATTGCTATCACTGTATCTTCAATCAAACCTATCCTGAGTGTATAAGAAAGGAATTTGATGGTATGCCTTTAATTTATTGCCTTTCTTATCTTACAGATATCATATTTGAAAGATTGATTGATCCCGAGGATGTTGCATTGATAATGGTCGAGCCGATACAGGGTGAAGGCGGATATATTGTTCCACCTCCAGAATTTTTGCCCGCACTTCGTAAAATCGCTGATAAATATGGGATCGTTCTGATCTTTGATGAAATCCAGAGTGGACTGGGAAGAACCGGTAAATGGTTTGCCTGCGATTATGTAAATGTGGCACCGGATATAATCTTGATTGCCAAGGCAATTGCCGCTGGTTTGCCAATGAGTGCAACTGTGGGAAAGGCTGAACTAATGGATTCTGAGATTGATTCCCGTGCCTGGGTTATGGGTTCTCACGGGTCAACCTTTGGTGGTAATCCAGTTATCGCATCAGCCGGGATTGTTTCGCTTGAGTTGATCGAAAGTGGTTTGATTGAAAATGCCCGGGTGATGGGTGAATATTTGAAACAGGGTTTGATTGACATTATGAACCGGCATAAAATCATTGGTGAGGTGCGCGGACTCGGTTTAATGATCGGCTTGGAGATTGTCCAGCATAAAGAGACAAAACAACATTTTCCCAGGGTTGTGACCAGGAATGGCAAGAATATTAAGGAAGTTATCACTGGTGAATGTTTCAAAAGGGGTTTGATTCTCTATGGTGCGGGATTTAATTCAATAAGAATTTCACCGCCATTAATAATCACAAAAAATGAGGCAGATATTGCTTTGAAGATTATTGAAGAGGTGGTTAGTTTTGTGGAATCACAATTATGATAAATCCCGCGATATTCAGAGAATATGACATAAGGGGTATTGGGGATACCGATTTGAATGATGAAAATGCCGAACTACTCGGGCTTGGACTTGGTACATATTACCGCTTAAACGACCAAAACACTGTTATCATTGGTGGTGATGTGCGCCTTTCCACACCACGCATAATGGGGATTTTTATAAAAAGTCTCCGAGCCACTGGATGCAATATTATTGACATTGGCACCATTCCTACACCAGTCCTTTATTTTTCCCTGTTTCATTACAACATTCCCAATGGCATAATGGTGACTGCAAGTCATAATCCAAAGGAATTCAATGGTTGTAAGGTCTGTGCAAATAAGACTGCAATCTATGGAGAAGAGATTCTGAAGATCAGCAAGATAATTGAAGAAAAAAAATTCTCTAAAGGCAAAGGGGATTATGAAAAAAGGGATGTTATTTCAGGCTACATAGATTATCTATTATCCCGAGTGAATATAAAAAAGGGGTTGAATGTCATTGTTGATACAGGCAATGGCACCTGCGGACCGATAATGGAAAGAATACTACAAAAAATGGATGCAAAATTTGAAATCTTATTCAAAGAACCAGATGGTAATTTCCCAAATCACCTTCCCGATCCAACTGTCGAAAAATATATAAAGACTTTGATTGAAGAAATGAAGTCTAAGAAATTTGAAGTGGGGATTGGCATTGATGGTGATGGTGATAGAATCGGTGTTATTGATGAGAATGGGAGTATCATATGGGGTGATATCCTTCTGGCAATATTTGCTGAAAAGATAATAAAGAATCAGCCCGGTGCAAAGATAATCTTTGAAGTAAAATGTTCTAAGGGATTGATTGAAAGGATTGAAGAACTGGGTGGAGAGCCAATAATGTACAGGACAGGACATTCTTTGATAAAGGCAAAGATGAAAAAAGAAGGTTCACCTCTTGCCGGTGAGATGTCTGGGCACATATTCTTTGCGGATCGGTATTTTGGTTATGATGATGCGATATATGCGTCCTTAAGACTTCTTGAAATTCTGAGCGATGGGAAAAAATTATCAGAACTTGCTAAAAAAGTACCAAAATATTTTTCTACACCTGAGATTAGGGTTGATACATTGGATGATAAAAAGTTTTTGATTGTAGAAAGATTAAAATCTGAATTCAAAGAAAGATACAAGGTTATTGATACTGATGGCGTAAGGGTTGATTTTGGTGATGGCTGGGGACTGGTAAGGGCATCAAATACCCAGCCGGTGCTGGTCTTGCGATTTGAAGCAAAGACTGAACCAAGGCTTAATGAAATAAAAAAACTTTTTTTGAGTAGCCTTGAAGAGATAGGATTAAAATAAGGGGGTTATATGGGTTTGATATTTTTTGTTCTATTCTCTTTTGAAGAACCTTCAGAGATTCTTCCCAAATGGATGACTGCGGAAGAGAGTCTAAGGGTTGATGAGATTGGTCAAGGGCATATCATCACTGCCCCGCCCGGTGGCTTTGTTGTTACACCTGCTGAATATGAACCTTTACGGGGCGTATTTCTGACCTGGACAAGTTATCAATCAGTCCTCCGTGAGATTGTTCGTTATGTTGTTCCCACCTGTAAGGCATATATTATCTGTTCGGATAGCAATAGCGTAAAGAGTTATTTGACAAGTGGCGGAGTTCCATTGGATAGCGTAAGGTTCTATATCTTTCCTTATAATTCCGTCTGGATTCGTGATTATGGACCCTGGTTTATCAGAAAACAGGATAATACCGAAGGGATTGTTGATTTCCAGTATAATCGTCCAAGACCCAGTGATGATACAATACCCTGGCGCATTGGACAGGCTTGGGGAATACCGGTTTACGGTTCACCCCTTGAACATCCAGGCGGAAATTTTATGGTGGATGGCCATGGCACTGGATTTTTCAGCAATCTGATATACCAGGAGAATCCTGGTTATACACCTGCCCAGATAAATCAATTGATGCTTGAATACAGCGGTCTTGAACAGACCATCCCGGTAAAAAGAATACTTACTGAATACACTGGACACATTGACCTCTGGACAAAGATCTTGAATGATACACTTGTAATGGTTGGTGAATATGCCTCAGGGCATCCAAATGATACAGTCCTTGATAATCGTGCGGACTCAATCAGCAGGTGCAAAAATAGAGAGGGATTTTCATATCGTGTTGTAAGGATTGTGATGCCCTGGTCAACATCAGATGCGCCACCAACCTATCTTAATTCCCTTTTTGTGAACAATAGGGTTCTTGTACCGACCTGGGGGTTGTCAACTGACACTGAGGCACTGAATACTTATCAGCAGTATCTGCCCGGTTATACAATTGTCGGCATAAACTGTTCATCAATGAGTAATTCAGGTGGAGCAATTCACTGCATCACGATGCAGGTTCCAAAATCGCAGTATGTTCATATCGTGCATAACCGCCTTAATGATACAAATAATACAACCACTCCCTATCGGGTTCGTGCGCGTATCATTACTTCAAGTAACCTCCAACCTGAATCTACCTTAGTTTTCTACAAGATAAATAGTGCATCAAGCTTTACCGCCACGCAATTGGGCGCGGTAGTTGATACACCAGGCATTTATGCTGGATATATCCCACCGCAATCTTCGGGTGATACAGTCCATTATTATCTTCTTGCAAAGAATACGAATGGAGTTAGGAAGACATCGCCTGCTTATGTTCCGCCGCAATTATACTCATTCAGAATTCTACCTGTTGCAATCCTCGAACAAATCAGCCATTCAATCAATGGTTTTGGTTTTTACCCCAATCCTGCAAGAGGGATAATCAATTTTTCGGTTGACCTTCCTTACTCGGGTGCTGTGAAAATTGAAATCTACAATGCAATTGGAGAGAACATAAAGGTGTGTAGAAACTACTATGAAAAGGGAAGACACACTATCACCCTTAATCTTGCTGGCAAAAATGGGATTGCAAGTGGTGCATATTTCTATCGTGTGATCATTGGTAGCGATATAATTACCGGCAAATTCCTGGTGATAAAATAGAGAATAGGTAGAACGCTTGTTAAATGAAAATTGCAAAGAAAATTGTAGAAGTTGAAAAGATTCTCAAACCTCTACAAAAGAAAGGCAGGAAAATTGGTTTTGTGCCAACAATGGGTTTTCTGCATGAAGGACATTTATCCTTAATTAGAATCGGTCACAAACACAGTGACTTTGTAGTATGCTCTATATTTGTAAATCCTATTCAATTTGGTCCTAATGAAGATTTTAATCGCTATCCAAGGAACTTCGAAAGGGATGAAAAATTGCTTAAGAAAGAGAAGGTAGATTTATTATTCTATCCATCCATAAAAGAAATGTATCCTGATGGCTATAGGACTTATGTTGAAGTGGAAGAGTTGAGTTCAGTATGGTGTGGAAGATCGAGACCCGGACACTTCCGTGGGGTGGCAACGGTAGTATTAAAGTTATTTAACATTATACTGCCTGATATCACTGTTTTCGGTGAGAAGGATTTTCAACAGGCATTGATCATTCAGAAGATGGTGCAGGATTTGAATCTGAATGTGGAAGTCATTTTGGGCCCAATTATCCGGGAATCTGATGGTCTGGCAATGAGTTCGCGCAATACATATCTTAATCCAGAAGAAAGAAAAAATGCAACCGCACTTTATCAATCTCTGCGATGGGCAAAGGATTCATTTTACAAAGAAAATATGAAAAGTCCCGAATACATAATTACTCAAATGCGACAAATGATTGAAACGAAAGGTGGCGTGATTGATTACATAGCAATTGTGGACGAGAATAATCTTGAACCGGTAAAGTATGTAAGAAAAGGTGATCGTATATTGCTTGCAGTCTTTTTTGGAAAGACCAGGTTAATAGATAATATCGCCATATAGAAACAATTGACATTAAGGCGAAAAATTCTATAATATATATAGGGGTGGTCGGATAGCCGCTCTGCACTGAAAAGTGCTGGGAGGAAAGTCCGGGCTTCACAGGGCAGGATGCTTCCTAACAGGAAGGACCTGATTTGGTGACAAATCAGGTATGGAAAGTGCCACAGAAAATATACCGCCCGCTACTCTTCTTTGCGGGTAAGGGTGAAAAGGTGGGGCAAGAGCCCACCACTCTGATGGCGACATCAGGGGTATGGCAAACCCCATCCGAAGCAAAACCAAGCAGCCCCATTAAGGTGGTCCCGCTGAGGGGCAGGTAGGTCGCTTGAGTCCGGTGGTGACATCGGACCTAGATAAATGGCTATCTATGTTCGCCAGTCTTCTGGATGGACAAAAACAGAACCCGGCTTATGAACCACCCTCCAAAATGCAACATTTTGGGGGCTGCCCCCAAAATGTTGCATAATAATACCCATTGCTCCCTTAAACTTGACAGCCGAGCAAAATTCTATATACTTGTCAGAAGGAGGCATTAATGAATTTTGGCTGGCATGAAATACTGCTGATATTGCTTATTGTACTGGTTTTTTTTGGGGCAAAGAAAATTCCGGAATTGGCTAAAGGACTTGGTAAAGGAGTTAGAGAATTTAAAAAAGGTTTGCACGAGATAGAGAATTCTGAAGAAGAAAAGAAAGAAGAAAAAGAAAAGTGATTTTGTTAACGGGCATCTTAACCATTGAACCACCAACGATCTTTTAGGAGAGGTGTCCGAGTGGCCCAAGGAGCACGACTGGAAATCGTGTTTCCGCCGAAAGGCGGAACGCGGGTTCAAATCCCGCCCTCTCCGGTTTAGAGGAGAATTATGTATTATAATGGAGCAAAAATATTTTTAGTTTCTTTTATTGTTTCACTTGTAACTTCAATAATTGTATGTGTTTTGTTTTTTTTCGTTTTACCAATAGGAAAATCCGGTGGTGATGTGGTAATTCCTGACCTTACTGGTTCTACCCCGGAACAGGCAAGGGTTATTGCTGAAAACAGAGGATTATTGCTCGTAGTAGGTGGCGAGGAAGAAAACGAAAAATATGCGGATAATCAGATCTGCAGACAGACACCTTTACCTGGATCTATTGTGAGAAGTAAGTCCAGCATCACTGTTTTCATCTCAAAGGGTTCAGGCAGCGTTATTATTCCTGATCTCAAGGGAATGGGTTTGAGTGAGGCAACTGCAAGGCTAAACGAATTTGGTCTTCGTATCGGCGATATCAAGACCGAGGAAAATGCTACAATAGAAAAAGATAAGATCGTAACCACCCAACCAGCACCTGGCGCAAAGGCAAAAAAGGGTGAGGCGGTTACAGTTATTTTAAGCGGCGGTGCTGAAATGATTGAAGTCCCCAGGGTCGTTGGTAGGGCACTCTCTACCGCAAAAAGAATAATTGAAGAGAAAGGTTTTGTTGTGGGTAGTGTTTCTTATGAAGTGAGCACTGAAATTGATGTGGGTATTGTGATGGGCCAAAATCCACATTCCGGCACCAAGGCAAGAAAAGGTTCAAAGATTGACTTAACTGTTGCAACGGTTCTTGACCAATGAAAAGGTTGTTTACTTATGTAATTATCATTCTGATATTCTTTGTTGTAGGGCTACTGCTCGCCAATTTTATATTTATGCCCTTATTTGTCCGCAGAGGTGAAGAGATTGTTGTCCCTAATGTTTGTGATATGCCCCTTGATTCAGCCACTGTGGTACTTAAAAGAGCTGGTCTTCAGTCAGTTGTAATAGAGCGAAGATACGATAGGATAATTGAACAGGGCAGGGTTATTATACAGGAACCATTGCCTGATACTAAAGTTAAGAAGGGTAGAATTATAAATCTTTCAGTCAGTCTGGGAGCGGAGAAGATCGTTTTACCGGCGCTATCAGGTCTGGAACTTTCAAAGGTAAAGCAAATAATTGAACGTATAGGTTTGGTCATCAGTGATATTGATTCTGTCTATTCTGATTCTATCAGTGAAGGTAAGGTTATACGCACTGTGCCCGAGCCTGAAACCGAAGTGAAAAAGGGCGATGGGATAAAGATTGTTGTCAGCAAAGGAATTGTGTTAAAATCACCCAATCTCATTGGTCTGAAGCTTGACGAGGCAAAAGATAAGATACGAAGATCCAATTTGATAATCGGTACAATAACTGAGGTTGAGGGTACGGGCGAAAAAGGAACGGTCATTGTGCAGGATCCCCAGCCTGACCAGGTCGTCAATGCCGGTGATACAATAAACTTGATTGTCGTCAAGTGAAGATTGCACCATCAATCATTGCCGCAGATTTTACAAAACTCAATAAAGAAATAAAGGCAATAGAAAAATCTGGTGCAGACCTCGTCCATCTTGATATTATGGATGGTGTATTCGTTCCCAATATCACATTCGGTCCAATGCTCGTTGAGACAATAAATCGAATGACTGAACTTGAACTCGATGCCCATCTGATGATTGTAAATCCTGATAAATACTTTGAACGGTTTATTGAATCTGGCGCAGACTGGATATCATTTCATATTGAAACTGTAAAAAATCCCCCAAAAAGTATTGCTTTTTTAAAAAAAAGAAAATGCCGTGTCGGTATTGCCATTAATCCTGAAACCCCATTAAAAAAAGTCTTGCATTTTATTGAAAATTTAGACTTTTTATTGATAATGACCGTGCATCCGGGTTTTTATGGCCAGAAATTTATTCCCGGAATCTTAAGAAAGATTGAAAGGGCAAGGGATTTCATAGATAAGAATAGATTGAATTGTCTGATACAGGTTGATGGTGGAATAAATGGAGAGAATGCAAAGATTGTAGCAAAAACCGGTGCAGACATCCTCGTTGCCGGTGCCGGTGTATTCAAAACAAAAGACTACAAAAAGGCGATTGAAGTTTTAAGATACTGTAAAATATAGCATTTTTTAATTGTTATATCTTCTTTATTGCATTAAATTGTAGGTAGACAGAAATGGATTTTTCTATTCCTCTATTGAAATCCGTTAAATTTTCAGTAAAATAGGGTGATGTTTGATGGACTGACTGATAGGTTTCAGATTTTCAGACGTAAGGTCTTAGGTTATGGCAGAATCACAAAGACCGAGATAGATGCCATATTAAGGGACCTGCGTATAACCCTACTTGAAGCAGATGTCCATTATCAGGTTGTAAAGGAATTTATTGAAAATGTCCAGAAAAAGTCATTAAACCAGAATCTTGATAAGAGATTGAATCCTGGCGAACTCGTGATGAAGATTGTCTTTGAAGAACTCGTAGAACTCTTAGGCAAGACACCACGACATCTGACATTCAAAAATACCGGTCCAACAATAATAAGTCTACTCGGTCTTCAGGGCGTGGGCAAGACCACAACCGCTGCAAAGATTGCCTTTCGTTTTAATAATAAGAAACCTCTGCTCGTTCCAGCAGATGCAAAAAGACCTGCAGCAGTAGAGCAACTCTTTCAGTTAGGTAAGAGAAACAACATTCCAGTATTTCCGCTAAAGGATAATAATCCAATTTTGACAGCAAAACTTGCTAAAGAGACCGCAGAAAAAGAGAATTATAGTTTGATTGTTATTGATACAGCCGGTAGACTCCACATTGATGGTGAACTGGTTGACGAACTTATAAAGATAAACGATGTAGTAAAACCTGACTACAAAATCCTTGTTGCTGATGGTATGACCGGTCAAGATGCAGTGAATCAGGCAAGGACCTTTAAAGAAAAGGTCGGACTTAATGGTGTTATCTTAACAAAACTTGATGGCGATGCAAGGGGTGGCGCAGCGTTATCAATCGCAAGGGTTTCTGGCGTCCCATTATACTACATTGGAGTCAGTGAAAATATTGATGGCCTTGAAGAATTCTATCCGGACCGCATTGCCCAGAGAATCTTGGGAATGGGTGATGTCGTAAGTTTGGTAGAAAAGGTTAAGACAATAGAGAAAGAAGTTGATCAGGCAAAGTTGCAGAAAAAGATTGCCAAAGGCGATTTGAATTTAGAGGATTTTATGGAACAGATGCGGGCAGTGAAGAGACTTGGACCACTTTCTAAAATTGCTGGAATGCTCCCTGGAGTAAAAGAGACAGATATAAATGAAGATGAATTTAAAAAACTTGAGGCGATAATAAATTCAATGACAAAGAAAGAGAGACAGCATCCTGAGATAATCGATGGTTCAAGGCGGCGCAGGATTGCAATGGGCAGTGGCACAACCGTGGCAGATGTAAATCTATTACTAAAGCAATTCTTTTATGCGAGGGATTTATTAAAGAAGATGTCCCAGGGTAAATTACCTGGTAAGATGCCATTCAAATTGAGATAAACAGGATAAATGAGTCTGTCCAGGGGATGACCTACCCAAGCGTAAAGAAAGTTGTCCGGTAATTTAAGACAATCTGGAGTTATAATTAAAGAGTTATGAAGAAAGCAATTGGGAATAGATACTTCAGTTCTACAAAACAAATGGCAATACAAGCAATGAAAGGCCGCGCCTATGTTTTTATGATACTTGGTGAATACGCCCGAGCCCTTTACGATCTTGATTATGCCGGTGATTTAGTGGACACACTTTTTACTACAAAAATATGGACAAGAAAGTTGTTTGACCGAATCTCTCTTCGAGAGATCGAACGGGCAGATATTCTCACGCTAAAATCCTGGATATATAAAACAAAAGGAAATATGAACAAGGCTATGAGGTGCTGTAAAAGGTGCTTGCAGTTGATTAATTCTACTATGATGCAGTTACGACAAATGATTAGAAACCAATCTGAAAGAATTAACCCAAAATATAAACGTGAAATATTAAATCGCGTAAACAGGACACGGGTGGGTATATTTAACACCATGGGGGCCATATATGGTGATCGTGGGATATATATTAAAGCTATTAGTTATTTTAAAAAGCTCTTCGCAATTTCCAAAAAAATCAGGGATGTAGGGGGAATGGGTACTGCATGTAATAATTTGGGGTTTATTTATATCTTTTTAGGCAATCATAGACAGGCAATAAAATCTTTGAATAAGGCTTTGGTCCTGACTAATATTGCAGGGAACAGAGTTATTCAAGGTTTAGCTTACAATAATCTTGGTTATATTTATTACACAAGATGTGAGTATGACAAAGCACGTATCTATTATGAAAAATATCTACAAATATCTGAAGAAATTGGGAGCCAGCTTGGCAAGGCACTTGCTATTAACAATCTTGGTGCATTGTATCTGCAAGCTGGGTCTTTGGAAAAAGCAGAGGCGTATCTATTGGAAGCCGAACTCTTATTCAACAGGATAGGCGACAGATATGCATTAACAGAGACATATCTATTCCTTGCTGAGTTGCAGACTAAGCAAAAAATTAGTTTTCTATCGAGGCGAACGCGGTTACGTAAAGCATTAAGATATCTTGAGAAGGCATTTTTTCTTGCCTATGAACTTAAATCAATTTATCGAATTGCCTGCTGTCATCTTACTGCTGGCCGAATATATGGCTGGGCAAATGAATTTGGCAAAACCATCAAAAATTATGAGAAGGCTATCCAATTATTTAAATCAATTAATCAAAAACGCGAGTTAATTGATGCGTATTTTGAAATTGGTAAGGTAATTGATTTGTTGCCAGTCTTCAAAAAAAGGAAAACTAAACTGAAGAAGAAACAATCTTGGTATTTTACGCGGGCTCGGATTTTATGTAGGAAACTACGACTAACTCAGGTGCTCAAACGTATGACAAGTTCCATTTGTGTCCGGTCCTCAAAGAGGTAACACAGTTACTGTCTTAGAAGTCTCTCTGCAATGCAACGGAGTTTTTTCTGTTTTTCGGTATTTCGCCAATTGACGAAATACCGAAATTGCATATAATTAGAACTATGAGAAAAAGAATGGCAGAGACTGCGTATCGGGCATCAAGGGTTTGCCGTATCCTGGGCAATCCTACTGCTTATCAGGTTATTAAACTTTTATTGAATAGGCCGAAGACCCCCGGAGAACTTGCTGATGAAATTGGTGTTTCTGCCACGACGATTTCTGATGTTTTACGCCATTTAAGGAATATTGACCTTGTTCGGTATGAGGTGCGGGCAAATGAGCGGATTTACTGGATTAAAGATGCATCTGTTTCTACCATAACCAAATGGCTTGAGAATTTCGTTCAGAATATTCGGTATAAGCAATGGTAGGTATTTCGCCAATTGGCGAAATACCGAAATAGGGATTTGGTAGAGGTGAAGGCAATGGAGATGATGTTGCGATCAGTTTGGTTGGATACGGGGACGGTGAATGGATAAGATATTAATGGATCATTAAAAACTTTTTCCAGGATGATGATTAGTGATTTAACAGAGGATTTATCATAACCGAGGGAGTGTATTCGTGATTACTTTCTCTATTCTCACAATTATTTTTAATTTAAATGTTTTTGCAAGTTTGGAAGATACGATTGTGATTACTGACTGGCAGTATCTTGGGCCTTTTTCTATTGGTGTGCGGGAAGGAATCATTGGGATTGACCTAAATTTGACTGACGAGAATTTTACACCAGATAGCAGTGCCTTTTATCCAAGTTTTCTTGTTCAGGGTGGATTTTTAAAATGGAAGGTATTACATACCAGAGATGAAAAGGTAGAGATCAAATACGAAGATATCCTCTGGGATACGATACAGAATTATTATGGTACTGCCGGGCTCGTCTGCGCAAGTATTTGCTATGGTGAGTTTGAATCGGAAAAAGAGGCACAGGCATTGATAGATGCAAAGAGGATAGGAAGTTTTATTCTTAATGGTAGAATCTATCCTGCAGACCCTTATGGCGATGGATTTTTAGTTCCCGTTGTTCTTAAAAAAGGCAAAAACAGAGTAATCTTGAGGCCGAGTGGCTTTGGTGGACACTCTTTTTCTTTTCGGATTATAACCAATCCTCAAGCCTTGATAATTATTAGAGATATTACACGCCCTGATCTTATACAAGGTGAGATTTATGATGGTTATGCTGGTATTCCGATTATGAATACGACTGAGAAGGTAATTAAAAATATTAAGATTGAAATCAGTGGAGATAGAATAGAAAGGACAGAAAAAGAGATTTCAAGGATTATGCCTTTATCCGCGATAAAAATCCCTGTGCATTTAAAATCAAGAGGCAGAATTGGCAAAGGGGATAGTTCGCAAATCAAAATCAGGGTGTATAACAGTGATTACGAGGGGCAGGATTCTTTCTGGGTTAAAATAAAAGAATCTGACGAGTCTTATGTAAAGACATTTATTTCCAAGATGGACAATTCCTGCCAGTATTATGCAGTATTGCAACCAAAAAATTTCTCTTCTGATTCTTTCTATGCCCTGATTGTATCCTGCCACGGTGCAAGTGTTGAGGCAATAAATCAGGTTAAATCATATTCACAAAAGGATTGGGCTTATGTTGTTGCACCGACAAATCGTAGAAGATATGGTTTTGACTGGCAGGACTGGGGAGAGATTGATTTCCTTGAGGTCCTTGAGGATGTGAAAAAGAATTTTAAGATCGATACAAATAGAATCTATCTCACCGGACATTCAATGGGTGGACACGGGGTCTGGCATATCGGATTATCCCACCCTGACCTATTTGCAGCAATCGCACCGAGTGCAGGCTGGACAAGTTTTCAATTATACATTCCCTGGTTTTTGCAAAGAAGCGAAATTTTTTCAGAACCAGAGCAGATTAAATTCAGGGATATGGTGTTGAGAAAGGATAACACACCATTATTTTTAATGAATGCCTTAAACCTGCCCATCTATATTCTGCACGGTGGGGCAGATGATAATGTTCCACCGATTCAGGGAAGGATGATGGCACAATTTTTAAAGGAATTAAAATATGATTTTATATATAATGAGGTTGAAGGAAAGGGGCACTGGTGGGATATAGATACAACATTAGGGGTTGATTGCGTGGATTTGAAAGAGATGATGGATTTTTTAAAAGAAAAAGTGCGCATTCCTTATCCGGATAAGATAATTTTTAAAACAACTGATATCAGCCATTCAAATAAGGCATACTGGATAAGGATTGATGAACTGGAGAATATTTATCAGGATGGCGTGGTAATCGCCGAAATAGATACAACAGGCGCGATTTGGAAACAACCCTGGTGTCATTACATCCAATACACGGTTCAAACAAAGAATGTTAAAGAATTTACAATACAATTAAAAGAAATAAAACCAAAACCGGATTATATCTTCTTTAAGATTGATAATACAGAAATTAAATGGATAAAATGTAAGGGAGAAAAAGAGTTCTCATTTAAAAAATCAGGTAAATCATTCAAAATCACAAAAAGCAAAGAAAGATTCTTGCGAAAGACTGATAATTTATACGGTCCAATCAAACAGGTTTATTTTAGCCCATCTATCTTAGTCTATGGCACAATCGGTGATTCAATTGATACTGAAAATAATCTTCATCAGGCAAGGTTGCAGAGTTATACCTGGTGGATAAGGGCAAATGGCTACACTGAAATCGTTCCGGACACCGAAGTCACTTTAGAACAGATAAAAAATTTCAATCTGATACTCTTCGGCAATTCTGGGACAAATGCGTTGATAAAAAGAATAAATAATAGACTGCCGATAAATTATCGAAATGATTATGAATCCATTAGTAGAATTATACAAGATATCGGTCCGGATGAAATCTGTATTTCATTGAACAATAATATTCTAAGATATCGGGATTTGTGTTTGATGGAGATATATCCCAATCCCTTAAATTTAGAAAAATTTGTCTTGCTGTATTCGGCAACAACAAAGAAGGCACAGAAGTATCTTAATCTATTTCCGTTAATCTATTCAGGCTCAGGACTATTAGATTTTATAATCTGGGATGAATCGGCTGAAAAATACGGCTGGGCAGGAGTTGTGGCTACAGGTTTCTTTGATAAAAATTGGAAGATTGAGGAAGATTTGTTCTGGATGAGGGATTAAAAAGAGTCCCTTGAAAAAAGATTTAATCTGGATATAATCTTAAAAAGGAGAAAGTATGAAAAAGATTATTCCACTGGTCATATTACTTGTGCTCTTTGCCCAGGCAAAGGGTACAAAGAGATTTGGTTATTCGCGCTTTGAGATTGCTCCAAAGGCAAGCCTTTATATTGGTGAGGATGCCTATTTTGGGATTGGTGCAGAGTGTGTTATTAACCCAATAAGGCAGGTCGGAATAAGATTGAATGTTACTGAGATAATCTTTGGTAATGGAACCTACTTTTATTTAAATTCAAATGGCTGGGTTTTAAGTGGCCTTTCTCTAGATGGATTGTTCTACATTCCCATGACCGAGATGGAACCTTATGTCCATAGTGGGCTTGGATTTGAAATCTTTGACCTACCCGGAGCCGCAGACGCTAATACCTTCTTTTCTTTTAGGTTTGGTATGGGATTAAATTATTCAGTAAATCCAAAGACCAGGGTCTTTGTTGAACCAGGTATTATTATCTATGATGCTGGTGATACCGAAGCAGTATTTCGGTTTTCATTTGGTGCCCGATTCGGGATTCTATAAAGATGTTGAACGAGACTATCATTTCTAAGGCAATCATTGAGACCTATCTCAAGGACCTCTTAGAATATATTGAATCCGATGTGATAATCGGTGGTGCTGGTCCTTCAGGAATATGTGCTGGATATTATCTTGCGAAAAAAGGGATAAAGACGATCCTCTTTGAAAGTGCACTCAAACTTGGTGGTGGTATGCCGGGTGGAGGTATGATGTTCAATAAGATCGTAGTCCAGAAACAGGGACTGGAGATTCTTGAGGAATTCGGCATAAGATATAAAGAATACGAGAGCGGCTATTATGTTGCGGACTCACTTGAGGCAACCGCCTGTCTCACTGATAAGGCACTAAAACAGGGATTAAAAATCTTTAATCTTATAAAGATTGATGATGTGATGATAAGGGAAGATAAGGTCTGTGGTGTGGTTGTGAACTGGACCAGTGTGGATCTGGCAAATTTACACATTGACCCGCTCACATTCAAGGCGAATGCGGTGATTGATTCAACTGGCCATCCCTGTGAAATCGTCCATATTGTAGAAAAAAAAAGTGGCGGAAGGCTTTTGACCACAAGTGGAAAGATTGAGGGTGAGAAGTCTATGTGGGCTGAAGTTGCAGAGAATATGACAATAAAAAATACCCGTGAGGTCTATCCCGGTCTTTATGTCTGTGGAATGGCTGCAAATGCAGCCTTTGGTGGACCAAGGATGGGTCCAATATTTGGTGGTATGTTATTATCCGGCAAAAAGGTTGCAGAGATATTAATAAAGAGACTGAAATAGACATAGAGAAAACCTTAATCAACATAATACAAAATCCTTCCCGGAAAATAACGAAGGCGATAGGAGTCTATCGCCAGAATCTCAAACTCATCTCCCGCAATGCCTGGTTATTTTTAATCGGCACATTCTTTATGGGAATGGGTTTTTCTGGATTTATGCTCCTGTTTAATCTATACTTAAAAAGTATCAACTTTGGAGAGGGAAGGATTGGTAATATCATCACTGCCAGCACCATCGGAACCCTTATTATGGCAATCCCTGCCTCGATAGTTATAAAAAAAATCTCCATTAAAAAGATTCTATTATTTTCTACACCGGTCTCTCTGGCCTGTTATCTCATCCAGGTCTCAACCCACAATTATATGACCATTATCTGGACAAGTCTGGTCTCTGGTATTGCATCAGTATTCTTCCAGGTGACTGCGGCACCGTTCTTTATGCGCAACTCAACAGTAAAGGAAAGACCCTATCTATTCAGTCTCAATTTTGCCTTTGCACTCGTTGCTGGTGTTATTGGCAGTATCCTCGGCGGAGTTCTACCAGGAATTATTGAAAAATTTGGGTTATCAGCAGATATTACTTATCGTTATACATTATACATATTTGGTGGTTTGGTGATGGTATCATTTATTCCATATATATTGATTGATGAGAAGATAGAGATACATAATGAACAAGTTGAAAAGGGTTTTAAATTCAAAACCAGGACCTCAATAATCGTCAAATTATTCTTACCCAATCTCGTCACTGGCCTGGGTGCAGGTTTGAGCATCCCTTTTATGAATCTTTATTTCAAAGACTGGCTTCAGGTGTCAACCAACTTGATAGGTATATATTTTAGTATTTCCCAGTTTCTGATGATTACCGGTCTCCTTATTGCGCCATTGCTTGCCGAGAAAATCGGTAAGATCAGGACGGTCTTCGTCTCTCAAATTCTTTCTATCCCATTTTTAATATTTATGGGGCTCACCAGAAATCTCCCAATTGCAGTTATTTCTTACTGGATTCGTGCTGCACTTATGAATATGGCACAGCCCTTATTTACCAATTATGCAATGGAAAGAGTCCATAAGGATGAACAACCCCTGACCAATGCCCTTTTGATAATTGCCTGGACCGCAGGCAGGGGATTGAGTGCAAGCATAGGTGGTTTATTGATTGAACACTTTTCTTATAGTCTATCATTTTTTACTACAAGTTTTCTCTATTTAATATCAAGTATTCTTTTATATACATTCTTTCGTTAATTCCGGGCATAATACTGCTGAATAATTATTCCAAGGATAATACAGAATAAGCCAATCACTGTTGCCGGCAGAATCTCCTCGCCCACGGTCAATCTTATGACGATAAGGGATAAGAAGGGCACAAGATAGACCATATTTCCAATCCGTGCAGTTGTCTTTGAGAGACTCAATGCCTTTAACCATAGAAAAAAGGAGATGCCCATCTCAAATATCCCGATATAAATACCGCCCAGGATACCATAGAGATTGGGGAAAAATTTCTGGTTCAGGATAATCATTAAAAGAAATATAAATATTGTGCCAAAGATGAAGTTTGTAAAAAGTTTTACTATCGGCTCTCGCGAATCCTTAACATTGTATATCCAGTAAAATGCCCAGATAAAGGCACTGCCTAAGGCAAGAAATACACCAGGGACACTTGTGAATTTGAAATTCATTATCTCACCGCGGGTTGATATTAAAATAACTCCAATAAAACTGATGAGCAGGGCAAAAATGCTTTTTAATCCAATTTTCTGTTTTAGAATGACCATTGACAATACTACAAGTATTATTGCCCAGGTTTGATTCAATGGTTGTGCCTGCTGGGCAGGTAATAGTGAATATGCCTTAAAAAGGACGAGATAGTAGAGAAATGGATTCAAGAATCCAAGGATTAATGAATTTTTGCGGTATGGTATTATTGTTTTCCATAATTCCGGCAATCTTCTCTCAATCAACAGGATAAAAAATAGTACGAAAGTGGAGGTAAATGAAGACCAAAATACAAGTTGGATAAAACTCAGATAGTGCAGAGTTATCTTGAATGCAGAGGCAACTGTTGTCCAGAATAGAACTACGATAAGCGCAAAGATATATGCTTTTTTCTGTTGCTCCATAGACTATTTTACTGAAATAATCTCTTATATCAAGGGTCAGAATTGATCATCGCTTTCAAAACATCCTATTGAATTTTGAAAATATCTGGATAGAATTATACTAACTATGAAAGTAATATATTTTGATCCCATACTCGGGGCAAGTGGAGATATGATGCTTGCCTGTCTGATAGACCTTGGTGTAAAGAGAGAATTTCTTGAAAGATCACTAAGATTTATTCCTGATTTGAAAATAGAGGTCAGTTCAATTTCACACCAGGGAATAAGGGCGAAACAGATTAGATTTGTTACAGAAAAGATTGTAAGAGAGAAGGATTTTCTGCCGTTGATTAGCAAATCCAGATTAAAGCCCGATCTGAAAAAGAATGCAGTAAAGATTATCAACCGCATATTTGATGCCGAAAAGAAAGTCCACGGCGCAGGACATCTACATCTCCATGAACTTGCTGATGTAGATACGATACTTGATGTTGTGGGTGTCCTTGTAGCTCTGGATTCATTAGGGGTTGAAAGGATTTATTCAAGACCTTTGAAAGCGGGAAAGGGATTGATTGAAACAGTTGAGGGGAAAATGCCTGCCTTTAATCTTGCAACTGCTGAACTATTAAAGGGTTTACCAGTAGAATTTTTGCCAGTTCCATTCGAATTTACCACACCCACTGCTGCAGCAATATTGGGTACAATTGCAGAGTTTACTGATTGGCTTATGTTGAACAGGATTGAAAATATCGGGCTTGGCGCGGGCACAAAGACGCTCAAGAATTATCCTAATTTACTAAGGGTATTTCTCGCCCGTGTTGATGAACCCTTGATGGATGAATGTTTTGTCATTGAAACAAATATTGATGATCAAAATCCCCAGGATTTTGAAGTGATAATGGAGAGGCTCTATGATGCTGGTGCTCTGGAGGTATTTTTTACACCGGTGATAATGAAGAATTCAAGACCCGGTGTTGTCCTGACAGTTATTGCTGGAAATTACAATCAGAAGATAGTTGATACAATATTCAGGGAGACTACAACCCTGGGTGTGAGAATGGACCATAAAAAGAGATTGATCTTGAAGAGAGAAATCAAAAAGGTATCCACACCGTGGGGCGATATCAGGATAAAGATATTTGAATATGACCGGGACAAGAGATTCTCCATAGAATATCAGGATTTAAAAAATCTGGCAAAGAAGCTCAATTGCTCGATAATTCCTTTAAGAACGAAGATTCAGAATTTTATCATAAAAGAAGGATTCAGTGAATAATCAAGTAAACGAACTTAAGAGCAAATTGTCTAAATATCAGGAACTAAGCGATGAAGAACTTGTGCATCTGGTCAAAATGGGTGAGGTTGAGCCATTTGATGAACTGGTTAGAAGGCATGAGGTCAAGATTCACGGTCTTTGCTATAAAATGTTGAAAAATTATGACGATGCAAGGGATATGGCACAGGAGACATTCTTGAAGGCATACAGGAACATAAAAAATTTTGATGGACGGTCAAGGTTTACGACCTGGTTATATCGGATTGCAGTGAACAACTGTATTAACTTTTTGAAAAAGGAACATCCAACTGAAGAGATAAAGGACGAGATTCTGGATATACCCACGGATGATCCGGTTGAAAGATTCAGAAAAAAGAAATTGAAAGAAGTTATTTATAACGCAATTGCAAAATTACCAGAGGTACAGAAAAGTGTCTTTACTTTGCGCGCATTGGAAGAACTACCCTATCAGGAGATTAGCACGATATTAAACAAACCGGTCAATACTGTGAAGGTTAATTATCATCTTGCCGTAAAAAACCTAAAAAATTATCTAAAGGGGAAAATATGAACTGCTATGAAGTTCAAGAAAGAATTATTGATCTGATCATTGATGATATAGAACCAGAAGAAAAAGAACTTATTATTGCCCACATCAATCAGTGCTCCATATGCGCTGAAGAGTTTTCTTTTCTTAATGAGTGTATCAATGTTTGTTGTTCCTGCCCGGACTTTGAAGAAGAAGAAGAATATTGGGAGGAATTTTTAGTTTCAGTCCATGAAAAAATCTGTCTTACCAAGCCAAAAAATCCATTTCCTTTCCGGATTGTAATACCGGTTGCGGCAGGCGCCCTGGGTGTAATGGGAATTGTATATTTTCTATTTTTCCGACCTGCGCCCCGAGAAATTGCTCAGCCCAAGCCCGATGAACTTAATAAGGACCCTGTTTATGAGGTTTATGAACTGAGCCCTGAGGAGCAACAGGAATTCATAAAAATGGTCAACCAGAAGTATTTTGGTGAATAGATCACAGTTTGTAGCCAATCTTTCTCAGGAATTCATAACGTTCTTTTCGTGCATTAGCATCTTCAATACCCTTTGAAAAAAAGCCGTCAATTACACCGATAATCCCTTTACCCTGTTCATCCTCAACCAATAATATTTCCACAGGGTTGGCAGTTGCACAGAAGATATTCAGGACTTCTGGACAGTTTTTTATCTTATCCAGGAGATTTATTGGATATGCATTCTTCACAAAGATGATAAAAAAATGTCCGGCACCGATCTTGTAGGCATAGTCCTTTGCAAAATTGATCAGTTCCTGGTCATTGCCTTCGTATCGCACAAGGCAGGGTCCTGAAGCCTCGCAAAACCCAATGCCAAATTTGATATCAGGCACAGCATTTACAAGTGCTTCATAGAGGTCTTCAGCAGTCTTAATGAAATGTGTCTGACCACAAATCACATTTGTTCCTTCAGGCGGAACAATCTTTATCTTTTTTATTTCCATAGAGCCTCCTATATTTGGTTAAATCGTTTAGTTGTTAAATGGTAACACAAAATTATTCAGTATCCAAGTTCCCTCAAAAACTTTGGATCCTTGCGCCATTTTTCCTTTACCTTTACCCAGAGATCAAGATAGACACCTTTGCCCAGAAAACTTTCAATCTCCTTTCTTGCTTCGCTCCCGATTTTCTTCAATAAATTGCCTTTTCTACCAATTAAAATCCCTTTTTGTGATTCTTTTTCTACATAGATAGTTGCCCGGATATAGATCTTTTTCTCTTCTTCTCTTTCTCTGAATTCTTCAATAATCACACAGGTCGCATAGGGAATTTCTTTTTTTAAATAGATGAAAAGTTTTTCTTGAATCAATTCGCTCACAAAAAATCTTTCAGGCTGGTCTGAAATCTGATCGGCATCATAGAAAAATGGTCCTTCAGGTAAATTATCTATTATTGCCTTTTTCAATTCATCAATGCCCAGACCGTTAAGGGCTGAAATAGGAAAGATCCCTTCAGCATTGTAAACTTTAATTTTCTCAATCGCCGGCAGTAAATCTGTTTTTCTAATCAGATCAATTTTGTTAATTGCAATAAAGAGTTTCCTTTTATCAAAAAATTTTAAAAATCCAAGAGGAAATTTTTCCGGTCTAAAAAAGGGTTCAATAACCCAGATTAATATGTCTGCCTGTTCTATTGCCTCTTTTGCAGCCACAGCCATTTTCTCCTGAAATTCATAAATGGGTTCAAATATGCCAGGAGTGTCCAGGAACAGACACTGGCAATCATCCTCGGTCAATATACCCAGGATTTTTCTGCGGGTTGTTTGGGGTTTATCGCTGACAATGGAGATTTTTGTATTTATCAGACGATTGAACAGGGTGGATTTACCGACATTTGGTTCGCCAATTATGGCAACATACCCGCTCTTCATAGTCCTCTTTCTCGCAATCTATTGAAGACGGGCAATGGATTTCATTCCATTGCCCGCAAATACTGTCTCAGGTAGTTTTTCTACTATTTATCTTCTTCAGATTTTGGTTCGGTCGGTTTTTCTTCGGTTTCTTCTTCTTTTTTACGAGGTTTCTTTGGTTTCTTTTCTTCTTCCTTTTCTTCGGTTTTCGCTTCTTCTTTCTTCTCTTCAAAAACCTCTTCTTTTATTTCAAGAAGGTTCTTGTCATCTTTTTTCTTTACGAGGACCGTAAAAATCAGTGTATTCCCTGCCCAGTAAATTGAATAACCAAGAGACATTACACCAAGGACTACAAGATAGTAGACTATACCCAGAATGAACGAGGCAATTGCGCCCGCCCAGCCTTCATAGGCAGAAACATATTCTGGAGGGAATAGCAGATTGGGCATTCCAATCCATTCTACATATCCGGTGATCAAATTCTGGATTGACTCGGGACAAAAAGGAGGAATGAGCAATTTTACATAGTGGGCTGCATTGGTAAAAATATTACCGAGTTTGTCTGCAGGCACAATGATTCCAATGACTGTGTAGCACAAGAAAATTGCCTTTGCTGCAAAGAAACCAAGGATTACAATCCCTATGACAAGGACAAATTTCAATAGAAATTCATAAGTGATAAAACGCCAGGGTTGGTCATTGATTACTGAAAATGATTCAAATAGTGTATCAAAGGTGTCATTTCCAGTCGTACCGACTATTGATGGTCCTATGATTAAGGAAACAAAGGTGACGACCATCAGGTAGAGTATGAAGATGCAGACAAAGAATGCTGGGATAGCCATTATTGAGAAAAACAATTGACCGAAGTATGGTATCCAGGTGATAAGCGCCAGAATAATTCCCATTATTATCAATGAAATGATGAATATGATCAAAACCAGGGGTGCAAGAATTGCTGATTTACCATTTTTCAAGGCGAATTTTATGGCTTCTTTAATTTCATAAAATTCATCACCTTTTAATTGTTCATAGGTAACCTTTGAAATTGCGACGCCCATAATCAAGGCAACAATAATCCACCAGACAATACCAATAACCCATAGAACCCAGGAATACCAGGTAAAAGTAATCTCCTGCCAGTAGAATGGCATTAGCCGATAATATGACCAGATTTCACCGATCTCATACCCGGCAGCAAGGAAGGCAAGATAGGAAAAGACTGCATAACCAATACTGCTGATTAGCAGACCGAGAAAACTTATCCACATTTTTTTGGCACTAAAACCGAGCCTTCCTGCGCGGAAAACATCTTTGAAATTAAAATGCAAATTTGTCACTCTACCTCCTTTTTAATAATAGAGTATTATATCCATATAATTTACCTTGTCAATAGATTATTATTAACCCCAATAAACAGTATATACGCTATTTGTCAATCTAAGAAAACAATTTTGCCCATTTTTCTTTTATTACCTGCACTATTGAATATATAGAAATATGCTCCTGCAGGTAAACAAAAACAATTCCATCTATAAATTCCTGTATTAATCTTACCCGAATTATGAACAGATCTTCCCTGTAGATCATAGATCTTCAAGACCCCGGGTTCTGTAATCGTGAACTGGACAATCTTATGGATATTGTTTAAACAGACAAATTCCTTTTTAATGCCCGCATCTGTTTCTTTGACCATGCCGCCTGTTGAATATTCAAACGCACCGATATCAAAAATTCCATCATTAGGTCTATTCTCATACTGTCGGTGTTTTTTGTATTGAAAAATTACATTGTGCTGGGGTAGTACCTGGGGTGCAAGGTTCGTGCCTGCATTGCGACACTGAGAGGTTGATACCAGATGAAAGTCTTCATTGTTGAAATCAACAAAACCTGGATCAGTTCCGTTTATTGTCCCGCCAGAATCAATGAATGTGCCCTGGAATGTGCTATGGGAAATCACCCAACCCGGTTTTAGCCAGTTGTGCCTTACAATAAGTATACCATTCTCAGCAAGCATTGCCAGGCGATTACCTGAGGCGGTGACAAAAAATATATTATTCCTTGCATCACAGGATTCAAGATTGGTAGATAGCCGAAAGAGCGTGGTATTTCCTGAACGTTTTGAAACCACTGTGTTGTTATAAAAATAGAGCCAGCCATGCCGGTAGTGAGTTGTATCGCCACTATCACCACCATAGTGGACAATCTGGCTATTCCCTTCATCGGTCTGTTCAATGAGGATATTGCCATAAACAAATGTCTTACGATATGTGGTATCATCATAAATTTCAGGATAATCTGAATCAACCAGGTCAAGTTGTCGGTTTCCATATTCAATCCAGTTATATCTTATTACACAGCCTGATGAACGGTCTTTAAGGTTATTACCCAGACAGCCGGCGCGCAGATTGCTGAAATAATTGAACTGAAAAACAATCCCCTGAGCTTCGGTATAGTTATTGTGTTCATAGATACTGCCCTCAATTCCATTGTCATAGATATAACATCCTTCAACACAGATATTCTTTCCCAGGTGTGCAACAAAAAAGCCATTTCCGCAATCATGTAAAATACAATTTCTGATTGTAATATTACTTCCTTCTACAACATAAATTGTAGAAGCATTGTCTGCATAACTTGCTAAGTTGCCCTGGTCATCATAGAATGTGTAGGGTGTACGGGCACTTCTTATCTCAAGATTTTCAATGACAATATAACTCGGAGTCTGATTGGGAATACTTGAGCCACCAATATTTATTATCCCCCGATTTTCAGACCAGTAATCCAACTGGAGTCTGGTTACCGCATTCCTTCCGTCAATTATAGGCAGGTTACCAGCTCCTGATGGTACCCCGTAAAATACTATTGGTGCATTTGATGTTCCGGTTCGGGCAATGACCCATTTTTCGCGATAAGGTGTTGCACGATAATAGACTTTCACGGTATCACCGGGATTCAATGATTCTAATGGCACTGCACCAATGCTATCATACGGCATACCAGGACCCACATTATAGGTATATGCCTGAATGACCAATGGTATAAACAAAGAGAATAAATAACTTTTCTGTGAGAACACGCGGCCTCCCTTCTTGTTTAATTATATGTTTTGTCATAAAAAAGTCAATGGGTTGGCTAATGGCATAGCGATTATGCATTTATGTTGGATAAATAGGTTTAAGACTTCAATTATTGACATAGCCAAAAAATTGGATATAATTGGCAATGGAATGCAATATAGACAAGAATAAGAAAGATTGCAATTGCACTTATGAACCCTGTTCAAGAAAGGGCAGGTGCTGTGACTGTCTACGTTATCATCTGAAGCATAATGAACTGCCAGCCTGCTGTTTTCCACCAGCAGTTGAAAAGACTTATGACCGTTCATTTGAGAGGTTTATAAAGACTGTGGGGCGTTAGATGGAATTGATATTTGAAATCTCGCAATCCGGAAGAAAGGCTTATTCCCTGCCTGCACTTGATGTGCCGCCGGCAAAATTACCAGAAAAATTCCAGCGCAAAGAACTTGCATCCCTGCCCGAAATAAGTGAACCAGAAATAATGCGCCATTTTATTAATTTATCAATTCTAAATCACCATGTTGATAAAGGTTTTTATCCCCTTGGCTCCTGTACAATGAAGTATAACCCTAAGATAAACGAAGAAACTTCCCGATACCCGGGATTTGCACATCTCCATCCATTACAACCTGAAAAGACTGTTCAGGGTGCTTTAAGATTGATGTATGAACTCGGTGAATATTTAAAGAAGATTGTGAATCTTGATGCAATTACATTGCAACCCGCAGCCGGTGCCCATGGAGAATTTACTGCCATCAGCATGTTCAAGGCGTATTTTAATAAAAAGGGTGAACTCAGGAAATTTATTCTGGTTCCTGATTCTGCCCATGGCACAAATCCGGCAAGTGTGAATTTTTCCGGATTCAAGCCCCTTACACTTGGTTCAGATAGCCAGGGGCTTGTTGATATCAATAAATTGAATGAATTAATGACCGCTGAGGTTGCGGGATTGATGCTTACCAATCCCAATACTCTGGGACTTTTCGAAAAAAATATCAAAACGATTTCCGAGATAGTGCATTCTAAGGGTGGACTGTTATACCTTGATGGTGCTAATCTGAATGCCTTGCTCGGGCTGGTAAGACCAGGTGACCTTGGTTTTGACGCAGTCCATTTCAATCTCCACAAGACATTTTCAACGCCGCATGGTGGTGGTGGGCCAGGTTCGGGTCCGGTTGCAGTAAAACAAGTTCTTGAACCATTCCTGCCTGTGCCAGTAATAAAAGAAAGAGATGGAGATTATTATTTTGATTATGAGGTTCCGGATTCCATTGGTAAGGTCCAATCATTTTTCGGCAATTTTCTAATAATGGTACGTGCTTATACATTTTTGAAAATAATTGGTGAGGAAGGTTTGAATGATATATCACGTGCGGCAATTCTTAATGCAAACTACATTATCCAGAGTTTGAAGGAGTATTATTATTTAGCATATCCAGGATTCTGTATGCATGAAGGAGTTCTGTCGGGTAAGAATTTGAAAGATTACGGCGTCAAAACCCTGGATGTAGCAAAACGGTTGCTGGATTTTGGTTTTCATGCACCAACAGTCTATTTCCCATTGATTGTTAGTGAGGCGTTGATGATTGAACCTACTGAAAGTGAATCGCTCCAGACTATTGAAAAATTTATTGAAATAATGATACAGATTTCAAAAGAGGCAAGGGAAAATCCAGATGTACTAAAGTCAGCACCCCATAATACGCCGGTACGTAGACTTGATGAGGTAAGGGCAGTAAAGGAATTAAAAATTAGATGGCAGAAATAAAATTTGAAATCTCTGAGGACCGAAAGAAATTTTTGATTAATAAGATTGCCCGGCGCATTATCGATTATAGATTGGCGCCAGTTGCTATTGTTTTTTTGGAATCATCAAAACCCCTGACATTTCTGGGAAATCAGTTGATGATATTTATGCAGCCATTTTATCGGGCATTTTTTACCTATCAAGAATATGAAGAGATTGCAGCAATGTTAGAGGATCGGGACAATATTGAAAGGTTGATTTGTGAAATTGAACATCTTGAGGAGGAGAGGCATGAACATAAGAGAGCCGAAAAGAATTCTTGCCACTGATTGTGGAAGCACCACGACCAAGGCGATATTGATTGAAAAAAGGGGAGAGGAATATCGGCTGATTGTACGCGGTGAGGCGCCGACTACTGTGGAATCGCCATTTGAAGATGTGACTAAAGGTGTATTAAATGCAGTGCGTGAAGTTGAGGAATTGGCAAATGTCAAAATCCTTGATGGGGAACAGATAATAAAACAGATCAATAATTCTGAAGGAGTCGATTTTTATGTTTCTACTTCATCTGCTGGTGGTGGCCTGCAGATGATGGTTGCAGGTGTTGTGCTGACAATGACCGCTGAGAGCGCAGCCCGTGCTGCCTTAGGAGCCGGTGCAATTGTTATGGATGTGATTGCCTCAAATGATGGAAGATTACCTCACGAAAAGATTGAGCGCATCAGGAATTTGAGACCTGATATGATTCTATTATCCGGTGGTGTTGATGGAGGAACGATCTCTCACGTTGTGGAACTGGCTGAACTGATAAAAGCCGCAGACCCCAAACCCCGTTTTGGTGTCGGTTATAGACTTCCGGTGATCTATGCTGGCAATAAAGATGCGCGTCAGGCAATACTGGATATTTTGAAAGAGAATACTGCTCTGGTGGTCGTAGAAAATATCAGACCTGTGCTTGAGCGGGAAAATTTGAATCCTGCCCGGCATAAGATTCATGATCAGTTTATGGAACATGTTATGGCGCATGCACCAGGCTATAAGAAACTGATGGAAATGACCGATGTTCCAATTATGCCCACGCCTGGTGCCGTAGGTTTGCTCGTTGAGACTGTCGCAAGGAAAGAAAATATCACTGTCATTGGAGTGGATATTGGTGGTGCAACAACCGATGTTTTCTCAGTTTTTCAGGGTGTGTTTAACCGTACGGTCAGTGCCAACCTCGGTATGTCATATTCAGTGAGCAATGTTCTTGCTGAAACCGGTATTGAGAATATTATCCGATGGTTGCCTTTTGAGATTGAAGAAAGGGATCTGCGAAACAGGATAAGGAACAAGATGATTAGACCAACAACCATTCCACACACACTTGAAGACTTGAAGATTGAGCAGGCAATTGCTCGAGAGGCACTGAGGCTTGCTTTTGAACAGCATAAGTCAATGGCGGTTGGGTTGAAGGGTGTTCAACAGGAAAGGACTATTTCTGACACCTTTGCCCAAACAATGACCGGTGAAACACTGATTGATTTGATGGCATTAAATCTATTAATCGGTTCCGGGGGTATTCTTTCGCATGCACCCAGACGTAATCAGGCAGCCCTGATGATGATTGATGCATTCCTGCCTCAGGGTATTACAAGACTTGCCGTGGATTCAATATTTATGATGCCCCACCTTGGTGTGCTTTCCACGGTCCACGAGCAGTCTGCAACTGAAGTATTTAATAAAGACTGTCTTGTGCCCTTAGGTTGTTGCGTTGCTCCTGTGGGCGAGGGTCGTGATGGAGTAAATGTATTAAAAATTAAAATTGAAGAAGAAAAAGGTACCAGTGAAAAAACAATAAAATTTGGTGAGATTGAACTTATTCCATTGCCCACTGATAAGAAGGTAAAACTCATACTCCATCCAGAACGTGGTTTTGATGTAGGAAATGGTAAAGGCAAGGTCGTTGATGTGGTTGTGAGTGGTGGTGTGGTGGGAATAATATTTGACTGCCGGGGCAGACCATTTGTTCTGCCAGAGGACAAGAGGAAAAAGATTGAGTCACTTAACAGGTGGTTCAAGGCAGTGAATATGTATCCAGTTTAAGGCAAAAAGGAGTTGAATTATGCCAGTTCCAAAAAGAAGACATTCACATTCAAGAAAGAATAAGCGACGCTCGCAATTTAAGATGGTACGTATCAGTTATGTTGAATGTCCAAAATGTCATAGTCCAAAACTGCCTCATCGGGTATGCCCGGTCTGTGGTAACTACAAGGATACCGTGGTTGTGCCTCCAAAAGAGGAAGAGAAGTCCTGAAATAGATCTAATTCCCAGATGAATAATTATAATTACACGGGTAATCAAGAAAATCAGGATAGATGGATTCCATTACCAAAACAAAGGAAGTCAAAATGAAGATTGGTTTTGATTTGATGGGTACGGACAATGCGCCTAATGTTGAGATAGAGGCATTGAATTTGTTGCAAGAATTTAAACAGGAATTGGTGGTGGTTGGTAAGGGTGATTATGAAACTGAAATACGTAATTTAGGTTATGATTATAGAATTGCCGAAGAGGTTGTGGGAATGCATGAGATTCCTACTGTAGCAGTTCGCCAGAAAAAAAATTCTTCCCTGGGTATTCTCTTTTCAATGATGAAGAATAAAGAAATAGATGGTCTGGTTAGCGCCGGGAATACCGGTGCAGTAATGGGATTTAGTTTTTTTGAACTGGGTACAATTGAGGAGAATTCAAAACCAGGGCTTGCGATAACATTGCCCACTGAATCTGGTTATTCAGTCTTGATTGATGTGGGTGCAAATATTAAACCACGACCAGCAGATTTATATTATTATGGGATTATGGGTGGAATTTTTGCACGGATTGCCCTGGAAAAAGAAAATCCACGAATTGCCTTGTTGAATGTTGGCTCTGAGAGTGTAAAAGGCGATGATGTCAGACAGAAGGCATATCAGTTACTAAAAGAGGGGAATATGCATTTTATTGGAAACATAGAGGGTAATAATCTGATGAAAGGATTTGCTGATGTGGTTGTCACGGACGGATTCACGGGCAATGTATTATTGAAATATTCTGAGGGAATTATTGATGCGATATGGCATATGTTGAAAGAAACAGTGGATGCAGCAATGCGACGAAAATTTGGACAGTTTCTTGTAAAGCCCGCAATGCAAGATTTGAAGGCAAAGTTCAGTTATGAAGAGTATGGCGGTGGTATGCTTTTGGGTGTCAATGGTGTAGTTATTATCTGCCATGGCCATTCTTCAGCACTGGCTTTAAAAAATGCCATAAGGATGGCAAAGAAGTGTGTGGAATATAATATCGTTGAAGAAATAAGAAAGGTGATGAAAAAATGAGAGCCTATATAGCAGGGATTGGTACATATTATCCTGAAAAAGTTTTGACCAATTTTGATTTTGAGAAAATCGTAGAAACTTCAGATGAATGGATAAGAACCCGTTCGGGTATAAGAGAACGGCATATTGCCGACAAGAATACTGCGACCAGTGATCTGGCAGTTATTGCGGCAAAAAAGGCAATTGCAGATGCCGGTATCAAACCTGAAGAGATAGATGCGATTGTCGTCGGCACCGCCACACCGGATATGCTGTTTCCTTCAACTGCCTGTATTGTTCAGAGCCAGATAGGTGCCCGGGAGATAATGGCTTTTGATATTTCTGCTGGTTGTAGTGGTTTTTTGTATGGTTTGGGAGTTGCAGATTCTATGGTTAGGAATGGTTTTGATAACATACTGGTGATCGGTGCTGAGACACTCAGTAAAATTACTGACTATACTGACCGTTCAACCTGTGTTCTATTTGGTGATGGTGCCGGTGCAGTGATAATCAGAAAGACCGGCGACGACAATCGCGGCATAATCGCTTCTTATTTTGCATCGGAAGGTGCGGAATGGAAACTTCTGCACCAACCCGCAGGTGGTTCAAGGATTCCAGCCTCTGAGAAATCGTTAAAGGACAGGTTGCACTATATTAAAATGGAAGGCAACGAAGTCTTTAAACTTGCAGTGCGGGCAATGCTTGAAGCCGCGACGAAGACGCTTGAAAAGGCGAATGTATCATCAAAGGACATAGCCCTCTTGATTCCCCATCAGGCAAATATTAGAATAATTGAAGCAACTGCAAAGCGACTGGATATACCAATGGATAAGGTCTGTGTAAATCTTGATAAATATGGTAATACCTCAGCAGCTTCAATACCAATCGCCTTTGCCGAAGCCCTTGAACAGGGTAGAATAAAATCCGGTGATTATGTGCTTATGGTTGCATTTGGTGCAGGTTTTACCTGGGCAGGTGTATTAGTAAAAATTTAGTCTGGATTGCGTAATTAGATCCCGCTAATAACAACCCTTAATTCTTTTGGAATGATATAATGCCGGGGAAGGATGTTCTGTATGTATTGACACATTATAAATTTTGTATATATTTTCTTATGGAAAACGAGGGTTTTGTGTTCTTAAGTAAATTTCAGTTGCCGGAGGTAAATCCACGCACACTTTACCGTAGCCATCTTATCAATCTTTTATCTCTTAATAAGCACAAAAAGTGTATCTTTCTTTGTGCGGGTGCGGGTTATGGAAAAACAACCCTGGTTTCTCAATTTATTAACGAGGCAAAAGTTCCTTTTGTTTATTATCAACTTAGAAAAGAAGATAATGATCCGGCATCGTTTCTCTCGCATTTGATTGCTGCTCTGCGTGCGGTTTTTCCTGAATTTGGCGAGAAAATACATAAACTCAGCCGTTTTTTTAACCTGCCTCCTGGTATGGTCAACATTGTGCTTGGAACTTTTATCAATGACTTTATTCAGTCAATCAATGATGATACCTTCGTTATTCTGGATGATTATCATTTACTTGGTGAGTCGTCACCAATTGACCAAATAATCGGTTATCTATTAGACAATATACCAAAAAAAATGCATCTCATAATATGCTCGCGCACAGAACTTCCAATACCATTGATAAAGATGCGAACAAAAGACGAAATGATTGAAATCGGAATGAATGCCTTCCGTTTTGCAAAAGAAGAAATACAGGAACTGTTTACTACAACTTTTTCCGGTAAACTTAGTCCTGATGAAATTGATTGGTTATACAAGCATTCTGAAGGTTGGCCTGCATGCCTTCGGTTGATTCTGCAATTCTGCGAATTCGCACATAATGCACCGCAGGGTTCATTCTTTAATAAATTAAGGCAAAGGTTTCCAAAGATTACCGAAGGTATTTTTGATTATTTCAAGCGCGAAGTCTTTGAGTATGAAACGGCTGAGAATCAGCAATTTCTGATTGAATGCTCCTTGCTTGACTATTTAAGTCCGGAAATTTGTAATATTGTGACGGCGAGAAAGGATGGGAAAGAGATATTGGAAGAACTTGTTAAGCGAAATGCCTTTATCGTTTCTTTACCCAATGGTAATTACCGATTTCACTCTTTATTCCAGGATTTTCTGAGAAATAGACTGCAGGATGAAGATAAGAAAAGAGAAATATATTGTCGTGCGGCTGAGTATTATAAAGGATACAATATAGAAGAAGCATTGAAATATTACATTCTTGCTAATGATTTTGACTCGGTAATACAGATAATTGACCCCGTCGCCAGGCAATTCATAGAACAGGGAAGATATGCAAGTCTTGTTTCAATAATTGAGAAACTGCCATTAGATGCAAAAGAGAATAATCCTGTGGTTTTGAAATTCTATGGTGAGGCTTTGAGTTATCTGGGCAATTCTGTACAGGCAAAAGATGTTTTAACCAGGGCATTGATGTGTTGTAAAAAAAACCCGGAGCTAAGGGCGGAGTTGATGTATTCCCTTTCCGGCGTACTGATAAATGAGGGCAATCTAAAAAAATCTATAAATTTCTTGGAAGAACTGCTAAAAGTTGATTCTAAAAGGAAGAATTTGTTAAGAGCGTCAGCATTGAACTCATTGGGCGCAATATATAATTCACTGGGTGGGAAAAGACTTCGGCAGGCGAAAGTATATTTCAAAGAGGCGTTCAGAATTGCAGAGAAATATGGATTTGATGAACTCAAGGCGAGCATCTTAAACAATTGGGCTATGAATGAGTTCAAAATGGGCAATCTCATTGGAGCATATTCAAGGATTCTGCCTGCAGTAGAGCTTCTAAAAAATCATTTTTCACTGGGCTGCGGTGCTGGATTTTATAATGGAACAAAAATTTCATTACTGCTTGGACATATAGGTGATGCCCTAAAAATACTTGAGATTGGTATAGAAACCTGCAAACCTTATAACGACCTCTGGTCAACAGCGAATCTCTGGCGTGCTTGTGGACTATTGTGTGTGGAAAAGAACGATCTAAAAACTGCAAGAGTGTATGTTAATAAGGCACTTGAAGTATATGAAAGGATAAGGGTTCCCTACCTTATCACCACAGCCTTGAATGAACTGTGTAATATAGAAATAATGGAAGATAATCTTGTAGAGGCAGAAAAGATTATGTCAAGAATCCAGGGATTCAAGAAAGTTATGAAAGATGCGGAAACGATCTCTATTCTTCTCACCAAGGCACGATTAAAGGCTTCTATGAAGGAACATCAAAGGGCAGAGCAAATTCTTCTAAGGGCAGCCAGGATCAGTAAGAAATATTATCTTGGACTTGAATCATATTTGGTTGACCTCAGATTGTGCACAGTAATCCATAAGCAGGGAAGAGATAGTGAGGCAATTAGAATTCTGAGCAGATTGATAGAAAGGACAAAGCCTTGTGGTTACGATTTTTTGTTGATAAAGGAACTGAAAAGGGAAAGCGGTTTAGTGCATTTGATAGTGAAGAATCGCATTAAGACTGACTATATATTTTCTCTCTTGAAAAAATTTAGAATTTTTCATATTATATATGTATCATTTTTTGGGACCCCTTCGCTTATAATCAATGGAGAAACGATTTGTGAGGAAAAATGGCAGACCAGTAAGGCAAAAAAACTATTCTACTATCTTTTACTTCATAAGGGCAAGGTTTTCAATCAGGATGAGCTCATTGAAATTTTCTGGCCTGAATCAGGCTTAAAACAGGGTTACAACAGTTTGCGCAAGGCAGTGCATCATATTCGACAAACATTAAATGAATATGGTGTGGAAGAGCCAATATTGGTTCATACAGGTTCCTATCAGATTTCTTCTGACCTGTATGTTACTTCTGATGTTGAGGAATTAGATGGACTTTTGAAGATGTACAAAGAACAGGGCGGATTGGACAATTTCCAGTATCAAAGGTTGTTGAATATCTACAAAGATGGCTTTGCCCGGGTCTGGTATGATAACTGGGTTGTTGAACAGGCAGACAGATACCAACAATTGATAGAGAATATCAAACGGAGTATTGGAGGAAAAACCAATAGGATTTCACAAAAAATTCACAAATTTTGAGTATAATATGTAAAAAGGAGGTCATATGTTTACGCTAATTTTTTGTTTGTTTAACATTGATAATCGGCTGCTTAGCGAGAGTGTCCGAAACTGGGACACAAAGTGGCATAACATAAATAATGTAGAATTTGCCATCACGAATTATGGAGAGTTGGGAATACCCTGCTACTGGCCCAGAGGAAGCGGTCATAACTATATCTTTGGATCTGGTCTCTGGCTTGGAGCAATAGATTCAGTCATCGGTGATACCGTGGTTTCAGTTGGTTATGGTCCTCATGGTGGCGAGACAGAATTTGTCCCAGGACTATATGAACAGAACCCAGGTGCGCCCTATGTAATAATATATATGTATCCTGATCCCTGGCCCGCACCAGTAGATACTTTTCCTATGGCACCCCAGCAACCAAAATCAGATCAGGATTCCTGGTGTTGCTATAATGAATGTGATTCAAATTATCATATGCCAGGTGATACTCGACCTATTGGTGTTGAGGTCTATCAGACGGTTTATGCCTGGGCTCGATCCCATCTTATGGACATAGTATTCCTGAATTTTGAGGTAAAAAATGTCCTGCACAGACCCATTAGGAACCTTTATATTGGGTATTGTGCTGATTGCGATATCGGAAATGAAGCAGGACCTTATGCCAATGATATTGTCTCTGCTATTGTGGGCAGATGGTATGTTGTAGAAGGGGAATCATTATGGGTTGATAATCTTGCCTATCAGTGGCAGGAAACGAATGAACCAGGATGGAATTCCACTGGTGCAATTGGTTTTGACCTGTTGCAAACACCCTTTGATTTACAATGGGGTTGTGACAAAGACCAGGATAGTATTCCTGACCAGTACGAAAGAGACAGTTCCTGGTATGTAAATAATCTACCACCAGGAAAATGGGATGTGGATAATGATGGCTTATCAGACTGGCGCGACCCATCAGAGAATCCTCAACTCGGAATGAGTGCATTCAAGAGATTCACCTTAGCCCTTGAACCAAATAGGGATAATGAACGATATCTTACCCTTGCGGGCTATAATTTTAATACTGGTCAGTATGAACCGTATGATACAATAATACCATTGCCCGATGACCAGAGATTTTTGATGGCAAGTGGACCTTTTGAACTTATGCCTGATTCTTCAGTCGTATTTGTGCTTGCGGTAATGTTTACCTGCTGGCAAAATATGTATCAACATCCTGATACCGCATTGATCCTCGTGGACAAATGGGCACAGTTGTGTTATGATAGAAATTGGTCATTAGGAATTCAAGAAAGTCCTGGTTTAAAGCCATATGTGAGCGATTTCTCTATCAGTTCCAGTCCTGTAATAAAATCAGCCCGGGTAAGATGCAATATTGCAAAGTCGTGCTATGTTTCACTTAAAATGTATAATACTCTTGGGCAGATGGTAAAAGAAGTCTATAGTGGATACAGGGGTGCGGGTAATTTTGAAATACCTTTTGAGACCCAGGGTTTGCCTGCTGGAGTATATTTCCTTAGATTAAAAACAGAATACGGGGAAAGAACCAGGAGTATAGTTATCGTTAAACAGTAATTACTGCTAATATCTATAGATTAAGCCGATACTACCTGGTTTGACTTCAATGCCGAGGCCGGTTTCCTGCTTAAAAATTACTACATTCAATACCGAAACGATGCGGTTGATAATCATAAATCCAGTCATAAATGAGGCACGACGCAGGTTCTCCCTTGCAGATTTTCTCTTCTGCCAGTAGGTTGTCATACTCGTAATAGTATCCCATTGCCACTGGTCATTTCCAAAATAACTATGCTCCTGAATGTATTCTTGCTGTTTTTGTGGATCATTGGGATAATAGAGACCCGCATCCCGTTCCACTATCAGATTGTATAAATCAGAAGTAAGATAGTCCTCAAGATTATCATAGTATTCCCGGTCCTGACGCAAAGGATTCGCACCCGCATGCTCATAAGCAAAAGTCCTTGAAGACAATTCTAATTTGTGCCCAAATTGATTGAATGTGTAGTATGAAAACCAGAGCGAACCTTCAATAATAAAAAATGTCCTTGCTTCATTCTTTCTTTGAAGAATCATTTCACCCCAGCCCGGCATAATCGCCGAGGCAAGGATGGGATTCATCGCCTGAAAAATCATCAATGTCAAACCCAAAGCCACTTTGCCTCCTTATCTCAACAATGCAAATTTCTTGAATTTCACTTCTCTTTTACTGGAATTTTTTGCCTCAACCCTTAGTATGTATACTCCATTGGATTGATTTCTGAAATCAAAATAGACCTCATTATATTCGTTTGGTGTGGGATTGGATACCTTTATGTTACCAATCTTATGCCCGGTGATATCTAATATGTTTACCTCCACCTCTGCATTCTGATAAAGATAGAATCTGACTGTGCCGTCTTTCTTGACCGGCGAAGGATAGATATAAAATGAACCAAGAAGTTCAGTTGATGCCCTGGGCTCAGAATATACCCCGGTATATCTACCCCAGTTCTTATTGGAATTCATATAACCAGCCCAGGAGGTGGTTTTACCAGGAAAGTCCCAGATATAAATCTTTCCTGAATCACTTGCACAGGCAAGTTCTAAATCACCATCCCTGTCGATATCAACCACAAAACCCGGTGAAGAAAACCCACCCTCACCAAATAATGGTGAAAAGACAAATTCTTTGTTACGATCATAAACCAGTTTTAACCTTCCTGAACTCAAAGAATCCTTTGGTCCTAAACCAAAGACTATTTCCTCACCAAAGATTGTATCAAAATTGGCAATAAGAAGTGGATAGAGGATATACTCATCGGTTATTAACGGAAAATTATTCTCAATCGTCCCATTACGATTGAAGACATATAATGTCTTACTGCTGTTCGGTGAGATTATCTCAAGATAACCATCGTTATCAATATCTGCCAGACCAGGTGTATAATAAAAGACCGTATCAATCCAGGTCTCAAACTTCTGCTCTAAGGAATCCTCTCCATAGATATAAAATGTACCATAGCCATTGACTATCGCTGCTTCAAGTTTTCCATCACGGTCTATATCACCAACAACCGGCGATGAATATGTGAGCATATTGTGCTGGGAATCAGTAAATTCTTTTATGATTCCGCCTTTATTCACAAACCAGAACCTGCCATCCGCACCAAGCACACCAATTTTTTTATCTGCCTCATCAAAGACACAGGGCGTGGAATAAATCCAGGAATTAAGATAAATGGGAAAATTTGAAATATTTGTGCCATCACTATTAAGACAGTATAATCTTCTATCTTCTGAACCAAAGATTATTTCTAATGTGCCATCACCGTTTATATCAAACAAAAGTGGTGCACCAAGGATTATCCCTTCGGCGCTAAATGGAAAATTCGGCAAAGCCGTTAAGGTTTTGCCATCCAGCACCCTTAGATTGAATCCTGAACCAAGGACGATATCATCTGCACCATCACCATTAACATCACCAATTGCAGTAAATGTTGTGATTGTATCAACCATGGCTGAACCATAGGTTATGCCATCGTGATTATAGGCATAGATATTGCCATATTTTGTGGTGGCAATTATCTCTATATCACCATCACCATCAAGGTCACCATAATTCAAAGAATGGGCCTGTCTTTTTACAGGCAAAGAGACCGGAAATCCTTTTTGATAGATATCAAAGTTGATAGAAAGACTCATTAGGGTATCCAATTTTGAAAGGATAGCAAGGTTTATCAAAGACTTTCCAAAATAACCGTCAGAATTGGGATTGGTAAAAGGTCCAAATTTGCGGTTTGATTTATTGGAGTCGTCAACAAAGAACAGGTCGTATTTTGAGCCATAATATTCAATGGAATCTATATAGACCCAGGCATCAAAATGTTGTATGCCATCCGCCTCTTCCACATCAATACCTTTGTGTTCTGGGTCTATCTGAATTGTATTATAATCATAGTTTGCATATATCACATTGTCATCAATATGCCAGATTAAAATACCACTGCCGGGCAAGAAGAAATCAAATTCACCATTATCAACATAGACCGGGACCCCATCCTCAACATCAATGATTATTGTATCTTTCTGCTTTATATCCTGCTGGCGGTTTTCAATCAAGAAGAATTCGGTTGAAGAAATAGGAACCTTTATCATTGTCTGATTTGCAATACCTGATTGTGTGGTATCAACTGCACTTGCCCGTAGAGCTAATAGACTTTCTGGTCTTGTTACGACCACCGGCTCAACCCAGACCGGGTCATTTGTATAATGGCCAAAAAAATATCTTGTCCAGGCACCCATATTTGCTGGTATTGAACCTTCAGGCACGCCTGCATCAGGCATTCCAACCCAGCCACCAGTGCCCATCAAATCAAATGCACCAACACCGTTTGACCAGCCCGTGACATCATACAAATCAGGTAGACCAAGGACATGGCCAAATTCATGGACGATTGTGCCGAGTGCACCGACCATATACTGGTCAACCCTTGCCATTTCTGAATTCAAAGATATCGGACATTGAATTGTATCCTGACCATTATTGGCAATTATATAGGGCACACCAAGATAGTATTCTAATGCACCGGGTGGAATTGTGGCTGATGGAATATCAAAGAAGCGATAAAAGTTTATGCTTGTCTGTAATAATGTTCCAGCATGAAACACGATTATTGCATCATAATCAGAAAAGTCTATAGATTGGTCCTGGTCTGCTGCAGCAATGGCATCTGCAACTATTCTTACCATTCCCATCTCCATCGCATAATTATTGAACCAGACAATGCCAGTCTTCGGGTCATAATGGTCAAAACCACTGTAGTATGACATCTTGTGCGGCAGTTGATAACTATCAGTAGGCCGGTCAGGTTTAACAGTAAAACTGATAATGCAATGTCCAAAGGAGTTTGCCTTGTAGTAATTGCGCAAAAAATCCATTTGCCTTTCAAAGTATTTATTTGTATGGGGTGGGTCATATAAGAGTCCATCCTGGGGTGAACCAAAACCAATCAGGTCCATCCGGCCATTGCCGGTAGATAGTGTATCATTATCTTCAACAAATTCAGCCCTCAAGACCAGAATATGCAGATTCTGCAGTCTTGCATCTTTCTTAGGCATGGGCAAGCCAAATTCTTTAAAAAAATGGGTTGTTCTCAATTGTTTTGGCGAGATTGTCTCTATCCCCTTTGGATTGACCAGTTTTATCTGGAGATTGGATTGGGGAAGAGGGGATGGATTATAATTCTTATTCTTTGTGATGGCCACCTTTTCTGCACCACAAAGATTCAATAATAATAAAAGTGCAAAAATTCGACGCAATTTAACCTCCATAATGGTCAATTATATCAATTTACAGCGCCAAGTCAAGTTATTTTATTATCACTTAAAATCTTATCCGGTATTGATACTGAAGATTGTATTCGCCAGTTTCGTCCCGTTTTATCAATATCTCATTCCGGTCGTCAATGAAGTATTCAACATTGAATTCATTGGAATAGGTTGTAATATCATAGGTGTAAGTAATGAAAAGATTCCTTGATACATACTTGCCAACAGTTAACTTCGTTTTTTCTTCTCGTTCAAACAGGGGTGCTTCAATGCGGAAGTAGTCAAGTCCAGTATATGCACGTAACCGCCTTGAAACATCACTTTCAAGCCAGGCAAGGACACTTCTTGGAAGAACCGTGCCAACATATTCACCTTGCTTCATTGATTCAAGTTCCTGCCAGGTGATATTCAGGTTCATATAAGTTAAAATATCCTGCTCGCTATATATTGGCGGCTCAGAAAAGAATTCAAATACTGGTTCTGAGATATTCCCGGTGCAATGTAGTATGATCTTAATATCCTGATTTGTATGGGGATCTCGCTCTCTTGTATTCATCTCTGCCCAGAAATCAAGTTCCGGATCAATCACTTCCTGAGGAATAAAGGTTATCTTTCCACTGGTAATCTTGAGGATGTGATTGAGCCAGTAGTAATTACCTCTCTTTGTTTCCAGTGTACCTGAGACATGGAGCGGTGTTTGTTCTTTGATAATATAAACCTCGCCACCAAATTCAATATCTGTATCACGGTTTCTGAGCCAGATATTTCTATCACCACTTAATTTCAGATTCATTCGCCATTGCTGTTTCTCTTCCTGGGATCCAGACTCAAGATAGGTTCCGAATTCAACAGGTATAATACCTTCGCTCACATTGATGTTGCCGTTGTATGACATTACTTCATCTTTCATACTTATTGAGAAATTTCCCGTGCCCGTGCCATAAGCATAATTCTGATATTGCAGGGGTGCATTTTGGAAACTAAAATCAAAGTGCAAGTTTTTCACCCGAAATTTAGGTTCTAATTTTACGATTCCACCGCCGTTTACCCAACTGTTATTAGTTAACCTTAGGAGACTACCTGAATATGACTTACACCTTATTGTTTCAAAAATTATCTGGTTTTCCTTCAATAAGATCTGGGCATAACCAGAATCAAATTTCGCCGAGATGACATTTATACCAAACCGGGCATTTTTTATTTCACCCTTGCCGTTCATCTTGAAATCTTTTAGACTGCCTTCAAAATCAATCTCACCACTTATCAGCCCGTCTGGACTATCCATAAATGTATATAAAAATGGAAAAATCCAGGGTCTTACATTGTTGAATATCACATTAAATTTTGATTGTTCCCAGCAAAACAGACCCCTGGCGTTTAAGGATTGTCCACTATCGTCACTTATAGATAATTGATTTATGTTGATTTTGCTACTCTTGTAATCTCCATTAATGAGAATCTTGCCGTTGGTCAACCCGCGATAGAATATACTATCTGCACTTGCTGAGAGAAGATTGTTTTCAAATTTCAAATTCAATCTTCCTTCAATCTTCTCTTTTAAACCCAAAAATTTACTCAGTCTTTTGAGATTAATACCAACAAACGAGAATTTGTTTTCGTTGATTGACGCATAGATTTCTCCATCGGCAAATTGAAGGTGGAGGGTTGTAAGTTTTTTGTCAAAGATATTAAACGAGACTGGCTCAAGATTAGAGATTCGGGTTTGATTATAGACAAACAGGAGTGAATCAATTCTGCCTTTGCCATCGCTATATATTTCTCCTTCTGCAAGAAGCGAATCATTTTTATGAGTCATATATAACAAAAGATTGTTTTTGTTTATGTTTACTGTAGTCTTGTTGAAAATGTAATTTTTATATCCGGTTGAATCAAGGTGAATCTCCACATTGCCAATTTCCTTTTTCCAGACAAATTGTTCAACCTTTACTCTGCCATCTTTGACACTGAAATCGCCCGAACCAAAATCAGTAATTTTTAGAGCCACACTAAATTTTGTGTTAATCAGGTCATTGAAATTACCCTTTAGGTTTAAGACACCAGAGGCGGTGCCTCTTAAAGGATAATATTTCTCCAATTTTCTCAGATCTATATTATTCAGGTTAAGGTTGATGTCAAAATAAGGATATACCATACCCCGGGCTGATAGACTCAGTTTCTCTTCAGCAATACTCAGGGTATCAACAAAAATCTGATTATTTTTGAATGAACCAGCAACGAAAAGGGTTTCAATAGCGAATCCATTTTCTTCTGGTGAATTAATAATGCCAAAAAATTTCTTTTCTTTGAACCCTAATTTGCCATTGATTAACACCGGTCTTTCGCTCTTCAAAAATCTGGCAACATCAATATTTCTGAAATTTGTTTCAATCGTATAGTTCTTTAAATCAGATAATTTAATCTGGGCAGAGAAGTTGCCATTCAGTACCTGACCATCAAATAAATTGATGATGGTTGTATCTGAAAGAAAATTTGATTCAAATTTGAACTGATCTAAAAAATAAACACCCCGTGCTGAACCCTGAAATTTGGGTAAGAATTGACCGTTCACCAGGTTCATCCCACCCTGAAAAGCAATCTTGCCCTGATACATTCCAATTTCGTTAAGATCTATTCTGCCAGTTTTTATGTTTAATGAAAAGTCATTTTTGTCTCTCAGATATAGCCCATTCCCCTGGAGAAGTAGTCCTTTCCCCTTTATCTGAAATGACTTTGCCTCTACTTTGTCAGGTCCAATATTCAACATTATATTTGCCGAGTAAATATTAATTGGGTAATCAGACGTAACAAGACTGAGATTCATTGTTGTCACATAGACATTCTTTCCGAGAAAATCAAAAAATATGAGCCCTGAAATACGGTCAATTTCATAGGTCTTTTTATTTTGATAGATCACGGTTCCATTCTTCACATTTAAACGTATTGAAAGATTTATTGCGGGAAAACCAAATTTTTCACCGGTTTTACCAACTTTTTTCTGTTTGATGTAGATTGTTGGTTCAAGGAGATTTATCTGAAATATGGTTGGCAGGCGGAAACTAAAAGGAGAAAAGCGATAACTTATTTGTGCCTGCTTGCCATAAATACTGTCAGAGGTAGATAGTTTCATCACATAATTATCAATGATATAGCCTTTGAATATGCTACCTTCGATCTTGTCATAATCTATTTCATAATGTGTCATTTTTTCAAAGATGTTCAGACTGAATTTTCCCCAATCAACGACATTGAATAAAATTATCAGGGCAGTAATGATAATAGTAATGATTATTGAACTGATAATGAGTTTTTTCATAGTATCAAAAGATGTGATAGATTCCTAAATAGAATTCCCGTCCCTTTTCTTTGATAGGTAGACCAAGGTCGGCACGGATTGGCCCGATCGGCGTGTAGTATCTAATGCCGGCACCAGTGCTTGCCTTAAAATATTCACTGCGGAAGATTCCATTGCGATTATCAATATATCCAATATCAAGAAATACTACAATTCCCAGGGTTTTGTAAATAATCAGACGATCTTCAATGTTGAAGTTAAATAATATCTCACCGTAATGCTCATCCTGTAAGGAATCAGGTCCAATTGATTTTTCCGCATAGCCCCGCAGGTTGTACTGACCACCAAGAGAATATTTTTCATCAAGACTTACACCATCGGTGGGAATGATTGTGCCCACTCTTAACCGTTGAGCAAGGATATTTTTTTTCAAAAGGAAACTCTGGAAATATCTTATTTCGGATTCAAAACGTAAATAGTGATTGGACCCACCAAATATTCCACCTGCATATTCAAAGACAGGAACAAAATAGATACCTGCCCTGGGATTGAAGAATTCGTTGCGATAATCGTACATCAATTGTATTTTCGCACTATTGGTTGTACCAGAGAATGTGTCAGGAAGTTCAGTCTTCATTTCTATGTCAACATACTTATATTTATTGGCAATATTTGCCTGAATATTTTCGCTGAATATCCTTGATATTCTGAATTCACTGCCCCAGGATCTTCTGATGAAATCCTGTTTGTTTTCATACCAATAAAAGGGGAGGATTGAAGGACTTAGTCTAAACTTCGTGAAATAAGGAATTGAATACACAATGTCTGTCTTTGCCTCCCATTCACTTTTTATGTTAATCTTAAAGGATGGTTGAACCTCAAAGCGGTGTCCCATATTAAAAAGGTTCATTTCCTCAAGTCCGATTGAGATGATGAAACTCAGAGGCAGGGAAATACCAATACCCCAGTTGAATATTCTTGATTTCAATTCGCGCAAATCAAAGATAAGATTCAAGGTATCATCTGAGATCTTGACCATATCAATATCCACGGTGCTGAAAAATCCCAGGCGATATATGCGCAACTGGCTGTTCAAGATCTTCTTCCCGTTATAGATATCCCCTGGACCTATTTCAATCTCGTGTTTGATGACTGCGGGATTGGTGAATTTAAGCCCCTTGATTATAATGTCCTTTATGTAGTATTTATTACCTTCTTGAATATCAAAGATCAATATGCCTGAATCTGGTAATGCTCCTGATTTTACCTGGGTAAATGCATAGCCCCGTTCTTTGTAAAAGCCCTCAATCTGATTAGTGGTTTTCTTGATCTTTTCCTGGATAAAAAAATCGTCTTTCTCAATATCAAGTAATTTGTTAAGGTCTTTATTGTCAGCATTTGAAAATCTAATTTCTCGTATTCTTGGTCGTATCCCTTCGGTGATTAGAAAATTTATCTCAACATTGTTATCAAATTCCTTCATTTGAGGCTCTACCTTTGTATCAAAAAAACCTCTGGCTTTGTAATAACTGATGATTCTGTTGACATCTTGAATCAAATTGAAATCGCTGAATAATTCTTTGGGTCGGGAAAGGATTATCTGAGAGAGTTCTCGGGATTTAATGGACTTATTATTTTCAAATGTAATCTTTGTGATTGGTGCATTTACGAGAGAATTGATAAATAGAAGCCAAACCAAAAGACTCAGTTGAGAACTTTACCCTGTTTTATCACTAATTCGTTGTCAAACCAGACCCAGGGTTTTCTTATGACACCATCAAGATGGGATCGGGCGTCATTCTTACCGCCAAAACCTAAATTATTACCGAATGCCAGGTGTATTGTGCCCATTACTTTTTCATCTTCTAATACATTGCCGGTGATTATTGCCCGGTAATTTGTTCCGATACCGAGTTCACAGAGCACCCTTCCTTTTTCACCCACGCTATCAAAGACCTTATCCAGTTTTTTATTACCCTCAAGTTTGATAATTTTGCCTGATTTTATTGTCAGAGTTACTGGTTTTTTTAATAAACCAAGTGGCGCAAATGAACCGTCTATGATGACCCTGCCTTCAGATTTATTTTCAATTGGTGCACAAAAGGCTTCACCTGCTGGCAGATTGGAGAAACTACCAGGCTTTCTAATGATACCAGTATCAGGGTGGCCCTTGCGCTTACTTATATCCAGATGGAGTTCAAAATTGTTTCCGGTTCTTATTTTCACAAATTCTGTATGGGTCAATAAATCTTCCATTCTCTTTGTTAGGCGAGCAATTTTATGATAATTGGCATTCAAGGTGCGAACCATAACATCAGGTGTAATACCGGGCATTGTGGCACCCCGGACACCAAATTTTGTTGCTTCAATACGTGCCCTTGTATGTGTCAAAGAGTAACTTGTAGGTATAACAAAGACATCGCATTTTTTCAAAATTTCAGCAACGAGATCAGGAGGTTCTTTGCCATGACCTCCAGTGGGCTCTATTTCTATGAAAATAGATTTTGTTTTATCGGGAAGTTGTTCCCACAATGCCTGACCAATCTCTCTACAGGGTTTATCTGTTATGATTAATACATTTTCACCTTTTTTTACATTAAGGCATTGTTTGACAACAATTTTCGCGGAAGGTCTCAGATTCATATTGATTACCACCTGAAATGGGCAAAGGCTTTGTTTGCCTCAGCCATTTTGTGCACTTCTTCGCGTTTCTTGATAGCGTTGCCTTCATTCTTGCTTGCTGCAATTATTTCCTGCGCAAGGCTTTCTTCCATTTCGTGCTCAGCCCTCTGCCTTGCAGAATCAATTATCCATTTTATTGCAAGACTTTCTTTACGATTTGGTCTGACTTCCATTGGTATTTGATAGGTGGCACCACCAACCCTGCGTGGCCGCACTTCAAGAATAGGTTTTACATTGTTCAATGCCCGATCAAAGACTGCCAGACCATCTTCTTTGGTTATCTTTTCAACACGTTCAATCGCCCCATAGAATATTTTCTGGGCAATACTTCTTTTACCATCCCACATCAGATTATTTATAAATTTGCTAACAACAATACTATTGAATTTCGGGTCGGGTTGAACCTTTCTTATTGCTGCTCTTCTTCTTCTGCCCACTCTACCTCCTTAAGATGTTGCTGCTGCCTTAGGACGTTTGGCACCGTAAAGAGAGCGACTCTTTTTCCTGTCCTCAACGCCTGCGGTATCGTATTTGCCCCGGACAATATGATAACGGACTCCGGGCAAATCCTTTACCCTACCACCACGCACCAGAACGATTGAATGCTCCTGCAGGTTATGCCCTTCACCAGGGATATAGGCAGTGACCTCGTAGCCATTTGTCATTCTGACCTTGCAGACTTTTCTCAAGGCAGAATTTGGTTTTTTAGGGGTCGTCGTATAGACCCTGGTACAAACACCCCTGCGCTGCGGATTACCGGTCAGTGCCGGTGCCCGACTTTTCTTTGCAACCTTGCTTCTACCAAATCTAACAAGTTGATTTATTGTTGGCATTAGCCTCCTTTCTATAAACTATAATTATAATTAAAAAAAAACCTATGTCAACCTATATTTTAGTAGAAATTCTGATTGATTATAGCCGAACAGGATTATCTTATGGTTAACCCCAGGATGCAATTATGCGTTTTGTAGTGAGGAACCAGGTTGTAATCGTAATGCAGATAGAATAAACCAAGATTAAAAGTGAAACCAAATATTGCGCGGTAGCTATTCTGGGCAACCAGTTCAATATCTACTTTATCAACGACAGTGATCCTCGTCCCCGGATTCAAGGTATCAGGAATTT
>CAYQKL010000015.1:0-46470 GCA_964418185.1 uncultured bacterium
GTTCGTTCTCCATTTCAAATCTCACATCTGGTATCTCATATCTGATTTCCAATCTGTTTCTGAATGGATTTGGATAGATCTCAAGGATTTGATTGTTAGGCATAAATAAAACATCATTTTGCTCGGCAATTCCAGTAGATGGCAGGATTTCAAAATATCTCATTATTGAATCAGCAAGAATAAGTTTGGTGGATGGTGGAAGGCCGTCAACCAATCCACCGAATTCAAATGATAACCCCACGGTTCTATGGTTCGCGGCAACTCCGCAACTATTGTTATTATATGGGTTCTTAAAAATCGAAACGCCATTGCCCACTGGATTAATTCTATCCATTGAGTTTGTTTCTCCTGAATAATTAAAACTCATTGATTGGGCAAAAGTACTATCAATACCAGCAATGCCGGTGAAGTATCCAATACTATTTGTTACTGGCGTAATACAGAACAGAGGACAAAAATTATAACCATTCTGATAGAGAGGGTCATAATACCATACATCACCACCCTCTAAATACATCCTACCGCCATCATTCAAAAAATCAAGAATTTCAGGAACCACAGGGCTATTGATATTGATAACAAATTTATTTGGCGACATACCACAAGTCACAAATAGAGATTTATAGATATTTAGATAATCAGAGGGAAATGTCTGGGAATAATTTCCAGAATAACCAAGACTTAAAAGTTTCTGATGGATAATAAAACCGCTTGAGTGATTGGGGTCAGGATCCCAGACCAGATAATCAAGCTGACCAATATATATTGAAAAATTTATGGTATCATGATAAAAAACACCATCAAGCCTGAGTTTTAGATTTGTTGGATAACATGGTGGTGCATCAGGATGCGCAAAGATTAATAAAGGCGTAAGTTGATTACCCGCACTGCTATCAGGTAGAATATCACCATAATAACAACTATCACTTATCACAGTAATGAATGTATCCGAAGATATGAGATGTCCAACAATATCCTGGGCAGTTGCAGAACCAATATTTTCAATCAAAACCAATAGCGATGCTGTATCACCAGGATTAATATATTTTTTTGACTCGTCAATATAATAATTCTCAAATACCAAATCAGGGGCATAATTCTTTAAAGAAAAATTATAGATCCACAACGAATCCAGGGAATCGGTTATCTTTATTTGAAGTTGAATAAGATGCTGGTCCGGACAGAAAGAATCAATATAGATGTTATAACCATCGGCTCCTGTTCCTGCAGAATCCTGGGGTAGAATTGTTCCAAAATATTTTATCGTGTCATCAAGGGTAAAGAACGAATCAGGTGTTTGTTTTTGCAAAGCAGCGATGACATTCTCTGCCATAGAATCGCCAATGTTTTGAAGCCAGACTCCGAGTTCAATCGTTTCTCCTGGATTTATCTGGTTGTTACCATTGCCACCAAGGGAATCATTTATTAGACAAGATTTATAAATCAAATATGGTCTGGGACTGTAAACAAGAAAATTAAAATATGAAATCCAGGTTGTATTATTGGCATCCGTCATTTCGAGTTTTAGCCTGATCATATGACTGTCCGGGCAATCAGGGTGAATGGAGATATTGAAGCCATCATCAGTTGTAAATGCAGAGTCACTGGACAGAATATTACCGAACGATTTTATCGTGTCCGAAATTTGATAATAATTATCTGGTTCAGCCTTTTGCAGGATTCCAGTGACATTGTATGCTGTAGAATTTCCGATATTTCTTATCCATATTGCAAGTTCAATATTCTCGCCATTATTGGGCTGATAATTGCCATTCCCGGCGATAGTGTCAAGGATTAGATGTCTATGATAAATCATAAAGGGTCCATTAGTATAACCACCGATGATTGTATCAAAAAACGGTAACAGGTTTCTGCCAGTAACCGTCAATATGGCAGAATCAGGATGGTATAGATTTCCGATGAAAGTAGCTTTTCCATTTCCATCGGTTCGTTTATAAAAATATTTAGTGGAATCATAAAAAGCCTTTATACAGACCAGTACACTTTCCACCGGCTGAAAATTATATAATACCTGAACTGTATAGGTGTCATTGACCCAGGCACTTGTGTGTAGTACTTGTATTGACCGTGGAGTTGTTGTCCATAAATTCATCTCCGGATCGCCCAGACAGGTCCAGCCATTATACTCAAGGGTATTACCAAAAAGATTGTAGTAGTAGAGACGACCCGCTTCTGCAGCCTTACCCAGGGTAACAAGACTATCCCTGAAGATAGCCTGGATCGTTCCTTTTGCAAGTGCACTACGCAATTCTGCCGCATGCTCCAAGATCGTGGTGGTTCCAAAGAATCCTATTGTGCCTTTTGGCTCCTCTGGGGTGCCAGCATTTAACCACCAATAGCCGATACCGTCAACCGTTGCACAGGTGGCAGAGATGACAACAGGCAATTTAAATCTGTTGTACATATCATTAGGATTAATATACATGAATGGGTAATCCCAGGTTTGAACCCCTACCCCGCGGTACATAATGAAGCTTCTACCATTGTTTATTGCATTTACAACATCAATACTTGAGTCGCCGTAGATGTCAGAAAACGAGTCAATCTTGACAAAGCCTCCATTAATCATCAATTTCTGTAAAAATTTAGTATCAGCCCAATAAACTGAATCAGAATAAGGAGGATAATCATCTGTATTTACAATGGTGGTGCCTTTCTTGAACCATAATGGGTCAGCAAGATAGGGATTTTTCTCATATCCTAAAATCTTGGCGACGATGGTCATTGCCTGAATAGTATCAAAGACCCAGAGTCTGCCCGGAATTATTTCATTTCTGAAATCGCCTGCGACATTCGTATAATAATTATCTGAATAGTAGTAATCGTAACCAGCGTAGCCCATACGTGGAAAGGGTAATTGGTTCTTATTGCCTACAAGGAGCAGGTATTCAGGTTTGATTTCCCAGGTGTTATAGGCATTTACTATGTAGTTTCTAATCTGGGTTGAGTCACTACCTATTTCAGATAGTTTGACAATCTTTGTTTTACATCCTTTTTGTGTTTTCCATTCAGCAAGGGGTTTAATTGCATTGAAATAATTATCGTGGGTGATTATTAAATACCGTGCACCGGTTTCCCGGGCAAAACAAAAGGAAGAGAGAAAGCAGAACAAAATCAAGAAAATATTCTTCATAAATTTATCTACTACACATTTTAATCAAAATTGAAATTGTGTCAAGAGATAGGATGTGTTTGAATTTACATATCAATTTTATCGGCGCTGAAAGTGCACCCTACAAAAAATCGTCTATCGTTATACAGTTTTGCAACATTGGTAATAGGTGATTTTTGATAAAATTATGAATAAAATTAACTTCAATGACGAAACAGAATCATAAGTATTTATCGGAGTAGTATGGTTTTTTCAACCTTCCCATACCCGTCTGCCTCCAAGCACACAAAATAGACCCCAGAGGCAAGTCTGCGCCCTGAATCATCGGTCCCATCCCAGACCACAGAAGTAGCGAGTAGAGAGTAGCAGGTAGCGAGATTAAAGGTTTTTACAACCCTGCCTGTGACATCATAGATTTTTAAGCCCGCTGATATGGGATATGAGATGGGAGATATGGGTTCGTTCTCCATTTCAAATCTCACATCTGGTATCTCATATCTAATTTCCAATCTGTTTTTGAATGGATTTGGATAAACCTGAAGGAACGGGATTTTATGGGTGGAATTTAATTTTTCTCCAATTCCGGTTTCATCGTGTATATGGAGTGTAAAATAAGCATACGCCTGATATTCACCTCCATTGCCGGTAAAGTAAACAGCCAGACCAGCAAGGGTATCAATCGGTTCTTGTGCAATTTGTATAACATAGGGATTGGAACTATTATCAGAAATTGCGCCAATATCGATATTCCCGAAATCTGCTGTGCTATCTATCAAAAACAGACTGCTAAAGATCGTTCTGATTGTGCCATTTACATTGGTAACCATTGTGTCTCCATCGTTTCTTATATAAAGGTTGATTTCAATAATTTCATTTGGTTCTGGTATCCCATTATTATTTCCACCTGCTGAATCATCAATTGTATAATTTACTAAATTTATCCAGGGTGAATGCTGGCTAACAGTTGGCTTCGTAGTTATTAATAATGCCCTGCTGTTTAAAAGAGGTGCGGCATTTGGATCATAACTGTTATTAAATAAATACTGTAAACCACGGGTTTCGGTTTCGTCTTCAATTCCCACAGAATTTTCAGTAGCATCTGCTACCGTGTTATACAGAAATATAATTTCACCATCACCCGTTGGTGTTGGGTAATGCATCGGATCAAGTAAAATTACCTGGAAGGTTTCTCTTGATGAAGAGTTTCCATAATGACCGCATTCTTTGTATTCTACTATCCATCTGTGGTTTGTTGTATCATAATAGTAATATATATCACCATAACCAGTCGGCGCCGGTCTTGGGTCGAGGTCATCCCAGAATGGTGCAATCAATCTTTTTGGACCATCGCTTGCTGGTATTGTTGTATTTTCTCCAAAACGATGTGTTGAATTTCCAAGTTCCACAAAACCATTTGAACATAAGCCAATGCTGTTGTAGTCTATTCCATAATACTTGAAGGTGAAAGGCAGGTTGTAGGTGACTGTGTCCGCGTCTTCATCAGTTATTTCACTGATGATTGTTCCTGGTCCTGGCGGTGCAATTTCAAACCAGTCATATACAGGTGCATTCCCGGATAATGTATCAGTATCATCATAGATATAATATCCATAAGGGTCTGGACCAGTAGCGCCACCCTGACCAACAACAGTCAATGAAAAATTACTACTAAAGGTATCACCCTGCGCATCAATTAAAACTATATCAAAAGGTATATTGTGGGTCCGGGCATTGGGAGAGATTGAAAATGAAAATGGATTTAAGCCTTCTAAAACTTGACCCTGATTTACATTACCAAATAATGATACACTATCGCTTATATTAACCGTGGTATCTGCACTTCTTAAATGTGCTGTCACATTAATAGCAGGCACCGAGCCTGTATTTCTTATTATTGGTAATAGTAATATGGTTTCTCCCGGGTTGATTATACCATTATTGTTTCCCAGGGAGTCGCTGACTGTATTGCCTAAGTATTGGAGGTAGATATTGCCGGTTATTATCTGGATTGTTCCTTCAAAGGGATAAAGATTTTTGCCGGTGACTGTAATGTCCATTGTTCCTGGAACAGGCGCGGTGAATAAAAAAGTGACTTCACCATTTGAGTTCGTATAGTCAGTTTTATAAATCAATGTATCAAGCATTATACAGACACAGGCAGATTCAATCGGTGTACCCTGGTATTGAACTCTTACCTGCAGGGTTTCCTCAACACCTGCCTGCAAAACTGAATCATAAAAGACCGTTATTGATTTTGGTTTTGCAGTCCAGATTAGCATTGCCGGGTCACCAAGCGTAGTAAAACCACGATATTCTGTAGTACTACCATATATACGATAGACATTTAATCTTCCATTCTCACAGGCCTCACCAAATCTTTGTCTTTTGTTTAAAAATAATGCATCAAAAAATCCCTTGCAAACCGCACTCCTTAAATAAGCCTGGTGACTAACGATTGTTGTGGTAGCAAAATATCCTGCTCCACCCCGGGGAGATGTTGGAGTTCCGGTTAGGAGCCATTTTTCTGCGGTTGCCGGTGTAGAACTACTGCCGATTGTCTGACAGGTGATAGAAAGAACAATTGGTAATTTATTTCCATTCTGTGTCAAATCTGGATTGACATTGAATGGATCCCACCAATTACCAACACCCTGCCCGCGATACAGGACAAAGCCTCTGCCATTATTAACAGAAGAGATAACATTATTTGCATTATTACCCTGGGCACGCGATAGGGTATCAATAATATTAAATTCATTGTTCATCATAAGGGATTTTGCGTGATGAATATCACTCCAGTAGATAGAGTCGCTGTATGGTTCATAATCTTCACGGACAATCAAACAGGCATTAATAAACCAGTCAGTGGTTGTTGTATCCGGATATCTTTCATACAATAGCATTTTGTTCACCACAGTCTGTGCCTCAGTAAGGTTATGGACCGTCAATCTTCCTGAAAGGATTTCATTTTCAATTGGGGTGTCCATATTTGTGTAATTGTTATCACTATATGGTGAACTCATTGACCAGGGGATATAATTCGGGGCACCAACCATAAGCAGAAATTCTGGCTTTATCTGCCAGGTGTTATAGGCATTTACAATATAATTTCTGATTGCAGTAGAATTCTGGGCAAGTTCTGAAGGCACCCGGACAATCTTTGTGCGTAAGCCCATTTTATGTTTCCAACGGGCATAGAAGAGTATCGCATCATAAAAATTATCATGGGTGATTATCAGATACCGTGCACCAGTCTCCTGGGCAATCAGGGGAGCAACAAAAATAAAACTTAATAAAAGAAATATTTGTTTCACTTCATTTCCTTATCCTCATCTTAAAAGAATCGCCTTCTCCGTTTTCCTGAATTCATCATCTTCTAATCTTATGAAGTAAACACCAGAAGGAACACAGTGGCCAGAATCATCGGTTCCATCCCAGACCACAGAAGTAGCGAGTAGAGAGTAGCAAGTAGCGAGATTAAAGGTTTTTACAACCCTACCTGTTGGGTCATAGATTTTTAAGCCGACGGATATGGGAACTGAGATAGTAGATATGTGTTTGTTTATTGTTTCGTATCTCTTTTCTGATATCTTATATCTGATATCCACTCTGTTTTTGAATGGATTCGGATGTATTTCTAATTCTCCACTTTCCGCTTCCCACTTATTAACTTCTTTTATTCCTGGAACCTCACCGATGTTCCAGGTATTTCCACCATTATTCGTATAAAGGATTATGCCGTAGCCACAGGCAATACCGTGGAGTCCGTCAGAAAAATCAACATCAAATAATGTTGTGGTTGCCGGGTTTATCTGGAATGACCAGGTATTCCCGCCATCAGTTGTATGAATAATTGTGCCAAATCTGCCAACTGCCCAACCATTAAGATGATCCACAAAATCAAGGGCGCGGAGATAATATGCATTTGCAGGTGCTTGAACAGGATTCCAGGTGTTGCCCCCATTGGTTGTTTTCCAGATTATCGGAGAATAATCCTGTTCATTGCCACCGACCACGATACCATTTGTATTATTGAAGAAATAAACATCAAAGAAATCTTCATAAATTTGAGAAAAATATAATGAATCCCAGTTAAAACCTCCATCAGTTGTATGAACAATCTTCCCCTGGGCAATATCAAGGCTATCAGGCCAGCCTGCAACAGCCCAACCTTCATAGGCATCAACAAAAGAAACTCCATAGAATTCTGCCTGGGCATAAGGGGTAAATATCTGTTCCCAGTATGAACCTCCATCTGTGCTTCTTCCCACGACTCCGTCCCCACATACTGCCCAACCAAGTGTATCATCAATGAATTCTACCCGTGTTGCATACTTTGCCAGCCCTTGAACCTGATGAATCCAGGTTTGACCACCATTGCTCGTATGGGTGATCTCGCCGAGGATACCACAGGTCCATACCTTCAGATTATCCCGGCAGGTTACATCAAAGAATTTTCTTGCTGCAGCATTATTGGGCTGTTCAAACCAGTGTGCACCACCATCAGTTGTCTTCAAAACGATAATGGAATCAATGGTTACAACCCAGCCAGTTAGATTGTCCGGTGCCAGACAGCAACCATGAAAATTTTGATAGGCATAAAGTCCATTACTAATAAAAAACAAAAATAACAGGTATTTTAGTTTCATAGTCACTCCTCCTTACTATTAAAAAAGGCAATTTTTGGCAATTGGAGATGATTGAAGGCGTTAAGGGTATAGAAGGCATCAGGCGGTAATATGGGGTGTTGAGGTTTAACACTAAAGGATAATTTCATCTTAATAGAATTGCCTTCTTGATTACACTATAATATTTATCTTTTAACTCAATAAAATAGATGCCTGAAGGAAGTCTGTTGCCAGAATCATCGGTTCCATCCCAGACCACAGAAGTAGCGAGTAGAGAGTAGCAAGTAGCGAGATTAAAGGTTTTTACAACCCTACCTGTTGGGTCATAGATTTTTAAGCCGACGGATATGGGAACTGAGATAGTAGATATGTGTTTGTTTATTGTTTCGTATCTCTTTTCTGATATCTTATATCTGATATCCACTCTGTTTTTGAATGGACTTGGATATATTTCTAACTCTCCACCTCTTACTTCCCACTTATTTACTTCTTCTATCCCCGGAAATGGGTCAGGCTGGTCAGTAGTAAACTTTATTGCTCTGTTATTAACTAAAGGTGCGGCTGAAGACGGATATATATTTGCATAAGAATATTCAATCCCATTTATGTGATGATAGTCTTCAAGCCCAACTGTGGCATAGTTGTGCCAGTAGTCGTCATTGCTTATCTTTTTATACTGGAAAATGATCTCGCCGTCACCGGTCTGGCTCGGATAATGAGCAGGGTCAAGGAGAATTATCTCAAATGTCTGGAGTTCTGCAGGAGTTGGATTTGTAGGGTTATGGATATGCTGAATCCTTGACCACTCAATAATAAACCGGTGATTACCTGCATCATAATAATAACAGACATTACCACTTGAATCTGTGGAATTCGGGTCTAAATCATCCCAGAATGGTGCAATGAGCAATGGCGGACCTCCTGCAGAAAGGATGTGCCAGTTATACATATCTGCGATATAGGTTGAATCCATTGCAATGTAACCATTAGAAGAGATTGAAATACGACTATAATATTGTCCATAATATTTGAAAGTGAATGGCAGAGATATGATTTTTGTTTCATCATTCAATAGATTTAAGATTATGCCTGGACCTCCTAAATCAGGGTCTATCTCCACCCAGTTATATACTGGTGCTTCAGGATAGTTTGTATCAGTGTTATCATAGGCATAATAGCCATAACCATCAGGACCTGTAGGTGAATTTGAATTTACAATGCCAATTATTATGGAGAATTCAACAGTATCTTTGGAATTATTGTCACCGGAGAGCATAGTAATAAATTTAATTTCGTGACCGGGTGATAGTTGCGAAGATGCACTTACCCGAAACCGATTTCCTGAGTTTGTTGCTGAATCACCGATTGCAACATTACCAAAAGAACCGATTGAATCAATTACAACTACACCAGGATTCATTGACCGTAAAATGCCATCTATGTTTGTGCCAATGAGTCCACCGATATTCTTTATCGTGATTGTCAAATCCGAAGTTTCACCGGGTTCAAGGATCCCATTACCATCAAGAATCTGGCTCCGACGATATTCAAAATCTGGTGCCTTTGCAATAAGCCACAAAACAGAATTCCAATTTCCCTGTGAAGAGGTAATGGTAAGATTGAGTTTAATTGTATGACCGTTCTTAATATTCTGTGATACATTAAAGACAAAAGGTGCTGCATTTGCATTAGCACCCGGTGCAATACTTCCGTAATTCTTAATTGAATCGGTGATGGTGATCAAGGGGTCAGTGGTTGTAAGTTTTGCTGAGACATTCGTTGCAGTTGTTGAATTGCCATAGTTTTTTAATGTTATGGTCAGCTGGATCGTCTCTCCAGGATTTATCTCGCCATTGTTATTGCCTCCAGGGTCAGCAATTGTATGACTGTAGTATCCGACATAGATTCCTGAATTATTGACCATAGCATAGCCACAATAGGGTTTAAAATTATGTTTTGTCACAGTAACAAAAAGGGAATCTGGGGTGCTTGTCGTTATTTGAAGATTCGCTAAGCCATTTATATCAGTAAAACCAACTTCCTTTGTATCATTCTTTTTATAGAGGCTTACCATTGCACCCTTTACTGGTTGGGAAGAGGAATTTAAGACCTGGACTGAAAAAGAATTTGTTCCGAGAGGAATAGTGGTCTGATGGTTGATAATAAAATTCTTTGGCACACCGGTCCAGACCTCAAGTGACGGGTCACCAAGGAGATTATAGGCATTGAAATAGAATTCGCTTCCTGAATCCGGTGATGTTTCAAGCGGGAAATTAAGATAGACCTCCATCTTACCCCGATAGGTCATAGGTCCAAGATAATAGATACTATCCTGTAATAGCCCATAATAGATCCCATAATCAAGGCAGTTGTTCCAGCGGGAATGGGTTGTGGGCGGTGAGGCACCAAAGAATCCAATGCCGCCCTTTGGGGTTGATGGGTTCCCTGCCCTTAACCAGGATTCACCAAAACAGGGTTCGGCATTGAAATTCCCGGTCAAACAAACAATGCTGGTTATCACCGGCAATTTCCAGCCATTTGAAAGACCGATGACATCTGTATTATAAAAACTCGGACGCTCCCAGCCTGACCAGGATGCAATGCCTCCGCGATAATTGATGAACGCAACACCTTGATTCACTGCATTGGTGATTGGGGTCGTTCCATTGGAAACCGGTGGGTAAAAGACAGTGTCAACCTGATATCCATCATTCAAGAACTTTCCCCGAACCCAGCGCTTTACAGGTATTGGGGTGGTCATCTGACCATCAGGATAATTACCTGCAACCATCAATGCCCTCTTGAACCAGATGGTGTCTGTTGTATAGGGATTTTTCTCGTAGTTTATAATCTTTGCAATCACTGTATTCAGTTCATTTACATTAGCCACAGCAAGCCTGCCAATCATTAGATCCGAAAGGAAATCATTGCCCTCAACTGTAGTATAAGGATGATCAGTAGGATTGGATGAGACTATAAAACTTGGAAGACTATCTTTGTCACCGATGAGAATCACATACTCAGGAGCCGGATTCCAGTTATGATAGGCATTCGCAATATAATTTTTTATTGCGGTTGCCGAGGTTCCGGTCTCAGATAGTCTTGCAACTGTAACCTTCCAGCCCTTCTTCTCTTTCCAGTCAGCAAGGGGCAGAATTGTATTATAGAATGAATTCGGAGTGATGATTAATAATCCTCTGGGTTTTGTCTCAGCATTATATTGGTAATTCAAGATCAAATTTTTATAAACCTGCGCGATACTCAAAGGAATGTCAATTGATTCATACCCGAGAAAATGGAGTTTCAATTTTAAAGAGCTGGTCTCGATTTTGAGATTGTTTATTTCGAATTGGGGGTGGATAATTACCGGATATAGTCTATATTCATTTAATTCAATAGGTTCGCCAATATTTACTGGTTCATAATCAAGGGTCTTATCCGGGGATTTTACTGTATTACAATCAATTAAATGATAATCATAAATCGGGGGTTCAGGACTGGCTATAAATCCAATAATAATCGGTTCCCTAATTTTTTCATAGAATGAGATATTTAGGTTGATTGTAGAATTTGTTTGTTCAATAATTTTTACATCAAGATTATAAAATCCACTTGCGATAAAAAGGTAGAGCAGGAGCATCATCTATTTCCTTCTTTAATTATAACCAATCCAAGGTCACGGTCAAGTAGGTAGATTAAACTGTCTTCCACATATAAATAATATGCATATGGTGTATCCAACTCGCCGTATAGTATGGGGTTATAAGGGTCTGAGACATCAATCACCTTTAATCCGTTGTTTCCATCTGCTATATAAGCAAAATTATCTTTGACAAATACACCCTGGGCATAACCAGGTGTATCAAATGATGATACAAATACAGGATTTTCAGGACTGGAAATATCAATTACTACAAGCCCATCATAGCCATCTGCAATATATGCATAATTGTCAAGAACATAGATATCCCTTGCATTTGAAGGTGTATCCATCTCACCGATTTGGGCAGTGCTGTCTGGATTATTCAGATTGTATATTATCAAACCCATCTGCTCACAGGCAAGGAAGGCAAGTGAATCAATGACATAAAGGTTATGGACATTTCCGGGCGTGGCAAATCTGCGGGCATAACTCGGATACTGGGGCCAGGAGACATCCTCAATTATAAACCAGTATCTTGCGGCAATATAAACATATTTGGTATCGTTTTCTGGTGCAAAGACATTATAACCATAGAACCAGTTATCCTGTCCAACAAATGTTGGATTAGATATGTCGGCAACATTAACGATTAACATTCCACCATTATTCGGGGGACCAGCAGCAAGGGCGAGGAATGCAAAACTATCCCGGACCGCTATACCCTGGATATTTGTCTGGTGAAAGTAATGACCAATAATAAATGTTGATTCAGGGTTTGATATATCAACAATCTGCAAGCCTCCCTGGTCATTTGCGATATAGGCATAGTCTGTCTTTATATCAATATCCCTTGGATATCCAGGGAGTCTGCATTCACTTATAATCACAAAGTTATGGGTTTCCACCTGAGGACGGTGGCAGGAAAGGATGAGGATAGTGAATAAAATTATTTTTCTTGTCATAGACTCTCCATATTAGTCAAAAAATAGCCCTACGAAAAATGAAATGTAGGGCAAATCTTTAGGTTTGCATAATGTCATATTCAAATGAACCAAGAAAAGGATAATTTTTGTAATCATCAACGAGCCCCTTTCTTACAGGATTGCAAAAAATATAATTCGCAACAACCTTGGTTGCTTCTTCTTTTCTCAAGATATGCTCATAAAAATTTACCAGCCATAATTTATTTCCAGTTTTTCTTTTATAATGATACCCTGTGCTTTGTTTAAATGAAGTAATAAACTTTACGATATCTGAACTATTCGTTTTTCCTTCTGTAAGTAAATGGAGATGGTCGGGCATAAAACAGTATGCCCAGATTTTGAATTTATATAATTCGGATTTTTGTTTCAACGCATCAATTAACCAGGAGACTACTGAGTTATCATATAGAATGTTATTCTTATTATATGTACAAATCGTTATTGAATAGCGATAGCAACCTTTATAATCAAAAGTGCGGAGTCTGATCCGTTTTTTGTAAGGTTTTTTGTTTGAGTGAGTTGCAAGGCTAAAGCCTTGCCCTACGGATTGGTTGAAACTTTGCCTTTGGTCTGCAAGGCTAAAGCCTTGCCCTACGGATTGTGTCACAAAGTTAGTACTTGAATTCCAGCCCACAGCTCGCCATCCATTTATTATAATTTTTGTAATCACCAATATCCAAATAGACCTCTGATGATGCATAACGAAACTCATATCCATAATCAAAATAAATAAAAAGATTTGTAAAGATAGGAAATTCATAAGTGGTTGTAAACTTGTGTGTGATATCTTCTCTGCCACTGTGTGGTGTATCAAGAATAGGGGAGACCTCAGTTGTAAAGATGCGGAATTTCAACTGGTAGGCAAGAGTTATTTCAGAAAATCTGGGAACACCAGTTTTAAGGTTGGTATTTATCCCGATTTTGTGCTGGAGATATGATATATCAGGCACCGGTCCTTTTGCCCTGGACGATTTAAATTCATAGCCGATTCCAAATTGGAAGGTTCTCAATAATGGAAGAACAATATTCGGTCCGAGACGGATTGCCTTTGAATCATAGACATCAAAATTTTTAATATAATCATCGATTTCAAAACCTAATACCGCGCCAAATTTTAACGGTTTAAATTTCAGATTTGTTTTAAGAGCGAATAGATGCTCGGCAAATGTGCAACCGATATAATCTGTTCCCAGGGGGTCTCTGTAATAACGGATTAAATAATCAGGCATTACCAGATATTCAAATTTCATTGCTAATTTTCCAAAAGATTGTCTTATCCCTGTAGAAACAATCAAATAGTCTTTTTGTTGATTCGTGAGATAATTATAGCCGTTAACATCCAGATTGAATGTTGTAGTATGCTGTCCAATGAATTTATTGCGAATCAATATTCCAAAGCTGTAGTTTGTATACAAATCATCGTATGTTTCAAATGGAAAGCGTTCGGGATTCACTCTGTTTATGAATTCCTCAAGGTATTTGGGGGAATATTCAAATATATTATCATCATAGGTAAAATTAAGATTTGTATTGATTGAATAATCAAATGCAGTAAACAAAAACAAGGCTATAATCATTTTGGTTCGATGAGAAATCTCAATCCGCAGGTAGTACCTTTTTCAATGTAGAATTCATAACGATGGATTCCTTTGCGGATATTGAGAAAAATCGTATGGGGATTTGATGGTAATATTTCTGGACGATTATTATAATGGACTGTTTCTGAGGGATAGGCACGGTAAGTTGTTGATTTAATCGTTTTTCCTTTTTCTTTGATACTGATTGAATATATGTGTTCACCCTGCACATCTGATTTCAGATTGAGGCGTGCAATTATCTTTAATTTCTTTGGTCCTTCGATCTCTAATATGATTGGTTTCTCAGGGGTAGTCTCATAGTAGTTTATGATCTTCTCGTCTTCGACGAGTTCAAGTTTTGTATTATAAGAAAGGGGAACAATATCCTGCCATTTGCCTGGTGATTCATTGGTAAATTTTAGGAGAATCGAATCGCCGGGTGCACGCCAGTGAATAAATCGGTAGGTGTGTAAACCTTCGGGTACATTGATGTAGAACGAACGCCATTTACTGAGTCTTGTTTTATCAAGCCGGGCAACATTCGAGTATTCAGTCTCCAGAGTAATAAACTTTTCTTTCAGTTCATCCTCCTGAAGAATTAATTTGTATAACTTATTGCCTTTTTTATCTCCAGTCCAGGGAATCCTTGTATAGACCCTTAACCAGGTGGGACCGGAAATCTTTAGTTCAACTGGTTGATTTCTTGTCAGGACTAAAAACGATTCCTCTCTTGAGGTCTGAATTTTAATCTTGACCTCCTGTTGAGGAGAGACATTTGCGACCTGACTCATAATCAAGAGCGAAAAAATTAGACTAATCATTCTTATGCCTCCTGATATAAAAATCTATATCAATTCTCAATACTATGAAGGCGATTATACCAAGAACGATCAAAAAAATAGTTGCGAGTCCTACGGAATAACGGTTTTCGTAATACAATTTACCTTCACCTATTTTTGGAACTGGTATAGGAGCGATGGGAAGATCATACCTTCTTGCAAGATGGCTGATATTATTTAGATTTATTACTTTTACGCCATTGCTTAAAAACCGGCCTGCTAATCCTTGATGGAACGAGTATTTTAGGGGATCAAGGATGCCGGTTGGCAGTTCATATCCGGCAAGCGCAGTTGCACCACCGCCCACATTGATAAAACAGACTATCTTTTCGTTGTTCGCAAGTAGCTGATATAGGGCAAGTCTGTTTTGAATCGCTTCCTCAAGGTCTTTTGATTCTAATTTCTGGACTTGATTTCTGTTTATTGCTTGCTCAATCAGATTTCTGCCTTCGGGACTTAACCCTCTCCCGATATCATCAATTCCACCCAGAGAGGCAGCAACAGTATGGAACTTTATGAAACCCTTCTCGTAGAGAAAACTTTCCATATCAAGATAAGTGAATTCGGGAATGTTCGCACCCCACATTGAAGAACTAACCGATGTGATAATAATCGGTTTTAGACCAAGAGTTTGTACTGCTGCGAGCACAGCAAGATTTAGTGCTGGGAATGAACCGCTAAACGATACTGCTATCAATTCGTTTTCCTTGAGATTGCATTTTTTTAACAGTTCCACTACAACTCCAGAAATATTTGGGTTGGTAGTTGTTAATTTCATATTGAGGTCTCCGGGTTCACTCGTAATAAGGGAGTGTTCAACACCGATCAAACCGGTCTGATTTGGGTCGTTAACCGGGTCAATCACAATACTTCTATTAATTTTTTCCTGTTTTATTTTTTCGAATAATATTTTTGTAAGGTTGACGCTACTAATTTTCTCATTATAATATGGTGAATAATACTTGATTTTATACTTGATTGTAAAATAGGCAAAAATTATGGAAATCACGGCAACAGATATGAGGATATAATTAGGAACTTTTCCACTTCGCAATTTTATGGTAATATTACACCTCCAGAAAGAATGATCAGTATGAGTCTTACGAGAACTGCAGCAATTAACATTGTGCTTAATGTTTCAATTATGCCCTGTCGTTTTATCCAGTAGGCGATCAAACCAGGAACAACAAACCCAATGGTTGTGATATCAATTTTGATTGTTGCCCAGGAAATAGATGGATATACTCTTGTGAGGTAACCTAAAAGATAACCAATGATTATTGAAACAATAAGTAATCGCCTGCCATAAAGCAGGATATACCTTGATAGAATGTGAAGCAACAAATAAGTAATCAGGGCGATAGCAAGCGTACTTATTATCATATCTGGCTCGTGGAGATTCAAGGCGATATAGCCCGGCACCACAACACCACCAGCTGCAAGACCGATGGTCTCGGTCAATAAAAGGTTTAACATCATTCCAAGTCCAACAGCAATTACAATCATTTTTGCTCCGGAACTCCCTGTTTTTTCAGGTATTCAATTAGTTTTTCACCATAGCCCACAATATTGCCGATCGCCAATATTACACTCCCTTCATTTACCTTTTCAGCAATCCTATCATAGACAAATACTACATCCTTGTTACCAAGGTCAATTAGTCTATTTTTGTCAACACCATTTTTCAATGCAGTTCGGTGGAAAACCTGTGTTTCACCACCGGTAATGAAATAGTAATCCGCTTTTACTTTGGTACTCGCGAGATCCGCCAGTTGAACTGATCGGTCTATACGGTCGGAACGGCAGTTGACAAGGACATAAAAATTCTTTTCCGGTTTTTCAATTCTTTCATAAATAAGAAAAGTTGAATCCGGATCATTGGCAGCAAGTGCATTATACAAAACCACAACCTTATTCCCAAATTTAAGGTTGTATCTCTTTAGTACTCCAGAATCCGGGATGTATTTATGCATTTCGGATAGCGCTTTGTCCCTGGGAATTTCCAGATATTTGCATACGGTGAGTACCAGTGCTACATTTTCGCGATGCTCGAAATAAGTAAAGTGTTTTAATTCTTCAGGCGAAACTTCATTTTCATCGCTCAAATAAATCTCTAACCCACGCGCTTTAGCAAGTTTTTCTAATAAATTAAACAATACCTTTTCACCGGTGAACACCTTTGCATTTTGCGGGACTGCATTTATAAAATTTTTTGCAATATCTTCTAATGTCGGTCCCATAACTTCAAGATGGTCGGCACGAACATTGGTGATTACGACGATCTGTGGTGATATAATCCTGGTTTCTTCAATCCATTGCAGGTCTGGCCTCAATGACATATTTTCAAATATAATAGCATCTGTCTTCTCCTTAATTGCTTTTCTGGTTATGGACAGTTGTTCATAAATATTAGCCCGGCCCGGTCTTATCACTGGTTTTTCAATTTGATTGTCAATCACAATCCTCGGTTTTGTCCCGGTTGTCTTGGCAAAGGTCTTATATCCTCCTGCCTTTAAAGCGGCACCGAGCAATCTTGTAACCGTTGATTTCCCCCTTGTCCCATTGACCACAATTCGCAATGGTATAGAACTCAAGTTTCTTTGATGGTTTACCCACTCTATCCGGCCAATAAGAATGAATAGAATTAGAAGGATAAGTAGGAGATATATCCCGTAATCAATTACCACACTTAAGTTTAATCAGATCTAAAAAGAAGTCAATAAAAAACATTGGGTTCGTATATTGGTACTACATTGTTGTTTTTAAATAGAAAATCAATCTACTATTGAGAATAATATGATGAAATTGTTACTATTCCAGCAATTGCTGCGGTCTCGCTGCGCAGACGATGAGCGCTAAAGGAGACCAACCGTGCCTGATTCTTGCGGAAGTTTTCAACCTCCTGAATTGAAAAACCACCTTCAGGACCAATGATTAGAAGGATATTCTTGACTCCCAAAGTAATTTTGTCTCTGCCTTCTTTGTCTCCCACAATCACCAGATCGTAATGGGAAAATTCTTTTATGATATCATCGGCATATTTGATTTCAGGGAGGTAATATTGCTGGGATTGTAGCATTGCGGACTGGGCAATTTTTCTAAAATGTTCAATTCTTGGAAGATTCAGATTCCTGATGACTGTATATTGAGAAACAAAAAAAATAAATTTGCGAACGCCCAGTTCGGTTCCTTTTTCTATAATAAAATCGCTTCTGCCCGTCTTCAATGAAACCAAACCGAGGTCGAGATTCACTGATTTTTCCATGGGGACCTGTTCTATTGCCAGTACTCGTAGCACCATTGCATTATGTAAAGTCTGTTCAATTTCTGTTTTATACTGATTACCTTTTCCGTCAGTGAAGTATATTGTTTCTCCAGATTTTTTTCTTAGGACATTCTTAATATGGTGGAATTCAGGACCGGTCATGATAATCTGTGAGTTCTGGATCTGTCCTTCTTTGATAAAGAATAGGTTATGTATCTCGCTATTCATATTTTCTTCAGTTTGTTCGTTTTTTAACTACCGGATTACCTTCGTATTTTCTCAGCTCTTCAATGATTCGATTGAGGTTCCGATCTGAACTGGCAAGAGGTTTAAGATCAATTTCTACATACAAATCACCATTACCACCGTTTATGCGGGGCATACCCTTGCCCTTTATTTTGATTATTTCAGGTGCACTGCAACCTTTTGGGATTCGAACAGTCTCTTGAGAACCATTCAATCCAGGGATTTCAACAGTTCCCCCACTTATAAGTGTTGAATACGGCGCCAATATCCTGAGAAACAAGTCATCTCCACGTCTTTCAAAATATTCATGAGGTTTTTCTTCAAATTCTACGATGATATTCCCATTACCACCTGGTCCATAATGGCCCTCACCTTTCAATACAATATACTGGCCACCGCTTATGCCACGGGGCGTCTTTATTTCTACAGTACGGGAGAATCTTATTCTACCTGTGCCACCGCATTTTACACAGGGGGTTTTTATTAGCTCACCACTCCCCCTGCATTTTGGACAGGTTGAGACGCTGGTAAAGGTACCAAAAAAACTTCTGGTCTGGGTTCTTACCTGTCCCTTGCCACCGCATTGTGTGCAGGATGTAAAATCATGCCCGCCTCTTCCTGAACAGGCGCTACAATATTCATAACGATTGACTTTAAACTGTTTCTTTTCGGCGCTGGCAATGTCTTCAAGTGAGACCCTCAATACCACATGAATATCACCGCCCTTTTGACCTGTCGCACGGGTTCTCGTTGTGCCAAAGAAATCATCAAAAATAGAACCACCAAATAGATTGCCGAGAATATCCTGGAGATCATCGAAATGCGAAAAATCATCCCAGGAGAATCCACCTCCACGGAATGTTTGTGATACTCCTTCATGCCCATAATTATCATATAATTGCTTCTTCTGCGGATCCATCAGAACTTCGTATGCCTCAGAGATTTCTTTAAACTTCTCTTCAGCTTCTTTTTTGTTATCCGGGTTCATATCCGGATGCCACTTTTTGGCGAGATTGCGGTATGCCTTCTTTATTTCTTCTGATGAGGCATTTCTTGATACACCAAGAATTTCATAATAATCCTTCTTCATACTATAAAAATGCTACCTGATCCCCTGATTCTCTGATCCCCTTTACTTATTTCCCTCGTCGTCAACCACTCGGTAATCTGGACCACCGGGTTGTTGATTTCCTTCAGGTTTTGGACCCTGGGGTGGTGGTTCAGATGGGCCTGCCCCTTGCGCCTTACTTGCTGCTTCGCGATAAACTGCTTCAGATAGTTTGTAGACTGACTGCTGGAGATCATCAATTGCCTGGGTAATGGCGTTGATATCTGTACCTTCTTTCCTTTGTTTCAACACTTCAAGCTTTTTACCAATCTCACTGCGTTCTTCAAAAGAAATCTTTTCACCATATTCCTTGAGCGTCTTTTCTACACTGTAGATCGCACTATCAGCCCGGTTTCTTACCTCAATCAGTTCTTTCTGGCGCCTATCCTCAGCTGCATGTTCTTCGGCTTCTTTCATCATCTTATCAATCTCATCTTTGGATAGACCGCTGGATGCAGTAATTCTTATCTTCTGTTCTTTACCCGTGCCCAGGTCTTTTGCTGAAACATGCAGAATGCCATCCGCATCTATGTCAAAGGTTACTTCTATCTGAGGGATACCTCTTGGTGCGGGTGGAATACCATAGAGATCAAACTTTCCAAGGGTCCGGTTCTGGTGTGCCATAGGCCTTTCGCCCTGCAATACATGGACAGTAACGGCAGTTTGATTGTCTTCGGCAGTAGTAAAGATCTGAGATTTCTTGGTGGGAATAGTTGTATTGCGGGGAATAATGGCGGTCATTACCTGGCCGAGTGTTTCAATGCCCAGGGTCAAAGGTGTGACATCCAGCAGTAGAATATCTTTCTTCTCTCCACTGAGAACTGCACCCTGAATTGCTGCGCCAACTGCCACAACCTCATCAGGATTTATACCCTTATGGGGTTCTTTGCCAAAGAATTCTCGGACAATTTGCTGTATTCTGGGCATCCTTGTTTGCCCACCGACAAGCACAATCTCATTGATATCCTGGGTTGATAATCCCGCATCAAGAAGTGCCTGTTTTATCGGAGGCAAAGAACGTTGCACCAAATCTTCAACAAGGGACTCTAATTTTGCCCGTGTCAACTTCATCTCCAGGTGGAGTGGTGTGCGATCTTTATCCGAGGCAATAAATGGAAGACTTATGGTGGTTTCCATCACTGTTGAGAGTTCGCATTTTGCCTTTTCTGCTGCTTCTTTTAAACGTTGCAAGGCAGTGATGTCCTTTCTCAAATCAATACCGTGTTCCTTCATAAATTCATCAGCAATATAGTGCATAATGCGCTCATCAAGATCGTCCCCGCCCAAATGAGTATCTCCATTGGTGGAACGAACCTCAAATACGCCTTCGCCAATTTCCAGTATTGAGATATCAAATGTGCCGCCACCAAAATCATAGACAGCAATCTTTTCATTCTTCTTTTTGTCCAAACCATAAGCCAGAGAGGATGCTGTCGGTTCATTGATTATTCTCAGGACTTCCAAGCCAGCAATTCTGCCCGCGTCCTTTGTTGCCTGACGCTGGGAGTCATTGAAATAGGCGGGTACAGTGATCACAGCCTTTGTGACTTTTTCACCAAGATATGCTTCAGCTGCCTGTTTCAAATATTGCAGAATCATTGCGGAAATCTCGGGTGGAGAATATTTTGAACCCATTACTTCAACCCAGGCATCACCATTTGTGTGCTCTATAACCTTATAGGGAATGCGCGCAATTTCCTGAGGAACTTCGCTATATCTTCTACCCATAAAACGTTTTATTGAATACACTGTATTTTCCGGATTGGTTATTGCCTGTCTCTTTGCCAGAGGTCCGACAAGCCGTTCTCCGGTCTTGGTAAACGCAACAACCGAAGGTGTTGTTCTTCCCCCTTCCGGATTAGGTATCACAACCGGTTGACCACCTTCTAATACAGCAACACAGGAATTTGTAGTACCTAAATCAATCCCGATTATCTTGGACATTTTCATGACCTCCTTTTTCTTCAGGTTTGGAGACCAAAACCTTTGCTGGTTTAATTATTCTGTCTCCAACTTTATAGCCTTTGCTAATTTCTTCAATTATAATATTCTCTGGGTGGGTATCAGTCGCAATAACCCCGACTGCTTCATGCAGGGCGGGATCAAACTGTTCACCCAGTCCAGAGTATTCAATCAAACCCATTGATTTTAATGTATCTCTTAATTGTCTTTCAATTATTTCTATACCTTTACAAAAACTTCCGAAATCAGGGTTCAATTCAGCACCTGCAAGCGCACGATCAAAGTTATCCAGCACCGGAAGAAGTTTTGAGATAAAATCAACTTTTGCATATTTCTTAAATTCACCAAATTCATTCTCCATTCGCTTGCGATAATTATCCCATTCTGCCAGCGCACGCAGGTAATTATCCTTCAACTCTTTTATCTCCGCCTTCATTTTCACAAGTTCCTCTTTCATTAATGATACTGGACCCTTTCTTTCCATTTTATACTTCTCCTATTCAAAAATTTAGACAGACATTAACAATAGAGGTTTAGCATTACACTATTTGCCAACCAGTAATCTATCAGAGAGAACTTCGGGTAATCCGGCATCTATTATTTTCTGACCTGCCAAAGGAATATTGTATTCTATTCTGATAAAGTCTATTGAATTCTTGTTGCCATCGTAGATGACATAGCTCGCTCTTGGATCAAGGTCTCGTGGCTGCCCCACACTGCCCACATTGATTATGTATTTTCTCTTTTTGATAATGGGAAATGGATTTTCTCGAAGAAAATCAGTATAGCCATTGGCGTCTTGAAATACCGCACTTGGAATATGCGAGTGACCAATAAAACAAATCTGTTCGTTGAAATGATTGAATTCACGTTCAAATTCATCCAGATTGAAGAGATAATGCCATTCTTCAGGGTGGTCGGGTGTGGAATGGACAAGAAGCAGATCACCGATTTTTTGGGTAAGGGATAATTCCTGAAGTTTCTTAACATTTTCTGGTTTTATGTGCTCCTTTGTCCACCTAACAGCAGTAGCAGCAACGGTATTGAAGTTTGATACATCAGTCTTGTCAATAGTTGCCCAATCGTGATTGCCTGCAATTATAGCGTCAGATTCTTTTAGACATAATTCTATGCATTCATTTGGATTGGCACCATATCCCACCAAATCTCCCAGACAGAAGATATTTTTTATGCGACGTTTCTTGATGTCTTTCAAAACTGCCTGGAGGGCTTCAAGGTTTGAATGGATGTCACTAATTATTGCTGCCTTCATTTTTCCTCTTATTTTGTTCCTTCTTTACTATTGCATCAAGAATGCCATTTACAAATCTCTTTGACTCTTCATTGCCAAATTTCTTTGCTATCTCTACGGCCTCATTAATTGTGACCTCATATGGAATATCATCAAAGAACATCAGTTCACAAACGCCCATTCTTAAAATCAACTTATCAATGGTCGAAACGCGGTCGTATTCCCAATTCTTCACAACATCTTTTATCTGTTCATCAATTGAAGCCATTTGTTCAATGGTTAGCAAAGTCAGTTTTTTTGCAAAGGTTTTCACTGAAGGGTCATATTTTTTTTTACCAAGAATTTCATTTATCACAATGGGCATTTCATTTCTTCCACTTTCGTAACAGTATAGCATTTTCAGTGTGAGTTCCCGCGCCAATCTACGACTCATTTCAACCAGTTAACCATTTAACCAGTTATTTATTCTTCTCCACCTGGGCATATAGATTCATAAGTTCAAGACCAGTCATCGCCGCATCCCATCCCTTATTACCCATTTTTGTTCCAGCCCTCTCAATTGCCTGTTCTGTCGTATCTGCAGTTATTATACCATAGATCACTGGTGCGCCGGGTTCAAGGTTCAAATGGGCAATACCCTTCGTGACCTCGTTCGCTATGTAATCAAAATGAGGGGTGTCGCCCCTTATTACTGCACCAAGACATATTATACAGTCAAATCTTGCAGTTTTCAATCTTCGTGCCAGCCCCGGAATTTCAAAACTTCCCGGAACCCAGTAGATTTTTATGTCGTTCTCGTTCACACCATGTCTTACAAGACAATCAGTAGCACCATCAACCAATTTACGGGAAATGAATTCATTAAAACGAGATACGACAATTGCAATCTTCTTATCTTTGCCAATCAGTGTGGCTTTAATCTCCTTCATAAACCTGCCTCCTTCAAGGGTTAAGATCCTTGATAACCGACTCGGGAATCAAATGACCCAGTTTTCTCTTTTTGGTTCTAAGATAATTTATATTGCATCTGTTTGGAGCAAAGATTGGAACTTGCTCAACGACTTTCAACCTATACCCTTCAAGTCCAATAATTTTTTTGGGGTTATTGGTCAAAAGTCTCACGGTGGAAAGCCCCAGGTCTGCAAGTATCTGGGCACCAATTCCATAATCCCTTAGGTCGGGTGGAAAACCGAGTTCGATATTTGCCTCAACTGTATCAAGACCCTTATCCTGCAATTGATATGCCTTCAATTTATTGACCAGACCAATTCCCCTGCCTTCCTGGCGCATATAAAGGAAGACCCCTGATCTATTGCGGGCTATCATATTCAGTGCCTGTTCAAGTTGGTCGCCACAATCACATCGCAGTGAATGAAAGACATCACCAGTCAAACACTGGGAATGCACACGCACGAGCACATTTTGTTTTCCTGAAACATCACCCATAACAAGGGCAATATGGTGTTCATGGGTTATTTTGTCTTCATATAGACATAGTTTGAAGTCTCCATACCTGGTTGGAAATTTCGTCTCCAAAATTTTTTCTACGAGTTTTTCCAGACGCCTACGGTATTCAATGAGGTCTTTTATTGTGATGAGGCAGAGTTTAAATTTTTTGGCAATCTTTTTCAATTTAGGAAATTTTGCCATTCGCCCATCATTGTCCATTATTTCGCATAACACACCCGCTGGATAGAGGCCAGCAATGCGTGCCAGATCAACACTTGCCTCAGTATGCCCGGCGCGACGCAGGACACCCCCATCCATTGCCCTTAAAGGAAAGATATGTCCGGGCCGGGCAAGGTCTTCAGGTTTGGTTTCTTTACTAACCAGTGCCTTTATAGTTTTTGCACGGTCAAAAGCAGATATTCCTGTTGTAGTTCCAATCTTTGAATCCACGCTTATGGCAAATGGGGTTTTAAATTTTGCGGTGTTTTCATTAACCATTATTGGAATATTCAGTTGTTCAAGCCGTTCAACAGATAGGGCTATGCAGATAAGTCCCCTGCCATACTGCGCCATAAAATTCACCAATTTAGGGGTTATTTTTTCAGCTGCGGCAATAAAATCCCCTTCATTTTCACGATTTTCATCATCCACAACGATTACCGGTTTACCCTTTTTTATCTCTTTGATTGCCTCTTCAATCGTATTTGGCATACTCATATTTTATTGAAAATTAATAAAAAGTCAACAATATGTTTCCATATTTTCTGAGGGTGTACTAACAGCGTTATCAACATAATAGAAAACTGGTTATAAGGGGATATAAGGTGTTAGGGGTTGGCCGGACAGGATATGAGGGTATCTGAATACCAGACCATTGAACTGGCTTTTTGGTAATCTGATGTTCTCTTGGTCTTCTGTTTATTAAACATTTGGAATATTATCAATCTGTTTCAATACGGTTGACTGGCAGATAGATTTGAGGGTATCAAAGACTCCTATCCCTCTCAGGGCAACTGCTTCAAAATATGTATAGCCATCGCGGTTGACGTGTAGTTGAAGGTCACTGATGGGCATTATATTGGGTAAATCCCTTTTGTTGTACTGAATTATCATCGGAATGTCTTTCAAACTCAATCCATAAGACTGGAGATTGTCCTTTAAATTATTGAAACTTTCAATGTTTTCCTCAAGTCTCTCTTCCTGGGAGTCAACAACAAAGACCAGGCCATCAACTCCCCTCAGAACGAGTTTTCTTGAAACATTATAATAAACCTGGCCTGGTACAGTAAATAGATGAAATCTCAATTTCCAACCTTTGACACTGCCGAGGTCAACCGGTAGAAAATCAAAGAACAATGTCTGGTCAAGTTCGGTGGCAAGGCTCATCATTTTGCCCTTTCGTTCTGAGGGGAATGCGGCAAATATTGAACGTAGATTTGTGGTCTTGCCACAAAGGCCAGTGCCATAATAGACGATCTTTAGATTTAGTTCTTTCAAATTATAGTTTAAGTTTGCCATAATCCCAGTTCAATAATATTCATCCTGTTATCTATTGTATATAAATCTACCCCATCAGTCAATAGGGGAGATGGATTACCTTCACCAAAAGGCAGTAACGGTTCAAGTAAATTGATCTTCGCTTTATCAAGGGTTGCCTCGGGTCTTCGTTCTTCTCTATCCTGTTCAAGTGGGACATTTATGCTGCCGGTAGCATATTCAGTAAATTTATCAAGATTATTCTCAGACATGGAAAAACCAGCAGCTCGTCTGTGCCCGCCAAAGTCCAGAAACAGCTCTTTGATCTTATTAAGGAATTCAAAGAGGTTGATTTGATTGGACCGTAATTCGCCAATGCACTTACCATCCCGAACCATTATTAACACCGCAGTTTTATGAAAATAATCTCTGAGTTTTGATGCCACTGCGCCGAGATAATTGGTCTTTATAGACATTGATGAAGCCGTGTTCGCAGGAATAACCGCGATTGTGATGTTGGGATAGACCTTTGCAATATTCAGGGTAAGTTGAAAGGTGGAGTCAACACATTTCTGTCTTTCATTTTCTATTGATTTCAGTCTCTCCAGAACCTGAACAAATTTTTCGCTGGATTCAGTCAGAAAAAAATCAATGCCCAATTGCGAATCATCAAGTGAAGCAGATTGCAGAACCGGAATGATCTCCTTGAAAACATAAGGAAAACCAATGTGGTTTTCAGTAAAAAAATATTTTACCCAGGGTTTATTAATACGGGGAAATGCCTTCAGGCCTTCATAGCACAGGATGCGGTTTTCATCAAGGGGCATAACCCTATCGGCAAGCGTGCCAATCATCACTACTGCCAGAAACTCTGCCTTCAAATGGTAAAATTCGTCAGATTTCAGACCGAGTGCCATCTGGTAGATTGACTGGCATAATTTCAGCGTGACGCCTGCGCCAGCCAGTTCTCTAAATGGATATTTTGAGTCAACCCTTTTGGGATCTACTGCTATCACAGGAAATTCGGTTAAGTTTATTTCATGGTGGTCACAGACAATCAATTTCAGTGCCATATCCTGCGCAATAGTGAAATTTTTTTTGTTACTGATACCAAAATCAACAGTAATAATGATTTTGACGTCAATGTCCTTGTATTTTTTGAGAACTTCGGGATTTAGTATATATCCATCTTTTTCTCGGTTAATGGAATAGATATATATTTGCGGTTTCTCCTTGCGTTTTATATCTAACAGAGTTTGGTATAGGATATATGCTGATGTGTAGCCATCCGGGTCATCATGGGTGTAGATTAGAATATCATCGCCATTCTTTATTCCCTTGATGATTTCCCGAGTCGCCCTTTCAATGTCCGGTAAGGTTTCAGGACTATGCAGATTTTTTAATTCCGGGAATAAGAATTTTTTTGCGTTGTCATACGATAGAAATCTCTGACTGATAATGCAGGCAAGTTCATAAGGGATATTGAATTCCCGGGCATAATGTCTGCTCAAAATTTCATCCATTGTTTTTTTCATAGTCTTCAGGATTGAATTTTGCCTGAAGATACTCAACTATTTCGTTTCGCTGTTTCGGCAACAAGAGGAAAACTCCCCGGAAACTGTTTAGGTAGGTTTTATGTTTGAATGGACTTAGTAAGACACCATTTCTTCCAATGTAGATTTTCTTGAACTCATTGAGTTTTCTTTTCTGCGTGGAAAAAATAGTCTTTATGATTACCTCCTGTTCAGTAATTTCATAAAATGTGGGGAAATAATAAGAGTGCAAAGAGGCAAAAAGAAATATCAACCCGAGCAAAGCCCAGTAAAAGTTATAGAGTATTGCAATAAGGCAGATAAAAACGGCGATAAAAACAATGCTGATGATTGTTTTTGTTATGTCTTCTTTTGCCGGATGTATCCGCCATTTCATATAAAAATATGGGCCCGGTAGGACTTGAACCCACGACCCGCTGATTATGAGTCAGCTGCTCTAACCACCTGAGCTACGGGCCCGAGACATATATTTCAAGGATAGATTATATCCATAAAATTGATAATGTCAACCTGTTATTTTTAAAAAGGCTCAAAAGGGCTAAAAAAGACTCAGGAGGGCTAAAGGGCAAAAATAATTCCATTCTTTATCCTATTATCATTCTAAACTCATCACTCCTTGAGAATTTTTTTCTCGCTACTTTCGCTCACTATTATCTCCAGAAGCAATAGTTTTGAATTTGTGATTTAAGATTTGTTTAGAATTTGGGATTTGGAATTTATAAAAAATGGGGCTCCATTAGAATCCCGGGCTGTATCTTTTAACCCGTAGGAGGGAGTACGGGTATTCCAATATAGATACAGCGGACCTAACAGAGCCACTATATTATATCCAAAATTAAAAAAAAGTCAAACATTGACAAAACTAAACTTTTGCATATAATAAAATGTCTAAAGGGCGAATAGCTCAGATGGTGAGAGCGTCTGCCTTACAAGCAGAAGGTCACCCGTTCAAATCGGGTTTCGCCCAGATGTTAAAAATGAATGGGAGTATTTTTGGTTTCCCGTAGAAATAAAAGCTAAGGAAAGGAGGTATGATTATGAATATCAAACCACTCCACGACCATATCCTTGTGGAAAGGATTGAGGAAGAAGTAAAAAAGGGTGGAATAATTATCCCTGATACGGCTAAGGAAAAGCCCCAACAGGGCAAGGTCATTGAGGTTGGTGATGGCCGCAGGGATGAAAAAGGGAACCGTATTGCAATGGATGTGAAAAAGGGCGATATCATTCTGTTTGGTAAGTATGCGGGTTCTGAGGTGAAGATTGAAGATAAAGAATATCTGATAATTCGTGAAGAAGATGTACTGGGTATTATCCAGAAATAGAAAAAGGAGTGAATTATGGCAGGAAAAATCATTAAATTTGACGAAGAGGCGCGGAGGTCTATTTTAAAAGGCGTACAGATTTTAGCCAATGCCGTCAAGGTGACATTGGGTCCGAAGGGTCGCAATGTGATTTTAGAGAAAAAGTTTGGTGCGCCAACCATTACAAAAGACGGTGTGACAGTTGCCAAGGAAATAGACCTTGAGGATAAGTTCGAAAATGTTGGTGCCCAGATGGTTAAGGAAGTTGCTTCCAAGACATCCGATGTTGCTGGCGATGGAACGACTACAGCAACTATTCTTGCCGAGATGATTTATCGTGAAGGCTTAAAGACCGTTACTGCGGGCGCCAATGCAATGGAGGTCAAGAAAGGTATTGACAAGGCAGTTGATGTGGTAATTGATGCCCTGAAAAAGATTTCAACCCCGATAAAGGGCAAGACCGAAATATTCCAGGTGGCATCTATCTCAGCGAATAACGATGAACTGATTGGTAACAAGATAGCCGATGCAATGGAAAAGGTTGGTAAGGATGGTGTCATTACTGTGGAAGAGGCAAAAGGTACTGAAACCACGGTTGATGTCGTTGAGGGAATGCAATTTGACCGGGGTTATTTATCACCATATTTCATAACCAATCCGGACCGTATGGAATGCGTTTTGGAAGATGTATATATTCTACTTTATGAAAAGAAGATAAGTGCAATGAAGGATCTTTTGCCGATTCTTGAAAAAGTTGCGCAGAAAGGTAGACCAATCTTGATTATTGCTGAAGAAGTTGAAGGTGAAGCCCTGGCAACACTGGTTGTGAATAAGATTCGTGGGACGCTGCAATGCTGTGCAGTGAAGGCTCCTGGCTACGGAGATAGAAGAAGGGCAATGCTTGAAGATATTGCCGTCCTGACTGGTGGAAAACTTATTTCCGAAGATATTGGCATTAAATTAGAGAATGTGCAGATGTCAGACCTCGGGCAGGCAAAGCGCGTTGTGATTGATAAAGAGAATACTACGATTGTTGAAGGCTCGGGCAAAAAGACCGATATTCAGGCGCGTATAGCCCAGATAAAGAACGAAATTCAGGAGACCAAATCTGATTATGACCGAGAGAAACTGCAGGAAAGACTGGCAAAACTTGCCGGTGGAGTAGCGGTATTGAATGTGGGAGCAGCAACTGAAGTGGAGATGAAAGAAAAGAAGGCAAGGGTTGAGGATGCACTGCATGCGACAAGGGCCGCAGTTGAGGAAGGTATTGTCCCTGGTGGTGGTGTAGCACTTGTTCGGTGTATACCTGAATTGGAAAGACTGAAGTTGCCTGGTGACCAACAGATCGGTGTTGAGATTGTAAAGCGGGCACTTGAGGAACCAGCAAGACAACTCGCACAGAATGCGGGTAAAGAGGGTTCAGTGGTTGTTGAACAGATAAAGAAAGAAAAGGGTAATGTTGGACTTAATCTATTTAATGATAAGTTTGAAGATATGGTTGAAGCAGGTGTTATTGATCCCACCAAGGTTGTGCGGAGTGCGTTGCAGAATGCAGCAAGTATTGCTTCACTCCTTGTGACAACTGAAGCAGTAGTAGTAGAAAAACCCGAAGAAGAAAAGACACCGCCAATGCCGCCCGGTGGTGGCTACGGTGAGTATTAAGGCATAGTTTGAGGGTTGGGGTTGGGTTGCTGGTACAGAATACTCAAATTGAGATAGACGAGCATCCAAACCCCAACCCTACTACCATATGTAGTTATGCCAACCTACGAATACGAATGCAATAACTGCAAGTTTCACTTTGATCTGTTTCAGGGCATCAAAGATGAACAGATAAAGAACTGCCCAAGATGCGGTGGCAGGTTACACAGATTGATTTCGGGTGGTGCAGGGCTAATATTCAAAGGCACTGGATTTTATATTACTGATTACAAAAAAACCAGTCTGCCAAAACAAGAAAAAAAGTCAGAATTAAAAAAACCCGAAGAAAAGCCAGCAATTACTGCTAAGAAAGATTAGTTTTTGCAATGCATAATTTTGGAAGATTTTTTATTTTGTGCAGTATTATTTGTTTCATCACAGGTCTTCTGTTTATATTTTTACCGAAGTTCCCGATCTTCAAACTTCCGGGAGATATTATCGTGAAAAAAGGCAATTTTTCTTTTTATTTTCCGATTGTATCCAGCGTTATAATATCAATAGTCCTGTCTTTGATACTCAATCTTATTTTTCGCAAATAATTTATCAGATTATTCTGCCAATTCGTTTGAGTCTGATTTCTTTCCATCTCCAGAATTGTAGTATATCAAGAATACTGGATGCCTCACGACCGGGATTGAAAGAGAAATAGATAAATAAAGGTCTGCCCTTTAAATATCTTTTGTGTAAAGGACCCCAGAACCGTGAGTCCATTGAGTTGTCCCGGTTATCACCCATTGCAAAAACACAGTCTTTCGGAACAACCACAGGTCCAAAATTGTCGCGAACATAAATTCCATATAGATCAGCAAATTTAGCATTCTCCCAGTTTTTCTGGTAGTTAGGTCCATCATTTCCGTAACCGGGTAAGATGTGATAATCCCTGTGTATCTTATATGGTTCATCAACTGTTTTTCCATTTATGTACAGTGTTTTATTCACGATTTTAACTGTATCCCCTTCAATTGCGATGCATCTTTTAACAAAATCACGATTTTCAAAGGGATACTTAAAAACAATAATATCGCCCCTCTCAGGCAGCCGCGCCGGGATTATCTGTAATTGGGTGTATGGAAATTTTATTCCGTATACAAAGCGATTTACCAACAGGGCATCACCAATGAGCAGGGTGGTTTCCATAGAGCCAGTAGGGATAACATAGGCTTCAACAAAGATTGCTCTAAGAACCAGGACGACGAGTATTACCAGTGTCCAGGAGTAGATTTCTCTTTTTATCTTATCAACCATAGGGAATTATATGGATTTTCAAACGGAAGTCAAGAAAATTGGTTTACAGTATCAAATTCAGTATCGCTCCCACAGAAAACGCAGTGAGGAGCATTATAGCGCCTGCCTTAAGGGTATCAATGATACCGAATTCTTTTATGAATACTGAGAAAGTTGCGACACAGGGAAAATACATTGCCAGCACAGTACTGGCAACGGTCAATTGCTTAAGAGACAACCCCAATGGTACAAGCATACCCACGGCGATATCCTTTCTCAAAAATCCAATGAGCAGGGCGATGGTCGCCTCAGCAGGCAGAGAAAGGATTTTTACCACCACGGGTCCGATTACCTTTGCCAGAAGATTAAATATACCCAGTGAATATAATATGTTAGCAATCAATACTCCCAGCAGAACAAATGGTGTTGCCTCAAGGATAAACCATTTTATCCGCATCCATAGTTTTTTCAACAAAGCAGGAAAATACGGAATGCGATAAGATGGAATCTCAGTGAATATTTCAGGGCTTTCGCCTTTGAAGATAAGTTTCAATAAAAGCCCGCTCATTACAAAGACAGTGAATAGTGTAGCAAAGACTGGAAATAGTCCTCTTGCTCCAAATTTGCCAACGAGTCCGAATATCATTGCTGTGAGTGCCGCGCAGGGGACGCATATCGCCATTAAGGTTGCTGCGATAAATCTTTCTCTTTTGGTCTCAAGTACTCTTGTGCTTAAAACGCCTGGTACATTACAGCCAAATCCTAAAAGCATAGGTATTATTGCCATACCGTGTAATCCAAAAAGATGCAGAAATTTGTCAACAAGCACTGCGAGCCTGGGTAAGTAGCCCGAATCCTCTAAGAAACTTAAGACAAGATAGAAGGCAAGTACATACGGAAGCACCTGGGCAAATTCTACATACAAACCGGTTGTTAGAATCCCGAATGAAAGGCTAAAATCAATATCACCATTTATCAATTCACCAATCAATATATTGTGCAGAATCCCGGACCCGCCGAGCAATTCAGAAAGACCAAGCATAACCGGTTTGTAAAGGCTGTAAAAAACAGGATTGGCAATGTAATTTATGATTCCTTCGCCAATAAATCTTATTAATTGAAATATCAGATACAGTAATATTATCGCAATTGGTATGCCAGACCAGGGATTTATAGTGAGGTCACCAATTCTTTCAAGGAAAGTGTGATGTCTATGTTTGATGATTTGAACCTGGGAAATAATTTTGCCTATCTCGTGCCAGCGGTCAGTATCTTTGAAATTAAATTGTCCCTTTTTTGCTTCATCAAGTCGGTTAACAAGTTCTTTTATGCCTTCACCAGTTACTGCAACGGTCGGAATAACACTAATGTTGAGGATTTCTTCAAGTTTCCTAATATTGATTTCAATGCCCGTATGTTTTGCTTCATCCCACAAATTCAATGCAATGATCATTGGGATATTTTTCTTTAATAATTGCAGGGTTAGATTTAGATTTCTTTCAAGATTTGTTGCGTCAATGACATTGACGATTATGCTATTGCCTTCTTCAATCGCCTTGTTCAACATCCGAACTGCAACTTCTTCTGCAGGTGTGGATGGTTCTAAACTGTAGGTTCCAGGAACATCAATGACTTCAATTCTTTTGTCGCCATAGCCAGCACAGCCACGACAATAGTCAACTGTTGTTCCGGGGTAGTTTGAGGCGATGACATCAACCCCGGTCAGCCTTGAAAATATTACACTCTTTCCTACATTGGGATTGCCTACCAGTAAAATCTTCTTAACCTTGTATTCCACATTAACAATGACCTTGCACGCCATTCCATAACCAAGTGCAACCTGCGTGTTGTTAATTCTTATCACCACAGGTCCGTGCATAATCTGTTCACTTATTTTTGTAACTTCAGCACCGGGAATGATGCCGAGGGATTCCAGACGGTGGACCAAACCCTTGCCACCGGTAATCTCAATAATCTTCCCCTTTTCGCCCGGTTTCATCATTGTCAGATTTAAAGTCGCCATTATTTTTTTCCCTTTTTTGCACACCTGGGACATAAACCATAAATCTCAAGTTTATGATTCTGGACTGAAAATTGGAGTTTTTGTGCAATTTTTTTCTGGAGGTTTTCGATTTCTTTGTTTTTGAATTCAATTATTCTCTTACATCCTGTACAGATCAAATGGTCGTGGTGTTCCCGCTGATGAATCGGTTCAAATCGTGTAATGCCTTCTTCAAAATGTCGGATAGAGGCAAGTCCACATTCAGCGAGAAGTTTCAGGGTTCTATAGACTGTTGAATAACCGATACCCGGGAATTTATTTCTTATCTGGTTATATAACTCCTCAGCACTGAAGTGCTTGTCCTGCTTCAAAAAATAGTCAATAATGAATTTTCTTTTTCGTGATGATTTCAACCGTTTTTTCCTGCCAAAAATCTGCAGTTTTTGATAATCATAACGATTCCTGACTTTGAAATTCATTTTCATTTTATATTATAAGCAAAAAACAATGGTGTGTCAAGGGGCATGTGGATATTGATTTGAAAACATTTTGGCAATATGAAATTATTGATGCATTGAAAGGGTAGGAAAGAAGTCGGATAAATCCGATGCTACAGTCAAATTAAGGGCCGTGCATCGTTATCCGGTTTCGCACCCCGTATCAAGGTTAAATTCCAAACTTACTTCTTCAACCAACTTCCATCATCTAAAAAACTCACAAGGGGTTATCACAGGTTCCTTTACCTTTATACTTTCTTTGGGTTCGCGGTAAATGTTCTACGAATTTTCCCCTTTCTTTACCCTTATTCACCCTTTTTTACCCTTTCTTGCCATCCCTTTTCACCTTTCCTTGTCGGGAAGATTCTGCGAATGTTCTTATTTGTAGCGGTTAGGCTTGCTTGACACCCGGATGTTTTATTTTTTGTCAACGAATAAATCGGGCTGGGAGAGTTTGGTTTTCTTAAGTTTTCTAATACTGAACACTTCACCTTCTTCAAATTTTGTCAAAACCTCTTTTGCCCGTTCAATAACCGACTTTGGCAATCCTGCAAGACGGGCAACCTGTATTCCATAAGATTGGTCTGAAGGACCAGGGTTGAGTTTTCTTAAAAATATGATCTCATCACCCCATTCCTTGACCAAAAAGTTGTAGTTTTTCACACCGCCTAAGAAATCTTCTATTTTTGTCAGTTCGTGAAAATGGGTGGCAAAAAGGGAACGGGGTTTTTTGTTATTATGCAATTCTTCAACCACTGCCCAGGCCAGTGCCAGGCCGTCATAGGTTGATGTTCCTCTACCGACTTCGTCAAGTATTACGAGACTTTTCTCCGATACATTATTCAAAATGTTGGCAGTTTCCATCATTTCTGCAAGGAATGTGCTTACACCCCTTGAAATATCGTCGCTCGCCCCAATGCGCGTAAATATCTTGTCCACAATTCCAATTCTTGCCTCTTTTGCCGGCACATAACTTCCTACCTGTGCCATAATGACAATCAGGGCAATCTGGCGCAGATAGGTTGATTTTCCTGCCATATTTGGCCCGGTAATAATTAATATCTGATTTCGGTTGCGGTCAAGTTCTGTATCATTAGGAATAAAAGACCCCTTTTCCATTAACCTTTCTATTACCGGGTGTCTACCTTCAAGGATGACAATCTTATCAGATTCATTCACTTCAGGACGGACATAATTGTATAATGCCGCATTTTCAGCAAATGCCTGGAGCATATCCAGAAGTGAAATCGCCCGTGTACTGTTGAGTATTCTGATCCCTTCCTGTGAGATTTCTTCCCGTAGTCTTACAAATATTTCGTATTCAAGATTCTTGATTTTTTCTTCAGCACCCAGAATTTTTTCTTCAAATTCTTTTAACTCAGGTGTATAAAATCTTTCTGCATTAACCAATGTTTGTTTGCGAATGTAGTATTCAGGAATCAAATTGAGATTTGGTTTGCTTACCTCAATATAGTATCCAAATATTGTATTGTAGGCAACCTTTAAGGAATTTATGCCAGTCTTTTCCCGTTCCTGGGTCTGAAATTTTATCAACCACTCCTTTGCATTCTTGGCAAGGTTTCGGAGGTCATCAAGTTCCTCTGAAAAACCCGGGGCAATGATACCGGTTTCATCAATAGTTGCTGGTGGTTCAGGCGATATTGCCTTTTCAATTTTTTCTACGAGTGCATCAAAATTTTCAATTTGTTTGTGGATTTGTTTTAAAATTCTGCTTTCGCATAATTGAATAATGTCTTTAATCTTTGGAAAGATTTTCAGAGAGTCCTTCAGACTGTTCAGTTCCCTTGGCATAATCCTGGCGCACATCAAGCGCGTTGCAATCCGTTCTACATCCCTTATCTCTTTTAGCAATTCCCTGAGTTCCTTTCTCAGGAATTCCTTGTTTTTTAATTCTTCAACACCAGCCAGCCGTTCACTTATCTTTTCGCAGTCAATCAGTGGTTCAAGGAGTTGTGTGCGGAGCAGTCTTTTTCCTGCTGGTGTGAGGCAGTTATCCATTGCCCAGTACAGGGTATTGGATTCAGTATTCCTGATATTGGTGATAATTTCAAGGTTTCTTCTTGTTGCACTATCAAGATAGACCGATCCCTGGATGTCAAAATGGCTTATCTTGCTGATTTGTGGCAGGGTGGATTTCTGGTTTTCTTTTAGATAGTAAATGAGTGCGCCTGCCGCGGCGATTGCCAGATTCTTTCCTTCAATACCAAAGCCATCAAGGGTAATTACATTAAAATGTTCCTTTAATTGCTGGTAAGCGATTTCATAAATGAAATGATAACCATCAATTGTCGTTACCGGGGTATCTGTTTTCAGGCTTATTCCTTCAGGTATAATCAGTTCTTTTACTTCTTTTCGCAAGAGCACTTCTGGAAGTTGCTCCAGGGCGATATTACCACAGAAAAATTCACCCGTGGTTATATCGCAGAACGCAAGACCCATCTGGTTTTCATCAGGCAGACAACTGGCAATCAGGAGAGATTTGTTTTCTTCAAGGAGTGATGGTCTGAGTATCGTCCCCGGGGTAATTACTTCAATGACATCCCGGGCAACAAGTTTTTTTGTCTTGTCCGCAGGTTCAAGTTGCTCGCATATTGCAATTTTCAGTCCATTCTTTACGAGTTTCGCGATGTAGTTTTCACTTGCCTTTACAGGAATGCCTGCAAGGGGAACCCTGGTACCTTTGCTAATTGTTTTGGAAGTGAGGGTGATGCCAAGTAATACGCTGGCTTTTTTGGCATCATCATAATAGAATTCATAAAAGTCTCCAACCCGGAACAGAAGTAGTGTGTCTTTGTGCTTGGTTTTTATCTGTTGATACTGTTCTAAAAGAGGGGTCAGATGCATAAACTAAGATACTATGTATCTCTTGTGCAAAATATTGGATAGGAAAAAGTGCCGAGTTTCATTATCAAAAATTAAGGTCTTTTTCAGGGGATTGTTTGCGATTTGTATTTTTTCCCGATGCAATCGGTCAGTATCCCTTGACCACAATTCCTTTTATACCCATTGAATCAAGTTTTGTGGCGACGGATTTTGCTTGCTCTGCTCCTTCAAATTCACCTATCCAGACACGATAGTGTAGTTTGTCCATTACTGTTGCTTCAACAATTTTCCCTTCGTATCCTTTTGTCTTTAATTCTTCAAGTCTTTTTTCTGCTTTTTGTCGATCCCGGAATGAACCGACTTGAATTGTATAATACTCTTTCTTTGACTGAGTTGAAGGGATTAGATTCAAAGCGCGGTTTGCCCAGACAGACTTAGGGTAGGTGTTAACGAGATTCTGCAGGGTCTTATAGCCGGTTTCCCTATCTCCTGTTTCCAAACAGGCGATGCCGGTCCAGAAGAGTATTTCTTCTTTCAGTTCAGAATTGGGATAATTTTTGCTCAATTCATTGAGGGTGACCAGGGCGTTTTTATAATCTTCTCGGGCGATAGCAATCTTTGCAATTTCAAGGTAAGCAATATCTGCATAACGAGATTGAGAATGACCATTTATTATCCGGCGATAATAGGCAATCGAAGAGTCAGGATTTACGGTCAAACGCGCCAGATAATAATAGATTTCAGCAATGCGCGGGTTATTCACATCCCGCGCAAGTTCTTCAAAGATCACTCGTGCCTTTTCAAATTGAAAGGCATTGAACAACCTGATCGCCTCTTCAATATTCTGCCCAAAGACTATTGTGGCGATTACAGTTGTGGTAAGTATGATTCTATAGATCGGCAGTCTGAACATATAAAAATAAATTTTTTTGTCTTATTCCCACATTTTGAACACACGAATTTATTCTGTGTCAGAGATTTCTCAATTTCCGCAATCTCCCTTTTGATTGTTTTTGTATCTGCAGACAATTTTAGAATGTGTATTTTGGGCAGGATGGCTTCAGGATATAGTTCGCCTATCTTGCGATAGACTTCCTTAGCCTGTTCAACCTCATTTTTCTTTTCATAAAGATTTGCCAGGGCAAAACCTACCGAAAAATTTTTGGGGTTCTGCTTAAAGATTTTTTCGTAAAGCGGAATTATTTGTTCAAATGTGCCGGTTTCATAGGCAGTCTTTTCCAGTTCCGTTATGATGAGAAACGCAAAATCCGGATGGAATTCAAGGAGTTTCAGGTAGTATTCTCTTGCCTTTTTCAAATCTCCCTGGTTCCTATAGAATTCAGCAGTTGTATAAAGTGCACTCAGCGAATCAGGTTTGATCTTGAGTGCTTTTTTGAATAAATTTGTGGCTTCTTTTATACGTTCCGCTTCCTCCTCGCCTGATTCAGACATCTTTGCATTACCAAGGGCAGAATAGTAACAGGCAATGCGGTTGCCATCAATTGAACCGCCACCATATTCCTCGCAGAGTGCAATACAATCCTGATAGTTCTGAAGGTCTTCATAGACTCTTAAAAGCAGGTCTCTTGCGGTTCGATCATTTTTATCAATCTTCAGTATTTCTCTAAGGTATGATATCGCCTTATTGGGACGGTTTGATTGGAGAAAATCCTGGACCAGGTTTAGATAGACTTTTTTTTCTTCTTCTTTTTTTAAGGTAGGTCTGACAGTAAGTGACTGGTGTATCTTTATTGCCCTTTCTATATCACCTTTTTCCCGGTATAGATTACCAAGCCTTACATAACCGTCCACCAGATTAGTATCAATGCTTAATGCTTCTTTTAGTTTTTTCATTGCAAGTTCATCATTGTTCTCAAGTTCGGCAATGAGAGATTCAAGATAAGGGATGTTGGCGGAAACCCTGGTTTTACGCGGCTTAAAATAAAAATAGATTATGAATGCAATCAGGGCGAATATGATGATAATTAGAATGGTCATTTTTCCTCCTCAAATGGTAAATTGCGAAGGGCGTCAAGTTCATTTTTAATGTTATTATTCTCTTTTTTCAATCTATTCATTGTATTTCTTAAGGTGATCTCATCCGCCAGGGCAAAGACGAGCACAAAAACCATACCCGCAACAAAGGAATAAAAGCAGATCATTGAAAGTGCAATATTTGATAGTTTCTGTCCAAAGATGTCTACATCAACCTTTTTATCTGCATTGAGCACAATAAAGCCAATCATAAAACCAATGACGATAACCACAAAGAGCAGACCAGCAAATCGCATCAAACCTCCTTCACTTAACGGATATTATAATAATAATCAATAAACCGCATTTGTCAAGTCTCTTCATTTATTATTTATTATTCTTTGACAACCTTTCTTAAGGTCTTTGCCAGGGCATCTGCAGTAACCCTGGTGACAAGTTTTCCTCTATAAGCAAATGAAATCTTGCCGGTTTCTTCTGAAACAACAATACAGAAGGCATCAGAGTGTTCAGCAATACCCAGTGCAGCACGGTGTCTCAATCCGAATTTGCCCCCCAGGTCCGGATTTTCGCTTAAGGGTAGGACACAAGCAGCGGCGACTATTTTGTCGGATTGAATCACACAGGCGCCATCATGCAATGGATTGTCCGGGAAGAATATGCTCTGGATCAAAACAGAGTTCACCAGGGCATCGATGCGGATGCCTGATTCAACAATATCATTAAGGTTGTCATTTTTTTGAATGACAATAAGTCCGCCATGGTGTCGTTCAGAAAGTTTCTTAATTCCATCAATGATCTCGCTGACCGTGGGAAATGGTTCTACTTTGAAAAAGAATCTTAATGGTCGCTGGCGGCCAATAAAGGCGAGGGCATTCCTAATTTCCGGCTGGAAGAGAATCACAAATGCTACAACCCATACAGCAAGGATTGAATTCATAATCCAGGCAAGGGCACGGAGATTAAACCAGCGGGCAATAAACGAAACAATAAAAATTGTCAATAGACCGAAAAGAATTGGGGTTGCTTTTGTTCCCTTTATGAATCTTAAAAATTGATAGACAAGAATTGCAACAATAATAATATCAATTATGTCAAAGGTGTTGAGATTTAGGAATCCGAACAATTTCATCGCACAATCTTATCGATCAACTGGGCAACTTTTTTTGCCTCGGCAATATCGTGAACACGGATGATGGAAGCACCGTTTTTGATGAGTAATGCCTCTACACCAAGTGTACCCTCAAGCCTTTCTTCGGGTGGTAGGTTGAAGGGATTGCCAATAAATGATTTGCGCGAATGCCCAACCATTATCGGACGCTCAAATATTTTTAGTTCGGCAATCCTCTCAATTATTTCATAGTTGTCTTCTAATCTTTTGCCAAAACCCAAGCCCGGATCAACGATGATGCTGTTAATATCAATGTCCATATCAAGTGCGAAATCTATCCTTTGTTTTAGATAGTCCTTTATTTCTTGCATCAGATTTTCATACTGTGGATTTATCTGCATCGTCTTCGGTGTCCCCTTAATATGCATAATAACGAGGCAGGCTTTATATTTTGCGATGGTGCGGGCAAGTCTCTTGTTTGGTTTATAGAAACCCAGACCTGAAATGTCATTTACTATCTTCACACCCTGGTCAAGGGCGTACCTTGCAGTATCAGCCTTATAGGTATCAATAGAAATGGGAATTTTTGTGGTTTTTACGGCTATGGGCAAAACCGATTTCAACCGTTCAATCTCTTCTTTTTCACTCAGTATTCTCGCCCCTGGTCGGGTTGATTCAGCACCAATGTCAATAAAATCAGCACCTTCCTTCTCCATTTCTTCTATTACTTTCCTGACCGTTGATACCGTAGTGTAACGACTGCCGCTATAGAAAGAATCGGGGGTGAGATTAATGATTCCCATAACATAAGTGCGGTGAAAAAGAATTTCATCACTGCCGATCTTCAAAACAGGAATCTTTGGAGGTTTGATAACTCTTGACAGGATACTATTTATTTTTTCCATCCAGGGTTGTTCAGCAAGTCGGGTTAGCATCTTTTCAATTTCTCTCACATTTGCAAATATGAGGACAGCAAATTTTCTCTTTCTTGAGCCAAAATAGGCATCTCTGGGAATTGCAACATCGGCACCGCAGATGAGGGCTGTCTGTTTCAGGATATTTGTCTGGGCTGCAGTGAGTTCAGTTATTTTGATTATCAAAAAAGTTGATTTTTTCAGAAATATTGAATACGCTTCAGGTGCAACACCTATTTCTTTGAGTTCCCTGAGCAATCGGTCGCTACCGAGATTCAAGAGATTATGCATAATCTATTATACAATTAATTTTGTCATTGTCAATGAGTTTTTTTATTGACATTGCAATTTTTCTGCATATAATTGCCTATGACAAAAAAAACACCGTTTTATGATATGCATTTAAGGTATCATGGCAAAATAGTTGAATTTGCCGGATTCTTTATGCCTATACAATTTGAAGGCATTATTCCTGAACATGAGACCGTACGCACAGGCGTTGGTGTTTTTGATGTTTCGCATATGGGTGAGATAGAAATCACTGGACCCGACCGTCTTCAATTCACAAATTATATCACTACAAATGATGCATCCAAAATGGCACTGAATCAGGTCCAATATTCAGCAATGCTTTATTCTGATGCCGGGATTGTTGATGATCTTCTGGTTTACAATCTTAAGGACCGAATTTTTCTGGTGGTCAATGCCGCCAATACTGAGAAAGATTTTTCCTGGATTGTTCAGAACAAGAAATTTGATGTGGAAATAAGAAACCGCAGTGATGAAGTTGGTCAACTTGCTATTCAGGGACCAAAATCAGAAATGTTGATGCAAAAGATTGTGGATTTCAACCTAACAGAATTGAAATACTACTGGGCGACCGAAACCGAAATAAGAGGTATTAAAGTTTTGCTATCCAGAACCGGATATACCGGGGAAGATGGTTTTGAAATATATGTAGCAGCGGAAGATGCTTTAAAGATCTGGAAATTAATCTTTGATGCGGGAAGAGATTATGGTGTAAAGCCCATAGGCCTTGGCGCCCGTGATACACTCAGGTTTGAGATGAGATATTGTTTGTACGGCAATGATATTGACAAGACAACCAATCCTCTTGAGGCAGGTTTGGGGTGGATTGTAAAATTTGATAAGGGTGATTTCATAGGCAGAGATGCCTTGCTCAGGATAAAAGAGGCGGGTTTGAAGAGAAAACTTGTAGGCTTTGAAACAGCGGGTAAAGGTATTCCCAGACCACATCAAAAGATTTTCAGTGATAATCAGGAAATCGGCTTCGTCACATCCGGGACATTTTCTCCATCAATTAAAAAGGGTATTGGTATGGGTTATGTTGCTTCAACTTTCAGTGAACCCGGAACGAGATTAAAGGTGATGGCAAAGGAACCTATTGAGGTTGAAATAATAAAAGGACCTTTTTACAAAAAAGGAACCCATAAATAAATATGGTAATTATGCAATGATTAAGATGCTGGAAGCAATAATTTAGAAGTGTAAGAAAACCAGCGTCTCAACCATTAACGAATAGTCATCTGTTAAAGGAGGTTAAATGGCAAATGTTATTGAAGGATTGAGATATACGAGAGACCATGAGTGGGCAAGACCTGCAGGCAATATTGTTGTAACAGGTATTACAGATTATGCCCAATCAGAACTCTCAGATATCGTGATGGTGGAACCACCAAAGATTGGAGTAAAGGTTAAGGCTGGTGATGCAGTTGGTACCATTGAGGCGGTGAAAGCCGTAAGTGATCTTTTTGCTCCGGTAAGCGGTGAGGTAATTGAGGTGAATGAGAAAGCAATCAAAGAACCTGCGATAATAAATAAAGATCCCTATAACGAGGGCTGGCTTTACAAGATAAGAATGGATGCTCCCGCTGAATTAGATAATCTCCTTTCACCCGAGCAATACAAAGAATTGATTGCGGGACACTAATGCATTATCTACCATTAACTCCAGAGGACGAAAAAAAGATCTTGAACCGACTTGGTATCGGTTCTTTTTCTGAATTGATTGACAAAATAATTCCTCCTGAGATACAATTCAAAGGAAAGATTGGATTACCTCAGAGTGTCTCTGAGATTGAAATAAGAAAGATGCTTTATTCGATTGCCGGACAGAATTTTAACACTGGTGAATTCATTTCATTCCTTGGTGGTGGTGTTTACGACCATTATATCCCTGCAATAGTTGATACCATAATTTCCCGTAGTGAATTCTATACTGCATATACACCTTACCAGGCAGAGGTCTCACAGGGAACGCTCCAGAGCATATTTGAATATCAGAGTATAATCTGTGAATTAACAAAGATGGAAGTTGCAAATGCCTCAATGTATGATGGCGGCTCTGCACTTGCTGAAGCCTGTCATATGGCGTGTGCAATAAACAATAGGAAGAAGATTATTCTCTCTGCATTGATACATCCATTCTATCAGAAAGTTGTAAAGACTTATACAAAGGAGTGTGGGGTTGAGGTGATGCTCGCGCCACAAAAACACGGTGTTACTAATATAGATGTATTGAAAACCCTCGTTGATGAAGATACTGCGTGTGTTGCTATACAGCATCCTAATTTCTATGGGTTCCTTGAATCAATGCAAGGGATTGCCGAAATGGTCCACAAAAAGGGTGCCTTATTCATCTCGGTGATTGATCCGATTTCTCTTGGTATCATCTCGCCACCTGGTGAATACAATGCAGATATCGCTGTTGGTGAGGGACAGGGTATGGGAATTGCCCAGGGATATGGTGGACCTTTATTAGGGATATTTGCGACAAAGATGGAGTTTGTTAGATTTATGCCCGGTCGGGTGGTCGGTGAAACAGTTGATGTAGAAGGGAAGAGAGGTTTTGTCCTGACCCTTCAGACCCGTGAGCAACATATAAGAAGGGAAAAGGCGACCTCTAATATCTGCACAAATGAGGCATTGTGTGCGCTCAGTTTATTGATATATCTATGCACACTGGGCAAGCAGGGAATGGTTGAGATCGGAAACCAATGCATTGCAAAGAGCCATTATCTTTATGATCGGTTGATAGAATTAAAGGGCATTAAGCCATTGTACAATCAGGAGTTCTTCAAAGAATTCGTTGTAGAAACAAACCGATCTGCCAGAGAAGTCGTAGATAAACTGCTGGAATACAAAATCTTTAGTGGTGTTCCACTTTCAATATTTGACCCGAGTTTACATAATCATCTTTTGATCGCGGTCACTGAAAAAAGAACAAAAGAGGAGATGGATAAATTTGTGGCATGTCTATCAAGAATTCTGTAATATAGATAGAATAGCGAAACTTGTGTCGCAATAAATAAGGCTTTATGCGCCTCCTTTTTGTTGGTGATATAATCGGTGAACCAGGAAGAAAAAAGATCACTCAAGCCCTACCCGAGATAATTAAAAAAGAAAATATCTTCTTTACCATTGCCCAGGGTGAGAATCTGGCAGGTGGGATAGGTATTACTGAAAAGACTGCAAAGGAATTATTTGCCTGTGGTGTAGATTGTATCACCACGGGCAACCATATCTGGAAATATAAAGAGATTTTCAAATACCTTGACTCAGAGCCGAGACTCTTGAGGCCGGCAAACTATCCCGAGGGTGTGCCCGGAAAAGGGGCTTATATCTATGAGAAACAAGGAGTGAAGTTAGGTGTAATCAATCTTGAAGGCAGGGTATTTATGAGACCCCTTGATGACCCATTTAAGGTGGGCAGGAAGATTGTAGAAGAGATGCACAAACACACAAAGAACATCTTTATAGACTTCCATGCCGAGGCAACTGCTGAAAAAAAGGCGCTCGGTTTTTATCTTTGTGATTATGCAACAGCAATAATCGGAACTCACACTCATATTCAAACCGCAGATGAGCAGATAATAAATCAACGATGTGCATATTTGACCGATGCAGGAATGGTTGGTTCGGAAGTTTCGATCATTGGCAACAAGAAAGAAGAGATAATTGAACACTTTATCTTGCAGATTCCGAGAAAATTCAAGGTTGCCAGAGACCATATTGTCGCCAATGCAGTGGTTATTGATTTTGACGAGAAAATAGGTAAAGCGACTGGTATTCAGAGATTAAGATTTTGAACCTTTACCTAAAAAAATTGTGCATATAATTATCAATATGTTATGTTTTTGTGCAACATCAAATTCTTGATTTTCAAAAAATGTGCCTATATCATGAGACTTAAGTCTATTTTATCTGGCACGAATTTTGCATATTAATATTGCAGAGATTAAAGGGGGTCAAAATGAGAGGATTAACAATTATAATTCTATTAATTTCTGGGCTGTCTTTTGCAGGCAGGCTGGGTATTGGTATTAGTGGTGGTGCAGAATATCAAAGGGATTATGCCCTTCAGCATTATGACCAGTTGCCAGAGATGTTCTATGGCGCTGAATTTCATATCTCTGCCGAGGCACTTCCCTATATGTTTATTGAGCCGGTTGGTCTGGTTGTAAACGATGCTACAAGGGGTGTGACTGTACCTGGTATTGGCTTGCGCATAAATGTTGCGCCGAGACTGGGAAAGTTCTTTCTTGCGCCCTTCTTTGGAATTGAGGGTGACATTGTGTTCTATAATTCACAGTTCAATTTTCAGGAAGCAGCGACTTCAGGTAGAATGAGTGCATATTTTGAAAACTCTACGCCTCGTGCACTTGGAATGGGATTTGGTGGTCTGTCAATCTATTTTGGTAAGGCAGTTTCCCTTGATTGTCAGTACAGATATACGAGTATTGCAAAAGGTCTGGGCGTGGAAATGGTATATGCCGGGCTGACTTACTACATAAACTGGTAGAGTCTCGTTGGATGTGACACATCATAATTCAATCTCTTGTAAAAGAGAAGACAGAAGGATTATAGGCAATTGACCGTACCGCATAAGGAAACGGGCAGCGGGCGAATCAAGCCCCTTGACACTTTTAAAGTTTTCATTATAATATGCTATCTTAATATTGGAGATGGTTTTTGGACTTAAGTCCGAAAGGGGGTGATTGGAAAAACAAAAAGATAAAGATGTAGAAAAAAAGGCGTGAAAAAACATGGATGTATAGAATGAAAGGAGATGAAAATGAGAAAGGTTTTATTCTGTGTATTAGCGATACCTTTTGTGGGTCTTGTGCAGGCAAAGGCATTGATTGACCCACAACTTGAAGAGGTAATTGCCAAGGCAAGGGGTGATGACCAGATAGAGGTGCTGATAGTGTTTAACGAACAATCAGACGAGGATTATCTACGCAATCTCGTTGCAGACCTACCCCGTCGTGAGCAAAGGTATCCAGTAGTAAATTACTTAAAAGAACTTTCCGCAAGGACCCAGGCACCAATCATAAATTACCTAAGCCTCCAGACCCAGTCAAATAAAGTATCTGATATCCAGTCATTGTGGATAATTAATGCAATATACTGCAAGGCAACACCGGATATTGTAAATGAGATTGCAAATCAACAAGATGTGGCATTCATTGCCTATCCATATGTCACGAGTGAAAATATTCTTTTGACTGTTGGAAACCCTGTTCCAGTCGATGTCCTTGATTACCGAACCAAAGAATGGAATATTGTTAAAGTTGCAGCAGACTCCTGCTGGGCAGCAGGTTACAAAGGTCAGGGTGTTATCGTTGGTATAATTGATACCGGTGTGAATTACAATCACCTTGACTTAAGGAACCATATGTGGACCGATTCAAACTATCCATATTACGGCTGGAATTTTGAATCAAACAATAATAACCCGATGGAT
>CAYQKL010000016.1:0-45527 GCA_964418185.1 uncultured bacterium
GTTTTGGACCACCGATAATCAAAAAAAGGATTGGTGAAACGGATTTCAGGATTTCTTATTTCCCGGTTGGTGGCTATGTAAAGATGGCGGGTGAGGAGGATGCTGAAATTCCTTTTTCGAAACAGAGTCTTGAATCACCAGAAAATCAAATCCCAGGCTTTTATGAAGCCCCTTTATCCCATCGGATTATGGTGGTTCTCAGTGGTCCTCTGTTTAATATCTTTTCTGCGGTTTTTATTTTGATAGTCATTTATATTTTCTGGGGAATTTATGTCAATCCTTATCTTAGAGTAGATGTGGCAAAGGATAGTTATGCCGAAAAGGTCGGTTTTATGAAAAACGATTCACTGATTTCAATAAATGGCAGAGTTCTTAATTCCTGGGATGAACTTGAGAGTGTGTTTGAGACAAATCACAACAAAAATATCAAGATTGTGCTCAAACGCGGGGATTCTATTATTGAGAAAAGCATTTTTCTAAATCTTGATTCACTGACGCTAAATTCATTTGTGCCACCAATCGTCGGTTCATTGAAAATTGGAGGCCCGGCACATAAGGTTGGTCTTGTAAACAATGACACTATTATGAGCATTGATGGTGAAGCAATAGATACCTGGGATGATTTTGTTGCAATTGTCCGTAAGTCAAAGAATGTTCCACTAAATATCAAATGGTTGCACCAGGGTAAAATAAAGTCAGCAATTGTGACACCATTGCCATATTATGATCCGCTACTCAAGGATACAGTTGGACAGATTGGTATATTAATGCCTCTGAAGAAGATACACATTGAACCGATAAGGGCAATTGCAATGGCACTTAATCGTTCAATTGAATTAATCTATCTTACGCTCAAGACACTGTATCAGCTGATTATCGGTGAGATTTCACGAAAGGCACTCGGTGGGCCCATTGCCATCGCAAAACTTACTGGTGAATCTGCTCGCTGGGGTTTTGAGAATTTGCTCAGTTTGTTGAGCGTGATCTCAATCAATCTCGGGCTTGTGAATCTTTTCCCGATTCCGGCACTTGATGGAGGACACATTCTAATCGCGATAATTGAAGGAATCCGAAAGAAAAGATTCAGTAAAAAGACAAGGTTAGTCATACAGCAGGTTGGTTTCACAATAATTTTGTTGCTTATTATTTATGTGACCTTCAATGATCTTACAAGATGAAAATTCTTTTTTACTATTGTGTATCATCGGCAAAAAGATTTGAGCCGCTAATTGCAATAAAAGGTAGTGCCTTTTTTAGGCGTCCCAATTATGATGCAATGAGGCTTGCATATCTTTCCAAAAAACATAGTTTCTATTATTTTGACGAACGTGTAGAAGAAAAATTAGAGGTCAATCCCGACCTAATAGTTCTTCCTATCCCGCTTACTCTTGCATACTATGTACAGTCAAAGGTTCAGGAATGGCGTGAGAAAAAGGTAAAGACCATTGCCTATGGTGTGTATCCTACTCTCTTCTTAAATGAGGCAAAAAAATACTTTGATGTTGTTGTCCGTGGTGATATCACCGCCGTATGGGAGGATATTCTCCGGGATTATAAAAATGGAAATCTTGCTGGTCTATATGAGGCCGGCGAGGCACCCATAAGTTTTAAGCCGCAGCGCGAGTTTGAAAAAAAATATGGATTTACTCCCGCGATCGCGCAACTAAGAACCTCTTATGGGTGTTCTTGCGACCCTGAATTTAGGGATTATTGCTATGAAAGCATTATCCATAGAAAAGAGTATTTATGGGAGCCGGGGGAGGTTGCTTTTGAAGTAATGAATCTCTCAAGAAAGATGATATATATTATGGATGACGATTTTCTTCATAATCTTGACTATGCCTGCGAAGTGTTGAGTCGATGCTGGAGGATGAAAAAAATGTGGATTTTCCAGACCAAGACTTCGGTCTTTAAATATCCAAGATTGATGAATTTTCTAAAGGAACACGGTGTGCGCATTATTTATCTCAAAGAAGACTGGCTGGGAGCAACTCTCGCAAAGAATATTTATGACCGCAGATTTATCAAAGAGAAGGAATATGAAATAAGTATGGTGCATAATAGCAGGATGACGGCTGGAGCAAAATTGATGCTGGGCTACGAAAGTGAGACTGCCCAATTCTACAGAGACCTTCTGAAATTCTTAGTAAACATAAAAGTTGATTTTGTTGAGATTGCTGTACAAACACCCTTACCATTTACCGAGACCTATAAGAAATTAGAAAAGACTAAAAAGATTAATAAAGACCTTTCACTCTATGATAGATGGATGCCCGTGGTGAGGCTTGACCGGATTAATCAAAACGAATTGTATAACTGGTTAGAGACATTACGCGATGGTTTCTATTCCTGGGATTCAATCATTCGGCGTTTAGTGCTTGTTGCTCCACAATTGGGGTTCTATAATACAATGTTCTTCTATTTAGTGCCCAATCTTTCTTACCGCGATAATTTTTTGGAAAAGGTTGGTTATCCACCTTAGTGGAGGTATCAATGACAATATTGTTATTTGTCTTTGCAGTCAATCCATTTAATGAAGCAAATTTTGTACCGTTGCCATTTCGTTCACTCAGTGTTTTAAGCAACCCGGCCGGTATTGGAATTGGTGGAGGTGCCGAACTGTTTTTTACATATCATCCTGAAAGGATAAATAGTGGTTTTACACTTGGTAACTTTGGTTTTGGAGTTTACCACACTACAGATACTACAAATTATGAATTAGGAGGAGGTATAAAAGTACCCGGAGCATTTGCCATTGGTTATGCACACCAGTTTGGCGATACTACGGAGAAGATATTTGGTTCAATTGGCAATTTTGGTCGTTATCTCAGTCTTGGATATAAGACTACCATCGGCAGAAAAAAATATATGCAGGCAGGAATTGGTGTCAGGTTTATCAGTGATGTTTTGGTTTTTGCGGGCGAAATGGCGTACGAGGGCATTGATGACTTCAGGGCATATAAATTTGGTTTCATCATTGCACCTACCTATGGAGTGAAGATAAATTTTCTATCAGATCCAGACTGGCACTGGCATGCGGGTATAATGCTGGGTACAACAAAATTGAAACTTGGACTTATCTATTCCCGCCAGGATAGAAAATTCACCAGCGGGATAATACTCTCTGCCCAGAGCTATTGACGATTATTACTTAAGGACCACAATTTTAAAGGTTTTATACTGACTGTCCTCAATTCTAACAAAGTAGACTCCAGCAGGCAAATTCAGTACAGTTGAATAATCCGTAATTTTTTGAACAATCTGTCCGGCGATATTGTAAATTAACACAGAATTCTGGGTTTTATTACTGTTTATTTCAATGAATTTCGTGCCTGAACAAACAGGATTTTTAATCAAAATTGTGTTAGGTGTGATAATCTTATTCTCGGCAATACCCACAACTGGATTGGATACCCCAGGTGTAAGTGTGTCATAGTCGTGGAAATCAACAAAATTGTTATCAGTGTCATTCCCATCTGGATAGCGACCAAGGCAATGCCCGGCAACAACATCTGATGCAGGTAACCACTCACCAGTAAATGTCCAGCCATCAAGTATGCCATAGCCCAGGGCATCTATGGTAATATTGTTGAATCTCAGTTCTAAATTGTCTGGACCATTCTGTAGGTCTGCACCAGCATCAATGAGGTCTGCATATGGTACCCAGGAGTTCTGCGCAACAACAAAAAAGCCATCTGATGGTACGGAATAACCGCTGAGATCAATTGTATAATAATCCACCCCGCCAGTTCCATTCACACCAACAAGCATGAAGTCAGAGAGATTCATATTGCCAGGTGCAAAAATTTCAATATAACATCCTGAATCTGTGCCTGGAGCATCGTAATAAACTTCATTTATATATATGTTAAACTTTCCTACATAAATGGTATTTGTATCAGAGAAGGTGCTCAGATTGTCATTATCGGTAAATTTCAAAAAATAGAATAGTGTATCACCGGTAGATTGTCCGGGAATTTGAAATCTAAATGTATCATTGCTGATTGCAGTATGTGAAATTTTGATTGGATTGTTGAGATTGTTCAGACCGTAAAACAAGGTGTCGGCAATGATTACACTGTCATCACTCACTTTGGCGTAAACATTCGTAATCATCCCGGCATCAGGGTTTGTCGGCTTATGCCAGAAACGGACAATGACTGGCGCCTGGGTTGCAGGTGGAGTGAATGATGCATCATCAAGGTAAAATACTGCGCCACCGTCCCATGTGGCCGCGCTATCATAGGCACGGATAAAGACATAGGCAGATTCAGCACCACTCGGAGAGACTGCGGTAAGGATAAGTTGTTGCCAGTTGGGTGAATTTCCAGAATATGTGTTTGAATAAGTGTTGGACCAGGTTGTACCAACCTTCCAGGCAATAGCCTGTCTTACTCTTCCTGCAAGATCATTATCATATACCCAGATTGAGAATACATATTGGGTATTGGGATTAATTGCAAATCGTGCTGAGATAAAATCAGCAATATCCTGATTTTGGGTTATTAAACTATCCTTGACACTATAATATCCTGAATGGACGATGACATCTTCCTGATAAACCAATATGGAGTCTTCTTTGAACCAGTTATTTGGCACTCCACCAGTCCAGTTTTCAAAACCTGGATTGGGCAAAAGGTTCTGGTTGAATCCCAAAACCAGGACTATTGAGGATAAAATAGAGAATCTTCTCATTGTGCCTCCCTGATGGTGAATTATACGTATATGGTCGTCAAAGTCAAGGAGAAATATTATTCTGTTTTGTGCTTAATATTCTTGGTGGATAACCGAGTGAATATGTTTGATTATCAGAATTTTCTCCTTGACTTTTTCCCCCATTTGGATATACTTTTAGTCTTATGAATTTTTCTTTGCTACCCAGCAGAAATTTTGCAGAATTTGTTAAGAGATTATCAGAGAAGGCGAAGGTATTTTATCCTTTTGCTGAGAATGGCAAAAGCCATTTAATTGATTTTAAACCTGACCAGAATTTTTCACCTGATTTTAGCCGAATAAGAACTGCCCAGAATATCAAGCATTTCTTCTTTCCCACAAGGGATATTGTTGCCCGTTTTCCGGCAAAAATAGAATTGAGAATTAATCCGATTGTGCTTATAGGTGTAAAGAATTGCGATTTAAGAGGGATAGAGGTATATGATCGGGTGTTTTTAGACTGGCAACCTGTTGAAAATATATATAAAGAAAGAAGAGAGAACATAATAATAGTTTCTGCAGATTGTCCAGAACCCCAGGATACCTGTTTTTGTAATTTTGTTGGCTTGAAGCCTTACGCTGATAAGGTGGGCGATTTGAATATCACGGTTGTAAAATCAGGATATTTGTTTGAGGTGTTTTCAGAAAAAGGGCAGAATTTGATAGATGAGAATAGAGAACTTTTTGTGGATGCAGATAAAGAGATTATAGATGAGAGAGAAAGTATCCGAAAAAAGGCAGTTGAAAAACTCGAGACGATAAACAAAAAAAGAATAAAAGAAAATGTCTATGAACTCGTTGAAAAGGCAGACAAGAATACAATAAGGAATGCACGCAATGAATGTGTTGAATGCTTTGCCTGTCTCCATTCCTGTCCAACCTGTTATTGTTTTCTCTTAAGCGATTATAAAAGGGCAGAGAATGTAGAGCGGATAAGGTCCTGGGATGCCTGCTATTATGCTGCATACGCAAGGGTCGGCGGTGGTGCAAATCCAAGAAGCAAGATTGATGAAAGGTTCTGGAATAGATTCCAGTGCAAATTCAATTATTTTTATCAATATGAGAAATTCTTTGCCTGTTCTGGATGTGGTAGGTGTTTTGTTGGTTGCTCAGCAAAGATTGATATAAGGGAGATATTAAACAAAATATGAACCCCTATGAACCGGTCTTAACCCGGATTAAGAAGATTATTCCTGAAACCCCTACGATCACCACATTTATTCTTGAAGGTATGCCGATTGAATTTAAAGCAGGGCAATTCGCAGAACTAACTATCCCAGGGGTGGGTGAGGCGCCTTTTACACCGTCTTCTTCACCATATGCAAAGGATATGGAGTTCACGATAATGAAGGTCGGTCGGGTTACCCAGGCACTATTTAATTTGAAAGAAGGGGATGTTGTAGGCGTGCGTGGACCATTCGGTAAACCTTATCCCTTAGAGAATTTCAAAAAGAAGGATGTATTTATTGTTGGAGGTGGTGTTGGTTTTGCACCTTTGCGTTCACTCTTTCTTTCATTAGTTGAAAATATAAAGGACTATAAAACCATTTATATCAGATATGGGGCAAGGACTCCCAAAGATATTGTCTATAAATATTTGTTACCTGATTGGCAGAAGATGAAGAAGGTAGATATCCTGTTGACCGTTGATGTTGGTGATGGTGAATGGAAAGGAAGGGTTGGTGTGGTCACGACGATCCTTGATGAGATCCCTGTGGATGTAAAGACAACACCGGCAATCGTCTGTGGTCCACCTTTGATGATGAAGTTCACTACCCAGCGCCTTGTTGATGCTGGATTTAAGGATTCAAATATTTATCTATCAATGGAGAAGAATATGTCCTGTGGAATTGGAAAGTGTAATCATTGTCGGGTTGGAAAATTCTATGTATGTAAAGATGGTCCGGTGTTAACCTGGAAGGATGTAAAGGAGATAGAAGATCCATTCTTATGAAAAGATTAAATTCTAAATCCAAAGCACGAAATCCTAAACAATATTCAAATTCCAGTGCTCAAAATTCCAAACATCATTTAGAATTTCGTTGTGGTAAAAAGGAGATTTTCTGTGGCTATTAAAACCCTTTGTCCTTTCTGTGGATTTGGTTGTGAACTCGGTATCGTGTTTGATGATTTGGGAATTAAAGGGGTAGAATATTTGAGGGATACACCGAATCAGGCAAGGCTCTGTCCCAGGGGCAGTGCCTCGGTTTTATATCTCAATCATCCAAAAAGATTGTGTGTTCCTGTTGCTAAAGGTAAATATAAAGACTGGGAATTTATAAGACAGGAGTTTAAAAATATTTTGCAGGAACCCGATGCATTGGCAGTGACGGTTGATAGAAGTGTTACAATTGAAGAAGAATCTGCAATCATTGATTTCTGTGAGAAATTCCAGATAAAAAATGTTGCATCAACCTATTTTGAGCCTGAGGCATTATTAAACAGATTTATTGATGAAAAGGCGCTGGTAAGTTTAGAAGATATAGAAAAGAGCGAGATTATTATTGTATTTGGTGATGTATTTAACTATGCACCAATGATTTCAAAGAATCTGATAAACTGGAAATTGGGTGACAGGAAACATCGTCTGGTTGTAATTGATTCATTAAAAACCCATACCTCTTATTTTGCCACAGATTTTATTATGGTAAGACCAGGGACTGAGGCACTCGTCAGTTTGAAACTTGGGGGTGAAGATCTTCCTAATATAAAATTTTCTGATATGACCGGTGTTTCAGAAGAAACTCTTGAGAATATTGGAAAGGCGTTTTCGTCAGCCCGGGATGGTTTGATCATCGTCTCAATGCCCTTTGCACATAGTTATGAACCCCAGTTAATCTTTGAGGGTATAAAAATATTGAGTGATAAAAGCAAGAAAAAGGTTCAACCTATATTTGAATTCGTCAATAATAATAGCCTTCAATCTTTTTCAAAGGTTTTAACATTAATAAGAGAGAACAAAATAAAATATCTCATAAATTTTGGTGAACAATTTCCTTTTTATTATCCCCAGTTTTCTAAAGAACTATCAGGGTTAAAGATTCTTGCTACCTCAACCCTGCGTTTTAAAGACTATGTTCAATTACCATTTGCATTAAATATAGAAAAGTCAGGTACAATCTTGACCTCAACCGGAAAGAAGCCGCTCAATGGAAAAGTTCACCCGGCAAGTGGTGCGAAGAATGTTTTTGAGATTCTTAATATCCTGAATATAAAAACAGATGGTGCAAAGAGTGTAATAAAGGATTTGAAGATTGATATAAAAGAGGGTGTCAAACAGATAGACAAACATACCGAGTATAAAGGATTGAAACTCTTTGGTGAAAAGATTTCTTTCTATTATCTTGGTTTGCTTGAGAAGCCTGTTTTGAAAGTTAATCCGATTGATGCCAGTGAGATTGGAATAAAATCCGGTGATATGGTAAATATTGAGACAAAGATAGGCAGGACAAAATTGCTGGCGAAGATAACAAATGAAGTTCCTCAGGGCGCGGTCTTCACGCAACCTGAGATACCAGAGGTTCGTGGTCTTTTTGAATATGAGACAAAGAGTGAGTTTTTGAATTTTATTCCAACCGAGGTGAAGATATGGCAAGAAGAATAGTCCTTGATCTTGACCTGTGTTGTGGTTGTCGTTCCTGTGAGGCAGCGTGTAAGGTAGCCTTTAAGGGTGAATCAAGGATAAGGCATGGTGATATTGAGAGTGTGGCATATCTACCATTGGCATGCAAGCACTGCAAAGAGGCACTCTGCCTTGCTTCCTGCCCGGTTGAAGCAATCACAAGGGATGAGAAGACTGGACTCGTTATCAGGTCATCATTCAAATGTATTGGGTGTAAGAGTTGTGCTTTTGCCTGTCCTTTTGGTGTGATTGATGCACCACTGGTCAGGCATATCTCTCAGAAATGCAATCTGTGTAAAGATCGGGAACAAGGTCCGAGATGTGTAGCAGCGTGTTCTTCTGGTGCATTACAATTCCTTGAAGAAGAAGAGATTAAAAAAATGGAGATTGGTGTGAGGATGGTTTCCAAGGATGCATTTATGAGGAGAAGATGATGGCATTTATTAAGATTCTTTTTAATTATTTGATATTCCCTGGTTTCTTATTTGCAGCAATAATCGGAATGTTTTTGACCTGGGTTGACCGTAAGGTTACGGCAAGGGTTCAGATGCGTGTGGGGCCGCCCTGGTATCAACCATACGCAGATTTCTTTAAACTCTTGTTAAAAGAGACTCTCATCCCAGAGGGTGCATCTAAGGTTCTATTCTATCTTGGACCAATGCTCGGACTGGTCTCTATGTCAATCCTTGCAGTTATGATTTTCAAGATGAATTTTTCACCAGATGGGTCGTTTGTGGGTGACATAATTGTAATGATCTATCTCCTTGCCTTACCACCGATCGGTGTTATCATTGGTGGTTCGGCATCAAAGAATCCTTTAGCGAGTGTGGGTGCCTCAAGGGAGATGACCCAGTATTTTGCATATGAACTTCCATTTCTTATAGTAATTGCAGGGATAGTGCTCAAGGCAGGTGGCACTATTAAATTTGGTGAGATAATCCAGTGGCAAAAGGTCAATGGTCCATTTTTATATTCAATATCTGGCATAGTATTTGCACTAATCTTTTTGCTTGTTATTCAGGCAAAATTAGGATTAGTCCCATTTGATATTCCTGAAGCAGAACAGGAGATCATGGCAGGACCATATATTGAATATTCAGGTGTTGCCCTAGCAATATATAAGATCACAAGGGCGATGATGCTGTTTTTGTTGCCTTTGTTTATGATTTCTTTATTATGGGGTGGAATTGGAGATTGGTGGGCAGTTCTCAAATTCCTGTTGCTCATTGTTTTGATTATTCTTATCAAAAATACCAATCCAAGGCTGCGTATTGACCAGGCATTGAAATTCTTCTGGATTTTTTTAGGTATTCTTTCTATAATTGGATTGGTCCTGGCAGTTAATGGATTATAAAAAAGGGCTAAAGATGGCAACGAGAAAGGGTAAATATGGGTAAAGAAGGGAGAAAAAGGGTGAATAAGGGCAAAGAAGCAATGGGACAAAAGATTAATGAGAATTTGGAGGTTGGATATGGGAAATATTAAACTCTGGGGATTGAAAAAATCACCCTGGGTCTTCCATGTTGCTGCTGCATCCTGTAATAATTGTGATATTGAAATCCTTGATGTTTTAACCCCGAGATGGGATGTAGAAAGGTTTGGTATTGTCCTTGTCGGTTCACCAAGACATGCGGATGCCCTGCTCGTGACCGGGGTCTTGAACAGAAAGAGTTTACCCAGGGTCTTGCGTGTCTATGAACAGACACCAAAACCCTGTCTTGTCATTGGTGTTGGAACCTGCACCTGCCATTGCCATATGTTTGAAAAATCCTATAATGTTGTGGGTCCTTATGATAGGCATCTTCCTGTTGATGTATACATCCCTGGATGTCCACCGAAACCTGAGGCGATCATTATGGGTGTGGTTAAGGCTTTAAAGAGATTGGGTTAGGGAGTGATATGAAAAAGGAATATTCGCAGGAAATTTTAGATGGAGTAAAAAGTAGATTTCCTGAGGTGGAGATTAAGATTCATTCACCAAGACGGACCTATTTAAGGATAAATCGTGATAAGGTTTATGAACTTGCGCAATATTTATTCAAAGAATTGGGTTGCCGACTTTCCATTGCGACCGGGATTGATACAAGGGATGGTCTGGAGATAATATACCATTTTTCATACGACCCCGCAGGTACATACTACAATATCAAGACTGTGGTGCCAAAGGATGATCCGAAGATTAAGAGTCTTGCTGATTTCCTGCCAGCGGCAAACTGGATTGAAAGGGAAATTCATGAACTATTGGGCATTGAATTTTTGGGCCATCCAAATCTTATACCGCTTCTGACTGCCGAAGACTGGCCTGAGGGAACATATCCATTGAGGAGAGACTATGAAAAGTAGAAATCCTAAATCCCAATCCGCCATACAGAGTGGCGGACCAAATTCCAAACAAATTAAAAATTTCAAATTACAAAATTTCAAACGATGTTTTGAATTTGGATATTGTTTCGGATTTCGGATTTTGGATTTAGAATTTTTTGTAGCCGAAACACGCGGTAAATTCGGGGTTCAGTTATGAAGCGCATTGTTCCTATTGGTCCATATCATCCACTCCAGGAAGAGCCAGAATTTTTCAAGTTGATTGTTGAGGGTGAGAAGGTTGTGGATTTAGAGATAAATATTGGTTATAACCATCGTGGTCATGAATACATTGCCCAGACAATGACCTTTGACCAGGTGCCATTTCTGGTGGAAAGAATATGTGGTATATGTTCAGATTCCCATCCCTATGCCTATTGTCTTGCAGTTGAGGATATCCTGAAGATCCAACCTCCACCCAGGGCACAGTATATAAGGACTATCATTGGTGAACTTGAACGTATCCATTCCCATTATCTCTGGCTCGGGCTTGCCGGACACTTTATCGGTTATAATACAGTCTGGATGTGGGTGTGGCGTTATCGCGAGCCTTTACTGGATTTATTTGAATTGATAATGGGTAATCGGAATCACTATGCAATAAACAAGATTGGCGGTGCAAGAAGGGATATTTTACCTGAGGATTATCCAAAGATTGAAAAATATCTTGATTTGCTTGAAGAGAAGACAAAGATGTTTACAAATGCTATACTTGATGACCCGGTGATAAAGGCAAGGCTTGAAGGTGTGGGTGTCCTTCCAAAAGAAGATGCAATCGCCTATGGAGTTCTTGGACCGACTGCCCGCGCATCAGGTTTTGCGATTGATGCACGAAAAGATGACCCATATGATGCATATGACAAAGTTGATTGGGATATTGTAGTATTTGAAGAGGGTGATGTTCTGGCAAAGGCAAAGGTGAGATTATTGGAGTGTTTTGAATCAATAAAGATTGTGCGCCAGTGTCTTAAAGAGATGCCTGATGGTCCGATTGAAACGAGGATTGAAGATATTCCACCAGGTGAAGGCATAGGCAGGCATGAGGCACCGAGGGGTGAGGTATTCCACTATGTCCGTTCTGATGGCTCAAATATGCCGGTCAGGCACAAGATTCGGGCACCGAGTTATATGAATATCGCATCCAATGTTGTTGCAGTGAAGGGTTATTCAATTGCAGATGCTGCATTGGTGCTTGCCGCAGTTGACCCCTGCTATTGCTGCACAGAGCGGACCATTGTCTATGCGAATGGAAAGAAGAAATACACAGGTAAAGACCTGCTTGTATTATCACACAAAAAGACTGAGGAATTGAAAAGGAGATACAGAAGATGAGTCTGAATTCTATAATGGATTTTGGCTTTGTTGTTGATAGATATGGAATATTTCTTATCGGCACATTTATATTTATTGGTCTGATGTCTTTGATATATGCCCTTGCCACAATAACCCATAAGGGGCATAGATTGGAGTATTATATATCACTTGTTTTAATCGTCCTTTCTGGGATAGGTGTAGCTTTGAGCAGAAATCTTTTATTTATCTTTATCTGCTGGGAGATATCAACATTTGCAGTCTGGCGTGCAGTTGTATTCTATCGCAAGTCTGACCAGACCTCCTCAGGGGATGTTGTCTTTATTACAAATTTTGTAACCGCCGGGATTATGCTCATCGGCATTGGTATCTTATATTTACAAAACGGGACATTTATAATTACGGAGATTGAAAAATTTGATACTACTGCAATCACATTGATCACAATTGGGATATTTACCAAGTCGGTTATTCTTCCAGTACATTTCTGGCTCATCCCTGCCTATGCCTCAATCCCTTCTGCAATCGGTGGTGCCCTTGCAGGTATTGCGGAAAATCTTGGACTGGTCCTATTCTTCAGATTGTTCAGCAACAATTCCAATCTTCCACCTGATTTCTTTAACATCGTTGCCTGGATTGCGGTTATCTCAAGTTTGATTGCAGGAGGTTCTGCCTATAGAACTAATAAACTAAGATATCTCCTTGCTTATTCAACCATCAGCCAGATTGCATTTATTCTGTTAGGATTTTCTGTCGGTGGTTTTTTTGGAACTTCGGGTGCAATGCTCTATATCCTTGCCCATGCCCTGGCAAAATCAGGGTTATTTTATGGCGTGGGGACGATTGAGGATGTTACCGGTGAAGCAAACATAAAGAATATCTCCTGTATGCTGAGGATCTCTCCAGTATTGACCGTGAATATGGCTTTACTTTTCAGTTCTATAGTTGGTTTCTTCCCGATGATTGGTTTTTTCTCAAAATTGATGGTAGTAATTGGTGCAGTGCAAAAGAATAGCTATTTTGGTTTTGTTGCAATCACATCAGCAATATTTACTCTTTTATACAGTGACCGATTTTATCATGAACTTTTCTATGGTGAACATTGCGACGTTCTTGATTTGAAGACGGCGCGAAAACCCGGGGTTGTAGAGAGTGGGGTTGTATTTATTCTGGCGCTACTTTCTCTTATCCTCGGGATCTTATTTTATGAGATATTGGGATATATTGGAGGTCTCTGATGCTTGAAACCATTCCCGATATTTATCGTGAGATTTATTATGTGTTGTTGTTACCGGTGATGTGTGGTTTATTGGGATTCTTGATTAAACGATTGCGTAATGAGATGGGATTTCTGGGTTTCATTCTCACCTTTTTCTATTCTCTAAGGATATTTCTGCTATTACAAAATCAGACATTCTCTTACAGCATTGCGAGTATTGCGGGTATCGATTTCAGGATTTATGTCGATAATCTCACACGATTTATTCTTCTGTTTAATTCAATCTTTGCATTATTAATTCTTTTGTATTCAGTGATATCAATGAGAAAGATCCATGGAGAAAGCGTATATCAACTATATCTTGGTTTGACCCTGTCCGGTGCCAACGGGGTAGTACTCAGCGGTAATCTGATATTATTATTGATATTCTGGAATATGCTTGTGTTCTCACTCTATGGGATTTTGCTTGTGGGCAAAAAAGAGAGTGTAAATGCGGCAAGAAAGGCATTGACGATCGTTGGTGTTTCAGATTTTGTGATGATGCTCGGTATCATCATTATCTATGTAAATGTTGGTGATGCCAATTTCCCTGTGAGTCCTTTACTTCCACTTAATGGTGGTGTATTGATATCTGCATATATCCTTCTCCTTGTCGGTGCCCTTGCCAAGGCAGGAGCAATGCCCTTGCATACCTGGATACCAGAATCTGCAAAGGTTGCACCGGCATCTACAATGGCATTTATACCGGCAAGTCTTGACAAACTATTAGGCATATATTTTCTTATCCGAATTTCTTATTATATCTTTGATATAACCCAATCAATGCCCATAAGGATGACATTGATGGTTATCGGTGCAATAACTATCATCTTTGCTGTGATGATGGCGTTGGTCCAGAAAGAGGCAATGAGACTATTATCATTCCATGCGGTCTCACAGGTTGGATATATGGTTTTGGGTATTGGGACAGGAATTCCTTTAGGTATTGCAGGTGGTTTGTTCCATATGATTAACCACGCAATATATAAATCCTGCCTATTTTTGTCAGCAGGTTCGGTTGAATATCGGACAAAGACTACAGAACTTGATAAAATCGGAGGTCTTGGTTCAAAGATGCCTCTCACAATGTTCTGCTTTATGATTGCTGCGTTTGCTATCTCTGGTGTCCCACCACTCAATGGCTTTTATTCCAAGTGGATGGTCTATCAGGGGATAATTGAGTTGAACAAAGAGACCAATCTCTGGGTAATATTTCTTATTGCCGCGATGTTTGGTAGTGTCCTTACCCTTGCATCATTCTTGAAGATGATACACTCATTATTTTTGGGTGAGAGACCGAAGGAATTTGATAAGGCGTGCGAGGTCAGGTTTGGAATGATAACTCCAACTTTAATCCTTGCCCTGCTCTGTATCATATTTGGGATTTTTGCTGAACAGATTCCACTTGTAAGATTGATCTATCCATCACTCCCATTCTTGAAGATAATGCCTATAGGATTCTGGTCTGCAGGGCTGGCAACAATACTGATTATCATCGGAATTCTGATAGGTATAATCGTATTTTTGTTCGGTACTGCGCTCACACCCAGGTCAAGTAAGGTCTTTGTCGGTGGTGAGGTCCTTGATACTGAAGAGGCAAGAATCACCGGACCCAATTTCTATTCATCGGTTCATAATATTGATATGCTTGAAAAAACCTATCAATTTGGTGAGGAAGGGGCATTTGATTTCTATAATTATCTACGGGGGATACTCGGTGGTTTCGGGGTTTTGTTCCGGGATGTGATAAATCAGTTCTTTGTTTTGTTATATCGTTCTTTCGCTGATGTCATTGCCGCGCTGGGCAGAATTTTCTCAGTATTACATTCGGGTGAATTACCAGGGTATATTGGTTGGATATTTTTAGGGGCAATAATTTTATTGCTCTTAATGGGGCTATGATTATAAGGGGTTACAAAGGGATGATAAGGGTTATTAAGGGTAATGAGGGGGAGAGGATTTATGATTGAGATATATCTATTTTTGAGTTTTATGATTGTTGCGGCAATAATTGCAATTGAAATAAAGAATTTGCTCGCGGCCGCAATCTCGGTCGGTGCGATAGGATTTTCTGTAGCAATTTTATTTATACTTTTGCAGGCACCCGACCTTGCGATTGTGCAGATTGTAGTAGAAATTCTTACACTCATTATCTTTGTTGCGGTGATATTCAGGACAACAGATGTTGATGAAACAATAAATAAAGGATTCGCACCGATGCAAATATTGGGAATGGTCTCGTTCGGTCTTTTTGTCGTAGTCTTTCTTATTTTGATAGAACGGATATTTAGTGTTCTACCTGCCTTTGGTTCACCAATGATGAAGGTGGCAAGTGAATTTATCAAGATGGGCCTATCACAGGTCGGTGGAGCAAATATTGTTGCTGATATTATCCTTGATTTTCGTGGTCTTGATACATTGGGTGAGGCGACAGTTCTTTTTACATCGGTCATCGGCGTGCTGGTGGTGATGAGATATAAAGGGAAGAAGGCAATTGGGGGCAAATGAAGGCAATCGGGGGCAATGGAAGGCAGATGAAGGCAAAAAAAGGGCATAAAAATATGGTGGTATGGCAAAGTATAGATGAACTTGATACAATTGTGCAGAGTATTCTTAAAAAAATTCCAAAAAACGAGTTTAAAATGCGATCACAAATAGATGATGCTTCAGATTCAGTTGGTGCCAATTTTGTAGAAGGATTCTATAGTGGATTTTTACCCGAATACATAAGATTTTTAACTTATAGTCGCAGGTCATTGGGTGAACTTCAGGAAAGAATTAGAAGGGTTTTGCGAAATGGTTACATTACATTAGTAGAGTGTGAAGAATTTGATGACCGTGCCTCAAAAACTATGTTTCTTTTAAATCGTTTAATATACTCTTTGAAAAACAAACAAAATGTCACAAGGAGTAAGAATGAATAGAACTACGCCTTTACTAACTGCCATCAATTTTCTTAAATTGCCCCAAATTTGCCCTATTGGTTATTCTTCAATTGCCCTTTTATGCCTTCAATTGCCTTATCTTTTCAAGGAGCTTTTATGAGTTTGATCGTTAGGTGCATAACCAATATCACAAGTGGATTTATCTTTATTTATGGGATTTATATTATCCTGCATGGTCACCTCACTCCTGGTGGTGGTTTTGCCGGTGGGGTAATAATTGCAGGAGCACTGATATTGAGAGTGCTTGCATTCGGCAGTGGTATTGATAAAGAAAAGAAATCTGCATTATGGAGTTCAATATTTGAAAGTATCGGTGGTTTGATATTCTGGGGCGCAGCATTTACCGGTCTTCTGGTTACTGGTATTTTTTTCCTCAACGCACCGATATTCGGGCTTGGTAAACCACTCCACTTATTGAGTGCAGGATTGATACCGATATGTAATATTGGAATTGGAATAAAGGTTGGCGCTGGATTATTCTCAATCTTCCTCGCCCTTGCAGGTTTGAAATATATTATGGAGGACTGATGATAATATTCGGAAGTTGCATAATACTATTTCTAATTGGTTTATATGCAGTCGTTGCAAAAAGGAATTTGATTAAAATCGCTATCGGTTTCTGTGTAATGGAATATGCGGTGAATTTGCTCTTTGCATTGATCGGATTTAAAAAAGATGCAATAGCACCAATCATTACAAGGGTTGATATGCCCTATAATTTTGTTGATCCTATCCCTCAGGCACTGGTTTTGACTGCCATTGTGATTGGGCTTGGAACGACAGCACTTATGCTTTCTATTATCGTCCGCATCTATGAAAAACACAAGACCTTTGATGTAGCGGAGATAAAGAGATTAAAAGGCTAACAAGAAGGGGTAAAGAAGGGAGAATAGGGGTGAAGAAGGGTAAAGAAGCGAGAACAGGAATGAAAAAAAGAAAACTGATAAGAAAGGATGATGATGGTAGAAGTAAATAGAAATAAAGGGTTGATGGGAAAAGATTATATGAAATTGATCGTTTGGAAGAATGCCTGTGAATTGCGGAGATTGACATATAATATTACGAAGAAATTTCCTTTAAAAGAAAAAAAGCGTGTGGCTCAAATGCAAGATAGTGCAAGGTCGATAAAACAGAATATTCAGGAAGGCTATAAAAGGACATCAATTGGAGAGTATATTCATCATCTATCAATTGCTCAAGGCTCTTTAGGTGAACTATCCGGAGATGTTGATGATTGCTTTGAAGACAAACTTATTACAAAAGAGGAGTATGAAACTTTGAATTCTTTAATTAATAAAACGGATTATCCTTTTATGAGACTTATTCAGTCGCTTGAGCAAAAAAGGAGGCTTTCCAATGTTTAAGTTGCTTTTCTTTTTACCCCTCTTTACCCATTTTTACCCTTCTTTACCCCTATTTGCCCCCTTCCGCAAGGAGTTCTTATGATTTTCCTTCCTTTATTAATCGCTATACCTCTGGTTGCGGCATTTTTGATCCCGCTTCTTTCCAAATTATGGAAACCTTTTGCACCAATCATCGCCAATGTAACTGCTTTCATTCTATTCATTCTCTCCCTCTATGGAATTGCAATCATCCAGGAATTTCCAATGCTCGTCTATAAATTTGGCAACTGGCCACCACCAATAGGTATTGTCTTTGGATTTGATGCCTTATCTGCATTTATGGTTCTGGTGATTTCTATAATCATATTCTCCGGTGCAATATTTACGGTTCGTTATCTTGATCATTATACAGGACACTGGAAATTCTGGACACTCTATATGCTTATTACTACAGGTTTGATGGGAATTTCAGTCACCGGTGACTTATTCAATATGTTCGTCTGGATTGAGATTTCAGCAATTGCCTCTTATGCCCTGGTGAGTTTTGGTGTTGAGGCAGAAGAACTTGAGGCATCATTTAAGTATATGGTGATGGGTGAGATTGGAGGAATGACACTCCTTCTGGCGATTGCCCTTATCTATGCAAAGACCTCAACATTGAATCTTGCTGATATAGCCTTTTCTTTGCAGTCAATAAAGAATACTACATTCTTCTGGTCAATCCTTGGACTTTTATTATTTGCATTCTCCATTAAGGCAGCACTCGTTCCATTCCACACCTGGCTTCCTGATGCCCATCCATCAGCACCAGCACCGATTTCAAGTTTGCTTTCTGGTGTATTTATCAAAGTATTAGGAATTTATACAAGTGCCCGTTTTATTTTTAATATCTTTGGCTTGAGTAGAGAGAATGCACCTTTCTTTTTTGACATCCTTATTGGTTTGGGGCTCTTATCAATTATCTTTGCAGGAATAACCGCATTAAACCAGAATGATTATAAAAGACTCCTCGGTTTTTCAACCGTATCTCAGGTTGGCTATATTATGCTTGGTCTTGGTATCGGTAATTTTTATGGGGTTGCAGGTGCAATTCTGTATATCCTTGCCCATGCCCTTTCCAAAGGCTTATTATTCTTGACTTCGGGTTCTGTAGTATATGCGACCGGCACAAGAGATATTAATCAACTAAAGGGTCTTGGTGAGAAGATGCCGACCACAGCCTGGAGTTTCAGGTTTGGTGCACTTTCTCTGATTGGTTTGCCACCCCTGGTTGGATTCTTTGCCAAATTTTTGATTGCCTTAGGTGCGATAAAACAAGAACTTTTATGGCTGGCAATTGTGGCGATAGGATTTAGCGGTGTCACACTCGCATATCTATTAAGAATTGAAAATCGTGTTTATATGAGAGAGAATGGGGGAGAGGTTAAAGAATCTCCATTCCTGATGCGTGTGGCAATGGTTCTTCTCGTTATTCTCATTATCATTATGGGAATAGGCTACAAGCCATTAATGGACTTTGTCATTCAACCTGCGACCGAGGCACTGTTAAGGGGAACAGAGTATATCAATTTGATATTCGGAGGCTAAATGACAGGGTTCGAAATAGAGAAATGGTTTATTACAATTCTCCTCCCCCTTTTGATGGGGGAGGATTAAGGTGGGGGTGAATAGTGAGATTAGATGCCAAGAATAAATCTATAGTAAAGAGATTGAGAAAGAATATGACGGATGCAGAAAGAAAAATGTGGCAAAAATTAAGATACAGACAGCTTGGTATGAGATTTCGCAGGCAACAACCCATTGGAAATTACATTGTAGATTTTGTTTGTGTTGAAAAGAAAATGATTATTGAAATTGATGGTGGAGGACATTTTGGAAGCAGGAGCGACAAGATACGAGATAGGTGGTTTCAGGAACAGGGCTATAAGATATTAAGATTTTGGAATAATGATATCCTTATGAATAGTGATGCAGTTATAAAGACAATTATTAATGAAGTATCACCCTCCCCTTTATCCCCTCCCATCAAGGGCGGGGAAATAAAATGATGGAGGAATGAGATGAGATATGTTATCTATTTTGTCATTGGTTATGCACTGTGGCTATTACTTACTCTAACGACAAATATTGACCATCTCATTGCGGGTATTATCGTTGTGTTCATTGGTACAATATTCTTTGGTGGTTATTTTACAGATAAACCCCAGAAACTCCTCCAGCCGCACAGACTATTCTGGTTGATTATCTATATCCCGGTCTTTATCTGGTATATGATTAAGGCAAATCTTGATGTTGCCTACAGGACTCTGCATCCACAAAGGCCTTTAAAACCAGGCATTGTTAAGGTTAAGACAATTTTAAAATCTGATACTGCAAAGGTGTTCCTGGCAAACTCCATCACCCTGACACCAGGCACGATGACCTGTGATATTGATGGTGATTATCTATATATTCACTGGATCTATGTTCAGGAAACTGATATTGAGGCCGCCTCACGGATTATTGCCAGACCGTTTGAAAGATTTTTAAGGAGGATATTTGATTAAAATTCAAAATCCGAAATTCGATTATTACATCGGGAGGATTGAATGATTTTTATGTTAATTGTTCTTACCTTTAGTGCATTTTTGTGCCTTTATAGAATTCAGCAGGGTCCAACCATTCCGGATCGGGCAGTCGGAGTTGATATTATGGGAACGATATTTGTCAATATAACTGCATTGACCGCAGTCTTCTATAATCTTCCATACTTAATGGACCTCGCGATTATTATTGCCCTCTTCAGTTTTATCGGCACCCTTGCCTTAGCAAAATACCTTGAAAAAAGGAGCCTTGATGATTAGCCCGGTTGGCTGGATAATTATCTGGATTGGTATATGTTTTAACCTTTTAGGCACTATTGGTCTTGTGAGGTTTCCTGATATATACAACCGCCTTCAGACTTCTACAAAGTGCGTGACACTCGGTTCATTTGGTTTGATGATCGGGATATTCCTGCTTTACGGATTTTCACAGACCGGGATAAAGGCACTCATCTGCGGTGTGTTCTTGCTTTTGACCAATCCGGTCGGTGCCCATGCAATACTAAAGGGCTCGCTCCATTATGGTATCAAACTATGGAAGGGTTCAATCATTGACAAATACGGCGAAGAGAAGTTAAAAGGAGAACAGATTGAGAGGGAAAAATAATTTAGGACAAGACTTTCTTCAAGAAGTGCGATTTATTGCACCTAAAATAATGGTAAGTTTTAAGGAGGCGTGATGCGCAAGCCAAAATTAAGAGAACTCGGTGAGGCAATAAGGGCGATAATCAAAGGTCCTTATACAAGCAAGTTTCCATTCAAACCTTCACCGGCTGCAAAACGTTTTCGTGGTAAGATTGAATTCAATTTTGATAAGTGTATCCTCTGTGGTGCCTGTGTTGAGGTTTGTCCTGCAAATGCCCGCGCCCAGATTGATGATAAGATAAAAAAAGTTCGGCGCGAAATCCATTACCAGGAGCGATGTATATATTGTGGTCAGTGTGTAGCGTACTGCACAACAAAAGAAGGGATTTATCATACCCAGGAATACGACCTCGCCCAAATAACAAAGGAAGGTTATGAAAATTCAATAGAAAAAGAATTGATTCTCTGTGAGCGTTGTGGTGAGGTGATTACGACAAGGGCGCATCTCTTGTGGATTGCAAGAAGGGTAGGTGAACTTGCCTATGCCAATCCCAATCTGTTTTTGGTTCTTTCGCAGGAGTTTGGTGAAGAGGCAATTCCAAAGATGCCTGAATCACCTCCCTACAGAAGTGAACATTTAAGATTTTTATGCCCGGGTTGTAGAAGGGCAGTATATCTCAAAGAGATCTGGGGTTACTGAGAACTTTTGCCATTCTGTAGCGTCCGACTTTAGTCGGACGAAGAATAGTCTAGTTTTAAAACTGGATGCTACAATAGAGATATTATTGATTGTTCGATGGTATTAGAATTTTAAAATAAAAAACCGAAGGCACAAATCCAACTGTAGCATTGGTTATTAAGGAATCCGTTATTATATTTAAGACTCATTTCGGTATTTCGCCAATTGGCGAAATACCGAAGATACAAGTATTTCAGACTCTGTAATACCAATGTGCAGTGCGGAATGGGTTCTTTTCATTTGAAGGCATTGATCACTTTATTCTTGGTGAGGCTGAAGATATTATGCCACAATTTATTGATGATTTGAGAAATGGCAAGGCGGTGCATATCTACAGGCAAAAGGAATTTCCTGATATTACCAGAACACCTGTTCCGCTCTGGCAGATTGTGAACAAGAGAAAATATAGCTTGATGTCTGTCCAGTATTCGCGCGGTTGTCCGTTTAATTGTGAATTTTGTAGTGTTACTGCACTAAATGGGCATAAACCGAGAACGAAGACTGCAGAACAGATGATAAACGAACTTGAATCCTTGTATAGATGGGGTTGGCGTGATGCAGTCTTTTTTGTGGATGATAATTTTATTGGCAACAAGAGAAAACTGAAAGAAGAAGTTTTGCCTGCGATTATTGAATGGATGAGAGAACACCGATATCCATTTACCTTTTCTACACAGTGCTCCATTAATCTTGCGGATGATGAAGAGATGATGGAGTTGATGGTAAGGGCTGGGTTTCAGACTGTCTTTGTTGGTATTGAGACTCCTAATGAAGCAAGTTTGAGTGAGTGTGGTAAGAATCAAAATGTGGGTCGGGATATGATTGCTAATATAAAAAAGATTCAGAAGGCGGGCATTGAAGTTCAGGCAGGATTTATCCTTGGTTTTGATAATGACCCGGAATCAATATTTGTCCGGCTTGTAGAATTTATTCAGAACACAGGTATTGGAACTGCAATGGTCGGTTTGCTCAATGCGGGCAAGGGTTCTCAACTTTATCAACGGCTCAAATCTGAAAATCGTTTATTAAAAGAAACAGGTGGTGATAATACTGATTTTTCACTGAACTTTGTTCCGAAAATGGATTATGAATCCATATGCTACGGCAACAATGGAAACTTATCTGATGGATTGACAGGGTTGAATTTTTATGGATAATTTAATTGGTATTGAAAAGGTTTGAAATTTGTGTTATTAATAGAGGCGACTATTTCCCATAGCAGGGAGGCATAATGCTTAAAAGATACTTTTTGAAAATTATAGTTCTTATATGTGCGTTTAGTTTTGCCTATGCCCAGCAGAATTTAAGGGGCTGGCATACACAGGGACAGACATTTCTAATCTGGGAACATTCAGGAGCGGTTCCTGCGGACACAACTTACGAAATATACAGGAGTCCACAACCTATTAATTCCCTTAGCAATGCTACCAGAATTGGTAGGGTATTTGCCAACCACGGTGAAAACAAGCGGATACAACAATATGTTCCAAATGTCCGCTGGAAGATACCTGATACACTTGGAGGTTTAATAACAGTAGGAACCAATGAGGCATATTTTGTTGTAACCCCTGATAGTGTGAGAATCAGTTATTATGCAGTAGTTTTGTTCAATGATACAATAGTCTCTTCAAGTAATACGATTGGTCCTATTCAAGAGACAATTGAGCCAGTTACCTGTGTAATGCAGTATCAGGATTCCACAGTCAAAATTTATAGTCACTGGATTGATGGCAGGACAGATTATAATGCGGGCCGTTTGGATTATCCAGTGATGGGTAATCAATACAGCAATGGTCTGGGTTTTAATTTTGCAGTCTGGAAAAGGGGTGACTCGCTTGTTAACTTACCGATGGTTGTGGGACTCCATGGTGGTGGTAGTAATCTTATTGAAGAAGGATTGGTTTTCAAAAGTCTCCTTTCAAACGGTCTATTTGTAACATTTGATGATGTCCTTCCGGCAAGGCATCTTGGAGTATTTGTTGAGTATAATACCTTCTGGTCTGGCTATGCCAATACATTCAATCCCTTTGTTTTTTCACTTCCGAATAATTCCGCAGTCGTAGTAAATTATACTGCACGAAGGCTCTGGTGGGAAATAGAATGGCTTAAGAGAAATTTGCCCATAGACTCAAACAGGATATCTGTTAATGGAATCAGTATGGGTGGAGCTGGCACATTGCTCCATACCCAGTTAAAACCTGCATTATTCAGTGCTGGCTTATCCTATGTTCCTGTGATAAAAGGGATTAAGGTTTTGAATGACCAGTACCGGGTTTATCCGGTCTTTGGAACTCCAAATCAGAATCTTCCTACAAATTTTGATGGCACCCCTGGAATTTATGACCTCCTTGATGAGGAGTGGAGACTCCAGCAACCACATCCTGACTGGCCATTTACACTAATCGTCTCTGGCAAGAATGATACAAATGCTACCTGGACAGAGAAACCTGCTATGTACAGACAACTGGACTCATCCAGGACTGGTTTTGCATTATACTGGGATGAACGCGAACATTTGAACTGGATAGGTGCTCATTTTCGCTTTTCAGAGCATCTCAAACTCACGTATCTCACGAGATTTCGTAACAATCAATCTTTTCCAGCATTTTCAAATACGGATTTAGACCTAATAACACCAGGAAGGCAACCTGACCCTGGTGATGGGAATCCTAATAATGGTGACCCCTGGGGAACCTGGGGTGGTTATCTGGAATGGGATCCGAACAGTATCATTGATAATCCAGATAGATGGTCAGTAATTATGTGGGTTGTCTACCAGTCAAGTGATCCGAATGATATACCCGATGCTGATACAATTTTAGCCGATGTCACTCTGCGCAGATTACAGCGGTTTCAGCCCAATTTAGGATTTGTCTATGCCTGGGACCTTGTAAGGGTAGCAAATGGTGAGACCCTCCAGAGCGAAACTGTAAGTGTAGATACTTCAGGAGTGCTCACAATCAATAATCTATTATTGATCAAGGAACCTTTAAGACTCGCAGTCTGGGGACCGGTTGGGATTGGTGAAACAGAAAATTCAGAAAAACGCATCTTACTCAGTCAGGTTTATCCAAATCCTTTTACTTTTTCTACAACTATAAAATATATAGTTAAAAAACCGTCTCAGGTAGAACTAAAAATTTATAATCTTGCCGGACAATTGATTAAGACCCTGGTGGATGAATACCAGAATTCAGGAGAGTATATCATTGATTGGGATGGTAAAGATGATAATAAATGTTCTGTTTCATCAGGGGTATTCTTTCTAAGGATGAATGCGAATAATTCTTCTCAAATTAAAAAATTGCTGTTTTTATCAAAGGTTCGTTAAATTATGTGGTTTTTAAATAGTTAGTGCATCAAACCATTCTAATAATTTGAGCGTCAAAAAATAATAGAGGTATCTTATGAAGATGAAACTATTCTTATCTTCAATAATATCTATGTATTTATTCCTCTTTGCCGAACAATTATATTTTCCAAATGATGTCCGGATTGGTGATCCCAGTATAAACTATGTAAATCCTGAAATATCTCCAGTCAGTAATTATATGGTTTGGATAGAAGTTGACACCATCACTGGAGTATTAGGAAGGGTCTGGCACTGTGGTATTGACCCTAATACCGGAGACTTAATACCACCAAATGGCAAAGGTTTTAGTCCCTTTTACTCAAATATATATGCCCGACCAGGGGACTGGGGCCTTGATAGTATTGGACCTTATTATGTTGGTGCCACCTATAATGGTCAAATAAAGTTTGTTCGTCCTACCAGTCCTACCTCGGGAATTGTTACCGACATACCCCTGTCTGTAGTAAATAAAAGAAGAGTATTCTATGCATCACAACTTCCCGGGATAAACCGACGTTTTGTAAGTTATATCTACAATGACAGTGTAAATGGTTTTTCCCAGAATACCCCTGAAAATTCTTATTTTCAGTTGCACCTTTTAGATTTAGATAATCCTACAAATGATCATCTTATAGAGGAACAGCCGAGTATGTATCCACTACCCATACCAATGGATATCATTGTGCCAAGATGGATAAAAGGTAGTCATTATTTGACATACGGTTATAAGGATCAGACCAATAGGGTTCAGGCAAAAGAATTTAATGCTTATACCCCACAAAACCAGGCAATTCCTGTTACCAATGATCCAGCAAATAAGATTGATGGGAATTCGGTATTAAATCCCCTTACAAATGAGCAATATTTTATGAGTGGTATTAATGCATCTGACACTGCCTATTTTTATAAAAGGGATTCTTTTGGTTCAATGTTTATCCAGAATGAGATAGTTGTGCCCCAATCAGTCCATCTTGATACCCCATCCTTAAATCAATCTCATGAACCATTCCTTTTTGACGGTCAGTTGTATTCGGCATTCCAGATAAATAACTGGGGTGGTAACTTTTTCAATACCACATTTAATGAACCTGGAGAGATCTGGATGGTCACAATAGATACAAATCCCCAGCAATTCTGGTTATTGAGTGAATTTGATAGCACCTTGAATGTTTCAGAGCCAGAGCCCTATGTCGGAAATAATAAGGTCTGGGTTTATTATTCTGCCAATGTAATAGATACCATAAAGCCGTTCTTCAAAAGGCAATTCCAGTTGAGACGGTGTGATACCCCATTGAATAATCAATCGATAGCAATAGGGAAAGGTAATGATTATAAAATTAACCGGATTTTATTATACCCCAACCCAACCAGAGGAATAATCTTATTCAATGATGAGAAACTCATGAATACTTGCTTCATCGTCTATAACACATCAGGGCAGATTGTAAAGAGGTTACAGAACCAGCACTATGTTGATATCTCTGATATGGCTGATGGTGTGTATTTTATTGAAAGTAAATCTGGAAGACAGAGATTAACAACTAAAATAGTCAAAAAGAAATGAAGTGATAATCACCTGAACCTACCGAGTATACCGCATAGTCTGCTTCCATTCGTAAAAATTTTATCTCCTTTTCATCAATTGTTTTGCCACTCTCTTTTACACATTCAGGATTTCTTGCTGGCACATAGATAGTTGCTGATGCATTACAGGGTATTGATACCTTTAACTCAAAAATCCTGTTATTTTTCTTCCAGTGAACAATGATTTTACCATTTATTGAATCATATCTTGCCTTTACAAAAAAGAATTGTTTACCGGGATGGGGTTTTATTGTTATATTTCTAAAGCCTGGGCCATCAGTATCTATCCCGGCCAAATATCCAAACATCCACTCGCATACCGAGCCAAATGCGTAATGGCTGAATGAATTCATTTCTGGATTTTGAAAACCCTTTTCAATTGTATAACTATCCCATCTCTCCCATATCGTAGTTGCACCATTTAATATTTCATAACCCCAGGACGGGAATGTCTTATCACATATCAATCTACAGGCAACATCATTATAACCTAATTTAGACAGGGCAGGAAGGAGATGTTTTATACCGAGAAACCCTGTATTTAAGTGCCAATCCGCCTCTTTGATAAGCTCAACAAGCCTCTGTGCTGCTTTACTTTCCATATCTTCAGGCAGAATGTCAATATAAAGTGCCAGAGCATAGGCAGTCTGTGTTTCATTTATGAGAAGACCATTTTCATTTATATACTTTTCTAAGAATGCCTTTCTCAAGTTATGGGCAAGTTCTGAATACCTCTTTTCATCATCAAACCTGCCAATAGCAACTGCCATCTCTTTCATCAGTTTTAAATCATAAAAATAATAAAGGTTTGCAATCAAATCATCCGGGGTTTTCGGTCCTAAATGCAACCAGTCTCCAAAACAGGGTTCTTTGATGACCAGTAGATTTTTATCTGTCTGGCTTTCAAGAAAATTCATAAAAGCCTTCATTTTCTGATAATGCTGTTCAATAATATGGGTATCATTGTACACCTTATAAATTGTATAAGGACAGATAATACCTGCATCACGCCAGCCCGGGCTTGATGATTTATCAACCTTGAATGGGTCAGGTGCATAGTTTGGATAATTACCATCTGCCCATTGTTCATCATTCAGGCTGGTAATCCATTTTTCAAAAAACGTTACGACATTTCTATTATAGGTTGCAGATTTAATAAAAATTTGTGCATCACCACACCAGCCTATTCGCTCATCTCTTTGTGGACAATCAGTTGGAATATCTATGAAATTTGCCTGCTGTGTCCACACAATGTTTTGATAGATTTGATTAACCAATTCGTTTGAGCATTCAAATGAACCGGTTACTTCTAAATCTGAACTCAAGACAAGCCCGGTTATTGACTCTTTATCTGGGGTTCCGGGAAAGCCGGTTATCTCAATATATCTGAAACCATGATAGGTAAAATGGGGTTCCCATACCTCTTCTTTACCATTTCCGGCAAGGATATATATATCTGTGCTTCTTGCCTTACGAAGGTTCTCGGTCATTAATGAACCATCTTTATTTAGCATCTCTGCAGTTTTAATTATAATCTCTGTTCCACGCATACCCTTAACACGGAGTCTTATCTTGCCCGCGAAGTTCTGACCCATATCAATGATAAAAACACCGTCTTTCAATTTTCTAATATCAACTGGTTTTATCTTTTTTATCACCCTGACTGGTTCTGCTGGATAAGATTCTATATTTCCTGTTATGCCTTCTTTTATTTGGACATTATCCCATTTTGAATCATCATATCCTGGTTCAGACCAACCAGTGAGTTCTTTTGCAGCATCATATTTTTCACCCATTAACAAATCACTATATCTTATCGGTCCGATACTTGCCTTCCAGGTATTGTCTGTTCTTATTATCTGCCTTTCTCCATTATGATATTCTATTTCTAATTGGAATAGTAATGCTGATGTTTTACCATAATATTCCCGACCCTTGCCGATATTTATAAGAAGCCCAAACCCTGCATACCCTGCATACCATCCATCACCGAGTATCACACCGATTGCATTCTGCCCCTTCCTTAAGACATCTGTCACATCATAAGTAAGATAATATACTCTATGTTTTGGGTCAGACCAGCCCGGTGTAAATATATCATTCCCAATTCTTTTACCATTGATGTATAGTTCAAAAAGACCCAGGGCAGTTATGTAGACTGTGCCTCTTAGAACCTTACCATTGACTGGAAATTCTTTATGCAGATATGGAGCAGGTGGTAAGATTAAATCCTTATCTTCGTTATACTGATGGGTATCATAAAAAATCCAGTTACCCTGAAATTCTCTTTTACTTAAAAGCCCCATAGTCCAGAAACAAACTTTACTCCAATTTGAAGGATTTCCATCTTTATCCCAGACCATAACCTTCCACCAGCAAATCTGATGGGATTTTAGATCTGTGCCATTGTATACAATATTATTGGTTTGATTTGAAATTATTTTATCAGAATCCCATAAATCGGATATGTTCTGTTCAATCAATTCTTTTTTACTGGCAACCAATATTCTGTATGCGGTTTGTTTCTGATTTCTTTCTACTGATTTTAATCTCCAACTCAGGCGCGGTCTTTTATTGCTTATTCCAAGAGGACTTATTCTATATTCACACCTCAAGTCTTCAATGATAATTGAAGACTTCTTTTGGCTTATATCACCCAATATCAACTCCTTTCACAATATTATAATATTTCAAAAATAAAAAAAATCAATAGATGCTAACAGCATTTATGACTATGAAACAATCATGGAATGAATACAAAACAACTGAATAATGTATTAAAAATATTATTGATTGTTGGATAATTTTAAAATAATGGAATAATAGAATTATGTGAAAATCCAATTGTAACATGGGTTATAAGGAGATATTAGGGGTGATTAAGGAATTTAGTATTATCTTTAAGACCTATTTCGGTATTTCGCCAATTGGCGAAATACCGAAAATGCAATCCTGCTGGACTTTGTGATGGCTGGCGCACTGTGAACCGAGTTTTAATCACTTTCCATTATCACAGCAATAATTGGAGAAAATAAGGATGGATCAGATCTGTAGTGGTCAAGTTGCTTGACCTTTTTAATAATGAGCAAGCTTGGCAACTACAACTTCTTATTGTGGATTTATGCAGAGCAAGCCGTCAAGATGTGTGGCGGCCTGCAACTAATTTTTCTGATGAGGGGAGTAAGGTGATTACTTGTTATCGGAAAAAGCAAAGAGGAATCAGGTTGAATTGCCTATTGACATCTTAGAATAAATACGTATAATAATATATGAAACAAAACAAATTCAGTATAAAAAATTTGCAAGATTGGGTAGAATAGAATGAAGATTCTATTCGTCTATCCCCGTTTCCCAGTAACATTCTGGGGCTTTAAATATGCCTTAAAATTCATCTCCAAAAAATCAGCTTCACCACCACTGGGACTATTAACTGTTGCGGCAATGCTGCCTGAAGAATGGGAAAAGAGATTTATTGATATGAACACAACAAGATTGAAAGATAGACATCTGCGCTGGGCAGATTATGTATTTATCAGCGGAATGGCACTCCAGCGGGAATCAGCAAAGATGCTCATTGAACGCTGTAAAAAAATAGGGGTCAAGATAGTCGCCGGAGGTCCACTCTTTACTACTGAGTATGAGTCATTTGAAGGCATTGATCACTTTATTCTTGGTGAGGCTGAAGATATTATGCCACAATTTATTGATGATTTGAGAAATGGCAAGGCGGTGCATATCTACAGGCAAAAGGAATTTCCTGATATTACCAGAACACCTGTTCCGCTCTGGCAGATTGTGAACAAGAGAAAATATAGCTTGATGTCTGTCCAGTATTCGCGCGGTTGTCCGTTTAATTGTGAATTTTGTAGTGTTACTGCACTAAATGGGCATAAACCGAGAACGAAGACTGCAGAACAGATGATAAACGAACTTGAATCCTTGTATAGATGGGGTTGGCGTGATGCAGTCTTTTTTGTGGATGATAATTTTATTGGCAACAAGAGAAAACTGAAAGAAGAAGTTTTGCCTGCGATTATTGAATGGATGAGAGAACACCGATATCCATTTACCTTTTCTACACAGTGCTCCATTAATCTTGCGGATGATGAAGAGATGATGGAGTTGATGGTAAGGGCTGGGTTTCAGACTGTCTTTGTTGGTATTGAGACTCCTAATGAAGCAAGTTTGAGTGAGTGTGGTAAGAATCAAAATGTGGGTCGGGATATGATTGCTAATATAAAAAAGATTCAGAAGGCGGGCATTGAAGTTCAGGCAGGATTTATCCTTGGTTTTGATAATGACCCGGAATCAATATTTGTCCGGCTTGTAGAATTTATTCAGAACACAGGTATTGGAACTGCAATGGTCGGTTTGCTCAATGCGGGCAAGGGTTCTCAACTTTATCAACGGCTCAAATCTGAAAATCGTTTATTAAAAGAAACAAGTGGTGATAATACTGATTTTTCACTGAACTTTGTTCCGAAAATGGATTATGAAACTTTAATTGCTGGCTATAAAAGTGTTCTTTCTCATATCTATTCTCCCAAATATTACTATGAACGGGCAAAACAATTTTTAAAGGATTTTGAACCGCCGAGATTACGACCTGTTTATCTTCGGTTTGTGCATCTTAAGGCATTTTTCAAGTCTATCTGGTATCTTGGGGTTATAGGTAAAGAAAGATTGTATTACTGGCGATTATTTTTCTGGACACTCTACAGGAAGCCGACATTAATTCCAACTGCAGTAACGATGTCAATCCAGGGCTATCATTTCCGTCGGGTTTTTGAAACCCAGACAAGAAGGTGAAAATTATTTAATTTATTTTTTAACCATTCAACCAATTACCATTTAACCAAACATAGGAGGTTAAAATGCTTAAAAAAACCATTGCAGTAGTAATCGGGTTTTTCTGTTTTGGGCTTGCAATAGAAATACCCAATGAGGTAGTGAAAGCCTGGATAGAAGACTGCCAGGGTTTTGAAGAAAACCTTGGCCAGGTGAGTGATTTTGAAGGGAATGTAGTAGATAATGTCCTCTTTCGGGCAAGGGATAACAACTTTGGGCTCTTCATCACGGGAAAGAGAGTAAGTTATGTTATTTATAAACCTGAAAAATCTTCTGATGAAATTACAGAATCCAAAAATCTAAAATCCAAAAATAACCTGCTCCATTATGCACGGATTGACCTGGAACTTGTGAATGCCAACATTGATAAATCAAAGATTGTGTATGAGGATGAACTACCTGGATACGTGAATTATTATCTGCCCCAGTCTCCTGAAGGTATTCTATTTGTTAAAACCTACAAAAAGGTGAGAATAAAAGATGTTTACCCTGGTATTGACTGGGTATTTAAGAATGAAGATGGCAGATGGCATTATGAGTTTGAAGTTGATAAAAATGCAGATATAGGTGCGATAAAGTTAAAAATAAAATACGCTGACCATAAGATAAAGGATGAAAAGAAACTTCTTCTTACCACTCCTCTTGGTAAGATAATAGATGGTGAGGTTATTGGTTATGAAGGTGAGAAAGAAGTTGATATTGCATACAAAGAAGAGAATGGTTTAATAGCCTTTGATGTCAAAAACTGGTCAAGGGAAGGGAAACTTATCATAGACCCACCTCTTGCACTTTTATGGGCAACCTATTACGGAGGAGGAGTCTATGACTATGGTTATTCCATTACGACCGATGGTTCAGGCAATATCTTTGTTAGCGGTAGTACTAATTCATTCAATTTTCCGGTTTATAACCCGGGTGGCGGCGCCTATTATCAGGGGACATATGGAGGCGGAAATTATGATGCTTTAATCCTGAAATTTACCAATACCGGGGTAAGACAATGGGCAACCTATTACGGCGGAAGTAATTATGACTATGGTTATTTCATTGCGACCGATAGTTCAGGCAATATCTTTGTCACCGGTAGTACTTCTTCAACCAATTTTCCTGTCCTTAACCCGGGTGGCAGTGCTTATTATCAAGGATCAAATGCCGGAAATTATGAGACCTTTGTCCTGAAGTTTGAGTCCTCAACTATTTATATTGAGGAGTCTACTTCTTTTGACTTAGCGCCCATTTTAACTTCCTGTTCATTCATCAGAGAGAATATATATTTGAAATTCAGTAAAGAGGTAAAAGGTCCTGTTGGTGTCAGAATCTATAATATCCTCGGTGTGGTTCTCTTTGAAGATAGATACGATTTGGAAGGCAAAGATGAGTTGAAAATTAGCGGTGAAAGGATAAAAAATCTACCTTCTGGGGTCTATCTTCTTAGGGTTTCCCTGGACAGAGGCAATCTCGCGCGGATAAAAATCATAAAACCATAATAAAAAAGGCTCTAAAGGGCTCAAAAAGGCTAAAGAGGGCTAAAGGGCAGAAATCCCCCTTAACAGCTCTTGTTTATGATAGGAATCGGGAATTTATTCCCGTAGAAAAAACGAGACAAGGTCGCTACTCCAGAGAATTATTATTTAAAATGTAGTGGCCAACCGCCACTTCTTGGTGGGTTGTCCTTAGATTTTAACCATTCAACCAATTACCATTTAACAATTTGTAGTGTTCGATTTCAGTCGGACGAAGAATTGTCCAGTTAAAACTGGATGCTACATTATGATTTCTTCTGGGATGAATTGTGCAACCGCTCTTTTGTTTATAAAACTGCAGAGTAAACTCTGCTACTACATTATCTGGTTCATTTGACCATTAGCAGTATTTTAATATTCCATGCTATAATTGTGGATTAGAGGATGCTTCTTCTAAGATTATTTATTTAACTGCTGGCAGAATTCAAAAAGGGTTCTAACACCGTAGCCGGTTGCACCTCTGGGCTGGTAAAATCGGTCTTTCTCCGCAAATTCCTTGCTGGCAATATCAATGTGTATCCATTTAGCCTTATCCACGAAATTCTTTAAAAATGAGCCTGCAGTAATTGGTGATGCCCATCTACCACCTGAATTTTTTATATCCGCAACATCGCTCTTTATCTTTTCATCGTATTCTTCAAACAGCGGGAGTTGCCACATCCTTTCGCCTGTTTGCTTTGTTATTTTTAACAATTTGTCAATTAAGTCCTGGTTATTACCCATCACTGCGGCAGTGACATCACCAAAGGCGACTGCGCAACCACCAGTAAGGGTTGCAATATCAACGATTATCTTTGCACCATTATTTTCCGCATAACACAGGGCATCTGCCAGGGTCATTCTGCCTTCTGCATCGGTTGAGATTATTTCAATCGTCTTACCATTCATTGCCCGCACTATATCACCGGGTCTTGATGCCTTGCCTGAAGGCATATTCTCAACTGCTGGGATTATCGTCAATAGATTTATCTTTGCATTTGCCCTTGCCAATGCCAGGGTTGTTGCAAAGACAACACCGCCACCACTCATATCGCCCTTCATTGCACCCATTCCTTCTGAAGGTTTTAATGATATACCGCCCGAATCAAAAGTGACGGTCTTACCGATGAGGCTGAGCAAATCTCCTTTTCCACCCTGATATTCAAGCACTATAAACCCTGGTTCATTCTCACTTCCCTGAGCAACAGAAAGTAATGCACCCATTCCAAGTTTTGCCATCTCTTTTTTATCCAGCACAGTCATCTTTATCTTCTCGTTGAGCCCTAAATCTTTGATTATTTCCTTAACCCTTTTTTCAAATTGTGCTGGTGTTAGATTGTTTGCTGGTTCGTTTGTAAAATTTCTTGAAATATTCTGCGATTCAGCAAGAATTCTACCGATTTGAACACCCTTTTTTATCTTTTCAATCTTGGTTTTGTCCATCTCAGCAATGGCAAATTCTTTGATTTCTTGGTTCTCCTGTTTTTTATAAACATTGAATTCATATAAGGCAAGTATCGTGCCTTCAACAATTGCCTGACTGCAAATCTCCGGGTCTATACCCCCGATGCCTGCACCATGGACGATCGTACCAACCTTTTTAGCCTTTGCCTTTTTTGCTACCATTGCTGCGGAACCGCTTGCCTTCCTGATTTCATCAATGCCAAATTTGTCTGATTTACCAAGCCCTACCACCATTATCTTTTTTGCCTTTAATTTCCCGAATGTTGGGAATATGATCGTTTCACCAAGTTTACCAGTAATTTCTTCATTTTTTATTATGTCTGTTATAGCACCATTCAATGCCTTATCCACAGCACCAGTTGCCCCACCAGGAGATTTAATTCCTTCAAATAGATTCACTATAAGTAAATCTCCCTCAAAATCAAGTATTGATTGATTTAATATCTTAATTTCCATTCTATCTCCTTTTTAGACTTAAACCTATTATACACAAAAAATTCAAAAAATCAATACCATTCTAAAACATTATGTCTTGTCTTTTACTTATCGACTTCATTGAGTCTTTATATAGGGTTTGATTTTTTCAAACAATCTGTCGCCGATTCCCTTGACTTTTTTTAGATCTTCAATATTTTTGAAATCGCCATTTTGATTCCGATATTCAATAATCCTTCGGGCTAAGGAGGGACCTATACCTGGTAGCATTTCAATCTCATCTATATCTGCTTCATTTAGAGAAATTTGATCTATGCCTTCCTCAATTATCAGCGCATATCCTTTTTTGTTTTTATTTAACTGCAGATAACTGAAAATGTTTATTATTATGAAAATAGTAATTAGTAATGACAGACAGATAATTTCTTTGCGGTTCACAGGAGGACTTCAGTATTCTGGATACACAATTCTCAAAAGGAATCTGTACATTGTATCAAGGCTCTTTTCACAACACTTGTCAACTGTATCAAAAGGTGTGTCCCAATAAGGATAGTCAAAATCTATTATGTCAATTGCGCGAATACCGTACTTTATGAGAGGCATATGGTCATCAATTATATAATACTTAACTACCGGTATGAAGACCAAGGGAGAAATTTCCATGCCAATCTGCCAAATAGAGTCAACCAGTGATGGATAGAAGCGTGCGGAATTACCTTCTTTGTGGATTTGAAGGTTTTTGTCACCCACCATATCAATAATAATAACAAAAGAATAATTGTCCAGACATTTCATAGCAAAGTGTGTAGAACCATATAATTCAGCCTTTTCTACATCTTCACCATCAAAAAATAGAAGGTTCACACTTATAGGAGGAGGGTTTTTTGAGAGTGTATCGGCAAGTTTTAGTAGTAGTGCAACTCCTGAACCTCCGTCGTTTGCTCCTGGACAGCCTTTATCTGAATCCCAGTGAACGCCAATGCCGATCTCCGGCTTTCCTCCCGGGAATTTTTCATATATATTATAGAGCCACACCCCGTCGACAACAAATGAATCAATTTCTGGGTTCTTTAGATTATTTACAATATAGTTATAGGCGATTTTATGCCCTTCTGTGCCGATGGCTCTGTTCCCGGATTTACAAAATTCTACAAAATAATCATAAGGTTTATGCGCAAATACCAGACAATTGAACAGGAACAGCAGAATGATTGCGTGTTTTCTTAGAAATTTATGTTTGTCCATATATTCAGTCCAACTCTTCGGTAATTGTTATTGAAAATACGATCTCGGTTGCGCTGATAATTGATGGTTGCGCCGCCAGTAACACTTGTTGAAAAATTGTAGGTAAGGGAGATATCAATGTTGCTATTCTCGTTATCATTTATCGGGTTATTAAGATCAAGGTTGTTAGGGTCTTCAAGAGAGGCAGAGTATCCTACGCTACGGCTATAATTGTAGGTTACGCTCGTGCTCAGATTGGATGCAAATCTAATGCCTTGAAGGAGTGGTAGACTTATTCCTTTGGGTGCACTGAAAGTATAGGCAAATGAGAATGAACCACCCCAACTTATAGATTTGGAAGGGTTGATGAACGTGCCAAGATACTGATGGCTTTCTGTTTGACTGTAGTTTACGCTTGTGTTTGTGGTGATGCCCTTTTTCCAGTTTGCCTGCCACCCTAATAAAGGACTAAGGGAGATGGTTTTACTATCTGAAGTCAATTCGGGTGTGGTATCGGGATTAACTGTATAGGTGGTTTGATAGTTTTGATTGAAGCCAGTATTTATTGTGGAGGTATAGACATATTTCTTTAATAATGGTATCATTTCAACTTTTGAAATTCTCAGGTTTGCATCAGGATAAGCTTGATTAATGGTTCTATTTTCTGTGCCGCTATAGCCGATGTTTCGTCCTATTTGATTTGTATAACCACCACTTAATGTCAGAATCTTATAATTAATGCCGGAGTTTACGTTGAAATTGTCATTTAAACTCCGGCTTGAATAACTGTTTGGGCTGATCTGTTCTGCCGGAATAGTATCAACAAGCCCCCACTGATATTTAATGTCGGGTCGCACCATACTCAAATATCCAGATGCCTTTTGGCGTGAAAAACCGATATTGGGGTTTTGCAGACAATCAACAAAGGTCTCAATTTGTTTCAATACCCACAGTGGTGAGCCTGGAATCTGTAGTGTATCTTTTGACTCGTCTCGGAGCCGGGTGAAAAATTTTACAAATTTTTTAACATCGGCAATACCCGTAATGCTGATAACTGAATTATTGGAAATTCCACGCAGGTCTTCTGTTTGACGCATTTCAAAACGATGGTCCTCATTATAACCTGAACTGAATTGTAAGGATGGATTGATAAGTATCAGATCCTTTGAGAATCGGCTATTAAATGTTTGAGTGCGACCGACTTCTTCGCCAAATCGTCTCCTTTCTGATACTGAATCTCGTGTTTGGGAAAAATTATAGGAGGTGGTCAATACTGGATGAGGCGTATAATCGGTGGAAAAACTTGGATTGAGGGTACGTTTATGTTGCGGATAGCCCGGAGTAATTTTGAAATTTTGATTCAGACTATCGCGATAATAAGATCTCAAATAATTATCAGTATATAAAGCACCAAAGGCGATCTTTTGTGGTATCACTGAAATTGATTGTTTCAGAATTTTTACTGCTGCCTTCGGATCAATGGTATAAGAACCACGATAATTTCTAATATCCGATGTATCACAGTTTCTTGCGGCATTTGAAATGCTTACGGTGCGATCATTGTTAAAAGTCAAATTGTCAAGAGTCTGTTTTAAAAGCCAATTTTTGGAATTTGTTTTTGACATACCAAAATTATAACCCTGAACAGTACTGGTTGAGCTTTCCAGAGTGCGGCTTGAATCATCCAGTTCAATATCTGAGGCAATAAATGACGAAAATCTTGGTTCCTGGATATTTCTGCTGTAACTCAAACCAAGCGGTATATTGAAGGACCAATTTTGAGGCAATAATTTATCCAGAAAGATACTGGTGTTTATTCCATAGTTTCTCCCCGGACCCTGGCTTGAAATATCTTTGCTTTCAGATAGACGCTTAAATTTTCCATTAGATTCAGAATAGGAAAATGATATATTGGAGAGGTCAGCAATGTTTAGTGTACCGTTTGATCTGAGTGTTCTACCGATTTCTGATTTTGGTGAAGTTAGTTTAATATCATTGAACCACAATGTGTCAGTCAGGGGTGTGGTATATACATTAGTAATGTGGATTTCAAAAAAGGTATTGGCTGAGAGCGAGGGGTTACCAGAGACCGTGTAGTTCCCTTCAGTCAATTTTCCAACGCCGTGAGTAATTTTCTTTAATGCAAGGAAATTCGCAAAAACCACCCGATACTTTCGCCAGTTGTTGTAGCCGGCGCTGCCTGATTGAAAATCTGCCCTGTATTCATAATAATTTGTATCTGAGCCAAAACGCAAAGCAATCTGGGGGTTTGAATGGGCAGCAAGAAAATAGAATTCCAGAGTGTCGTAGGCACGGTAATCTTCATTTGTCTCTATTCTGCGATAAGCAACACAGGTATGATTTTCTTTGATGTTTGCAAGGTTAAACTCCAGACCACCTTCGTTTATGGTCTTCCCGGTTACAGGATCAATGGGCAGGGGATAGGGTGGTTTATAGTAGGTGTGAGTTTCAGTATTCACCGGGGTTATGACAAACTTTTCTGTTGAATCGACCGGATTTAAAGAATCAGTGGTAGTAACACCCTGGTTTTTCCAGCGACTCCCGGTGAGATTCAATTTATGAATATAGATTGTCTCAGATTTTGTAAAATTGTCAAACCAGATACGCACGAACTTCACATTGTGCCAGTCAAGTACTCCAAAGACTGTATCCCGAGCAAGGGAATCTCTCATCGGAATACGGAACATCTTCCAACCACTCTTTAAACCACCTTCCACCAGAAATCTGCTTGAGTCCAGATGAACTGAATAACTGTGGTAAATATTATTGCTCAAATTGAATATACTATTGCGGTCTATGTCTTCAGTATCCCATATTCTGTTTCCCTCAGTACCGTTGATACCTCCTGTGTAGTCTTCTTCTCTGTAGTCATCATTGCCGTCATCTCCTGAAACATTTGAGGCATCATCACCAGTAACTCCATCCAGTCCACGGTCTTCAGTATTGGCGTCCCAGGAAAAATTCCTTGGAAAATTATCCTCGTCCTCCAGGGTTGTTGATCCTACAAATTCACCATTTTTGTTTCTTCGCAACTGGTCCTCACTGATGTCCTCAGCGATTTCTATATGTAACTTACCATCTTTACCTTTGACAATCAATTCAATATTTTCACACTCCTCAAGATTGGTATTTGTAATGTACTGTGTTAGTCCGGCGAAGGATTGAACATTGTTAGGAGTGAATTGAATCTGCAAGACTTCAGCAATTGCCTGAGGATCGGTTGGATTGTTGTAGATATCTTCCATTTGAAACGTCTTGCCGCTCGGAGGATTATACCAGACGATTCTTTTTGTTGCAAAGTTGGCCGTATCTTGATTGACCGGTTTTGAACAGAGATGCCAGTATCCTTTTGTCAGGGCAACAGAATGGCTTATCGTGGTTGCCTCAAAGTCATCCAGGTATACTGCGTTACGGGAATTTGTACTTGAAAATGAATAGGCGCCTTCAAAGTTAATATTGAATTTTGATTCGGCCTCGGTCTGTATCAGCGGGAGATGGTCAACAAGTTCAGTGAGATAAGGCACTGTGCCGGGCAAAGAGAAATCCGCCTCCCAGACCATCCGGTTAAATGGTTCTTCATTGAGTCTAATATGTTCGTAAGGTGCTATCTGATATGATTCTGAACGGTAAAAGAACGAAGAGCCAAGCGTGCCATCACCAATGATCTTTGAATTTGCTCTGAGTCCAATTAGGGACTTTTGTGCAGCCGAAAATAGAGGGCTGTATTCTGCCTGGATGCGGATTTTGTCGGTTTTTGCAATCGGTCTCAGAAATTCCAGTTTGCACTCATCATAGTTTACTATATATTGCGTGGAATCAATTAGAATGTCGTTAACATAGACCCTGACCCTTTTGGTATTTAGCGGTATGGGGAAGATTCTTTTTACCTGGACAGATTTCGTATAAATGTAATATTTCCCACCACCAATAATATAATAAGGATTCTGATAAATCTCAGTATCTGGTTCAGGTAGATTTGGATTAATAAAAGGCATTGTATCCGGGAAAATGAGTAATCCCCGACCAAGGTCAAAACCTCCCTGCCCAAAATATAAGTCAACCTCTGAGTTGTTATCACTGTCAAGACCGAGGATGTTTATCAAGGTCTTCCCCTGATACTTATCATCATCAATACCATTAGGAACATCATTATAGATTTTCAGAGTATCAATACTCGCACCAGGACTTGTTACTTGATAATAGTTTTTCAATTCATAATATCTCCACGTAAAAGATGTCTGTTTGAATGACCTCGGGCATATAAGTTTCAGGCGTAGGGTGTCTGAGCCAATATAACCCACAGTATCTTCCTTGCCCTGGGCATTGATCTTCCGATAATAAACGCCTAAGGCTTCAACATTGTTGTAAAGTCCGGATTTCAATTCAATAATATTTACCCTCTTGCCTAAGAATTGATAATCCTGTTCTGGACCTTCGGCTTTCAGAGTAAAAAAACCTTCTTCTTTTTCCGTTGTATCATCAGGAATATTATCGTCATTAAGGTCAAGAAAAACATAGGCATAACGGGTAATACCATTATTGTTATTTGTGGCATTTCCGTCATCAACATAGACACGTAGTTCAATTATTGAATCATTAGTTCCGAGCCAGAAAAATTGCCTCTTTGCATAGTCTTTGGACCAGACCGTGTCGGGAACGGTTTCCGTGCCGCCTTCAATAACCTGCTCACTCATCTGGGTTTGCTCCCTTGAAGCGATTGCGGCAATATCTACTGGACCTATTTTTGAGGTGGATTTAATGCCAAAGAGTCCTTGATGTGATGGAATATCACCAGTGTAACTTGTACCTGGAATTGATAACTGCGTGTCACCACCTTCCAGTTCTTGCAGTATTTCATCTTCTTTACCTTTATATGTAACTCTTATTTTGTTCTGACTCTCATCAACCCTTGTTGAGTTATGGTCAATAAAGACTTTCATTCTGTCTCCAACTTCGCCATCAAGATTGATCGCCATTTCCTGTTCCATATTCAATTCAGGAAATAGAGAGGTCCTTTGCTGTTCTGCGGGTAGGTTAGAATAGAATGTTTCGCTACCACCAAGGGTGATTTTTACATAACCGCCAACATCAAGTTTTCCAGTCTCACCCATAAAATCGCTGAAGCCACCCTTTGGTAAGGGTACCTCAAAGGTACCGAATATACCTTTATTGGCGTATCCACCTTTCAGGATAATGTCGCTCTCTAATTCTTTTAATAGTAGTTTTTGATTTCTCCTTTGCAATCCAGAAATCAGATATCTCGACAAAGGGATGATGCTGTCAATACTGATAAGCTCCCCCTGATAAAAGCGTGTATAAACAATGTACTGCGCATCTTGAGTAACCAAAGTTTTTATCTCATAAGGTTGAGTGAATTGACTAACAAGGAAGATTAGAAATAGAATCATAGTGATTTTATGATTTTATCCGCAATTGATTGAGTGTCAAGGCCGACCACTCCAAGCAAAATGTCCCGGCTTCCGTGTTCAATAAATCTGTCAGGCAGGGTGAGACATTGAATCCTTATTCCTGGGTATTTGGAAAGGTATACAGTGATTGCACTCCCAATGCCACCAAGAAAAGTGTTCTCCTCTATGACAAAAAAAGTCTTGATATGTGAGCAAAGTTCATCAAGAAGTGTGAAGTCAAGTGGTTTAATAAAACGGGCATTTATTAAAAAAGGATTTATACCTTTTTGCTTCAAGATAGGTAAGGTTTCTCTGCTTGTTTTTACCATTGAACCGCAGGCGATTATTGCAATATCTTTCCCTGAATTCAATATTTCCCATTTGCCAATTTCTAATGGTGAGGTTTCAATATTTGACTTTGATTCGCAAATCCCTCTTGGATATCTAATAGCAAAGGGCCCCTTGCGGTAATCTATTGCGGTCTTTAAAAGGGCGACTAACTCGTCTCCACTTTTAGGCGCAGCCACTATCATATTCGGAATGCAATTTAAATAGGAAAGATCAAATGGCCCATGATGTGTGGGTCCGTCCTCACCAACCAGACCAGCCCGGTCAATGGCAAAGATCACGGGTGCCTTTTGGAGACAGACATCGTGAATAATCTGATCATATGCACGTTGCAGGAATGTGGAATAGATTGCACAGACTGGAATATAACCTTCAAGGGCAAGGGCTGATGCCATCGTAACTGCATGTTGTTCACAGATCCCAATATCAAAAAAGCGGTCAGGAAACTTTAATGAAAATTCTTTTAACCCCGTACCCAAACACATCCCGGCGGTAATAGCCACGATTTTTCTGTTCTCCCAAGCAAGTCTAACCAGCGCTTCGCCAAAGACCTTTGTGTAGGAATTAGATTTTTGCATTTCTTCGCCAGTTTCAAGACAGAACGGTCCAATACCGTGGAATTTCTCAGGGGATTCTTCAGCAATCTTGTAACCCTTACCTTTTTTTGTAACCAGATGGACAAGCCTTGGTCCTTTCATTTCTTTAATTCGGGAAAATGTATCAATCAACTCATTCAGTCTGTGCCCATTTAAAGGTCCGATATATCTGAAGCCAAGTTCTTCAAATATAACAGAAGGCGAGTAGAGGCCCTTTAGGCCTTCCTGTATCCTTTTTGCTATGTTACGTCCTCTATCTCTGACATATGGTGGAAATTTGCCAAAAAATACCCATAGGTCATCACGAAATCTATTGTAAGTGCGGGTAGTGATGATTCTGTTCAAATACTGGGATAGGGCGCCGACTGTTTCGCCGATGGACCTTTCATTGTCATTCAGGACGACAATGACATCTTTTTTCAATTGTCCGATGTGATTGAGGGCTTCAAATGCCATACCCGCACCAAGTGAGCCATCGCCAATTACACTGATGATATGGTAATTCTCGTGCTGATAATCACGGGCAATGGCGAATCCGGCAGCGGCTGATAATGAAGTTGATGAATGGCCGGTATTGAAGTGGTCATATTTTGATTCTTCCCGCTTGGGAAAGCCACTGAGCCCCTTATAGGTTCTGATAGTTGAAAATGCCGACTGCCTGCCGGTAATCAATTTCTGCGCATAGGTCTGGTGTCCTACGTCCCAGATGATCTTGTCTTTTCCCGCGTCAAAAACTCTATAGAGTGCAATAGTTAGTTCAACAACGCCAAGTGATGGCGCTAAGTGTCCACCATTCTTTGATATGGTCGTTAGTATTCTATCCCTAATTTCCTGAGCAAGGATTTGAAGTTGTTCAATAGAGTATTTTTTCAAATCCTCAGGTTTTTCAATATTTTCTAATAGTGCCATAATATTTGAATGTTTTGATCAGAAACCCAAATTTTCAAATGGTCTTTGCATAATCGCAAACATCTTAAAATGTGCGGTTCAGGATAAAATCAGTAATCTGGTTAAAGATTTCAAAATCCTTGCCCAAATTGCTGAACCTGTTTTTCGCCAGCATTGCATATCTTTGGGCACGAAATTTTGCACCCTCAAGGCCGTAAACCCTTGGCGCGGTCAACTTCTCCTGGAGAATATCTTTTCGTGGTGTCTTACCCAGTTTCTCTTTTTTACCAATTACATCAAGGATATCATCCGTATATTGAAAGAGAATTCCGAGGTACATACCTGCCTTGTTCAGGTTCTGGATACGATCTTCGGAAGCGCGTGCCATTATTGCACCCACTCTTAGGGAAAGGGCAATGAATTTTGCGGTTTTATTTAAATGTATCTGGCGTATGGTTTTCGGGTTTGATTCAGGGTAGTCTTGAATATCAAGAACCTGCCCGTAAACAATACCCTTTGGTCCAACAGTTTCGCTGACTTCCCTTATTATTCTAAATCTTTCAGAAATATGGTTATTGGATTCGGTAAATAGCTCAAAGGCATAGGCAAAAAGCCCGTCGCCCGAAAGGACCGCAAGTGCTTCGCCGAATTTCTTGTGGGCAGATTCTTTACCACGACGATAATCATCATTATCCATTGCGGGAAGGTCGTCATGTATTAGGGAATAGGTATGAATCAATTCCAGTCCGCAGACAATTCCCATTATCTCATCAATATCCTTGCCACCATTTGCCTCATAACTTGCAATGGCGAGAATAGGCCTTATTCTTTTGCCCTGGTCAAGAGAATAATACATCACATCAAAGAATGGATTTTTGTCGCGAAAATATTTCTTCAATGCCCTATCCACCAATCGTTTCTTCTCAGAAAGATATTCATTAATGTTCATAAATCAAGTATATAATTGTAGGTAAAAATGGCTAATTGTCAAGGGTAAAGAAGAGCAGCTATTGGTACTCTTCGCAAAATCTTGATGTTAGTTGCCAAAGCGTGGGTTCACAATATTGCTGTAGATTGAACCAAAGGTATAGGAAATTCCGATTGACACATAATAAGAATACTGGGTTGATAAGATTTTTTTCTGAAGGATTATCTCTTCTTCAGTCAGTTTCCGTTTTGGCAGGGAAAGCTGGTCATGTATCATTGCTGCGTAAGAGAAGATCTTAAACGACAATCTCTTGAATACTGGCAAAGAAATATCGGTGTAGAGCGTCACACGGTTTTTCGCCGGATCGTGGAAATAGTGCGAACCCTCTAAAGATATATTGAGTGAACCCCAGGGTTGTCTGACAAAGGTATTTATGGAGGCTGATTCTTTGAAAAGCCTTTCTTTCAATTTCTCATAAATTGTGAGTTCGTAATATTCGAAATAGATGTAGCCAATATCATACTGGAAGGTTAATTTTCGGGTTGATGACTCGTTATAGGGAAAGAGATCGTATTCAAGGGCTGGGGCAATACCACTGCTTAAGTAGATATTTTCGTAAGTTGAAGAATAAAATGAGCAGTAGCCAGCCAGAGAAAGATGATTGTTAATTCCTATCACCGGTTCTATCAATCCACTATAACTTTTTGATTCGTTTGTGATTGTCGTATCATCAAATTTATAGATATTATATTTGTAATAATAACTAACACTATTCAAAATTTTCCAGTTCTCCGTGACCTTATTTATTGAAATGTTAGCATTGACAGTATTGAAATTGTATTTCTGCTGGCCCTGGAGATAGGTATATAGTTCAATCGTAAATACCCAGTTATGCCAGGGGTCATAGGGTTTTAAATGAACTTTCTCCTGGGGTAGAGTGATTAAGAACCTATCAGCCAGGTCTGTCTTTGCAAGGTATCTTATGAGCCCAATTTTCAATTTTCTGACAAGCCTTTGTCTGATTTCATCATCAGAATCAGAACTTAGAGCGTTGTACTTGAGTGTATCGCACATTCCAGAGAAAAGATTTTGCCCTTTGAAAATTACCGTAAATTCGATGCCTTCTCCCGCAGTTTTCTGCTCGGCAATCATTATAAAAATATCAGCATCTCTTCTTTCAATTACATAATTCACATAAGGGATTTCAGTCTTTATATAGTCCATATCACACTGTTCGCAATCAATATAGATTTTCAACGTATTATTGAAAAGAGAATTATCTGCATCTTGAGCAAGAAGTAAAGGGCTTGTTATTATACAGACAAAGAAGAAGATGATTTTATACTTTGTGTTTTGTATCATAATGATAATTATATTTATTGATTTGGGTGTGTCAATGCTCTGGTTTGAATTTCATAATCCTTATCCAGTAGGGTCAAAATTAAATCCGGAGTCAAGCCGGTGGTCAAT
>CAYQKL010000017.1:0-30499 GCA_964418185.1 uncultured bacterium
TGCAGGAACAGACCGCAAGGATTGTGCCGGAGATAGAGGCAATACCATAAGCAAGGACTTTATTTGCCTTTGCACCAAAGTATTTTATCACTGCCTCTTTGGAAATAAAATTGCTGATTGCACCTGCAATAAAGAATGCCGGGATTAGACAAAATAATACATGCTCCCGGGCATATTCCTGAATCATAAAAAATGCCTCAAGGATTGCAGACTGAATCCGCACGCCATCAAGCGGCACAAAATAAAGAAACAGGAATACTGCGATGAAGATGATAAGCGTTGTTCGTTCTCTCATAATAACCTCACTTATAATAAATCCGAATATCTAATCCACCAGGAAGCATGGCGGATTTAGAATTTTTCATACTTATCTCCGCGCCATCTCCATCAATAACTCGCTCTTTTTCTTTAAATTTCCAATTATACATTCCTCAAGGATATCAATAATCTCTAAGATTCTCTGGTCTGTTACCTCATACCAGACCTCAAGTCCCTTTTTCTGGCATCTGACGATCCCGGCATTTTTTAAGATTGCCAGATGGTGCGAGACATTTGACTGTTCTGCACCGACATAAGGAATTATTTTACATACACAACAAGGACCATCCCGTAATTTTTCGAGAATCTTTAGTCTCAATGGATGGGCCAGGGCATTAAAGACTCCCGATTCTAATTCCATTATATCTTCATTCTGTTTTGCCATATAACACCCCTTTTAAATTACCTCGCCTTCGCTCGGGTAATTGCCGATAGATTTTTCAAATGCCAGTCCTTTCAACTATTCTCAACCTTATCACGCATCTTCTTTTGGTAGCAAGTAGTGAGAAGAACATTTTAGTTTTTTTTAATTACCTTTAAATTATATGATTATATCTAAATATTGTCATATGTCAATAACCAATATCAACTGACCATTGCCGAATTATCCCGGGGCAGAGAAATTTCTATTCAAATCAAATTCTTGAACTGAAGAAATAAATAGATATAATAATGTAATATGCTGCATAATTTTCTGGATATTCTTTATAAAAAAAGGAATGGCGCAGGATTAAGTGAAAAGGAGATGCAGTATTTAATAACTGATTATGTCCGGGGGAAGATTCCTGACTACCAGTTTTCGGCATTCTTAATGGCAGTCTATTTTCGGGGTCTTGATTTTGAGGAAACGATTGCTCTAACCCGCTCAATGTTGTATTCAGGCAAGGTGCTCAATCTTACTGATATCAAAATTCCTAAAATAGATAAACATTCAACTGGTGGAGTTGGTGATAAGATTTCCCTGATTCTTGCCCCACTCGTTGCCAGTTGTGGTGTATGTGTGCCGATGATTTCCGGTAGAAGTCTTGGACATACCGGGGGTACTCTTGATAAATTGGAATCAATCCCGGGATTCAAAACAAACCTTTCGTTGAAAGAATTCAAGAAACAATTACAAAAAATTGGGGTTGGAATCATTGGTCAAACCAAAGAGATTGCACCTGCGGACAAGATAATCTACGCTCTTCGCGATGTAACTGCTACTGTTGAGTCAATACCATTGATAACCGCAAGCATTATGTCCAAAAAACTTGCCGAAGGCATTGATGGTCTTGTCCTGGATGTGAAATTTGGCAATGGTGCCTTTATGAAAGATTATTATAAAGCAAAAGAACTCTGCAGGTATCTGGTTCAAATCGGCAAAAAATTTGGTGTAAAAACAATGGGTGTCTTGACCGACATGAATGACCCGCTCGGTAACTATATTGGAAATTCTCTGGAGGTAATGGAAGCGATTGACTGTTTGAAAGGTCAGGGACCCGATGATCTAATGGAAGTTACACTTATTTTGAGCGAACTGATTTTGGAGATTGCCCATATAAAAGGTGGACAGAAATTACTGTTGCAAAAAATAAAAAATAAAAAGGCACTTAGCAAGTTCAAAGAAATGATTGAACATCAGGGTGGCGATTCGCGGATTTTTGATGATTATTCAAAACTGCCCATCGCGAGAAGTCGCACAAAATATCTTTCGCCAAAAACAGGATACATCCATAATATTGATACATTCAAATTGGGGATGTTTGCGACAAAACTTGGAGCGGGCAGGTTGAAAAAAGAAGACATAATTGATCCGAGCTGCGGTTTCCGGGTGTACAAAAAAACTGGGGATTTTGTAAAAAAAGGTGAACCATTGTTAGAAATATTTTCCGATAATAGAATACTTACCAGAGAAATTCTAAAAGAAATACCAGATGTATTTTTGATTAAACTTAAAGAAAAAGAAAAAAATAGATTAATTAGGACTATGATTTGTTGAGACTTTGTTACCCCGGCCCAGCAAATCAACAAAAACTTCAACAATCCTTGCATCAAATTGCTTGTTCCGTTCATTAAGTAACTCTTTGATTGCCTCAATCTTTGTCTTTGCCTGGCGATAAGGCCGTTCTGAAAGCATTGCATCATAGGCATCAGCCACTGAAAGTATCCTTGCAAGCAAAGGAATTTCGTCTTTTTCCAAACCATTTGGGTAACCACTGCCATCAACCCGCTCATGATGGAAGTAGATTATTTCCAGAACATCCTGAAAATCGCTGACCTCGCTTAAAATTTCTTTTGCCAGCACAGGATGACGATAAATATGCGTACGGTCTTTTTCAGACAATGGAGATTTTTTGTTAAGAACTCCATCTGGTATGCCTATCATTCCAATATCATGTAAAAGGCATGCCTGACGTAGAATTTCAATCTGTCTTTCTTCAAGTTCCAGTGCACGCCCTATTCCGACTGCATATTCTGCAACCCTGATTGAATGTCCAGCAGTGTATTTATCCTTAGCATCAAGGGTTTTTGCTATCAGTTGAACAAATTCATTGAATGTCTGGTAATTCTTTTGCAGGAGTTTTTCAACCTGGTCGAGTGACCTTTCATATTCACGAACAACCTGTGAATAGTCCAATAGAATTGAGGCTCCAAATGACAAACTGACCAGTAGCATTGCGATTGAAAATGGATCTTTAAGCCAGGGTATCAAAGGCATTCCACTCATTTTTCCTGCATAGTCAATCATTCCCGCAAGTATGCATAGTCCATGTCCTATGGGGATAATTATCCGTAGTTCAAATTTGTTTCTATTATCCGTAAATTTGAGTATTTTGCTATAGTAATAAATACACAGTAGGAACAAAATTGTACAAACAATCGGATATAATTCGCCTACACGAGCGAAATATGTACCACCGTATAAATATGAATTTGAAGTGATTATCAAATCAGTAAATAGAGTAATGAATCCCAGAATAACTGTCAGGAGCAAAAACCCGACTGATGCCCAGAGTTTTGTTTCATTCTTAAACAAACCTGTCACAAGCATCGGTATTGCAATAAAATATCCCCAGAAGCCAACATACTGCAGTTTAACCAGAAGTACTCCATTCGCAGGATCACTATTCATTTCTAAAAGCATCTGTATTGCAACAGTGAAAAGTCCACAGAGAAAAAAGGGTATGGTTCTACAATACCTTTTCCCCTCTTTCATATAAATACACAGATGCAATACACAAAAATTGACAATAAACAAAATCACCAATACAGGTAGAGTAATTAGGGGCGGGGCCATTTAAGATTTAAGTCTATCCAAAAAATATAAAATGTCAATACCCAGTTGACAAGCTGCAAAAATTAAGTAAACTTAAAGAAAATGGAGGTTCAATGATAATACTTTTGATAATCATTATCCTTCTGGTTATCTGGATTATTGCAATGTATAATAGTCTTGTTGTCAAAAGAACCAGGGTGGATAATGGTTGGGCACAGATTGATGTGCAATTAAAGCGCCGTTATGATTTGATACCGAATTTGGTGGAGACGGTTAAGGGCTATGCGGCGCATGAAAAAGAAGTTCTTGAAAAGGTTGCCGAATTGCGTTCCAGAGCAATGGGCGCAACCAGCCCCAAGGAAGCGGCTGAGGCAAATAATATGCTCAGCGCAACATTGAAGACCCTTTTTGCGGTGGCTGAAAATTATCCTCAACTCAAGGCAAATGAAAACTTTATGAGATTACAGGAGGAATTGACTGCAACCGAAAACAAAATCGCCTTTGCCCGGCAGTTTTATAATGATGTAGTAATGGATTATAACGCGACAATCCAGAAATTCCCACAGACGGTCATCGCCTCTATGTTTAATTTCAAAGCAAAGGAATTCTTTACAGCACCGGCTGAAGAAAAGGAAGCAGTAAAAGTAAAATTCTGATATGCGCGAAAACCTATATGACCTGATTGCCGCAAACAAGCGGAAGACCTTTATTTTTATCGCTATCACGAGCCTTTTTCTCGGCTTGTTGGGTTACATAGTTGTTGAGGTCTTGAACTGGGGAACCTCGGGTTACATATTCTTTGCTCTCTTTATTATCGTCTATAACCTTATCCTTTACTACAACTCTGACAAGATTGCTATCGCCTCAACTGGCTCAGTACCAGCCGACCCGGAAGAATTCAAACAACTTCACAATGTCGTAGAGGAAGTCGCAATTGCCGCGGGTATTCCAAAACCCAAAGTTTACATCACACCTACACCTTCACCCAATGCATTTGCCACAGGTAGAAATCCTCAGAATGCCTCAATTGCAGTGACTACTGGTCTGCTTGAGATTATGAACCGCGAAGAATTACAGGGTGTAATAGCCCACGAAATGTCGCACATCAGAAATTATGACATTCTTCTGATGACCGTGGTTGCCGCAATCGGTGGTATGATAGTACTTTTACGGGACTTTTTCTTAAGAAGTATGTTCTTTGGAGGCAGACGCAAAGATAGTCGCCGGGGCAGTAGTGGTGCTATTCTTATCCTTGTAGGTCTTATCCTTGCAATCATTGCTCCTTTGTTTGTTGCCCTGATTAGAGCCGCTATCTCCAGGCAGAGGGAATACCTGGCTGATGCCTCAGGAGCTTACATCACGCGATATCCACAGGGGCTTGCCCAAGCCTTAAACAAACTAAAACAGAGTTATCAACCTATGGCACGGGCATCCCAATCAAATGCCCATCTCTTCATCTCAAGCCCATTTGGCAAAGACCGCTTTGATATGTCCAATATGTTTGCCACCCATCCGCCAATTGACAAGAGGATTGAGCGACTGAACAGTTTAGTGTTCTAATAGAGATGAAAGGCAGAAAGTCAGCCAATAGGAAGCAAAAAAAGATTTTGTTTTCCATAGTTTTCCTTTTTGTTCTTCCTATCCTTTTTACCGCGCAATCCCTTCACCATTTTCCCATTGGTGAAAGACTTGAATACGAAGCAAAATTTGGATTCATAAACCTGGGTAATATGGTGCTGGAAATCACTGATACAATAACCCATCAAGAAAAATTATGCTATGCAATGTCTTCACGGCTTAATTCCAGTCCTGATTTGAATTTTATCTTTTCACTCAGTGATACGATAAATGTCCTAACGATGGTCAATGGTTTTCTACCTATATCTTACGAAAAAAGGATACACGAAGGAAAATATTCCAGTTATCACAAATTAGATTTCAATCAGGATAGTCTTTTTGTGATGGTAAATGATTCATTGAGAATAGAGGTAAATAAACCTGTGAGGGATTTACTCAGTTTCTGGTATTACCTTAGATGTATACCTTTGATTGAAGATGATACAATAAATCTGTTGATTTTTGAGGCAAAACAGGAACATTGGATAAAGTGCATCGTTGGCAAGAAACAAGTAATCAAAACACCACTGGGTAAATTTTCCACGATCCGCGTCACACCCCAGACCAAAGGAAAGGGGGTATTTGGTTCAAGCGGTACAATGGATATCTGGTACACTGCTGACGAGAATAGACTGCCGGTCCAGATAAAAACAAAACTCAAATTCGGCACTGTTGTTTTTAAATTGAAAGAGGTGAAATATTAAGCGATTCGCAGTAATTCTTGCCGGTGGTCAGGGTGAAAGGTTCTGGCCCTTAAGTCAACCAGATTCTCCCAAGCAATTTCTTACTCTCTTCAATAACAAACCATTGATAAATCAGACAATTGAACGGATCAAAGACCATCTCAAAAAAAATCAGAGGTTCTTGGTTATTCCTGAAGAGTTGCTTAAGATAACCAGAAAATTTGTGGGCAAGGAAAATTTAATAATTGAACCTGCTCGTAAGAATACTGCACCAGCAATCTGTCTTGCAGCAATGATTCTGCAGGACAAATTTGGCGATGGAATAATTCACATAATGCCTGCTGACCACTTAATCAAAAACAGAAAGCAATTTCTTGAATGTCTCAAATTCGGTGAAATTATGGCACAAAAGGGGTTTCTCATCACCTATGGTATTGTTCCTGATAGACCCGAGACAGGTTATGGCTATATCAAACTTGGAGAAGAGATTTCATCAGAAAGAGGTTTTTATGGATTCAGGGTTAAAGGATTTACAGAAAAACCTTCCATTAAGAGAGCATTAAGGTATCTCAAAGAAAAAAAATACTTGTGGAACAGCGGGATATTTACCTACAAAATCAGCACCATTCTTGAACAATTGAAGAAATATACTCCGGAGGTTTATGATGGTGTTGCAAAATATCTAAGATACAGAAACAAAAGGTTCTTTAAAAGTATTTCTGCGATTTCAATTGACTATGGTGTTATGGAAAAGAGCGACAAAATCTGCGTCATAAAATCAAATTTTGGCTGGGATGATGTGGGAACCTGGCTTGCCCTGGAAAGGTACTTCAAAAGAGATAACACAAACAACATCTGGTTGGGTAATGTATTGGGTCTTGAAATTCACGATTCAATTGTATATACTAATAGCGTCCCGGTCAGGGTTTACGGGATTAAAGGGCTTGTGATCGTGGCAAGCCCAAAGGGTGTCCTTGTATGCAAAAAAGAGCGGGCACCTGAATTAAAAAGACTTTTTTCTGGTGATTTTGGAGAAAAGAAAAAAAGGAGGTTACTATGAAGAAGTTGATGATCCTGGGTGTCATTATTTTATTTCTTTTCTGTGCACCCAAGAAAACCACGGTGAAGACCGAGGGTCTGGAAGAAGTTGTTGTCTTTGGCGAAGAAGGAAAGAATGTTTCGGAAGAGCCGGTTTATCCGATGCCTGCGCCGGTAACCGAAACTACAACGCCTCCGGCTGAGGTCTCTGCCCTTCCACCTGCGGCTGAAGAAACAGTTTCACCATTGCCTATTGAGGAGGTATCAAAGGTTACACCACCAGTCTCTGAGGAAGCACTTACTCCAGCATTGCCTCCTATTGAAGAGGTCTCAGCAGCACCACCACTTCCTTCAACCCCAAGCCCATTGCCAATTGAAGAAGTAAGCACAACACCCCCTGCACCAACACCGGCACCAACAACATCAACTGCGCCTGCATCAGTTTATGGCTTTCGCATCCAGATATTTGCCTCCTCAACCCAGAATGGTGCAAACAAGGTTGTTAATGATGCACGGAGTATATTCGGCGGCAAAGTCTACATAGAACATACTCCCCCATATTACAAGGTTCGGGTTGGTGACTGTCTGACAAAAGAAGAAGCAGAAGCGCTCAAAAACCTCGCCATAAGTAAAGGATTCCGTGGTGCATTTGTTGTGGAAACAATGATAACGCCCTAAAGGGAAGAGGATAGAAAAACAAAAGGGGGTTGGGAACCCAGCCCCCTTTTGTAAATATGTTTGAGATAGTCCTGGCAACAAAAAATCGCCACAAGGTTGCCGAAATAGAACAGATTCTGAGAAACAAAAGTATTGTTTTTCTACCATACACAAATTTCATTAACATAGAGATAGGCGAACCCGGTGAAACCCTGCTCGAAAACAGTCTGTTAAAGGCAGAATTCGTATATCGTCTGACAGGCAAACCGAGTCTGGCAGATGATTCCGGACTTTTTGTTGAAGAACTCAACGGCGCACCCGGTGTTTTTTCTTCAAGATATGCCGGCAATGATAGAGAAAGGATATCAAGGGTCTTGAGAGAGCTCAGTAATGCAAAAAACCGACGCGCAAAATTCTGGGCGGTCTTTGTATATTACTTTGGGTCAAACAAATATGCTATCTTTGAAGGAAAGGTCGAAGGTAGAATAACCTATGCACCCAGGGGAATAACTGGTTTTGGCTATGATCCGATATTCATTCCCAGAGGTTATAACAAAACCTTTGCTGAACTTGGTCCAGAAATTAAGAATCGTATCAGCCACCGGGCACGAGCATTGCACAAATTCAAAAGATTCTTAAAAAAAGAAAACTTGATTTAGTCTTGAAATCTATTATAATAACTCGTGGATTATCTTGATGAAATAGTTGGTCAGGAAAACGCAAAAAAATTCTTACATAATGCCCTGAAAAGGGACCGAATCTATAACCTTCTTTTTGTCGGACCCAAGGGAGTGGGTAAAAGGCAGACTGCGTTCGCCCTGACAAAGACACTTGGCTGTCCTCCAAATTCGCCAAATTTTATGCTCATAGCACCACTCCCTGCCTCACTCAAGGATAAAGAAAAAGATGAAAAGATATTAGAGTATATGAAGAATTATCTTCCAGAAAATCCCATTATTCAAATTGAAGACCATGCATCTATTATTATCAGGCAGATTAGAATTTTGATTGAATGGCTACTATTAATGCCAGCCCAAGGAAAAAAGAGAGTAGTTGTTATCCTTGAATCTGACCGAATGAATGAAGAATCCGCTAACAGTTTTCTCAAAACTCTTGAAGAACCACCTATAGACACTATCTTTATTCTAACTTCATCAAGACCCGACTATTTGATGCCAACGATTCGTTCACGCTGTCAGATTATTAAATTCAGTTATTTGAATAACCTTCAGATACAAAACATAATCTATGAAGGTACGGACAGTTTTAATCTGGGGTCTCCTGGAGAAATCCTTTATTTAAGAGAAAATAATCTCTTTGAAACGGCTCGGGAAATTTTTGGGGAAACCCCTCTGTCTGTTGCCGGCGCAGCAAAACTATCAAAGGAACTGGAAGGTGAGAGATTGACTGATCTCTTCTATAGTCTTCTACTCCTCTATCGCTGTGCCCTTTACAAGAATTTTAATTGCCCGAGTAAAACAGAATATGAAGCAGATATCATCAAGAAATCTCGAAAGGTGAGTCCAGAAAAAATTATTAACACAATCTCTATGCTCAACAACTGTATAAATTTGCTTGAGCATAATCCTAATCACTTACTATTGCTATTCAATATTCTGCTCAAGCTGCCGTAAAATAAAAAATGAAATTTCTCTGCAACGGAATGCTTGGTAGACTCTGTAAGTATTTAAGAATTTGTGGGTTTGATACACTCTATTCAAATGAAGGCATCAAGGCATTGCTTCAGGCACGACAGGAAGGAAGAATATTCCTAACAAGAAATAGGCAATTAAAAGATAAAGATAGAGTTTTTTTTATTGAATCTGAAAGCCTGCCAATTCAATTAGGCATCCTGTTCAGAGAATTTCATCTTGAAAAAGAATTAAGTCCATTTTCACGCTGTCTCTGCTGTAATGAATTGCTCACTCCGGTTGAAAAAGAAAATATAAGAAATTATATTCCTTTCTATACCTACAGAAATTTCAATGAATTCGCCCGATGCCCAAGATGCCAGCGGGTCTACTGGAAGGGAAGCCATTACCAGAAAATGGTAGATGAAATCAAAACATTGATTGGTTAAATGGTTAGATGGTTAAATAAAATATTCTTTTTGTCCTGCGGGATATTTTTCACTAATTGCCTACCGTATGTACAACCGCAGAGATATCCACAATTGGTCCGCGTAGCAATACTAACTGAAATAGATTCTGCGAGAATCAGCGGTATTATAGATAGTCGTTATTTTGAAGACTATCAGGTGCGGATAACTGATAGTCTGCCAATTGTTTTCAAACCAAAAGATGGGAAAGTGGCAATCAATGATAAACTTTATTATGGTAGTCTGGAGACAAAAAATATTAATGGTAAAATATGGATAATCAATACCTTGGAAATTGAAGACTATCTAAGAGGTGTGGTTCCCTGCGAAATTGGAAAAATTAATAGAAAATTGATTGAAGCCGCTAAGGCACAGGCAATTGCTGCCCGCACCTATGCGTATGCCCATTTACACCAATATGAAAAACTTGGTTTTGATCTCTACGCCACAGTAAGAGATCAAGTTTATGGAGGCATAACTGTAGAAGATACCCTGATTAATAAGGCAATTATGGAGACACGTGGATTGGTCCTGATATATAATGGTGAACCAATTGATGCAAAGTATCATTCCACCTGTGGAGGATACACTGCAGACTTCACTGATGCCTGGGGTGGGAATCCTATTCCTTATCTAAAAAGCGCGGAATGTGGTTTCTGCAATGATAGCCCTCATTTTTCCTGGCAGAAAATTCTGGGCCGAAAAGAATTCTTCAAAAATTTGCGCGACAATCTCGCACAGGTAGGAATTCCAATATCGGACAGCGAAGTAATCAAGGGTTTTACCTTCAAGCGGAATCTCAGGAGCAAAAGAGTTGTTAAAGTAAAAATTTTGACTAATAAGAAAGAATATATCATTCCTGCATATAACATACGTAAGATATTTGGTTCAAGAGAAGATCCCGGTGGCTTATTGAAATCGAGTAATTTCGCTGTAACCGTAAAGGATGATAGTATTATTGTCGAGGGTAGAGGATTTGGCCACGGCATTGGTATGTGTCAGTTTGGTGCCATAGGGATGGCAAAGAAAGGGAAGAAATACAGAGATATCCTGAAATATTACTATCCTGAAACCAAAATCAGCCGAATCTATGGGCATAGATAACCTGCAGGCTTGACTTGTCAAAAAAAAAGACTATAATATAGTATTAAGGGAGGATCAATGGGCTTAACGACCATAATTATTATTGTCCTGATTTTGATTATCCTCAGTGCAATTAAGGTCTTGCGTGAATATGAACGTGCAGTGATATTCAGATTGGGAAGATTCGTTGGGACAAAGGGGCCGGGTATTTTTATTCTCTGGCCAGGCATTGACAAAATGACAAAAATTTCTTTGAGGATAGTAACAATGGATGTTCCGCCTCAGGATGTGATAACCAAAGATAATATTTCAGTCAAAGTAAACGCGGTCAGCTATTTTCGGGTCTTTGAACCTTCAAAGGCGGTTCTTGAAGTTGAAGATTATCTCTATGCCACAAGTCAGATTGCCCAGACAACATTAAGGAGTGTACTCGGTGAATATGAACTTGATGATTTGCTGACCCAGCGCGAAAAGATCAATTTAAGACTGCAAAAAATTATAGATGAACAGACTGACCCCTGGGGTGTTAAGGTATCAATGGTAGAGATAAAACATGTTGATATTCCTCAAGAGATGCAGCGAGCCATTGCACGCCAGGCTGAAGCTGAAAGGGAACGTCGTGCAAAGGTCATACACGCTGAGGGCGAATTGCAAGCCGCAGAAAAATTGAACAAAGCCGCTCAGATCATCGGACAAACGCCTACTGGTATTCAGTTAAGGTTTTTACAAACGCTTACTGAAGTTGCTACCGAAAAGAATTCCACCACCATCTTTCCAGTACCAATAGACCTCTTCACGCCCTTTATCAAGAAACTCAGTGAAAAGGAATGATCTGCCTGTACCAACAGAAAGGTCTGGAATTATTTGATCTCGTAAGCAAAACATTGAGAAAAACATACAATCTATCAACCATTCAGGCGGCGGAATTTGAGGTCCCAAGAGAGACATTCAATCCCTTGAGGAATCAGTATGATGCCTCAAAAATAGTCGAATGTCTCAAAAGAATCTTTGACAGAAGATGCGATAGACATCTATTCATTGTGGATACTGACCTTTACACCCCGAGGTTCAATTTTATCTTTGGTCTGGCTGAATTACAGAAAAATGCCGCAATTGTCTCGCTATATCGTCTTGCTGGAAATAGATCAATCGAGGAGCGTCTTGCAAAAGAGGTTATCCACGAAGTTGGACATTTATTAGGCCTTAGCCACTGCCCAATTCAAACCTGTGTTATGCATTTTTCTAACACGGTTGAAGATACTGATAAGAAAAATATGAGTCTTTGTGATGAATGCAGGAGGCAAATTGAAAGAGTATAAACTTTTCACGCCCGGACCAATTGACATACCCGATGATGTGCTCAGGGCGACAGCCCACAAATGTATTTATCACCGTGAAGACAAATTCCGGGTCCTATTAGACAAAATTAGTGAAATGTTGAAAAGATTAGTTGATTGCAAACATCGCATATATCTCCTTACTTCATCCGGCACTGGAGCAATGGAAACAGCATTTGTAAATATTATGTCAAAATCCGATATCCCGGTGGTTGCGGTGTGTGGAAAATTTGGCGAGCGATGGGTTGAATTGAATAAAACCTATGGGTATAATCCCATCGTGATCAAACAGAATTTTGGAAAACCTATTTTTCCACAAATGATTGAAGAATGTCTGAAAAAGTTAAGAAAACCTGCCATAGTTTTTACGACCCTGACCGAAACATCAACTGGCGTTGTCAATGACATAAAGACAATCAATACTGTGGTAAAAAAATATGGAGGTTATCTGGTCGTTGATGGCGTTGCCGGCATTGGTGCTGACCCATTTTATCAGGACAGGTGGAATGTTGATGTTTTGTGCGGTGCATCACAGAAGGCATTGATGGCACCACCAGGCATTGCCTTTGTAAGCATTTCCCAGCGCAGCCACGAAAAGATCAAAGAATCCAGTATACCAAAATACTATTTTAATCTCTCACTTTACGAAAAATTTCTTGAAAAAGGACAAACACCCTGGACACCCGCGATAACGATTCTATATGGCTTAAAAAAAGGACTTGAGAAAATCATAAAGATAGGAATTAAGGAAAATTTTAACCGGCACAAGGAAATGGCGGAATATGTGCGTCAGAGATTTACGAAAATGGGATATGAACTATTCTCAGAAAATCCTTCAAATGGATTGACCGTAATGAAAATGCCTCCAGGGCTTGATAGCACAGAAATTATTAGAGAATGCAAAGAAAGATATGGCATTCTTTTTGCAAACGGACAGGGTGAGATGAGAGGCAAAATTCTGCGGGTTGGACATATGGGAAACTATGATATCAAGAAACTCAGCCAGGCGATTGACATTCTTGAAGAAATTATGGTTAAAAAATTAAAAAAAATGAGCCGGAGGTAATAATGACCATTCCGACAAGGAGGGTTGAACAATGAATCGATATATAAAACTTGGGTATGAGGGAATTGAACTTGAACTTCCCGTCCATGCCCTATATCTATATAGAGACGAAGAACAACTCCTTAATAATATAAGACCGCTTATTAAAGAAGGGATAGAACATAAAGAGCGGTGTGTCTATATCGGTAAAGAACCCTGTATCACGGAATTGAAGAACGAATTTAAGAATAGTCTTGTGGTGGTAGAAGAGGTTATGCAGGCATCACTTTTTCTCCCCTGGTTGAAGAACGAATATGATAAATTGACAAAAAGCCATCAGGGAATGCGTATCTTTGTGGAGAGTGGTAAGGATTTTCTTAGTTTTGAGGAAATGCTTGATGATTTTAATACCCAGCCTGATCTTAGATTATTTGTCCTCTGCCAGTATCGTATTGAAAAGGTCTCTTCTGAAGATATGCTTGAAATTCTGAAGAACCATCCCTATGTATTCGTAGAGCATCTGCTAAAACCCAATTGTTTCTACTCCCGGGTAAAACATCGCATCTGGCTTGACCCACTAACCGGCATATTTAACCGTCGGTATTTTGAGAACCAATTGAGCAAAGAATTGCAAAGGGCATCACGTTATGAACATTCGCTTTCAATACTGTTTATGGATATTGATAAATTCAAAAGGGTAAATGATGAATTTGGCCATCAGCTCGGTGACCAGGTACTGCTGGAACTTGCTCAAATTCTTGAGAGGAACCTGCGTAGCGTTGATGTTATTGCCCGTTACGGGGGCGATGAATTCATTATTCTTCTACCTGAAACAAAGAAAGATGCGGCATATAAAACAGCCGGCAGAATACTTTACGCAATTCAAAGATATGATTTTTTCAAGGCTAATCTTAAGATAAAAGAACTGGGTGTATCGGTTGGCGTCGCCTCTTTTCCAGAAGATGCGGGTGGAACATATGAACTGATCAAAAAAGCTGATATTGCCCTTTATAAGGCAAAAGAACGAGGTGGTAATCAGGTGATGGTTTTTATGTGATGAGGAGGTTTTATGGCGATCACACCGCTTGAAATTCGGAAACAGGAATTTAGAAAGAGTTTGCGTGGTTATGATCCCCATGAGGTCCGTTCATTCCTTGAAATGGTTTCAAATGAAATTGAAAACCTTATGCGGGAAAATTCCGGACTCAGCGAAAGGGTAAAGGACCTTGATGCCAAGATTGAAGATTATCGTAGAATGGAAAAAATTCTTCAGGATACACTTACCACTACCCAGAAGGCAACTGAAGAATTGAGAGAAGGTGCGAAAAAAGAGGCTGAGACAATCATTGCCAACTCACGGGTAGAAGCACAGCGATTCCTGCGAGAGGCACAGGCTGAACTTGCCCGGGTAAAGGAAGAGACAAAGATGGTTGAGCACCAGAAATTATTGCTTGTCTCAGAGTTCCGCGGCCTGCTGGAGTCATACCTTCGTTTGCTTGAGAGGCTTGAGAAAAAATGAAAAATAAGATCAAACAGACCACAAACTATCTTACGGAAAGAATTGACATAAAACCCAGCATTGGCATTGTATTGGGTACGGGTCTTGGTGGTCTGGTGAAAAGTATTAATATCAAGAAAATATTGGACTATTCAGAGATTCCCCATTTCCCTGTCTCCACAGTTGAATTTCACAAGGGCAAATTAATTTTTGGCTATCTCAGCAATCATAAAGTTATGGTAATGCAAGGAAGATTCCATTATTACGAAGGGTATGGTGCAAAAGAAATTGCCTATCCTATAATTATAATGAAGAAAATGGGCGTCAAACATCTAATTATTTCTAATGCAGCAGGTGGATTAAACCCTGATTTTTCTGCTGGTGACATTATGTTGATTACAGACCATATCAATCTCATCTTTGACAATCCCCTGCGGGGGCCTGATGACCTGAAACTTGGCCCCCGTTTTCCTGATATGTACAATTGCTATGAACCCCAATTTATCAAGATGGTTGAGACAGTCGCCCAGAAAATGGGGATCTTTATCAGAAAAGGAATCTATGTTGCACTGCCTGGGCCAAATCTTGAAACCCGTGCTGAATATCGTTTTTTGAGAACTATTGGCGCTGATGCAGTAGGAATGTCCACGGTGCCTGAAGTGATTATGGCTCGCTATCTTGGTATGAGGGTCCTTGGCATTTCAGTCATAACCGATATGGGTATCCCAGATGCCCTTGAACCTGCCAATATTGTAAAGATAATAATGGCAGCAAAGAAAGCAGAACCTAAATTGATAAAGATTGTGAAGGCAATAGTGGCAAAACTGTGAAGACAAATATTTCCCTCATAATTCTTTTGGGATTTATTTTTTGCTCCCAGAAAGGTCAGCATATCAACAATGCGCGGAAGTTTATTAACCAGTGGAATTATGACCGGGCATTAATTGAAATCTTGAAATACCGTGAGGACAAAGATGCTGAAATACAATATCTCTTGGGCTATTGTTACTTTGGAAAAAATGAGTATGACCAGGCGAGAGATCATTTTGCTAATGTGTTAAAAATAGATACCCTGTTCAAAGATAGTATCATCAGTATCTATACAAATGCTGCAAAAAAATCCCTTAAGATCAACAACCTACAGAAATCTCTTCAGTTTTACAAAACCCTTGCCGACCTCATCCCTGATTACAAGCAAGCCGATAATCTGTTTCTGGTCGCCGACCTGAACTTTCAACAGAAAAATTATCCCGCTGCGTTGCTTGGCTATTTAAAGGCGTATGAAATAGATTCAACCTCTGAAAGTGCAAAAAAATCAAAGAGAAATTTCTTGAAATGCTTGGTTGAGTGCGATAGCCTTGAATTAGCGCGCTCAGTCGCATTAAATGAATATAAACATTTAAAATCTTCAGAAAACATACTGGTTTTGGGTGAAATAAATTATTTGATTGGCAAGAAATTATTTAATAATAGTATGTATGATAGTGCTACAGTATTTTTTAAAGAAGTCGTAACAAATCAGGAGCCAAAATCCCTGGTTGATGACGCCTACTATTATCTTGGCGAAATTTATTATTCGGGTGAAAATTTTGGGCAGGCAATGGAATATTATAGCAAGGTCCTACGTCTGAATCCCTATCAAAAAGGAGAACTGGTTCAAAAATCCCAGGCGCGGATCAAGGAAATAAAGGAGAAACAATGAAACTTGCTACAAACCAAAAAATATTCATTTTTAATCAAATAACCAGATTTATCGCATTTCAATTAATAATCACATTTGTTAGCATAACTTTGATTTTTATTTCATGCAACAAGCAAGTCCTTGCACCGCTTGAACCAGAAGATGAATTTGAACGGGCAATGGAATTTTTTTATAACAAAAAATACGATGCTGCGATAAAATCGTTTGAAAAAATAATATTCTATCATGCTTCAACTGACTTTGTTGATGATGCCCAATTTTATCTGGCAAAGGCATATTTTGAAGAGAAGGACTATACCCAGGCAACCACTGAATTTGAATATTTAATAAGAAACTTTCCCAACACACCATTTCTTGAGCAGAGTTATCTTTTAAGGGCAAAGGCATATTTTTTGAAGGCACCAGGATATGAAAAAGACCAGACCGAAACAAAAGAAGCAATTTCTTTACTGGATGATTTTTTGACTCGATTTCCTAACACAAATTATAGTGATACTGCAAAATCTCTGATACTTCTGGCAAGAAACCGTCTGGCGAAAAAGGAGTTAGAAAATGGAAGGCTCTATTTGAAAATCAAAGAATATGAATCTGCAGTGCTATATTTCAAATATGTAATAGAAAATTTTCCTGAAACTCCTTCAGCAGATGAAGCAAGATTTCTCCTTGGACAGACCTATGAAAAACTCGGCAAAATAGAAGAAGCCTATGCATCATATAAAGAACTCCTTAATAATGATAAGTGGAAAGATAAGGCCGAGAATAGAATAACCAAATTGAAAATTGAAAAACCATAATCTCTCAATCGGTATCTTCGGTGGTCTTTTTGACCCACCCCATATTGGTCATTTAATCCTGAGTCAATGGGTTTTAGAAGAATTCGATCTTAACAAAATAGTCTTTGTTCCCGCATATAATCCACCACACAAAGAAAAATTCTCTTCCTATGATGACCGATACAAGATGACTCAACTGGCGATAAAAAGTAATAGAGATTTTATTATTAGTGATATTGAGAAGCAGATCAAGGGCAAGACTTACACTGTGGAAGTAATCAAGAAATTTAAAGAAATAATCAATTCCGTTCACCTTCCCCCCTTCCGCAAGGGGAGACGGAATAAAAGCAAAGAAAGAAAGTTATATCTCATCATCGGTGCTGACCAATGGCAGGAAATCCGGCACTGGAAAAATCCGGAAACAATATTCAGCGAAACAAAGGTGATTGTTTTACCCAGACCAGGACATAAGATCACAAAGATCAGACCATTTTACAACAAAATCCTTGTCAGCAATGCTCCCCTGATAAATATCTCTTCAACAATGATTAGAACAAGGATTAAAAATGGACTATGTATAGAGTATTTTGTAAATCCTGAAGTTTTAGAATATATAAAGAAAAATAGACTATATTTTTGATGAATTCAAGTCCAAAAAGCCGATATTTTTTGGTTTACATTAACTCTTGACAGAAATCAGATTATGAGTATAATATTAAATCCTTGTGAATTGAGTAAAACTTATCTTTAGGCTTCCAATAACCTGAGAGACTGATTCTCAAAGAAGCAAGATAATTTATGAAAAACTATGATCTAATAAAGGAGGAAACAAATTTATGGAGATAACCGAGCTAAAAAAGAAAAAAGTCGCTGACCTCCATCAAATTGCGAAGGAATTAGGTTTGACCAACTATACGGACTTGAAAAAACAGGATTTAATCCATGCGATTATTGAGGCAGAGACGAAGAGGACCGAACTTGTACCAGTAGAAGGGATTCTTCAGATTCATTCTGAAGGTTACGGTTTTTTGAGGTCGCCAAATTACAATTACCTTCAGAGTCCGGATGATATCTATCTTTCCATTTCGCAGATTCGCAAATTCAATCTAAAGGTAGGCGACAGCATAAGAGGACTTGCCCGTCCGCCCAGGGAAGGTGAACGTTATTTCGCTATGATCAAGATTGAATACATTAACGATATACCCCTTGTTGATTTTGCTGAAAGAATCCTTTTTGATAACCTTACACCCCTCTATCCCAATGAGAGAATTCACCTGGAAGTTGAGGAAAAGAATGACCTCTCAATGCGCATTATTGACCTGTTTACACCTATTGGCAAGGGGCAGCGGGGATTGATAGTGTCACCACCCCGGGCAGGTAAAACAATTATTCTGCAGAAAATCGCAAATTCCATCACAACCAATCATCCCGAGATAAATCTCATTGTCTTATTGATAGATGAGAGACCAGAAGAGGTCACCGATTTTGAAAGGTCAGTGCAGGCTGAGGTAATATCCTCAACCTTTGATGAGACACCGGACCGACATACTGAAGTCGGAGAAATAATCTTGGAACGTGCAAAACGTATGGTCGAAGCAAAAAAGGATGTTGTGATATTGTTAGACAGTCTGACCAGACTCGCAAGAGCACATAATGCAATAGTGCCGCATTCCGGTAAAACCCTGTCAGGCGGACTCGATTCAACCGCCCTGCAAAAACCTAAGAAATTCTTCGGTTCAGCCCGGAAAATTGAGGAAGGCGGAAGTTTAACAATAATCGCGACAGCATTGATTGATACTGGTAGTCGGATGGATGAGGTAATATTTGAAGAATTTAAAGGAACCGGCAATCTGGAAATGGTTCTTGACCGTCGACTCTCTGACCGAAGAATATTCCCTGCACTTGACCTTTATAAATCTGGTACGCGAAAAGAGGAACTGCTTCTTACTGAGTTTGAGTTAAATCGCTTATGGATCTTAAGAAAATTACTTTCCGAGATGAATACCATTGAACAGATGGAATTCATCACTGAAAAGATGCGACGGACAAAAAATAATAAGGAATTTTTGGAATCAATGAGTGAAGCCGGATAACAATGGAGGTTTGAATGAAAAAAGGCATACACCCAAAATATGTTCCCTGCGTAATAACCTGCGCCTGTGGCAACAAGATTGAAACCCACTCAACGAAAGACAAAATATCGGTAGACATCTGTTCCCGTTGCCATCCGTTTTTTACAGGCAAGCAGAAAATTGTGGATTCCGCGGGCAGGGTTGAGAAATTCGTAAGAAAATATCAAGAAAAACCAAAGACTTCAACGAAAAAAACAAAAACGGAGAAATAAAGTAATGAAAAAAATCAGCCAGCTTGCTCATCTGACTATCAACCAAATCAAAGATTTGAAGAAAAGATACGACAACATAAAGGAGTATCTTTGACCCCAGGAGGATTACTGCTGAATTAAAAAAACTCCAGGATGCAACGAGCCAGCCCAATTTTTGGGATAACCAGATGCAGGCACAAAAAATAATGGCAGAAATAGACCAGAAACAAAACTGGCTCAATTCTTTAAATAGCATCAGTAGCGGCATAACATTCCTGAATGAACTTCTTGAACTCGGTGACATTGATGAAGAAATACTAAAAGGTGCAGATCTTGAAGCACGAGATATTGAAAAGAAGATAAGAAATCTTGAACTCCATCTCCTCCTTGGAAAAGAAGATGATAACAAGAATTGCATCTTGACCATTCATCCCGGTGCCGGTGGGACTGAATCCTGTGACTGGGCAGAGATGCTTCTCAGGATGTATACCCGTTACATACAATCCAAAAATTTTTCCTACCGCATATTGGATTTACTCCCCGGCGATGTTGCGGGGATAAAGGATGCAACCATTGAAGTTAGCGGAAGTTATTCTTATGGACTCCTAAAGGCAGAAACCGGAATTCATCGACTGGTAAGGATATCACCATTTGATGCAAATCAAAAAAGGCATACCTCTTTTGCCTCAGTATTTGCCTACCCCGAGGTTGAGGAGGTAAGTTTTGAGATAAATGACGATGATCTGGAGATTGAGACATTTCGTGCGGGTGGCCATGGCGGGCAGAATGTAAACAAAGTCTCGTCTGCAGTGAGAATCAAGCATATTCCAACAGGTATTACTGTCCAGTGTCAGAATGAACGTTCTCAATTCCACAATAAGACAACGGCACTAAAAATTCTAAAATCAAGACTCTATGATTACTACAAAAGAAAAGAAGAAGAGAAATTGAACAAACTTGAAGCCCAGAAGACCGAAATTGGGTGGGGACATCAGATTCGTTCGTACATCTTCCATCCTTATAAACTTGTAAAAGATCACAGAACCAACTATGAAACCTCCCAGATAGAAAAGGTAATGGACGGTGAAATTGAAGATTTTATATATGCGTATTTAAGTCTTATGGCAAAAAAGTCATTGCAGTAATTACTGCTCAAGTTCATAGTTGACAGATGCGCCTATTCCTATATAATCTATTATGATATTAGTTTTAGCATTCTTTTTAAGTTTTAACAGCGAATACCAAAATTTTATTGATTCTCCAAGGAGTGAATCTATCTTTGTGGATCTTGTCCGTGACAAAGCCAGAATAAAAGATTACAAAAATGACCCGATTGTGTTATGGTTCTGGCGTAGCAAAACCAATGATTCAAGCATTGACACTTTTTTGAAAACGATTCCAATACCAAGAAACTTTTACCTGTCTGCAGTATTGAGATGGGAGGCAATGGATACGAAAGATTTTGGTGAAAAATTAAATAAACTCAAACTTGCCATCCACTTTGATTCCCTGTCAATAGAAAATTTTATTTCTTTGATTTCTCTTGGGATAACCACCCGGAGATTTGATCTCTTGAAGAATGCATTTTTCCTACCAATCCTCTCCGATTTCCGTAATCAAATTTTTCTATTGGGTAATTTTATATTATTGTTGATCATTGCCATATTTTTAACCGGTATTGTTTTCATCTTGGCCAAATTGATATATTATCTCCCGGTGCTAAGCCATAGATTTGATCCTATCAAGCATAACCGTTTCAAGGGAATTGTTGGCTTCGCATTGATACTGATACCCATTCTTGTCCTGAGAAATTTTTATCTCGTATTTTTTATCTACAGCATAATTCTTACGATGATCTTCAGCAATCGCGAGAAAAATTGGTTGAGAATTAATCTCATATTACTGATTATCATTGCGATCGTTATCTCTCTATTCAATTTTATTCCTTTTCTCCAGGGAAAGAGCAAAGCCTACCAACTTTATCAAATGGTTGTTCTTGATAGTGATATCAGAATCAACCCGGAGACAAAAAGAGAGAAAGAAATCCTGGCTTATGTTCTTAAACAAAAGGGGCTCTATGAGGAAGCAATGACACTATATGAGGACCTTTATTATAATCAGAGTATCCGCACCATTGGTGTGTTGAACAATCTGGCAAACCTATACACATTGTATGATGAAGATGAACGGGCTGAAGAACTCTACCTCAAGGCAGCCGAAGGTGCACGGGGCGAACCTTATTTTAACCTCGCATTACTCAAATACAAAAGGATTGAATACCTTGCTGCCAGTCAATATATGGAAAAGGCAAGAGAAAGGGATTTTGTCACCGACAACAAAGAACCAGTAGATATCGCTCCTGAAATAAAAGAATTTTACAGTCTTATGAAGAATGAAGAATTTAAACTTTCAGAATCTCTCAATATTCTTTTTATTATAATTTTCATCATCATTTTCTTAATCACTTTTATTCCCTTTAAACTTCAGCCACCATTTCATTGTTCAATCTGTGGAAAGCCAGTCTGCAAAGATTGTGTGGAGCAAACCGGCGAAGAACCCTATTGTCTTGATTGTATCAGTAAATTGAATGCTACGAAGAATCCCGAGATTGAAGAAGAACTGAAGCATTCACTCGGCCGATTAAGAAGAATCACAAGCAAAATTCTTGCTACATTCCTGAATATAATTTTACCCGGAGCAGGACTGATCTATAAGAACAAAAACTTTCTCGGTATGCTCTTTACTTTCTTCGCATTATTGGTCTATGTCCCGTTGTTTTTTAAGTCATTTTTTATCAAACCGGCCGGCTGGATTTCTCTTTCATTAATACCCATTAATTTGGCTATTGGAATAATCGTCTTATTCTTCTGTTACCTCTTTTCCTTCCTTTTATTCGGAGGATCGGATGCCGATTGAAGGTGATCTAAAAAGCATTAACTTTTCAAGTATACTACAATTGATCTCACAGGAACATCTCACCGGTGTTCTAAAGATAAAACGAAAAAATGAACTTGTTGATATCGGTTTTATTGAAGGTTTTATTACCGGCGCATTCTTTGAAAAGGGTGAAAGAACAGAACGACTGGAAAATTATCTGGTGAGGTCAGGTTATATTAAAAAGAATCTATTTGATATGATTCAGGAGATTCACGAAGAAACCAGAAGGCCGATTATGAATATCATCATTGACGATAAATATCTAACAATGGAAGAGATTGAACGGATCATAAAATTTAAGATTCAGGAAGTAATTGATGAGGTTTTCACCTGGCAGGAAGGAGAATTTAAGTTTGAACAGAATGCTGTGATTTATCCCAAGAGTCTTATAAAGATAAAATTGAATACGGAGAATCTTGTTCTGGAATCAGCCCGACGCTTTGATGAATGGCCCAGGATAGTGAGCCAGATACCATCGTCTGACCTGGTTTATAAAAAAGTGGATAGACCCGAATTGAAGTTGAAATTACCGGATGATGAGTTACAGGTTCTCTCTCTTGTTGATGGTCAGCGTAGCGTGAATGATCTGGTTGAAATATCAGGGCTTGGTAAGTTCCACACCTATTCATCCCTTTATCATCTTTTGACAACCGGTCAGATTGAACTTGCCTATGCCAAACCCACGCCTAAGGTCGCTAAACCCAAACAGGAGATTTCTTTAAAATTCTTATCAGCACCGGTGACAGTGTTTATGTTCGTTCTGGTAATTATCTTGGAGATTCTTGCCGGCAATTTCATCTCCCCCAGAATCAGTCTTCCATCTTCACTGGTTCATCAGTCTTCTCAAGAATATGATTTCTATGATTACAAAAAGATATTCTTCTATAAACACAATCGCATTCCTTCAACTATTGAAGTACGGCATATTTTTACGGAATACAAATAATTCCTATGCTATATAAAAATGCCGGTGTGGACATAAATAGGCTGAATCTGATAAAAAAAGGCATTGGAAAACAGGTAATCAAAACCTTCAAGAAAAATTCTTTTTCCCAGTTCGGTTTATTCGGTGGTATTTTCCCCTTAGGAGACAAACTAATTATTAGTAGCGTGGACAGTGTTGGTACAAAAATCCTCATTGCTTGCGCAACCGGCATTCATAATACTGTTGGTATTGATATTGTCAATCACTGTGTGAATGACATTCTTACGACCGGTGCAATACCCCTCTTCTTTATGGATTATATCGGATTTTCTGAAGTTTCTGGATCTGTTCTTATTAATGTAATGAAGGGTCTTGTCACGGCCTGTAAGAAAGAGAAAATTGCCCTGGTTGGCGGTGAGACTGCCCAGTTGAAAAGATTTTATCCCGAGGGCATTTATGATCTGGTTGGATTTATAGTGGGAATAGTTGATAAGAATAACTATATTGATCCACAATGTATTGATGCGGGAGACATTCTATTGGGGTTAAGATCTTCAGGTCTTCACACCAATGGCTACACACTGGCAAGGAAGGTTTTGTTTCGGAAATACAGTCTCTCAACCTATTTACCTGCGCTGAAATGCACAGTTGGTGAAGAATTATTAAAGGTCCATCGGTCATATCGTTGGGCAATAGAACCAAGACTGAAATATGTCAATGGTCTTGCCCATATAACCGGTGGTGGCTTCTATGATAACATCCAGCGAATACTGCCCGATGGACGTTCAGCGATCATCCGGAGGAATGCCTGGAAAGTTCCCGCCATTTTCAGACTAATCCACGAAATCGGTAATGTACCGGAAGAAGAAATGTATCGCGTCTTCAATATGGGTATTGGCTTGGTAGTCATTATAAAACCTGAGAATTTAAAATATTTCAAAGCATTGAAACCAATCATTATTGGTGAGATTGTAAAAGGTGATTTCAGAGTTAAAATAGAATAGAATTACAATGTAAAGGGCTCGCGGCCCTCTTGTCTCCGGTCGTCAAGAAGTTGAGTAAAACCATATAACTGCATAATCTCTTCATAAAAAAAGGTTGATCCACATTCAGGGCACACATAATTACCCTCTTGATTGATTACGAGGTCAATGTATTTGGAAGTGAATAAGCAAAACGGACAGAGTATCCTATCAAATCTCGCCATAGGGGATTATATTTAGATTAACGGTAATGTCAATATTACGGATTTCTGCCTGCCAATGACTTTATGCGACAACGTACTGCAAAACGCCAGAGGCTTAAAGGAATATAAAAACCTAAGATTGCACAGATTGTTACGATGGTAATTATTAAACCAATAGAAAAGGGAGTTGACCGAAATTCAAAGATGACCGTATTCCTGCCGGCTGGGATGCGAACCGATCTGAATGTATAATTGGCACAAAACAAAATTTCCCTTTTACCATTGACCGATACCCGCCAGTCTGGATGCCAGTTATCAAGGAACACAAGAAAGCCCGGGTATGAACACTCAGTTTCAATTACTATCTGATCAGGAGAATATTTTTTGATCACTGGTTCCGACATTTGTAGTTTCTTAGTCGGATGGGGAAAATCAACTGTATCTTTTAGGATGACGGTTTCTCGGGGTTCAAAAGAAGGAGATTTCATTACCGACAGAATCTGCTCATCAGGAACCACTATATAATCAGGCACAATATAGGCACGGCTCAGAACACTATCATTCTGATAAACTGAATGCTGATAACCATTGTACACCAATCTGAATCTTGATAAATAATTTTTCATAAAAAGTATGACGCGCTGGGAATTCGGGTCATATTTTGAGATATCATCGGGCAGATTTGGTGCAATGATATATTTCAAATTTAACATATCCACAAATCTTGGATACTGAATAAGATTCTGGGGATTGAACATCACACTCATTCCAGCACCAATAAATTCCTGATACCTCTGGATTGGGTTGGCAATATACCCACCCGCACTCTGGATATTATGAAAGAAAAGGTAGGAATCCCGGTCATGCTCTCCACGCAAACCATACTGGAAAGGGAAAACCCGATAGATTCCCTGGTCATTCTTGAGGAATTTCACAATATCATCTGTCTGGTAATAGACTTCTGGTGCCGGTCCAGCGGGTAAATACCTTGCCACTACGGGTAACTGGTGCATAAGTGCTATACCTGATAAGATCAGTGTAAACGTTGAAGTACGTAATTTCTGGTTGATATGTAGATAAACAAAGATCAGCGTCAAAGTAACAAGCACCAGACTTACAATTGCCCCATTAAAATAAGCCGAAAGGTTTCTTTGAAAATAGGCAATTTTCTGACCTGCCTCTACCCTACCTAATGCGGGCGCGAACAAAAACAAAATAATTAGAAACGAAACAAAGATCAGAATACTCGTCACAAGAAATTTCTTCTTATCGATGGTTCTTTGAATAACCAATTCATCAAACCCTATGGCGCCAATTATAGTCATACTGAATGAGACAAGATAAAAAGCGAGTCCTGGTGCTCGCATCAACTTAAATCCCGGGATCAGTTCATAAAAAAGTCGATGTACAAAGGTTGCACCGCCGAAAGAATAAAACAAAGCAATCAGACCGGTAAATGTAAAAAATTTCACATATCTTCTTTTCCAGCAAAAAATAAAACCAAAGATAGCAAAAACTATTATGAGGACACCAAAGAACTCAGTGTGAAGCTTCATTGGATTGTGACTCCAGTAATTTTCAATGCCCCCAGAAAAATTGGGCACAAAAATATCAAAGATTTCTACAGGCGGCAGGTTCCAGGAAGCCGCATATTCATACCCTCTTTCAACGCCACGGGCTACTGTCTTCATTCCCGCAAGGACTGGCAACCAGATCATTGCCATTAATAGACAAATAAGAACTATTGAAATTAATCCATAGCCAAATATCTTGGCAAAGTCCTTTTTGGTCAAATCCTTCCTTTGGGTAATCAAAAAATGAATAACATAGGTAATCAAAACGATCAGTGCATAGTAAGTGATCTGAAAATGACCCTGATAAAATGAAAAGGCAATACTGACTGCAAGTAGAACAAAACAATTAAATCTTCTTGTTTTCAGGGCATGATGCAGCAAGAATAACATCAAGCCAAAGACTGCAATGCTCGCTGCCCTGCCTGTATGACCTGCCTCAGGCGTAGTTGCAAGATTACCAATCCATTGATAAACAAATGCACCAATTGCCGCCGAATATTTTGAAATGCCGATTTCTTTCAAATAAAGATAAACACCAAATCCCGCAATAAAAAACATTATTATGAAGATTAAACTATGCACAACCTGGGGCGGAAAAAGATACCTCAACTGAGCAAGGGGCGCCAATTGTCCACCAACCGGTGCACCAAGCGCCGGAAAACCACCAAAGACCATTGGACACCAGAGTGGAAAACCTCCCTGTTCAAGCGCATATTTTTCAAATGGATAGCCATCAAGCAGATAATCAGAGCCTGCAATCATTTTATTCGGTGAGAGGAACTGGGCAAAGTAGACAAACGGAATAATAAAAAGCAGGATAATAATAAATTTTTCCCAGTGGATATCAAGGAAATTTGCTTCTTCAAACTTTTTCTTTATTTTTTCTTTTTTAGGCATTACTGTAAAGTATAACCAAAATCATATTGGTGTCAAGAAATCACGCTCAATTCTTTTTCTTTTTTGTCACCCTCTTATGGTTCCGTTTACCAAAAAGTTCCTGGATCTTCTCTATGTATTTTCTTGCTTTGGCAGTTTTAACCTTTTTTTGCACTTTTAGAATTTCTGATTTTGGCATTTCCTTTTTTAAGTTTGTGAATAATTCATTTACCATGTTTATCAACTTTCTTTCTTTAGTTTCGTTTTCAATAATGAAACAAATAAGTTCCAGTCCCAATCTTTTGTCTCCGGTTTCTACCAAAATCTTGGCGACACAATAGAAAACCTCATTTATTATGTTCCAATAACCAGATTCTACTATCATATCCATTGTCTTCAAACATTCCTCTTCGGCTTTCTTATAGTTTTTTAGCGCCCCATATGCCCGGCTCAGTTCCAAATGTGATTTCATTTCACCGTACTTATCATTTAGTTCTTGAGAAATCTTTTGCCACTTATTGAAGAGTTCTATTGCCATTTCATATTGCCCCTGTATGAGTGCCACATCTCCCAAATTATTAAAGGAAATAGTCATTCCCATACGGTCACCAATTTCCTGTCTGATTTGCAGACTCTCCTCAAAGACTTTCTTCGCTTCATCAACCTCATTTAGCGCTTTATACACAAGCCCGAGATTATTTAATGTATTCGCAATGCTAATCTTATCACCGATTTGACGATCAAAACTTAAGGCTTCCAAAAAAATTTTCTTTGCTTCCTGATCATTACCCGTTTCGTGAAATACCAATGCAATATTACTATTAGCAAAAGCAACACCTTTCTTATATCCTATTCTTTCTGCAAAAGTTTTACTTTCCTCAAAAAATTTTTTAGCCTGTTCATATTCACCAAGTTGATATGAAATAACGCCAAGATTATTATATGCACCAGCAATATTCTTCTCGTGATTTAGCGCTTGCGCAATTTCCAGCCAGGCACTATACAATCGTCTTGCCTCATCATATTGGGAGATCATAAACGCAATATTACCCAGGGTATTAATGCATACCCCCATTTCTTCCTTGTTCTCATTCTTGCGGGCAATCTCAAGGCTACGAGTTAATAATTCTCTCGCCCGATCATAAAAACCAAGTTGGTAGAGAAAAGTTGCCAGTCGCGCATAGATTTTGCCCATCAATTCAGTATCTCCCTTCTTTCTGCCTTCCCCTGATAATCTATCAATTATTCTCTGTAGATTATCCACGCCCTCTTTCAACCAACCATTAGTATCATAGATATAAAAAATTCCTAACAATGCCTTTTCAATAAGTTTTTCGTCACCCTCTTTAATTATTGCCAGCCACGCTTTGCGGATGTTATCAATCTCTTTTTTCACTTCAGAAATTATTTCAAAATTCGTACCACTCTGTATATTTTCTTTAATTCTATCAACAAAATCCACATAGTATTCACAAAAAAGATTTAAGGTTCGGTCTCTTTGTTCAGGTATTTCTTGCAATTTTTCTTCTGCATATTGATGTAGCACACCGATCATTTCATAATCTCCTGAAGAATCCCGTAAAAGTAAGGATTTGTCAATCAGTGAAGACAACAGAGGTAAGGTTGCACCCGCAATATTTTCCGCTGCATTCCTCGAAAATCTTCTTGGAAATACGGACAAACGAGCTAACAAATTTTTCTCCTCTGAACTGAGCAACTTCCAGCTATATTCAAAGACCGCTCTCAGACTCTGGTGACGCTCTGGCAGGTCGCGCATTTTGCTTGAAAGAAAATCAAGATTCTTCTCTATCTCTTTTGTGATTTCGGTCAGTGAAAAAATCCGTAACCAGGAACTTGCAAGTTCAATACCCAGAGGAATACCACCAACAATCTGACAGATACGAACAATATAACCAATCTCTTCTTCCGCTGGTATAAAATCAACCTTTACTCGTCGCGCATTATGCAGGAACAACTGCACCGCGCCAAATTTTCCGATATCAACTTTTTCACCCGTGGGATATTCCAGACCTTTAATCTGGTATAAATATTCACCTTGCAAATTTAGCATTTCCCGCGATGTCACAATTATCTTCACTTTTGGCGCACATCTGAGAATCTCAGAGATAATACCTGCACCTTCAATGATATGCTCAAAGTTATCAAGAATTAATAGCATCTGTTTTTCAGCGAGATATCCTAAAAGTTGTGTTTTTGCATCCTGTCTGCTGTATAAAGAAAATCTTATCTGATCAGCAATTGCTGATATAAGAAATTGAGCAGAACTCAGTGGTGCAAGAGGGACCAAAAAAGTCCCCTGCGGAAAATACTCAATCATATCAGCTGCTGCCTGCAAGGCAAGTCTGCTCTTACCAATTCCACCTGGGCCAATTAATGTCAGAAGACGACACTCCGGTATCTGGAGCAAACGTTCAATTTCGGATAATTCTTTTTCCCGTCCCAAAAACGGAGTTGTCTGAACCGGCAAATTGTTGGGCTGGGCAGAAAGTGAACGCAGAGGTGGAAATTCCTGAATTTTGAGGTCGGGGCTTAACAAACAATAAATCAACTGTGGCTCGCCCAAATCCTTGAGCATGTGCCTGCCGAGGTCTTTTATTGTTGCATTTTGTGGCAATTTATGGATATTCAAAACCTCTGGTGTTATAAGAATCTGACCACCCCAAGCAACCGCAAGGATTCTGGCAGTTCTATTTATGACTGGACCAAAATAGTCATTCTGCCTTTTTTCTGCATAACCAGAATGGAGGGCTATCCTGACTCTTAATTCACCAATTACTCCCCAGTCAGTATCTGCAATTTCCTTTTGAATATTGATTGCGCACTCAATAGGATCACCTTTCTCAAAAACTGCAAAGATACCATCACCTGTGTGTTTGACTATCTCGCCGCCAAATTTTTCAATATTACGATGAAGAATGTTGTCGTGAACAATCAAGGCATTTGACATTTCTTCTTTGTATTGTTCCCATTTCTTTGTTGAACCTTCAATATCTGAAAAGAAAAATACTGGCATTTCAGACCCTCGCACTCCTATTTAAGATAATTACCATAGCACTTGAAGATTCTGTCATTGATAATTATATATAAAATCCAGGATTTGTAAATCCAAAAATGCAGTTGACTTCGAAACCATAAGTAAAGCCAATTCTTTGCCAGAAAAAATGTCCAGTTTCATTGACAATTTAAATAAATTGAATATAATATTCTTTGCTGGAGGGCTAGTCCTAATCGGTAAGGCAGCGGACTTGAAATCCGCCGGGAGCAATCCCTTGGGGGTTCGAATCCCTCGCCCTCCGTGAATATAGAGTGAAGTATAAGAGACTGAGTACCAGAAGATGACAATTTTTAGTAGAGTAGACTTTGAAAATAGGAAAAAAGCGGGTTGTGGATTAGGGTTGAGAAGTTGGATTAGTTTGTGGGTTGTGGAGAGGTGGCCGAGTGGTCGAAGGCACCCGCTTGCTAAGCGGTTTCTCGTCGAAAGATGGGACGGGAGTTCGAATCTCCCCCTCTCCGTAAGATATTGGTCTTTCTTTAAGGTTCAATGATTGCGGG
>CAYQKL010000017.1:30599-45462 GCA_964418185.1 uncultured bacterium
TCTTATCTATTCCAAAAACTGAGGAAGAATTAAGTTCAAATCTCCCCCTCTCCGTAAGATATTGGTCTTTCTTTAAGGTTCAATGATTGCGGGTAGGCCTTTGCTAAAGTCATTGGAGGTTTGGAGATTCGTCATAATTCTTTCTTATCTATTCCAAAAACTGAGGAAGAATTAAGTTCAAATCTCCCCCTCTCCGTTATGTGGTAATGTTCCTGCAGGATTTAATGATGAAAGTACCTTTTATCCTGCAGGGTATAATCATGCAGAAAGGTCGTAAATAGATCTGTCTTGTTTATTGCCATAAATGGTGAAGAAATTTTATGAATCAAGAGATTAGAGTTAGAATTGCGCCAAGTCCAACCGGGTTCTTTCATATTGGCAGTGCCCGTACTGCGCTCTATAATTGGCTTTTTGCGCGGCATAACAATGGTAAATTTATTCTTAGGATTGAAGATACAGATGTTACAAGGTCATCGCGGGAAATGACCGCGGTTATTCTTGATGCCTTAAACTGGCTCGGTCTGGATTGGGATGAAGGTCCTAATAAAGGTGGTGATTATGGACCGTATTTTCAGTCTGAACGTAAGGCAATCTATAGTCAATATGCTCAACCGTTAATTGATACTGATAAGGCATACTGGTGCTACTGTACTCAGGAAGAGATCGAAAGAGAACGTAATGAATACTTTAGCAAAAAACTGAACTGGCAACACCGCTGTCGCAACAAATTTTCCAGTGAAGAAATTGAAAAACGAAGAAAATCAGGAATTACTCCAGCATTGAGGTTTTTGGTGCCACAAGGTAAGACAATATCATTTACCGATTTGATTCACGGAACTGTTGAAAAGAATACTTCAGATATTGAAGATTTTGTAATACTAAAATCTGATGGTATGCCTACTTACAACTTTGCGTGTGTCATTGACGATCATCTAATGAAAATAAATTATGTAATAAGGGGAGTAGAGCATATCGCCAACACACCAAAACAGATATTACTCTATGAGTCGTTGAGTTTTCCCGTTCCTGCTTTTGCGCATTTACCAGTGATCCTGGGTACCGACAAAAAGAAACTCTCAAAAAGGCTTGGTGCTCGTTCTGTGCTTGATTATAAAGACCAAGGCTACATTTCTGATGCACTGGTAAATTTCCTTGCTCTTCTGGGTTGGTCTCCTGGTAGTGATGAGGAAGTTATGAGCCGCGAAAGAATAATTGAACTGTTTTCCCTGGAAAGAATAAATCCTGCGAATGCGGTATACGATGAGGCGAGATTGGAATGGATGAATAACCACTATATCATCAACCGGATTGACGAAACCCGGTTTCTTGAGCTTGTGATCCCATTCGTTCTTAATGCAGGACTGATAAGCACGGACAGATACAATAACCACAAAGACTGGGTTAACCGTGTATGCCTTCTAATGCGTCCAAGATTGAAGGTATTAAAGGATATCGCCAGGGCAAAATATTTTTTTTTAGAAGATTTTGAATATGAACAAAAGGCACTGGATAAATATTTAAATGAAACCACTATTTCAATTATGAAAAGATTCAAGTATATACTGGAAAACCTTAAAGACTTTGAGGCAAAAGACATAGAAGATATTCTAAGAAAGTTCTCTATTGAGAACCAGATTAAACCAAAGGATTTGATACATCCACTTCGGGTATATATAACCGGCACCGAGGCAGGTCCAGGACTCTTTGAGACTATGGAATTGCTTGGTAGAGAAATTTGTCTGAGCAGAATTTCAAGAATGATTGGAAAATATGAAACGCGAACCAGTGATTGAAACCTATCTCAGCCTTCCCGCATTCCTTTCAATCGTATCGTCATCAATTGAAACCTTTAAGAAAGAAACCATTGGTTATCTGATTGGTGTAAAAGGTGAGAACAAATTCGTTGTAGAATATGCGATCCCTTATCAGACTGCAGACAGCGGTTTTGCCCATGTCACACTTGATATGAAAAGAGTGGAGCGGGTCAATGAAATCCTGAGATTACTTTCCGAAGGATTAGAGTATATCGGTGACTTTCATTCCCATACAGTATTTGGCAATGCCCGGGCAAAGATCATTCCATCTGCCGAAGACCTTTTAACAACAGTTCCCGGCGAATTAAATATCATCTGTGCAATAAATTCAAAAAAGCGATCAGTAGAATGGTATGAAGACGAGCGAGGCGTGCTGGTTGGCACAGTGGGTGAATATCGAATTGAAATCGGTGGTTATTATGTTAAGGAACCAGCAATTGGGAAAAAATACCGGAGAATCAGGGTTAAATGCCCATCGGTTACCGGCATTGGTATAAAGAAATAAATGGAAATTTTTGGCATTGGTATTGATATGATTGAAGTACCACGAATAAAATCTGCGATTGATAGACATAAAACATTTATCAATAGAATTTTTTGTCCTGAGGAAATTAAGTTTTCTAATCGCGGTGTTTTTCGTTATGAAGAACTTGCCGGAAGATTTGCGGCAAAAGAAGCCGTCTTAAAGGCGATGAAGATTGGCTGGCGACAGGGTATTGGCTATAGAGATATAGCCGTGCTCAATGAAAAGAGTGGCGCACCATATGTTGTGCTTTCCGGTCGGGCAAAAGAAATATGTGAAAACCTGAGGATAACCAAAATATTCGTTAGTATCAGTCACACAAAGGGTATGGCAGTTGGTCTGGCAATCGCCACTTTATAAGAAAGGAGCATTTTTATGAAAAAAATTGCCTTATTATTTGATGGACAGGGTGCTTTTAAACCCGGGATCGGCCGTGAATTGTATAATAAATACCAACTGGCAAAAGAGACTATTGACCAGGGATGTGATGCCCTAAACTATGATATCAAAGAATATCTTTGGGGCGAAAAGGCTACGCAGACCAGTAGTATGACAAGTATTGCCCAACCTGCAATAAGTTTGATATCACTTGCCTATGCCCGAATTCTGAAAGATATGGGCATAACCGGTGATGTCTCTCTGGGACATAGCCTTGGTGAGGCAACAGCAATCGTCTATTGCAATATCACAAATTTCAAAGAGGGCATTCTGATGATAAAAAAACGTGGTGAGGTAATGGAGAAAGGCGGCAAGCAGGGAACGATGATGGCAATTATTAATCTTGATTTAAAAATCCTTGAACAAGAATGTCAACGCATAAGCGAAGAAATAAAGGAACCAGTTGTTATCGCAAATATTAATGCACCAAATCAAATTGTGATATCAGGTTCAAAACAGAGTATTAGAATGGTTGCCCAGTTCGCCGCACAAAATCGCGCCAAAGGAATACCCCTTGATGTTGGTGGTGCCTGGCATAGTCCATATCTCCAGGATGCCTCCAGAGAATTTGATGAATTCCTTAACAGTATTGAATTCAAGAATCCTGAACACCAGTTTTATTCAGTTGTTGAACAAAGAATTTTGAATAATGCAGATGAAATAAAAGTATCCTTAAAAAAACAGATGCTTGCAAGGGTTGATTGGGTTCGGGCAATTGAAAGTCTGAGATCATCGGGATACGAATTTTTCCTTGAGATTGGCCCAAGCAGGATATTGAAAGACCTGGTAAACAAGATTGACGCTTCATTGAAGACGGATTCAGTCGCCCTCTACACTGACCTTGAATTATGCGTTAAGAATATAAAATGAAAATCAACATTAAAATCGGACTCATTGGTTGTGGAAGGGTTGGTTTGACGATCGGCTATTTTTTGAAAAAAAATAACTATCTTTTTGGTGTGTATGACATAGATAGAAGGGCGCAGTATCGGGCAATCCGAATCTTGAAAATAGCAAAAAATCCAGACTTTCAAGAATTGATAAAGAAATGCAATATTCTTCTATTTGCTACGCCTGATGATGAAATAACAGACGCCTTCAAAAAGGTGAAGAAATATATTGCCGACGAAAAATACCTAATACATTTCAGTGGACTCTTGCCCGCAGAAATCTTTCCCGGCAGAAAGAATGTTTATCGTGCCGCGCTTCACCCTTTTGCAACCTTTCCCAGGATTACAATTCATTCCCAGAAGAAAAGGTATAGGCTCTTTTTCCAGGGGGATGAACAAAGTTACCGGGTTATTCGGAGAATCTTCTCAAAGAAAAATTTTATCATTCACAAGATCAGTAAAGAACAGAAATCAAGCTACCATTTGCTTGGTGTTTTTTCAAGCAATCTTCTTGTCGCACTCAATGAAGCAATTGGGTCTATAACAAAAGAACTGAAGTGGACAGAGAAACAGACAGGAGAAATTGTACTACCGATGTTGATTGAAACCCTTAGCAATATAAGGCAATACGGAATAGAAAATACATTGAGTGGTCCCCTGATTAGAGGAGACATAACAACAATAGGAAAACATCTGAAAATCCTAAAACGGAATCCTGACCTCTACAACATTTATTGTGCCCTCTCCCGTATTATACTGAAATATGCACCTGTAGAAAAGCAAAGGATACTCAAAAAAATCTTACAACTTAATTGACTTTCTGTCAAAAGGAGGTAGAATTGTCTATGCTAAAATCTCTCAGGTATTTGATATACCTTATTCCTCTGACATTTATGTATTGCGCTCACAAGGGTCTACCATTACATATAGACCGGATTGATCCAAAGATAAAAAAGGTAACACCAGCAAATGAACATCAAATAATCCTTGATTTTTCTGAAGATCTTGACACCCTGAATATCAAATCAGAGGACTTTGTCATCTATGCTAATGGCGAAACCTTGAAGGTTCTTACCGCCAATTTGGGTAACACTTCAAACCAGATTTTCCTGACCACGGAAAAAATGAAAGAACTTAACTATTATATCCAGGGCAAGGCTTATGATAGATCGGGTAGAACTGGTTTTTTCAAAAGCAGGTTTTTTGGTTCAACAAAACCAGATACTATAGTACCCTGGCTTACAAAATATTCAAAGGGGTCGCGTTTGAAATATTTTTATCTTAGATTTTCCGAACCCGTAGATACAGTTTCCTTCAAATACTATGTCTTCCCAAAAAAATCAGTATTACTAAAATGGCAAAATATGAAAGATGTTTACATCGTTCCAAGTAACGAATCTGATTCATTTAGTTATGACACAACTTATTATCTGTATTTGGAAAAAATAAAGGATTTGAGCGGCAATCAGGCTCCAACTTTTATTACCACGATCACGCCTGATACCGCATATAATCCACTATTCATCAAGGGTAGAGCCTTGTTGAATGACACCGTCGTTCCCGAGGGTGTTGCCCTGCTTGAGCGTTTTCAGACAATTGGGATAAGTCCACTTGTAAGGGGTGAATTTTTGTTTGAAGTTCGTGATAGTCTTAGATATTTTGTTCGTGTCTTCAGCCAGAATTTTTGCGGTCAGGATTCTATTTCAGTATCAGAGGTAGATAACATAATAAATCTATTCCCTGGAGTGGTAAATCTTGATTCCATTATTGATTAGTATCTGTGCCCTATTGCTAACCACTATTTTGTACCATAAAAGAATTTATCAATTATTATTGAGAGTCATTGCAATTATTCTACTCTATCTGTCAGTCACAAATTTTTCTCTGAAAATTAAAACAAGAATCACGCCGTCATTACCTATCTTGCTTGTGGACTGTTCACCCAGCGTAAGAAACTATCTTCATAAGGTCGAAGGAATTATCAGCAATCTCAATTTTAGATACCAAACACTATTCTTCAGTGATACAATCTGCGTTGACAAAAATGACCCGAAAGGCAGATTTACTAATATTACTGCCGCCCTGACCACTACGTCTAATCTCTTTCCCTCAGCGATTATTCTCATCTCAGATGGTAATCACAATTCTGGACCCTCACCAATTGATGTACTTCAGGAGTTTAAAACTCCAGTATACTGCTTCAGCGTTGGTAACAAAGAGATAAAAGACCAGGCGATTGTCGATGTTCTTTATCCCGAATACGCATTTCGAAATGACACTGTATCAGTAGAAGTAATTGTAGAAACAAGCGGAATGACTAAAAGGACCAGTAGAATTTCTTTGAAATCAAATAGTATCAATGTTGAAAAGGATTTTCAGCCGACCAGAGAATTAACCCGTCGGTCCATTGAATTCAGATTCGTCGCCCGTAAAGAAGGTGAAGAAAGATACAAAATATCACTTTTGCCCCAAGTTGAAGAGACCAACTACGAAAACAACGAAAAGGTATTTTTCATTAGCACTTTTGATCGCAAAATATCTGTACTTTATTATACTGACCATCCTTCTTTTAATACTCACTTCATAAAAGAATGTCTTAAAGATAACAAAAACCTTGAGTTTTCTGATGCAATCCGTATATCCGATGGGAAATTCATAAATGCTGGAAGACTAATCAACGAAGGAACTATAAATCTTGCTCATTTTGATATAATAATTTTTGATAACTTTAATGTCCAGAACCTTCCTCAGGGACTGAGAGAATTTTTGAACAAGGATAAAGGCATTCTAATCACCGGATCAATCAGAGGAACAAGTAAAGTTCTAAATGAAATCCTGCCCTTTCAAACAACCGGTACTCAACTTGAACAAGAATTACCAATTAAGGTCTTATCACCGTTTTCGGTCTTTTCTCCACTTGAAAATTATGCGCCCATCTCAAAGATAAATCGTATTGTTGGCATCAATTCTCAAACAACACTATTAGCCAAGGCTGGAGACATACCGTTATTAGGGTATCGGCAAATAAACGGCAGCGCAGTTTTTCAAATCAACATCCCCGATCTTGGTGTATGGCATTTTACCCAGTTGAACCTGAACCACAGGGAAATTCTCAAACCATTACTTGAGGAGATAATGAGATTTCTTTCACCTTATGGAAGGAATCAACGATTAATCCTGACCGCACTCAAGCAGCAATATCATACTGGCGAGTTGGCTTCATTTCATCTGAAGAGTTACGACCGTAATTTGAACCCGGGTTCAGGTGGTGATTTCTACCTTGAATTTAGAGAGAAGAAGATTCCTTTTTTTGAAACCCGACCAGGCATTTATGAAGTGACATTCCGGGCTGATACTGCAGGCGAATTCTCGGTTTTTGCTCGTGGAATACTTCAGAACGATACCCTAAAGAGCAATTCGCTAAAATTGAATATGATTGACATCAAATCAGAACCTGAAGAAATTGTCAACACACACTTGCTCAAAAAAATCAGCCAGAAGACCGGTGGAGGATATTATGAACTAAGCGAGTTAATACATTTCCAACCTCCGCAAATGACCGATTACTATGAAACAAAAACTATTTTTCTTGACCAACCTGTTTTCTACATCATCATCTTTTGCCTGGTCGTGTTTGACTGGATAATCAGAAAAAAGAATGGATTGATATGACACCACAAACACTTGTCAACTATGGCTTTACGCCTGAGTGGGCAGTCTTTTTGACTTCAATGATTCCGGTTGTAGAATTGCGTGGAGCACTACCCCTTGCCATCAATCTATTTCACATTCCGTGGTATAAGGCGTTTATCATCTCTCTCGTTGGCAATATATTACCTGTTCCATTTATTCTACTCTTTTTGAAACCTGTCACTGACCTGCTCTGCAAGGTACCAATATTAGAGAAATTTTTTAATTACCTGTTCAGCCGAACCAGGAGAAAAAGCTCGATGATTGAGAAATATGAAGAATTAGGTCTCTTAATATTCGTTGCTATCCCTCTGCCTGGAACGGGTGCCTGGACCGGTGCCCTGCTTGCCTATCTTATGGCACTTGATTTCAAACGCTCCATACTCTTCATAAGCCTCGGCGTTTTCATCGCAGGGGTCATTGTAACATCCCTTTGCCTGATTGGATGGATTGGTGCTGTTATTGCCGGGGCAGCCATTATAGCCTTTATTTTGATAAGAATTATTACTTAGAAATTGCTGATTTACATAATCAAACTCATTCCGATTCCTGTGAGTATCGGAACTGAAAAATTATCATCCCAAGGTAGGGGCAATGCTTCAAATATTGTGGAAAGCAAGGCGCCAGAAAAAAGGATCCAGAAAGGGACACTGAGTAAATAATGGAGTACTACGGCAACAATAATATTTGAACCCAGATAGGCAAGGCTACCAAGCAAAGTCTTCTTGAATATCCTTGGGCTCTTTATATTCTGCCCCAACATTGCAGCAAATGTATCCCCAACAATAATGAAGGAACAGGTAGATATCACAACCGGGCGGGAGAATAGAAATGCGGTAATCAAGCAACCAAGTAGTAAAAATGTCGCACCGCTTAAATTAGTTAGCTCACGCCTTCTCAAGAATGAACCAAAGAAGAGGATGAATCCCTCTTTCACACCATTAACATGAAGGCGGATAAAATCTATTGTTACAATCACGGCTGCAACCAAAAGTAATAGTGTTCTGGCTGAGGCTTGGGGCATAAGATAATAGAGTATAGGGATAAATATTGCCCATAGATTCATAAGTTTACGGAAGACTTCAGCCTTGAGCATTATGTAGGATTAAAAATTGAGTCCGGCAGAAAATTTGTTAGAAATACCGAGGTCGGACTGGGTAATCATACCATAGTCAAAGACCAATTTTTTATACCTTAAACCTACGCCTGCAGTGAACCTTCCTCCGCTCTTACCCAGACGACCAAAAATCATATTTTGGTAGGCCAATTCAACACCTGTATTTAATCTTATTTCAGCAAAACAAAAATCTTTCACAATATCAGATTCTATAGTCAATATAGAATTGATCTTCTTTAAGGGAATACTCGGTGCCAGTCCAAAAACGACTTTTGGCGAAACATACTCTTTTGAATCGTTGTTCCAGTAAACCGGCGAAAGAATAATGTCCCGGACCGCAAGACCAGCATTCAAACTTTCTATGTTCAACCTAAATCCAACATCTATACCGCCACCAATGCCGCTTATTATCGCAAGATCACGATAGTATATCTTCAAATTGGTGCCATAAGCAAAAATGCCTTTGCTTTGCGCTGCATTAAGATAAAGAATCATATCGCGCGTTGAAACCGTGTCAAAAGGAATTGGTCTATTTTCATTCCCCGGGTTCTGGGTTGTATCAGGAAGGGTAGTCAGTTTTATGTCGCCCGCAGAAACGATCTGAAAACCCAGACCATAGGCACTTCTCTCCTTGGGAACAACCAGAGCACCAAATTCATTCTTTACAAGACCGGAGAAATTTTCCGCATGCATCAAGTGCAGGGAACGGTCAATAAAAGGCGCACTCGCGGGATTTAAGATAATTGCCGTTGGATCTATTCCCTGGGCAACACCGGCTCCACCCATCCCGCAGATTCTACCACCAACAATTAACTCCTGAAATTCCCCTGCATATTTTGTGGTATGACCAATTGCTATAAAAAATGTAATGACACCAACGATTTTCTGAGCAATCTTTCCAAATTTTATGATACTACACATTTTACTACTCCTCTTAAATATTTTTTGACCCTTGTGCCATGTCCATGGCGTGCCCTTATGGTAACCCTGAATTCATATTCACCAGGTGGCACAAGATTGCCATTTTTGTCAAGCCCATCCCAGACAATTAAAACCTCACCAGGTGGCCTTTTTAAACCGTCTATTAAGGTTGTTACCTTTTTCCCGGTCTGATCATAAATATCAATATCAATCCGTGCCTCATCTGTGACATAGAGGGCAAGGGTTGTACCAGGTTGACGGGAAGAAAATGCAGGTGGAAAACAACCTACGAAAATTCCATCAATTGCAATCCAGAGATATTGTCCGCCCTCTTTTTCCGTAATAAAAACCTGACCATAGCGTCTGCCAATGGTAATCCCGCGTGGTGAACTGAATTCACCCTGACTGACTCCAGTCCTACCTTCAGAAATTATGTAGGAAAGATTTCTATCAAATTTATGTATCTGATCATTTTTTTCGTCAGTGATATAGCTATTACCAAAGTAATCGATTGCGCAATAGAGAAAATTTGCCTCAGCAAGTCCAATCTCAAAACTGTAAACTGAATTCAAAAATCTTCCTGAGGTTGTATATTTTGAAACCCTTTTTCCTTCATTATCCGTAATAATAACAAAATCGTCGTGATAGTAATTATTTGGAGCATTTGCATCAATAACTTCAATTCCCATTGGTTGAAGCATTTCACCATAAGCCTTTCCTTCTCTACCAAAAGACCTCAAGAGCGAATCCTGTGGAGAATAGACATATACCTTTGAATTATCATAGTCTGTAACATATAGATTACCGCCGGAATCAAAACCGACATCAAACGGTCTGCCTGGTAATTTTATTTCGCCAACGAATTCTAATTTTCCCTTCATATATTGCAGTTTCACAATGCGTTTATTGCCATAATCAGCAAGGCAAATCAACCCATCCTCATTTGCCACAATACCTTTTGGTTGAGAAAACATTTTTGAATTGCCGTATAATTTTACTTCAGATAGCCCGATATTATAAACAACCTGTCCGGTGCCGGAATTAACTGCAAATACCGTAAGTTCATCGTCGTCTTTTTTTGTCTTCGGATCATCAAGTTCTTTTAGTTTCACGGCTGCAATGCCCTGTGGGTCATTGTAATCAAAATTTGGTCCTATGAACAACCTCAAATAGTATTTAGAAGCCCGGTAGAATCCAAAAGTATGTTCAAATGGTGGCACAGCCAGAGTCTGAGGCTGATACTGGCTGAAAATAAGAAATATTAGATTAAGCACTCCATAATTATAGGGATTTTTATGTATTTGTCAATAAGAAACCGTAAAGGAAATATGATAGAACGGACTGTTGACATATTAAGAAAAATTTATAAAATATTGTGTGCAACAGAATGTCATCTTTGATTTTTTGAAAGAATTATCAGTTGGGTTTAAATCAGCCAAGTCTTATCCTCCAGGGCATCCTGTAATGGAAAAGGTAGTCTCAAGCACAATCGTCCAGCTTACAAAAATCTACGCTGATTATCCTGAATTTTCATTCTATTTTCTGGAAAAGACAATTATCTTTCAGGATACAAGAATTGATGTCTCAAAGAACCTGGCAGTTATGTCCTTCATTGAAGCGCTTAGAAAGAACGATATTGAAAGCCTTACTTTTTATTCAGGCGTATCCAACGAAGATGTAAAAAATCTCTATGAGGTAATGAGTAGCGCCAAATTGAAGATAAAAGAGTACGGTGATGCTGCGACTATGTTGCAGTCAAAAGGAACAGAAAAGATTAAGATCAACGCTGTAAAATTCGGAATCCAGACTGGCGCCACAGTACAGGTTGCCCAGGAAAGGCCATCCACAGAAAAAACAACTGAAACAACCGATATGACCGAGGCAATCAATAGTTTTAAACAACTCATTGAGAAAACAATCTCTGCCACTGAAATGAAACCTCAGTTTGATAGAATAATTACCATAGGTGACCAGATACCAATCAGTAATCAGGCAAACGCCAGTGATGCCGTTGCTCGAATATTGGAAAATCTACCATCTGATCACAGAATTGAATTATTGCGGGATGTTGAATTAAAGCCCTTTGTATTAAAAATATTGTCGAGTCTGAGCGATGATAAACTGTTAGAATTAATTGTAGCAAGGTCTGGACAATCCGAACAGGTGAAGCAAATTCTTGGTGCGATCAATGAAGATAAATTCTCTAAACTCCTTCCGATACTGAAAGACAAAATTCCTAATATCTACGAATATCTTGCCCAGATGGGGCTCCTGTTAAGTGAAAGATTTTCTTCGGTATTTTCTCGTGATGACCTTTATAGTACAATAAGGCCCTACTACAATATGCTTGATTCCCAGAATGTTAAAGTGAGAGAAGAAGGTATTAAATCACTTGCTACGCTCGCTGGCCGCTTTATTCAGCAAAACCACATTGAAATTGCCACAGAAATTGCCCAGCGGTTATCCATTGCATTAGAGCAGGAACCAGTTTCTGAGGTCGTGAGTAACTCACTGGAACAAATTTATAATCTGTATAGTGTTGCCCGTTCACAAAATCAGGTAAAGATTTGCGATAAAATCGTTGATCCGTTCAATAAGATCCTTGGTCGCCCAGGGATTTCTTTAGCCTTTAAAAAAGCAATTATTAACTTAATGGGCGAGACAAAAAGCATCGCTGTGCTTCCCGCCCTTATTTCATTCCTTTGGGAAACTGGATTATATCCTGAAGTAAGGGCAGCAATCATAAAACTCGGGAAAGAAGCAGTATCAGAACTGCTCTTGACCTTAAAAGATGCGGAAGACTACAGTCTCCGTATGAAGATCCTTGATATCATAAAGAATATAGGCAAGGAATCACTGGAAATCTTGCTAAAAAATATTGATGCACCAGAATGGTATTTACGGAGGAATATCCTTTTAATTATCGGTGAAATTGGCAGTTCTGAAATCTGTCCTCAGATAGAAACCCTAATTAATGATCCCGATGACCGGGTAAAGATCGAACTGGTAAAAACCTTTATTAAATTGAATTATGAACAGGGATTAAAATCACTGCTCAGGGATTCAGCAATTGAGGTTCGGGCTGAGGCATTGCGTGGTTTAAAAAATACGCTTTCCAATGAAGAAATTAATGAATTACTACCAGGACTAAAAGAAAAAGGCGATGCCTTTCACGCTGAGTTGCTGAGAATCATCGGTGAAAAAAGAATAAAAGAAACATTTGAAATCGTCGTTGGATATCTTAAGAACCTTGAATTGAGAGATGACCAGACTGCCCAGGGATTAAAACAACTTGCCCTATCAACTCTTCTAAAATTATCTCATCCTGGTATCAAAAATGTTCTTGAGGAATTTGCCGATTCCCACGACAAATTCATCGCCAATCTATCACAATCCGTTCTCAAGAAAACTGCAGCTAAATCTTGAACCCCTGTTCTGTAAACCCTGGATCACAAATTAAAGCAGAATGAAATTTTTCTATTTAATTACCTTCATTTACGCAATAATTTCTGCACGCGGTATCTTTCAGAGTAATATCAATATGAAATTTGGTTATTTGATATTTGCAATTGTTGTTCTATACTATATATTTTATGCGTTACGAAGGAAAATCCTGGTCTATCATACAATCATTGCCGGAGTGATTCTCAATCTTCTGGTACAACTCTCTGGTGGATTGAAATCACCTTTCTTTATCTTTTATTTTCCAACCATACCTATCCTTGGATTCAGAAGCAGCCAGAGGGATTACTGGATTTGCACTGGTGTGCTTTTATTCATTGAATTAACTGCAAGTATCTTTAAACATAAATTCAGCATAATACCACTTTTGTGTTTTGTGATTGCAATTATCATTACCGGAATCATCGTTGAAAAAATATCTCAGCGTGAAGACAAATTAAAAAAATCTTTGGCCCGCTATGAAGCACGAGATTACTTCTTTGGGCCAGCAGACTTTGATACCAGAAATCTCATTACCTCCATAAAAGATATCGACCGGCATCCGGGTATTGAAAGACCACTGCTTTACTATATAAAGTTCGTCCATAATGTATTCAATGTCCATTCAACTGCCATCTTTTCATATAATGAAGAAAAACTCGTGCTTGTACAGGGTTTTTCAAGGTCTGAATTATTTAAATCTGATGTCGTCTTGAACGTGGAACATGGCTTATACCGACAGGTAATATCAGAAAAGAAATCAATATTGATAAAAGAATTTGTTCAGAGTTCTGATGAACTCGGCTTCTATCGCGGTGATATCAGAATAAGTTCAGTTATTATTGCACCGATCATAATCCTTGATCGGGTTGAAGGAATTTTCATTATTGATCGTAAAGAAGAACTTTTTACAGAAGACGATAAAGCAAATTTTGATGAAGCAACAAAGGGCGCTGGATTCTTAATCGCCATGCTCAGATTATATGAAAAAGAAAGATATGAATCCAAGTATCTATCTTCTATCGCTGAACTTGCACGACGACTACAAAGAGGACTTGAATTGAAAACAATTGTGAGTGATACAGTGAAATCGTTTCGCTCCGTATTGAATTGTGATGACCTGTCAATCGCATCAGTTGATGAATTGAACAACCAGGGGACTATACTGGAATCCTCATATTTGAAAGAAAACACCAAATTCACATTAGATGACGGACTTGTTGGGCTCGTGGTAAGACACCGAAACTACATTATGAAAGAAGACTTGAGTGATGGCAATTTGGTCGTTTTCAAAAAAGGTGAGAAAAAAAATCGCGGTTCTTTTCTCGGCGTCCCGGTAAAAGGCGACAACGAAGTCTTAGGAGTTATCTGGCTCGAGGATCATCGGCCTAAGCGCTTTGCTGAGGAAGATGTTGAAGCCCTGAATATTCTCTCTTCTCAACTGACCCTTGCCTGGCAGAGGGCAATTCTCTATGAAAGGGTGAAAGAACTATCCATCAGGGATGGTCTGACCGGTCTTTTTAACCACCGTCATTTTCAGGAAGTTTTGGAGCAAGAACTCAAAAAACAGCGCGAATTAGTGCTTTTGTTATTTGATATTGATTACTTCAAAAAAATAAATGATACTTACGGGCATCAGGCTGGTGACGAAGTACTAAAATTCATCGGCAGATTGATCGCCCAGACTGGCATTGCCGGACGATATGGTGGAGAAGAATTTGCTGTAATCCTTCCTGGCAGTAACTTGAAAAAAGGTGCTGAAATTGCAGTCCGCCTAAAAGACCATATCAATAAGACGGAAGTGGTGTTTAATCAACTTAAGATAAAATTCACAATAAGCGTTGGTATTTCCCACTATCCAAAAGATGCAAAAAATCGCATTGATTTAATAGAACAGGCAGACCGTGCCCTTTATTCTGCAAAAGAGACAGGTAGAAACAAAATAGTCATTGCTAAATCTCTTAATTCAAAGACAAAACCAACAAATCAAAGCGAAACAAAATAAAGAATTGCCTTTTTTAAGAATTCT